>NZ_JBQAHM010000055.1:0-522 GCF_051916885.1 Bacillus cereus group sp. MYBK14-1 | reverse complement strand
CCTTCATCGACTCCTAGTGTCAAGGCATCCACCGTGCGCCCTTTCTAACTTAACCAAACTAAAAATTAAAAAATATGAGCTACACTGTTATCTAGTTTTCAAAGAACATACCATTTGCTATTTAAAATAGCTTTTTGGTGGAGCCTAGCGGGATCGAACCGCTGACCTCCTGCGTGCAAGGCAGGCGCTCTCCCAGCTGAGCTAAGGCCCCAAAATGTATGGTGGGCCTAAATGGACTCGAACCATCGACCTCACGCTTATCAGGCGTGCGCTCTAACCAGCTGAGCTATAGGCCCATACAAATTGCAGGATTTATTTATATCATATCCTCATTTAAGAGTCAATACTGAATTGAACTCTCAAAACTAAACGAAAACGAAACACGGAAACTTATATTGATAAGCAGCGCTTATCAATTCTCCATAGAAAGGAGGTGATCCAGCCG
Source organism: Bacillus cereus group sp. MYBK14-1 (assembly GCF_051916885.1). Taxonomy (NCBI): domain Bacteria; kingdom Bacillati; phylum Bacillota; class Bacilli; order Caryophanales; family Bacillaceae; genus Bacillus; species Bacillus cereus group sp. MYBK14-1. The sequence goes on along the minus strand of NZ_JBQAHM010000055.1, from coordinate 77 downwards.
CACCTTCCGATACGGCTACCTTGTTACGACTTCACCCCAATCATCTGTCCCACCTTAGGCGGCTGGCTCCAAAAAGG
>NZ_JBQAHM010000054.1:0-873 GCF_051916885.1 Bacillus cereus group sp. MYBK14-1 | reverse complement strand
ACTGGACCTCGAGGTAACACGGGCGCTACTGGCGCTACAGGACCTCAAGGTAACACGGGCGCTACTGGCGCTACCGGTGCCACTGGACCTCAAGGTAACACGGGTGCTACTGGTGCTACTGGACCTCAAGGTGCTCAAGGTAACACAGGTGCTACTGGACCTCAGGGTGTTCAAGGTAACACGGGTGCTACCGGTGCCACTGGACCTCAAGGTGCTCAAGGTAACACAGGTGCTACTGGTGCTACCGGCGCTACTGGTGCTACTGGACCTCAAGGTGTTCAAGGTAACACAGGTGCTACCGGTGCCACTGGCGCTACTGGTATAGGAGTTACCGGACCTACCGGACCTTCTGGCGGGCCTCCTGGACCTACTGGACCTCAGGGACCTCAAGGTAACACAGGTGCTACCGGTGCTACTGGACCTCAAGGTGCTCAAGGTAACACAGGTGCTACTGGACCTCAGGGTGTTCAAGGTAACACGGGTGCTACTGGTGCTACTGGTGCTACTGGACCTCAAGGTGCTCAAGGTAACACAGGTGCTACTGGACCTCAAGGTGTTCAAGGTAACACAGGTGCTACCGGCGCTACTGGACCTCAAGGTGCTCAAGGTAACACAGGTGCTACCGGCGCTACTGGACCTCAAGGTGTTCAAGGTAACACAGGTGCTACTGGTGCCACTGGCGCTACTGGACCTCAAGGTGCTCAAGGTAACACAGGTGCTACTGGTGCCACTGGACCTCAAGGCGTTCAAGGTAACACTGGTGCTACTGGACCTCAAGGTGTTCAAGGTAACACAGGTGCTACTGGTGCCACTGGCGCTACTGGACCTCAAGGTGTTCAAGGTAACACAGGTGCTACTGGTGCCACTGGCGCT
>NZ_JBQAHM010000053.1:0-1008 GCF_051916885.1 Bacillus cereus group sp. MYBK14-1 | reverse complement strand
TGGTCGGCAACACTCTATCTACAAATTTAAGTATCTCATAAAAATAGATACTCTTGGGTTTATAGGTACATCCCGTCCCTAAAAAACCTAACTTAATCATACGAGGAGGTGTGTACATGAATGAAAAAAATGAGTTTTTGAGTGGATCAGCGTTTGATCCGAATTTACTTGGTCCGACATTGCCACCTATTCCTCCATTTACTTTACCCACTGGAGCGACAGGGCCTACAGGTCCGACTGGGATCACAGGATTCACTGGCCTGACTGGAGCGACAGGACCTACAGGCCCAACTGGGATTACAGGATTCACTGGCCCAACGGGAGCGACAGGACCTACAGGTATAACAGGGGAAACTGGAATTGGTATAACTGGCCCTACAGGACCTACTGGTGTAACAGGCGGAAGTATTATAGCTTATGGAGCCTTGTATGATAGATCTACTATACTTCGTACAGCGAATGTGGGCCAAAAAGTAGTTTTCCAGGATCTTGGTCCATCTTTAGGAACGAATCTTGATTTATTAAATAATAGTATTCAAGTATTGAATGATGGAATATATGAAATTAGTATGAATTTAACAGCAAGGCTCTTTAATCGCGATTTAACGCCTGTAGATACTATCTTAAGATTCAGGTTATATATTAATGACCTTACACCTGTTCAAGAAAGTGAATTTGAAGGCACAACATCTATAAGTGCAGATGTCCCTGTATCCGTTACGAATGCATATACCATTGGAAAAACAATAATAATTAGATTAAATGCAAATGATTCATTAAGTATTATAATTGATTTTGCACAAGGTGAAATTTCTACTTATGGAAATTCGTCTATAGTCGTAACAAGAATTGCAGATTAATATCGGGTGTTAGAGAAATAATTTTAACGAATTTCCTGAAAGAATTCTCCTTCCTCAAGCGTGTGAAGGGCGTAGCCCAACGGTAGGTGGGAGATGAATTTCGGTTTGGCGTAGCCAAAAGGTTTTCCTTTTTATTTTGCCTCTGATA
>NZ_JBQAHM010000051.1:0-1591 GCF_051916885.1 Bacillus cereus group sp. MYBK14-1 | reverse complement strand
AAGACCAACTATGAGAAGTCAAGGAGGATTTTTTGTATAAATAAGGGGTGTTTTTCTAAAAAAGGGCGCACCAAATAAACCTAAGGCTTTTCAAAAAAATGAGAAGTTCATGTTTTTGTTGTGTGTGGTGGGATTTCATAAGGTTTATTGCTTTTAAGAATGGCGTAGATAATGTAACACAGCTTTCTAGCTACGGCTCCTATACAAACATAGTAGTGCTTTCCTTGCTTTCGTTTCTTTTCATAAAAGGCTTTTAATACAGGGTCATGTTTATGAGCTGTAATAGCCGCCTGGAATAAGGCTCTACGCAAATGAGAAGAACCACGCTTGGATATAGACGTACCTGATGATTCAAATTGTCCAGATTGGGACACAGAGGCATCGATGCCTGCGTAAGCGACAAGTTTAGATGGTTTGTCAAAGCGGTGTATATCCCCAATTTCACTTAGTATAGTGGCACCTAAAATTGGTCCAACGCCAGGTATTGTCATGATAGGAGTATCTAAATCAATTAAAAGTTGTGACATTTCTTCTTCACACTCTTTGATTTGATCTTCGATAAAACGAATTTGCTCCATCAACATTTTTAGTTGAAAGGAAAAAGCGTTTTTACAGAAGGTGACACCAAACGAATTAGAGGCTAATTCCATTAGTTTGTTGGCTGTTTTCTTCCCAAGTCGGTTACGACTAGTTTGCTCAATTATTTGTGTTAAATCATTAATAGATATCTGTTCATAGTCACTGGGAGAGGAATATTCAAGTAAGATTTGTGAAGAAGTTTTACCAAAAACATCCGAAAAGATGCTTTGGTACTCTGGGAAAGTCTGATCTAATACGACAAGAGCTTTTCGTTTTAAATCACTCATATTGCTTACAAGCGCATTACGAAAGCGGCTCATTTGTTTTAGAGCGAACATTTTTTCATCCACAAGTGGGGTTTCAACAAAACGGCCGAATCGAATGATATCGGCAATCATAGTGGCATCAATGGCGTCTGTTTTCCGTTTTCTAATTTCTGTTCCTTTTCGCCAGGCATTGGTTTGAATTGGGTTTAATACAACGACTGAGAAGCCATGATCCAGTAGAAAAGAATAAACGGCTAACCAATAATGTCCTGTTGCCTCCATTCCAATCATTATTTCTGTAGGAGACTCAATGTATCGGTACATCCAATTTAATAGCGCTTGTCCACCTTCTTTGTGATTCTGAAAGGGAAATGGTTTAGTAATAGGTTTTCCAGTTTGATCGATAATGGACGCATAATGTTTATGTTTAGCGATATCAATACCTAAATAGAACATAGCTTACACCCCTATTTTAATCAGTGTTAGATAGTGTTGTCCGCCTCTGAACTAATAAGCGCTACTACCTCGTAAGAGATACGAAGAATGACCAATGGTCATCAACATCCAACTCATTCGTAAACTACTTATTAGACAGAGGTACCATTCTTTCAACCGAATACAAAGATTCAAGGAGGTGGTCGGCAACACTCTATCTACAAATTTAAGTATCTCATAAAAATAGATACTCTTGGGTTTATAGGTACATCCCGTCCCTAAAAAACCTAACTTAATCATACGAGGAGGTG
>NZ_JBQAHM010000050.1:0-1657 GCF_051916885.1 Bacillus cereus group sp. MYBK14-1 | reverse complement strand
CATGCCCATCAACTTAAGAACAAAAATAAAATGAACTTTCGTTCAAATAAACTAAAAAACTCTTAAAACAGTTTTTGTCCTTAAAAATAAGCATGCTAAATAAACCTAATTAGGTATTGTTTTTAAAAGTTATGCGACTTTCTTTTGTTTTCTAAATCCACTATACTCATAGATAACACCCATAATATCAAAGACAGTTCTCTTCTCATATCTATGAGATTTCCGGCCATTTTTCTTTAGTAGGGTAAACAGGCGGATAAAAATCTTTGTTATTGCTTGGGTGTTTTTCTGTGTTGCTTGAAATAACAGAAATAGATGATCTTGAATCATCCCAATTGCTTTATATTCACTTAGTTCTCTTTTCTTCTTTTGCAACAGAAGTTGACGCATCTTAAACATGGTAGAGGAACATAGGAAAATCGCGATGAGCTTTCCATACACATGGCATTCTAAACGCTCTTGTTTAATATTTTGCCAGTGATGAATTTGAAATAAGGATTTCCACGTTTTAAAGATGATTTCTATTTGCCATCGGAGGGAGTAAAAGTCATGTATTTGTTCCATCGGAACAATCTCCCAAGGAGTATTCGTAACATATATGTTTATCCCAGTTAATCGTTTGCTTTTCTCTGAATATGTAATCCCTTTTTTACTTTCTGTATAGCTTTGTTTTGTTCTACGCTCCTGCAATTGTTTTTCTGTTAATCGATAGATAACCACTCTTGTGAATAGTTTTTGTTCCTTTCCAATATACGCTTCTTTTATTTCATACGTTTGTCCTGGTTTTAACGTGTTCATCAGGTGTTCTAAATCAACTTGGATATACTGTGATTGTTTTTTTACTGTCCCATTTTGAAAGTATTCGGGAGATGGATTTTTCATATACACCGTATGGTTTAATTTCAGCCTTGATATATAGTACACACCACGTTGATCCATTTGATCTAAGTCTTCCAATGAAAAATAACCTAGATCACGAATACATAAATCTCCTGGTCGTAAGGTAACTAAACATTCCGTACCAAAAGTTTTATCATTATTCTTTCCTGGTCCTACTTGAAAGTTTAGAAACTGTCCGCTGTGTAAGTCGTATTCTAATTGAATTTTTATACCGGCTGTTTGTGCACAACCACCTGACCCAGGATATGCATGAGCTAAATGTTTCGGTACTTGGAAAATCGTCGCATCTAAAATACGAATTCGCTGAAAATACATGAGTGCTGCACTTGAAATGGCTGATGTTTTACAAAGTTTACTTTTCCATAATACAGAAAATATATATTTCAAAAATTCAACCGCTTTTTTATCAAAGCGTTTATTGAGTCCTTCTGGACTCATAAGAGTGCCTGTAGCTGCGTGTAATTGACTGCATAGTCGAATGAGAGAATCACTCGCTGTGCGTTGACTTACCCAAATACATATGGCCGCTAATTCATTTCCTGAAAACTTTCGTTTTCTTTTTACAAAACCTAATTCTTTTGCGAGTTCTTCCAAAAGAGAAGGGGTTAAATGACTATACAGCTCTTCAGAAAATAGTTGTAGTTCATCTTGAATCGAAAGATTCATAAAAAACGTCATCCTTTCTAGTTAGTTTTGTAGAAAGAATAACGTTTTTTGACAATTGGGGGTAGTAAAATTTCTTAAGTTGATGGGCATG
>NZ_JBQAHM010000049.1:0-2444 GCF_051916885.1 Bacillus cereus group sp. MYBK14-1 | reverse complement strand
ATGATGGCAGAGAGGTCACACCCGTTCCCATACCGAACACGGAAGTTAAGCTCTCTAGCGCCGATGGTAGTTGGGACCTTGTCCCTGTGAGAGTAGGACGTCGCCAAGCAAAAACCTAAGTCATTTTGACTTAGGTTTTTTTGTGTTTATTTTTATTATTTTTATTATTTTTAATTTAAAGGTAAGAATTACCTTTTCAAGAATATAGTCCAGATGTAAAAAGAATGTTTGTGATCTTACATAACCTTTTGTGCTTTTAAAGGATTTTACATTAGAAAAAATCTATAATTAAGGTAGTTAACATATATTTTTGATGGGTGTGGGGAATTATGAAAGAAATATGCATGTTATTAGTGGCTGTTATATTATGGGGCACAGCCATTGCGCCAACAAAATGGGCGTTAGAATCTATTCAGCCGTTTACTTTGTTATTTATTCGTCTTTTCTTTGCAGGTGGAATTTGTATGATATTCTCATTTAAGGAACTACAAAAATCAGTTGTACATAAAAAAGTTCCATGGAAAAGAATGAGTTTGTTAGCTTTTACCGGTGTAGCTGGTTATTTTATGTTTACATCCTACGGCATTTCTTTAACCAGTGGATTACATGTGAGTATTATAGATGCTGCGTTACCATTGGTTACAATTCTTTTTTCAGCACTCTTTTTAAAAGAGGAAATTCGATTGAATTATTGGATAGGAATTATATTGGGTGCTATAGGAGTACTCTTTATTACGATTCCATCTAAAAGTGCTAATCAAGAAGTGTCCTTAATAGGAGATATACTAATATTATTAAGTACTTTTCTATTTGCTTTCTACACAGTTTTGCTAAAACGACCAAAACAAGAACAGTATTTATCAAACGAGGTTTTTACAACATTAACTTTAATTATTGGAGCTGTTATTCTCTTACCGTTTGCACTGGTAGAAATTTTTTATTACGGTCTCCCAAAGGTTGAAACTTGGAAAACGGTACTTAGTGTAATATACCTTGTTATTGGAGCAACAATTTTAGCGTATTGGTTTTGGAATAAAGCGCTAGAGAGAGTTTCAGCATCAGTAAGCGGATTATATTTAAATGCATTACCATTAATAAGTATTATTACTTCAATTATTCTATTAAATGAATCTCTGACATGGAGAGTAATAATGGGAGCGAGTTTAGTCTTAATTGGAGTAGGATGGGCGGATAAGCAAAAGTTATGTAATCTATTAAAAGGTAACAAGGTGGAGAATAGAGACTGTTAAACAGTATGATTTATATAATTGAAATGTTAAAAAGATACCTTATATATGAGGTATCTTTTTTATTTAGCAAAGATAATAGACTAAAGTTAGTATGGATATTCTTTGCTGTATTTATATGTGTCGAAATCATTTTGAAATATTGTTTGGACAAGTTGTATACATTCAGTATCATAAAAGCTTTCAAAAGTTGGATGACGTGGAAATAAAGGATCAGTAATATCGCCTTCGCTAAAATTCCCTTTATAAATCATGGCGGGAGTTTGATGATGCCATGATGTTGAGAACTCATTTATTGGTGCGGTTTTTAATTCGAAACGCTTTTCTAATTCTTTCATTTCGTGATCGAAGTTTTCTAAGTATATATAATTGGTCACATATTCTTCTTCACCAGCTATATATTGTTGTGTGAAATGTGGGTTAATATCACTTGCGTGAGCCCCTTTTATAAATAGATAGTATAAAAATTGTTTAAATGAGATCCCTTTGGTGGAATTTTCATCTTGATATAAAAACTTTCGGATGGGTTTCCATTCGGGATTTTCCATATAAGGAGGTCCAATTAAGGACACGAAAGAACTGACTGCTCTCCTATAAGGGTTACGAACAAGTTTAAAAGTTTCTTTTTGTTTTTCTCGTAACGCTACTCCTAGTCGTACACTATAGGCAGGTGTACTTTTGTATATATCATATTCATAATTATGAATGAAAGGACTATAGCTTAGAGCGGTTTGTAATAAATCAATCTGGTAAAAGAACCACTTAGCAAGAGAAGTACAGCCGCTTTTTTGACTCCAAAATAGAATGATTGGAAACTTCCTATGATAGTGTGGGCTTCTTGAATGGGAGCTTATGATGTGTAATAAAGAAGGATTGAACAAGTTCTACACTCCTTTCAGTTATCTTATTGATATGTATGAGAAATAAAAGGGTGGTATGAGAGTCTTTTTCATCTTTTTAAAAAAAATGAAAGATTAATATTGACTATTATTATATAGAGGTGTAATATAGGACAAGTCGCCGATGACAATAACGTCGCAAGCGACAAACGAAATAAAAAACTTAGTTGACATCAATTAACGAAAGTGTTAACATAAGGAAGTCGCAAATGAGCGACTAAGTAGTTCTTTGAAAACTGAACGAAACAAACAACGTGAAACGTCAATTTTTATTTTAGATGCTAGACAAACTAACTTT
>NZ_JBQAHM010000048.1:0-2512 GCF_051916885.1 Bacillus cereus group sp. MYBK14-1 | reverse complement strand
GTAGAGTAAGCATCCAGCGCCTTTCCACGTTTCTGTGATAGGTTTCCAAATGCTCCTCTCCGAACCGGACTTACACGTCTCCATGTATCCGGCTCTCCATCTGTCATCTGCATTTTATATCTCGCCTTTGTGTCTTTTTAAATGACACTCTTTACAAAGAGCGATTGTTTTACGATTTCTCGCTATCATTTGTTGTTCGAGATATGATTTATTCGACTTTTCCCGAAGGTTTTTCAACCTTTTAACGTGATGCATGTGTATGGTTGTATTGCTTCGTCCACATGATTCGCACGTTTCCGCTTTTATTCGGTCTGAGAGCCTTGTTGTACTCATTGTGTATCTAGTATTTTTTTCAACATCTGTTTGCTCTTTAGAAATTCCGTTTATTCTCGGAAAATTACGCTCGATAAAGTGGATTTGTTTTATACCTCTTTTTGTTTCATATTCCACTGTAAAGCGTCCATTTTTCATATACTTTTTCCGAATATGTTTGGTACGCTTTCTATATTTCGTAGCGAATGTTTTCAACATCGAATAAAACATGAAGTAAGCGAACCTATGCATATGATTACTCACGTTCTCGGCTAGTCGATAATAGTTATACAATCCACGTATTTCACTGTTATACTGGGAAACAATCTCTAAGTCTTCATTTCGTTGAAAGTAATTTCTTGGTTTAGGCTTCCAAGTGCCTTTGGCACTCATTTGGATGGCTTGGTACTTTTGTAACTTATTTACCCATGCTTTATGTGGCATTTTTAATTGGACTTTGCCATTTAACAGTCTTATTTTTCTACCTAATTTATCCGTACGAATTGCTTGGCTTTTGAATATCTTGATTTCATATCCAAGAAACTGAGCTTGTTTATTTGATGCATTTGTTATTAACGTTTTCTCCATGGACAGTTCCAATTTCAACTTATCTTTTAGAAATTTTGCTATTTCTTCTTTTACGTATTGGGCATCCTCTTTTGAACTGATGATTCCTATCAAGAAGTCATCTGCATATCTTACATAAGTAAGTCTTCTATATTCATTGTCCATTTGATCACTGTAAGGCATTTGTGTTAGTTTTTTCTTCAGTACCTTCACTTCTTGCTTCCAGTTTTCGATACTATCAGAGTCTTCTTGTTCATCGGTATTATCAATTTTCTTCTCAAGCCTACGCATTTTACTTCGTACGTTTTCATATTCAGGATTTTTCTTTCGTCTCTTTCCTTGATTGAAGCTGTTCTTAAAAGATTCCATATATACGTCCAATTCATTAAGGTAAATATTTGAGAGTATCGGGCTTATAATACCACCTTGTGGAGCTCCACTATATGTGTTGTGAAACTTCCACTCGTCTAAATACCCCGCACGTAAGAACTTCCAAATGAGTTCTATGAAATTTTCATCGGAAATTTTTCTTCGCAGAATCCCCATTAAAGTATGATGTTCAATGTTATCAAAGAAACCCCGAATGTCTCCTTCTATGAACCATTTACTTCCTGTAAAAGTACGCTTTATTTCTAATAGAGCGCTATGACAACTTTTATTTTTCCGGTACGCGTGTGAGGAATTAGAAAAATTCGGTTCATAGATTACTTCTAAAATCATGCGAATAACTTCTTGCACTAATTTGTCACAGAAGCTGGGTATTCCTAGAGGTCTTTTCTTACCATTTTTTTTCGGTATATAGACTCTTTTGGACGGGTAGGGTTGATAACTCTTGTTTTTCAACACTTCAATGAGCTGTTCTACTTCTTCCATAGAAAATCCATCAATAGACCTTTGGTCTACTCCCATAGTTAATGCACCATCGTTTTTACTTAGATTATTGTATGCCAGTAAAAAGAAATCTGGATTGTAAAGATTTCGATAGAGTCTTGTATATTGATACTTTTTATCGAGACTCTTCTTTCGCAGATTGCTTAATACTACTTTTGGACATTGCATAGTGCCTTTCGCACCTCCCCAATTTGGTAATAAGCTAACAGACTGCCTTCCTTCGCCTTGTACTAGGCTTTCCCTAGCTCTGACTACTATGAAGGCTCCGTTGCCATATCAGATATTCATAAGCCATACTTCTTGACTGTTGGGTCTTAAAGTTATCCTTAATAGCCATTTTGGCATTCTGACGTAGGCAATCCCCATTTAGTAGACAAGGAACTTGCACGTACGATTTCGGATACGACGTTCACACGTTTCTTCTATATAGAAGCGGGCAACAGATGACCTTATTCATGTAGGATGACATACACTATCCTCATGACATCTGTTAAATCTCGTTCGTAAGCATCTTCCAAGATTAGTTACGGTGGCCTCCCTTGTGCTATCGTTCAAGCAGTCTAGCTTTTATCCTTATTCGTACTTTATATCTCGCCGTTCAGTCGTGGCTTGATGCTTAGCCAACTTACGGCTTTCTTGGCATGCTGTTGTCCCCCTTCAGTTTCCCTCCAAGGTAAACCAAGTGATACTAGGTCATGTAAGGTTAACCTAACGGCTTGCAATCACCGTTTTTCCTTGCCCC
>NZ_JBQAHM010000047.1:0-2592 GCF_051916885.1 Bacillus cereus group sp. MYBK14-1 | reverse complement strand
TCATCCTGAGCCAGGATCAAACTCTCCAATAAAGTTAGTTTGTCTAGCATCTAAAATAAAAATTGACGTTTCACGTTGTTTGTTTCGTTCAGTTTTCAAAGAACTACTTAGCCGCTCATTTGCGACTTCCTTATGTTAACACTTTCGTTAATTGATGTCAACTAAGTTTTTTATTTCGTTTGTCGCTTTCGACGTTAATGTCATCGGCGACTTGTTCTATATTACACCTCTAAAGTATAATCGTCAATACATTTTTTAAAAAACTTTATATTTTATAGATTTCATTTACGTATTTCTTCTATAAGTTATATACAAGCATCCCACAGAACAATCTATGGGGTGCTCTTCTACCATAAAAACTATTGTTCTTTCGACGGCACCGAACAACTTCCATCAGTACAAGAAAGATCGCTTCCACCCTCTGAAGAAAGTTCTTGCAACTTAGGTGCAGGATTCTCTTCTTCCCACACTTGCTGAAGTGCACCAACAAAAGTTTCAAGTGGTTGTGCACCTGAAATAGCATACTTTTGATTAATAATAAAATAAGGCACTCCCGAAATTTGATATTGCTGAGCAATCGCTTCATCATTTCTAACATCATTTGCATACGCATTTTTATCATTAATAACATTTAAAGATTCTTGCTTATCTAAACCTGAAGCTTCAGCGATAGTAGCAAGTGTATCCACATCGCTTAAATTTTTCGATTCAGTGAAATATGCAAAAAGTAAATTTTCTGTAATCTCTTTTTCTTTCCCTTGATTCTTTGCAAACTTAGCAAGACGATGCGCATCAAAAGTATTAGTCGGCTTCATCTCATCAAAATTAAAACTTAAACCTATACTAGCTGCATGATTTCCTAACTGTACGTTATTACGCTTAGCTTCTTCAATACTAATTCCATACTTTGATGCAAGTACTTCATTAATACTTGTTCCAGAATAGATTGGAGCATTTTGGTCTAATTCAAAACTTTTAAACTCAACTTCAACATCCTTCTTATGTGGAAATTGTTCTAAAGCCATCTCTAATCTACGTTTCCCAATATAGCAAAATGGACATACAAAATCCGACCATACTTCAATTTTCATAAAAAACACCTCATTAACATTTAGTTTTCAATCATTGTAGCACTGAGATTAAGGAATTCAAAAGTTTTTGCTCTATCTCCTTCATATAGTACATACAAAAACACACTTATAGCAGAATACCTAATTAACAAAAAAAACGATAATCAAAAGGATTAACTATTATCCCTCCGATTATCGTCTATATAAATGCAACAACTTTAATTATGCCGGAATATACTTCCCTACGAACTTCCATACAGTATTCCAATATTTATTCGAATCTACTTTCTCCGCTTCTCCATGTCCAGCACCTGGAACAATTAATTTCTCTTTTTCTACTTTTGCAGCATTATATACTTCATCTAACATTTCAAAAGGAACGAATGTATCAGCATCCCCATGAATGAACAGCATAGGTGTTTTACTTTTCGCTACTTGTTTTACAGCTGAAGCCTCTTCTAAATCGTAACCAGCTCTTAATTTAGTAACCATATTTGCCGCATTCATAACAGGAAACTTCGGTAAATGGAATAAATCTTTTAGTTGATAAGTAAATTCATCAATAACAGTTGAGTATCCACAATCTTCAATAATAACTTTAACATTAGAAGGTAAATCTTCTCCTGAAGTCATCATTACAGTTGCCCCGCCCATTGAAACACCAAATAGAGCTATTTCAGCATTAGGGTCTTTCTTCAAGATTTGTTGAATCCAAATCAAAACATCTTTACGATCATGCCAGCCCATACCAACATAATCCCCTTCACTATTTCCGTGTCCACGAAGGTCTGGTGCTATGACATTATAGCCTTGTTCATAAAAGTTACGAACATATTTCGTCATTTCTGATGCTCTACCATTGTATCCATGAACTACAATTGCCCATTTATGACTGGATGGTTCATTCATATATTCATAACCTTTTAAATTTAATTTATCGAAAGAACGTATAGTTAATGTGTTAGGTTTATACTTCGATACGAAGTTTGCATTCTTTTCTTCATTTGCAGCCAATACATCTCCCGACGCATTTACCGTTTCTACTAAATGAGGATTATCTTGCAAAAATTCTTTTTCTTGTTTCGCATTTAACGCGTAGTTATAAAAATAATTCCCAACTAACATATACACGATTACTAGCAGGACTAAGACTACTATAGTAATTATACTTATCTTTTTCATATTATCTCCTTTTCTAACTTAAATCTTCTTATATTAAAGTACATCAAAAACAACTGTACTATTTTAACACACTGATGAATCCTATCTTTAAGAAATAAAATAGAAAATCTTAAATTACATATAAAGAATCACGAAAGAAATTGAATAAAACTTATATAGCTACGTACTCAAAAACCTTTTTGAAAAGCGAGAAGCACTTCAAAATATTTAGCTTTGAAAAGAAGTTATAAAACACAAAAAAGACGAGTCATTCTGACTCGTCTTAAAGTTGCTTGGCGACGTCCTACTCTCACAGGGACAAGGTCCCAACTACCATCGGCGCTAGAGAGCTTAACTTCCG
>NZ_JBQAHM010000046.1:0-2864 GCF_051916885.1 Bacillus cereus group sp. MYBK14-1 | reverse complement strand
TCGTAACTCTACATATATCAACGATTTTTTAAATATATCTATCACAACTCTCAATATATCAACGATTTTTTAAATATATCTATCACAACTCTCAATATATCAACGATTTTTCAAATATATCTATCGTAACTCTACATATATCAACGATTCGACACGGAATATCGACTTACCAACAAAAAATGACAAAACAAAAAGAGAGGCTGCCCAAAAGGACAACCTCTCTTTTCTTATATCAATTAAAATTTAAACTCTTGTCCAACTTCAAAGCTATCTTCTAATACAAGAATACCTTTTTCTTGTGGAGCATCTGGAAGCTCTAATTCACGTGCAGAGCAGATCATTCCAGAAGAAGGAACACCGCGAAGTTCTGCTGGTTTAATTAACATACCACTTGGCATTACAGCACCAATTTTTGCAACGACAACTTTTTGTCCTGCATCAACGTTTGGTGCACCACATACGATTTGTAATGTTTCTGTACCGATTTCTACCTTACAGATGTTTAGCTTGTCAGCATTTGGATGCTTTTCTTTTTCAGCTACATAGCCTACAACAAATTTCGGAGAAAGATCTGCTTCTACTGTTTCTTCAAAGCCATTCTTCGCTAAAATTTCGTTGATTTTCTCTACAAGCTCTTTCGTTAATGTAAGGTTGCCTGTTTCTTTTACTTCTAAGTAAGAAGATGCATTAAAGATGTTGAATCCTGCTGTTACATTGCTTTCACGATCATATACGCGTGCAACATCTCCTTTGCGATCAAAAGTACGGTTCTCTAAAGTAATATCTTGTAAGGCAACAATTAAAGTGTCACCAATTCCTTCAAGGTTGTAAAAAACGTTCACTTCGTTCATCCTTTCTCTTTTCCATCTGTCTTCTTCCGATTTTTCGCTAAAATAAAGATTGGTTCAAATTCTCCATCTTCATATACGAATGAAAGTGATGTAATCGGAACATGCCCTTCGGCAAAAAATTTCATTGTCATTTGTGCAATAATATCATAACCGATTTCGTTGACGATATCAGCAATAATTAATACATCTTGGTGAGGAACAGCAACAACCATGTCACCAGAAATCTTTTCACGCATCGATTGTAGTAACGATTCGTTTAAAATACGAGTCGCGTCATACCCATCATTTGTGTTTAAAAAGTAGAATGTATTACCCGCTACTGTGTCTTGTTTAAATTCATAACCTAATGAGCGTGCGTTGAATAATGCCATTTCACGCACTTGCTGTTCTGTAAGTTCTAATTTTTGTAATAGACGCTCATCAATTAGTCGATACGTTTTATTCGAATCTAGCGCGTAGTAAATACGTGTTTCCGCCGTATGATCCGTCATAATAAACGGATTTCCTTCTTCTGCTTGTTTCGGGAAAGAAGTAGAGCGAATAACAGGTAAAATTTTCGCTCCGCTATTTTCTTCTTTATGCATCGCAATTAGCGCTTCTTGTACGTAATAAGCAACTTCTTCAATTGCCTTTTCCTTGTTCACTTCCCATTTTGCCACAACTCCTGGAAGCGATACGTTAATACCTTTTTTGGAGTCTTTTTGTTCAATACGTAAAACTTCTTTCTCACTATCATACTGAAAGTCCCATTCTGGGCGAGATAATTTCTTTATTAACTCATCTTTCATCTTTTTACTTGTCATCTTCATCTCTTTTTTCCTCCCTTCCAAAAAAATAACCTCCCCCGCGAAGGTAGAGGTTGTTTTACAATTCAATTGGCAAATTGCCTTATTTTAAACCTTCAATGAACTCTTCGATTTGTTCTTGTGTTTTACGATCTTTGTTTACATAGCGACCAGTTTCTTCACCTTTATTGTACGCTACAAAGCTCGGAATGCCAAATACGTCTAATTTTACACATAGATCAATAAACTCATCACGATCTACATAGTAAAATGAGAAATCACTATATTTCTCTTCTACTTCTGGCATAAATGGATCTACAAAGCGGCAGTCTGGGCACCATTCTGCTGAGAACATAAAGACTACATTCTCTTCATTTTTTAACTGTTGGAATTGCTCCATGCTTTCTAATGACTTCATCTATATTTCCTCCTCTAACGGGTGCATTTTTCATGTTATAATCTTTCTTTTATACTACCATACATCGCGCACGGTGCAAGGTTTATGCTTGCTTTTTGTCATACTTATATTGCCCAACTAACAACTTAACAACGTGTACAAATAATTCCGTGCGGTCGACATAATCATCTGTAAAAATACCGATAGCACCTTCGTGACTACGAATATCTTTTCGCTGCACAAACTCTTCCATCACTTCGCTTAATTCCTTACCATCTTCAAGAGGTGCTAAAAAATCGTCTGGTAACGTAATACGCGCTCCTCCGGCCACAAATACTTTCCCATCCATTGTTGCTAGCGCGCCCCAGTTACACATAAATAAACCGTGCTCCGTTTTCATTACGCCGCCTTCTAGCCCAATACCAATTGGAGCTTCTCCTTCCTCTAGCGCTCGCTTCGCTCTATTAATCGCTCCTTGCATCGTCTCTTCATCTGAGAAAGGCTGAGCTGATACTCCTGACGGAACAGAAAGAGATGTAATTTCAGCATCTTTCCAAACCTTCTCCACAGCGCCAACCTTCGTTTTATTCTTTGATCCTACTACTACTTTCATTTCGTTCACCTCTATAAAAATTCATCATTCTATTCTAATATCCCTATCAGATACGAATTAAGCATCAACCACTACCACATATCACCAAGTCATCTATTCAGCCTAAAAAAGAAGGTTTTTTCTAGCAACATTACCGTCTTCAAAAACAAAAACAGCCTTCCTCTCACTTCCTACTTGGGGTCTTCATACATCATTCGAACACCAATTAAGCACTGACC
>NZ_JBQAHM010000045.1:0-2945 GCF_051916885.1 Bacillus cereus group sp. MYBK14-1 | reverse complement strand
TTGCTACATATTATATGGTTAAGTCCTCGATCTATTAGTATTCGTCAGCTCCACATGTCACCATGCTTCCACCTCGAACCTATCAACCTGATCATCTTTCAGGGATCTTACTAGCTTACGCTATGGGAAATCTCATCTTGAGGGGGGCTTCATGCTTAGATGCTTTCAGCACTTATCCCTTCCGCACATAGCTACCCAGCTATGCCCTTGGCAGAACAACTGGTACACCAGCGGTGCGTCCATCCCGGTCCTCTCGTACTAAGGACAGCTCCTCTCAAATTTCCTACGCCCACGACGGATAGGGACCGAACTGTCTCACGACGTTCTGAACCCAGCTCGCGTACCGCTTTAATGGGCGAACAGCCCAACCCTTGGGACCGACTACAGCCCCAGGATGCGATGAGCCGACATCGAGGTGCCAAACCTCCCCGTCGATGTGGACTCTTGGGGGAGATAAGCCTGTTATCCCCGGGGTAGCTTTTATCCGTTGAGCGATGGCCCTTCCATGCGGAACCACCGGATCACTAAGCCCGACTTTCGTCCCTGCTCGACTTGTAGGTCTCGCAGTCAAGCTCCCTTATGCCTTTGCACTCTACGAATGATTTCCAACCATTCTGAGGGAACCTTTGGGCGCCTCCGTTACACTTTAGGAGGCGACCGCCCCAGTCAAACTGCCCACCTGACACTGTCTCCCGGGTCGATAAGACCCGTAGGTTAGAATTTCAATACAGTCAGGGCGGTATCCCACCAGCGCCTCCACCGAAGCTAGCGCTCCGGTTTCAATGGCTCCCGCCTATCCTGTACAAACTGTACCAAAATTCAATATCAGGCTACAGTAAAGCTCCACGGGGTCTTTCCGTCCTGTCGCGGGTAACCTGCATCTTCACAGGTACTATAATTTCACCGAGTCTCTGGTTGAGACAGTGCCCAAATCGTTACACCTTTCGTGCGGGTCGGAACTTACCCGACAAGGAATTTCGCTACCTTAGGACCGTTATAGTTACGGCCGCCGTTTACTGGGGCTTCAGTTCAGAGCTTCGCTTACGCTAACCCCTCTCCTTAACCTTCCAGCACCGGGCAGGTGTCACCCCCTATACTTCGCCTTACGGCTTCGCAGAGAGCTGTGTTTTTGCTAAACAGTCGCTTGGGCCTATTCACTGCGGCTTTCCGTTAAGAAAGCACCCCTTCTCCCGAAGTTACGGGGTCATTTTGCCGAGTTCCTTAACCAGAGTTCTCTCGCACACCTTAGGATTCTCTCCTCGCCTACCTGTGTCGGTTTGCGGTACAGGCACCTTTTATCTCGCTAGAAGCTTTTCTTGGCAGCGGGGAATCAAAGACTTCGCTCCATAAGGAGCTTCCCCATCACAGCTCAGCCTTTACGATAAGCGGATTTGCCTACTTATCAGCCTAACTGCTTGGACGTGCACAACCAATCGCACGCTTCTTCTATCCTTCTGCGTCCCTCCATTGCTCAAACGATAAAGAGGTGGTACAGGAATATCAACCTGTTGTCCATCGCCTACGCCTGTCGGCCTCGGCTTAGGTCCTGACTAACCCTGAGCGGACGAGCCTTCCTCAGGAAACCTTAGGCATTCGGTGGACGGGATTCTCACCCGTCTTTCGCTACTCATACCGGCATTCTCACTTCTAAGCACTCCACCAGTCCTTCCGGTCTGACTTCACTGTCCTTAGAACGCTCCCCTACCACTGATACCATTGGTATCAATCCGCAGCTTCGGTGGTGTATTTAGCCCCGGTACATTTTCGGCGCAGAGTCACTCGACTAGTGAGCTATTACGCACTCTTTAAATGGTGGCTGCTTCTAAGCCAACATCCTAGTTGTCTAAGCAACTCCACATCCTTTTCCACTTAATACACACTTTGGGACCTTAGCTGGCGGTCTGGGCTGTTTCCCTTTTGACTACGGATCTTATCACTCGCAGTCTGACTCCTAAGGATAAGTCATTGGCATTCGGAGTTTGACTGAATTCGGTAATCCGATGAGGACCCCTAGTCCAATCAGTGCTCTACCTCCAAGACTCTTACACTTAAGGCTAGCCCTAAAGCTATTTCGGGGAGAACCAGCTATCTCCAGGTTCGATTGGAATTTCTCCGCTACCCACACCTCATCCCCGCACTTTTCAACGTGCGTGGGTTCGGGCCTCCATTCAGTGTTACCTGAACTTCACCCTGGACATGGGTAGATCACCTGGTTTCGGGTCTACGACCACGTACTAAACGCCCTATTCAGACT
Organism: Bacillus cereus group sp. MYBK14-1; assembly: GCF_051916885.1. Classification (NCBI taxonomy): domain Bacteria; kingdom Bacillati; phylum Bacillota; class Bacilli; order Caryophanales; family Bacillaceae; genus Bacillus; species Bacillus cereus group sp. MYBK14-1. Next base: position 691 of record NZ_JBQAHM010000045.1, on the reverse strand, counting down.
CGCTTTCGCTGCGGCTCCGCCTCTTCAGCTTAACCTCGCACGGGATCGTAACTCGCCGGTTCATTCTACAAAAGGCACGCCATCACCCGTTAACGGGCTCTGACTATTTGTAGGCACACGGTTTCAGGATCTCTTTCACTCCCCTTCCGGGGTGCTTTTCACCTTTCCCTCACGGTACTGGTTCACTATCGATCACTAGGGAGTATTTAGCCTTGGGAGATGGTCCTCCCAGATTCCGACGGAATTTCACGTGTTCCGCCGTACTCAGGATACATTCAAGAGAGAACGAAGTTTCGACTACGGGGTTGTTACCCTCTACGACGGACCTTTCCAGGTCGCTTCGTCTACCTCGTTCCTTTGTAACTCCGTATAGAATGTCCTACAACCCCAAGAGGCAAGCCTCTTGGTTTGGGCTATGTTCCGTTTCGCTCGCCGCTACTCAGGAAATCGCATTTGCTTTCTCTTCCTCCAGGTACTTAGATGTTTCAGTTCCCTGGGTCTGTCTTCCTTACCCTATGTATTCAGATAAGGATACCATACCATTACGTATGGTGGGTTTCCCCATTCGGAAATCTTCGGATCAAAGCTTACTTACAGCTCCCCGAAGCATATCGGCGTTAGTCCCGTCCTTCATCGACTCCTAGTGTCAAGGCATCCACCGTGCGCCCTTTCTAACTTAACCAAACTAAAA
>NZ_JBQAHM010000044.1:0-4133 GCF_051916885.1 Bacillus cereus group sp. MYBK14-1 | reverse complement strand
ATGAACTTCTCATTTTTTTGAAAAGCCTTAGGTTTATTTGGTGCGCCCTTTTTTAGAAAAACACCCCTTATTTATACAAAAAATCCTCCTTGACTTCTCATAGTTGGTCTTACAATGCTTGTACTTATCATAATTATTAAATGTTCCATACTAGATAAATGATCTTTACATAAGCGGAATCTTTCTTTTTTTATTTTCATTCGATAAAATAGTTGTAACCATTTTCATTATGACAGTTTCTAAAATCTTACATTTCATCATTAAAGGAACTATATAATAGGTAAAATTTTAAATTTTTAGTATTTAGGATTTATCGGTTTAATCGTACTTGGTGCCAGTGCAGCGACATTAGGTGGAGAGGACGACAAGAAAGAAAAAGGTTCTACTGATCCAAAACAAGAAACACAAGCAACGACTGCTAAAGAAGAGACAAAAAAGAAGAAGCTCTCAAAAATAAACCTGGAGTTAGCTCCTGCTGTTTTGAATTCGACCAAATTCAAAACAACAGGAGCTACAGTGAAGTTAAAACTAGCATTGGTAATGACGGAGAAAAGACACTCAAGTTCATATGAAATGTTTGCTGAAGGATGTGAACCAGTTAAAGGCACCATTTCAGTTTCTCTAAAAGAAATCTTCAGTTTTTAAAACTGTGTCAAACTCATCATCTAAAGTTGCTAATGATACATTATGTATTTGTTCAGACATAAAAATAGGCTGTAGAGAAAATTTTCTTTACAGGCTGAGAAAACACTTCTCTTAAGATAGAGAAGTGTTTTCCCTTCATTATTGATTAGAGCTAGAAGATTGTGATTTTTTTGCAGCTGATTGTGCATTTTGTTTTTGCACAGAATGCACATCTGTTTCAGTTGCAAACTCTGTACCATAGCTAGTATTTGCAATTTAAGCCCCATCTTCCTTGAGTTATATAAACATCACTTCTCTATATTGTTTATAGGAACAAGTACATTCATTGCTTCCACTGTTAGAAATTATTCTCCCCTTTGTTTATCTTCATGTTTATAAATTTAGCGCACTTTAAGTGCAATATAAAGCTTCATTCCCTAAGTAGTAGATATTGTATTTCCACAAGCCATATTTCTACCAGAATATCTTATTGCCCTGCTTTAAAATCAAATGTATCAAATCTTTTAAAGGTCTCTAATGGACTTTCCCCTTGAATTGCTTGTCTAATAACATCTGCAGCTATTTCATTAGGTACTCTCTTCATCTCGGCCGTAAACTGATGCACAACATCAGTTTACGGCCGAGATGAAATAGTACGATTTACTAATTCATTTATCCAGTATAAAAAAGCAGTTGGATTAGCGTTAAATACAGATATCCCTGCAGCTACTACTCCCTGTAATACATCAGTTTCTGCAATGTCATCAGACCAATCTGTAACCCAATCACCCTTTTCAATTTTGTGTTCTAATTCAAACTTATTTGTCAGGTATCCAGTGTGAGACAGTTTTCTATTGTATCACTTCAAAAATAGACTGGCCCATCCAGTTTCAGCATACATATTTCTCTAACAAATTTAATTCAGAAAGGACAGACGAACATGGAAAGGGTCTACACTGATACAGTAAGGGAAATGCTTAACGGCTGCTACATCTAATTTAGCTGGTCAATTTTTAGCAAGTAACGGCACAGGTTTTGCAGTATCTAGGATCCCATCTCCTTCCAACTAGCAAATACAGTAAATCAAATTTTTGAAGGCACCATAAGGCTTTTCTTTTTTAAAAGGACCTGCTCAATTACTTTATAAAAGCATAAAGTACAGTGACCCCTTGTTTTACCCTCTTACCATAAGGAGGAAAATTTATGAGTTACGGTGGTAGTTGTGGCGGCGGATTTGCTGGTGGCTTTGCTTTATTGGTTGTATTATTTATTTTATTAATCATAGTTGGAGCTGCTTGTTTCTGCTAAAAAACTATTAGAAAAGACACTCTTATATGAGTGTCTTTTCTTTATTTCTAAACAGACTTACTTATTCATTCCATAAAAATATTAATCTATCCCATTGTTAGGTCTTCTAATTAAAACGAGTCATCGTTATTACTTAACTTCTAATACATTTTTCCTAACTTAATTGCAAACTTGCTAGCACCTTTTTTGTTTCTCTCTGTTACATAATCCTGAAAAAAATTTCAGCTGATTGATGGAGATATGATTATTTATGTAATCCGCACACAAACGTCCTGTTCTTGTAGTAATTGGATAGTTAATTCTAATACAATATTTTGCATTAACTGATAAAGCTTATCATGAGTTTTACTTTCTTCTGATATAAATTCAATACATTGAAATATATAGCCTTCTACACATAAGCTTCCTTTTTCAACTATAAATGGATTTTGCCCTTTCTTTATTATTTTTGGCAATAGGAATTCTTTTTTTGTCAAAATAATTTCCTGTGCTATCTCTTTTATTTCTATAATTTTCTCTTTAAAAACTACCTTTTCTATTAAACTAATTTCACCTTTATACCTCCCTATCTCTATTGGTAGTTTCGCAGCTATTAAATTATTTACATCCGCTTCAACTTCCCTCTCTAATAATATACCGTGGATAGGAATCCACGAAGATGTTCCTACCCTACTCTCTTTCATATTCCTTTTTGCTTTTTGATTAGAAAGTTCTAAAAGCACTCTCTTTTCATGAAGTTTGGAAGAAACTAAATTACAATTAATTTCTCCATGATAATATTGCGTTGTAGTTAATAACTTAGAATCCAATTCACGCCTTCTTGCATCTTTTTCATTACGAAATACAAATACTTCTTGATTTTTCACATTAATATTGGGCGGTTTTATAAAACTAGTAACATCCGAAATAATAGAAAATGGAATTTTAACTTTTATTGAACGCACTGAAGTCTCTATTTTCAATCCTGAATCTATACTTTTTTTCTTTGATTCTTTCTCAAATTTAAATGCCTTAGTTTCTTTTTTTGAATTTGGTTCTTTACTTTTTTTCTCTGTTTGTATTGCTTTCGCTTTTTTCTCTGATTTTTCATTTTTCTTATTTTCTCTTATTTCGCGTGAATCATCTTGATCATTTAGTATTTGCCCTTTATAAACTATGTTCCATATCCCCTTACCAACCCATGGCTTAACCAACACCTTCACCCCCACTTATGAAACTCCTAAAAATATGTTTTCATACGCGACCATTTCATCATTATATATGTTTTATAATAATAAAAAAGACAATGTTTTTTTGTTTTATACTTGTACTTGAAAGATCCTACAGTAAGACCTAGTACAATTTTTTATGAAGAGTATCAAATGTTTCGTTTAATTCTGTTGGACGAGGAGAAAAGCCTAATTCAAAGAATTGAGCAATGACTAATTCGCAGCATGGTTGTTCTTAATAAAAAGCTGTATTTTTAAAAACCTATTTATTTTAGTTTGGTAAATCATCGTTTTTAGGATTAATAAAACGAGATGTAGTATCTGAGGAAGAAGTCACTAATGCTAATGATCGAAAATCATCTTCTGTCAAACCAGAAAATAAAACATTTACATTTCAATTAAATGGCACTGAATTACATCCACTGCCTGCATGTTCAATGTTTTTACGAATATATCCTTATACAAACAATTTTGCTCTTATAACTCGGTGGAATCTGTACCTGGTACTGGAGTGAATGCTACAGGAACTAACTTACATTGTGATAAAAACACATTTTTTTATACACGTTTAATTCCGGCTTCGGAGGAAGGATCCTTAGGGTTCCATTTCTTTACATATAAAAATAATCCCACTTTAAATAGGTGGATTACTGCTGCTACAAGATTAATCCTGTAGCTATCTTTTCCATTTGTAAGTTCAAAACAATTATTAGTATTGGAAAAATAACAAATAGATATGCCTAAACACTATACAAAAATAAAGATAAAAACGTATCGGGATGACAACATGTAATGTTAACAAATAAAGATAAAATTTCTATTCAATTTAGGTAAATGAAGAGAAAAAAGATGGTATTATTAAGCCACTTTCATATTTACATAAAAAATCCACACTTAACTAGACTCCTATACTCACACCATCCTTTCTAGACGAGCATAAGATATACTGACGAACGAAAGGGGGTAATTTTATGGGTTTTGGTTTTGGTGGAG
>NZ_JBQAHM010000043.1:0-4156 GCF_051916885.1 Bacillus cereus group sp. MYBK14-1 | reverse complement strand
TGTAAATCTCGATAGAGATTATAACGCAGCTATCAATATCAAAAATGAAGCAATACGCCTATTGGCGTTAGCATAGATAGCAATAAAATAACCCTTGGAACAAGGGAGTTAACTCGGCTGTCTTAGGACGAATTCGTTAGCTACCAAAAGTAACGACTAACCGAGAAGCCCCCACTTCAAACAGTCCGTTAGGACGTTAAGTGGCGGGTAGTTCACCATGCATCCTAAATAATTAAGTTGGTTCGTATCAATGATGTAATGAACAAGCCTACTAATATTTCTTAACTAGAATTTATATTTTGTTCGTATAAAAAAGTGTCCATAACAGATTCTTATTCTTTGTTATGTTAAAACTACACAATTAACGTATTAAAAACCTTTTTTAGGCATAACAAGAATTGATGGTCATACAATGATATAGAAAGGTCTATCCAACATATAGATTACCTCTGGCACTCTGAAAAGACACCTAATTAAGGTGTCTTTTTACTTTTTATTAAAGTACAGGATAAGCTTAACCGCGCCTATTCCATTTATTCAGTTAACACTCCAATCGTATTAAGAGCGTCTACTGCCCCGGATGTTCTTTTTCTATTGAACAAAATCGTTATTTCAAGTGAATAAAAAAGAGCACACATATAAGTGTGCATCTAGACTAAAAGGGTTGAACTTATGGAGTGGAGTGCCCCATACAATAATATATGCTTGTCTGATTTAAAGGTGACAAGTTGTTTATAAAAACGCTATTTGGTATGAAAATGTAAGAGCACTCCGTAGAGTGCACTTCTGTAACGACTATCCACTCTAAAAAGATAGGATGGAATATATCATATGAAGTGATGTTTGTTTAATTGGGTGTCTTTCTTACGATTAGTCAACTGTTTTTTAGAGCTATAATTGATTGAATTCCAGAAATTTCAAGCCGAATAGAATGCAAACCAAATACCCCTAATATGTGTTCATTTTTTACTAGGGGGAAGATATGGTATGATGGATGAAACTATGGTTTCAGGCGGTTAACCGATAATCATAGTGCATATTATGTGTAATGAGATAGAAGAGAAGCTTCAATAATTTATTTACACATGCAATGGACGCAACTTTATGACACTTGTTATAAGGTTGCGTTTTTAATTTATCGTAATACTCAACAATATGATTTTGTCCGTAACGTCGTTGTTTAATCATGTTCTGGATGATAAGGAAAAGGAGCTTCCGCAAATGCTTATTTCCACGTTTATTGATTTTATCTTTAAAAAAGGTTTTACCTGATTGAAAACGGCGTATATCAATACCAGCAAATGCATTGAGTTGCTTGTTATTGTTAAAACGAGTAATATCTCCTATTTCAGCCATCAAGCGTACGGCAGTATTGGGTCCAATCCCAGGGAGACTGCGAATGATATCATATTCTGCACGTTGCTTAGCTACATACACCATCTTGCTAATACAGCTTTCTTTTTGGTGAAGAAGCTCTTGATAGCGCCTTGCGTATAATTTGAGCTGGTCACACAGAACATCGTTCTGAGAAACAGCAGGATAGCAAATTTCCGCTATTTCAAGTATCTGAATCGCTTTTTTCTCCGCCGTAATATTTGATATTTTTTTATTGGTGTTGGCACGAATACGATTTTTTATAATGGTTTTAGAAAGACCTAAAACACAATCTGGGTGGGGAAATAGTTGAACAAAATTTAAAAACAAATCAGATTTACTAGTAAATATTCTTTCCAATTCTGGAAATGTTAATTGGATTACTTTATGCATACGGCCGCGAATTATTGATAATTCATCATCCAGTTCACTATATAATCTAGATAGAGATTTTAACTGATAGAATAAATTATCAGTTTCGGTAGATACCCTTCGGGTAACTGTAAAATGGGTGAGAGCTAATCGGTGTGCGTCGCTTCGGTCTGTCTTATGAATCCGCAAGGAATCACATTGTATTTTGGCTTCTAATGGATTTAATAAACAATATGTATACTGGTTATTTTGCATAAATCGTTCTAGCTGTCTGGAATAGATCCCTGTTGCTTCGAATACAATTTTAGGTGATTCGCCGGTTTCATCTGTAAGATTATGTATCTTTTCTTGTAGTTTTTTAAAATCAGGCTTAGAATGCTTGATTTCACTTTCGAATACGCATTGTTTTTGTGCATTATAAATTACCATATAACTTTTACCCATACTGACATCAAATGCAATAACGTGTTTCATATAGCTCCTCCTCAGGTGGAATTGAAGTCTTCAACTTACACTTATCGATTCTCATTTCTTATACACGATCTCGAAGACCAACATACTAAAAACTGATTCAAATAAGGTAAGTGAAGAAGGTCAGTTTTGTATACGGATTCAGGATCCCAAGACACCCACGACCTTCTCTTCACTTCTACTATATAAAAAATAGTAGTGCGAACCAATGCCTTGGTCTGCACTACTAATCTTAGTATGTTTTGTATAAAAAAACATTTTACACATCAAAAAAAGCGCTTATATAGCGCTTTTTGAAAAGTAGGTTTCAGATCACACTCCCACATGTGACCTAAATACATGTGCACAAGTAGTATATATGAATTTTAATTAAATTGTGCAAATAAATTAACAATACAGGAGTGGAGTGAAATAGGCCTTGTTTGAATATATGGGAAATAATTAAAAAAAAGCTAGTTCGTATCAATGATTAAGCCTACTAAAAATTTTTTCATTAGAATTTACTGTGTCCGTTATTCGTAACAAAATCATTAACTAAACAAATATACAATAAACGTATTTAAAAGATATTTAAAAACTATTTAAATCATAACGAAAATTCATAATCATACAATGATACAGAAAGGCTTTTCACATGGTATCTTTCTCTTAAACCCGAAAAGACATCTAATTAAGGTGTCTTTTTATTTTTCACCTTTCAAGGAGAACAAGCATATATTAGAGTATAGGACGAGCTTGAACGCTTCTCCTCCATTCTAAGTTTTGGTTAGAACTCCTTATACATTAAGAGCATCTATTGTCCTGGATGCTCACTTTTTATTGAAAAAATGTGCGTTTAATGCTCTGTAGACGGAGATATAGAGTTAGTAATAACTATCGAAATTGATAAAATGCTGTGAAATAGTATTATTTCACAGCACCTATTTTTTGTACGTAGATTTTCTAAACTTTTTAATGATAATACTTAAAATATGAAGAATGTAATTGAGTTTCAATTGAAGTTCTAACAAAATGTCCAAATTTGATTAATTAGTACAGCCATTAGTCAATTAACAAACACTTGTACTAGTTTAGTAATGATAAATAAGATTGGGGAAAATGTATAGAATGAAGATTCAACATAGAAATAACTCATATACATTCACATCGAAAAAGGTTGTCTCATAATATATTAAGACTGTTCTATTAAGATGTTATAAGGGCGTGAGTATATGGAAGACGTAAATGTGAAAATTGACAGTCTAAAATCAGAACACAAAGAGATCATGCGTGATATTCGTAATTTAGAAACTCGAATAATAATTAACGAGAAAGACATTTCTACAATTAATAAGCAATTAGAAAAAATCAGCACAAATACTTCTTGGATTTTACGGATAATTATCAGTACGATAATTATGGCTGTTCTAGGTTTGATACTAAGGGGGACAATTTGAAATTCCAAAAAATACTTTTGAAAGAGAGACAAGTGTCTTTCTATTTTTTTGAAGAAGTATATGTTGGAAAGAGATGGTGCACGCCCCCCCTTTTTTTATCATTTAATTAGTTAGGATTACAAATTAAAATGGTGACAAATTATGTCATAGTTATATAGAAGGTTTGATGCCTAGAGAAAAAGATGAAATGATTATAATAGTTAATCAAATAAAAAATTACAGTGGGATGATTGGCGCATGAATTTGGTGTTTCAACATAAAGATTTTTCTGTTAAATTCAATATATAAGTATTTTAATTTTATGAATATGGATTGCTTGTATAGGTTCATTCATCTTTAGTCATATAATGTTAATATTTTAGTATTAGGTTTGTGCATTTTTAATAAATTAATTTTATGTAAAAGGTGCCAAGAAATACTTTGTAGTTTTATTTCTTGGCGTGGGTATTTATTTGGGTCATTTGGATGCCGACCTTACAATAGTATATGTCCGATATATGGAA
>NZ_JBQAHM010000042.1:0-4380 GCF_051916885.1 Bacillus cereus group sp. MYBK14-1 | reverse complement strand
AGCGGAAGTAGCCCGGCACCAGTGGAAACACCAAGATCAGTACCAAATGGAGGAAGCTCGGCACCAGTGGAAACACCAAGATCAGTACCAAGTGGAGGAAGCCCGGCACCAATGGAAACACCAAGATCAGTACCAAGTGGAGGAAGCCCGGCACCAGTGGAAACACCAAGATCAGTACCAAGTGGAGGAAGCCCGGTATCAGCCGACATCGTAACAGTGACACATAGTAGCCCAATTATTCCTTATGATAGTGATAAAGAAGTGGCAGCAAGTAGCAGTAAGGAAACACGGACATTGGGACAATATACAACGGATAAAGTAAAACATACGACATCATCAGTGAAACAAAAAGTAAGAGGAGTACAAGAACGAATTAATACTTCTGAAACGGTACAAAATACAAAGCGTTTTTATCAAATGGGTCAAAATACGGGTAAAAGTTGGAGAGATATCGTGAGCAAAAATAAAAAGAATACGGATAAAAAATAAGCGTAATCGTACGCTTATTTTTTATTGTCGAAAAGGAGGGAATCCCGATGAGAAGCTATCGGATTCCGAAGGAAATCAGTACAGAATTAAGGATAAATAAAGTGCTTTATTTAATAGATTTCTTTTTATTAATTGGTTTATTAGTTGTAACGATGATTCTTAGGAACTTCGTACATGAGTCCTTTCAGTTACCATTTATTCTTTTCATGGTAGCTATTGCAATTATCATGATTTGGCGACCAAGTACGAATCCTCAAAAACGAATGTATGAGGTATTGATTATTACTTTGCTAAGAAGGAAAGGTGCATATTGCGCCATTGATAACGATCAATAAGGGAGGGATCACAAATGGCGTTATTCAGCGAAAAAGATGTAGAGAAAGAAGAGCCAAAACAACTAGAAAGACCGAAGAAAAATGCATTTCGATTTAACGAAAAAAACGTAAAAGAATCAATTTCTGAACCAAAAGAAATTGTGAAGGTGGTACCCAACAAAAAGAAAGAAGAAACACCAAAGGTAGAACCAAAAGTAAAAAAACAGAAGAAAGAAAAGCCAAAGAAAGACAATTCGAAAAAGAAAAATCCAAAACTGTTAGGTTTTTTATCTAGAAAAAAGAAAGAAGCGCCACCAAAGGTAAAGAAAAGTATTGCGGAAATTATGCAAATTGTAGACATGACGGAGGATGGCATATTTGAACTGAAAAATGAGGAGTTTTTAGAAATTCTTCAAGTCGAAGGTGACGATATGTTCTCTAAGAATAGTGATGAACAAGCTTTTGTTATCTTCTCACATGCGTATTTTTATCAAGCTTACAAGCAGTCCATTAAACTCGTTTTTTTAAACTTTCCATGTCAAACAACCGAACAGCAACGTTATATAGAGAAGAAAATTAAAGAATGTACCAGTCCTTTGTATGAACGAATTTTAAATCAAAAGTTAAAAGAATTACAGTTTTTAGAATGGGGCAGGACAAATCGGGAAGCCTTCTTATTTATTTACGGAGAAACGGAATTGATCGTAAAAGAACGTGTAGATGCAGCAAAGCGATATATCAAACGCTCTACTGAACTATTAGAGGTGGATGAAGAGAAAAAGTTAGAGCTTATGTTTAAATTGTTTAATCAAAATGCAAAATTAGGAACGAAAAATATATGGTAGTAAGGGGGCAACAATATGTTTGCGTTCAAGAGTAAAAAATCTAAAAAAGAAAAACAAGAGGAACTAAAAAAGAAGAAAGGTTACAACCCCTTTTTAGTGGCTAGAGTTCAGCCACAAGGGGGAATTAGTTTTAAAGAAAGTTATTTTCAAACAGGTGATGGATTAGGTACTTGCATTCATGTCTATGATTATCCAACAGAGGTAAATGATTTTTGGTTAGAGCAAATTATGAATATGCCAAATGTGATCACAACATTAGATGTCATGAGTGATAATCGAAATGAAGTAGTTGAATCAATTAATAAATCCATGAGTGAACAAAGTGTTCGGCATGATACAGCGAAGGATAATATAGATCGGATCGATGCGAAAAATGAATTTTTAGAGCTGGAAGCTCTTTATACGGATTTGAAACAAGGTGAGGTCATGAAACGTATTCATATTCGTATTTATGTTTCCGCTAGAACAATAGATGAACTAGAAAAACAAGTAAAAGAGATCCTGGAAACATTAGAATCTTATAACTTTCGAGGAGCTGTCTTTTTAAATGAACAAGAGTATGAATGGGATGCACTCGTAACGAGCTTTGATACACAAAAAAATTATGTGAACCGAAGAAAAGGGAAAGAAATTCCGGCAGTCAGTTTGGCTGGTGGGTGTCCGTTTCATTATTCATATTTGCACGATCCATACGGTACGTATTATGGAACAACGAAAACAAAAGGAAATGTTATTTTTGATATCTTCCATAAAGACAATCAAAGAAAGAGTTATAACGGTGTAATGATTGGGAAGTCTGGTGCGGGGAAATCAACATTGTTAAAAAAGAAAAGTGTGGATTATGCAAGTAAGGGGCATTTTGTTCGGATATTTGATGTGGTAGAAGAGTTTACAGATACAGTGAAAGAACTAGGAGGAAAGACCATCTCATTAGACGGTTCTCAAGGTCAAATTAACCCACTTCAAGTGTACAAAACAGCAGAACTTGAAGAAGTTAGTTTCACTCAACATCTATCTAAATTGACAATTTTTTATCGATTCATTGCGCCAGAAGCAAAAGATGATGAAATTAAAGAATATGAAAATTTGCTTCGTAAATTATATATTCGTATGGGATTATGGAACGACGAAAAAGGAGCGAAAAATGAAATTACAACAAGAAAATCAAAAGAATATCCGATTTTCTCTGACTTTTTAATGTTTGTTCGTAAAGAATTATATCAAGATGTAGAAGCTAGAAAGCATCATGATAATTTAGGAGACAGTAGAATTCATCGTTTAGAATTAATTGAATTAAATCTTACAAATTTAGTAGAAGCATATGCAGAATTATTTGATGGCCATACTACAATTGAAGATTTCAAGAAAGAACAAGTTGTATCCTTTTCCTTACGGAATATATCCAGCTTTAAACCAGAAGTATTCCAGGCACAGATCTTTAATGTGTTAAATCTCCTTTGGGATAAAATGATTTCAAATGGTGCGCCTCAATTAAAAGCCTTTAACAAAAAGCAACTTGCTTTTGAAGATGTAACTCGTTATTTCATTATTATTGACGAGGCGCATCATATCATCAACACGAAAAAAGAAAGCGCTCATGCTCTACAATTTTTAACGAAACTTAGCCGAGAAGATCGAAAATACTTTGCAGGGCTTTTATATGCAAGTCACACGATTCGTGATTTTGTACCAGAAGGATCTTCACAAGAAATGATTGACGAAATTAAAAAGCTATTTGAACTTACACAGTACAAATTTATCATGCAGCAAGATAATAACAGTTTAGATATGTTACGAAAAGTATTTGCAGGACAGTTAAGTGAAAGTGAGATTGCAGCGATTCCACATTTGCCAACAGGAGATGTCATCTTAAGTATTGGTGCTGTAAAAAACATTCACTTCCATGTAGAAGTAACAGACGAAGAATTAATGTTATTCGGGGGAGGTGCTTAATACTATGCATCTAGTTTTAAAGATTATACCAAAGAAATGGCTCATCACTTTAGCGCTACTTGTGATGGGTCTTTTTTCTTTTCTTTTACTTGGAGTTATGAGTATTTTCATTGCGGCAATGGGTGGAGAAAGTGGAACAGACGCAGGTGATATTACGTATACAGGTGAAGGGCAAGTCATGAATGTTTCGCCCGAAGTTTTAAAGTGGGAACCTACGATTCGGAAGCATGCGAAAGCCTTTGGCGTGGAACCGTTTGTCGCTTTAATGCTTGCACAAATGATGCAAGAAAGCGGCGGACGAGGTAGCGATCCAATGCAATCATCAGAGGGGGCTTTTAATACGAAATATTGTAAATCACCAAACTGTATTACAGATCCAGACTACAGCATTTGGGCTGGCGTACAGGAGTTTAAACATGCGATAGAAAGAGCTGGTGTTACGAGTCCTGGGGACATGGATCATATTAAAACAGCCCTTCAAGCTTACAATTTCGGGACAGGATTTTTTGATTTTGTAGGTGCAAATGGTGGCAAGTATACGAAAGAATTAGCAATCAAATTTTCACAACAACAATATCAAAAAGTGAAACATACAGGAATGTACCATTGCCTTAGACCAGAAGCCGTACCATATCAAGCGTGTTATGGCGATATTGTGCGCCCATAAGGGGGCAAGGAAAAACGGTGATTGCAAGCCGTTAGGTTAACCTTACATGACCTAGTATCACTTGGTTTACCTTGGAGGGAAACTGAAGGGGGACAACAGCATGCCAAGAAAG
>NZ_JBQAHM010000041.1:0-5284 GCF_051916885.1 Bacillus cereus group sp. MYBK14-1 | reverse complement strand
TCAAACACATTTCTTCTGTATTTCACGACCAACACAAGGTGATAATACAACAAGAATACTGAATGGTTATTACTATCTAATTTCATTTATATACCAGCCTTTATAATTTATAAGACTGATTATATCAGAGGCGAAATAAAAAGGAAAACCTTTTGGCTACGTCAAACCGAAATTCATCTCCCACCTACCGTTGGGCTACGCCCTTCACACGCTTGAGGAAGAAGAATTCTTTCGGGAAATTCGTTAAATTAACGCACATCTTAACATCCATGCTGTTAAGATCGTAGTTTAAATTAACTTACTCATTTTTTTAACCTAAAACCTGCAACTTTTAAAATTTTAATGAGAAAGCTAATAAAATATCTACAAAACATAAAAAAAATTGAAAACCTATTATACAAGCTTATACATCAATAAAAAAAACGAATATATTGTCATTGAAAAGTTTTAAAAAATTTAAAGTGATTTTAAAAGGAGATTAGATAATATGAGCGAACAATGTCCAATCAATGTACCTTGTCAGGCAGTAGGACAAACTCAAACACCATTAAGTGATGCAGCTGCAGCACCAATTACTACGCCAGGAACACCGATTGTAAAAATCCCAGTTGTATTAGCAGAAAGAACAATTCAAATTGTTGTAGAATCGGATGTTCCATTAGATCCTCCAGCAGTTGAAATTAAACGTGTGTTAAAAAACGTATTTTTAACACAATGTAAGTTAGTTCCTGTTGCATTCACTCCAGTAGATGGTACACCTTATCGCCGAGTTACAAGAGCAAAATTATTTGTACAAGGATATATTCGTAAAAACATTGAGTATGCATCTAGCGAGTGTAACGCACCTTTATTTGATCGTATCGCTAATATTAATTTTAGTGGGTTTGCAGATCTGACGGAAGATGATTTTCTATCATTAGCTTTAGTAGCTTCTTCTTCAGACACAACATCGCACTTTATTAATCCTAAAAATGGTGATTTACCACGTCTAGACAAATACTTTTTCGAAAATGCAGTTTTTTATAACGAACAACCATATTGTGAATTAGTCAGTGCTCAATTTTTTGAATTAGACTTTTCCCCTTGTCCAACAGAATTAAACGAACCATTTGATACTCTTCGTGAAAAAATTGTACTAGACCTTACTTTAAAAGTTTTACAAGTACAACAAGTACAAGTACTAGGATAAAACAAAGAAGCACTCATTTTGAGTGCTTCTTTGTTTTATAAATTTTTAACTCAGAAAACTTCTTATTTTACAAGGTCAACCCACTTAAAAAGAACACCAATGTCCGTTGATGTTCTTAAAAGGAAACTATAAAATTGAAATAAGTGAGTGAAACCAATTCCAATACTATAATATATGCTCGACTAACATTTATAGTGTTAAAAATTAAATATTATCATTAATAATAGATGGAAAACTCACTTCTTATTTTTTAAAAAATAAAAAGTGAATTTCTCTTTACCATTAGATTTTAATTTATCATTTTAGCGAAGAAGAATCCTTCGGGTGAAGGGTCATAAACTAGTGAGTAGGTGGGAAATGGATTGGCTTCGAACAAGGGATGGAAGGAAGCCATCTTAATTGTTCGACATACAGAAAGTGTTACTTCGCTACGAATGGAATGTATGTTTGGTTCGGTTCGGGATAGTCATATACCGAAATGAAGGTGAATGAAATGATGATTGATAAAGTCTAAAAGTTTCGTATCTATCCAAATCAAGCACAAGCAATTCTAATCAACAAAACGATTGGTTGTTCTCGCTTTGTATTCAATCATTTCCTATCTTTATGGGATCACGCATATAAAGAGACAGGAAAAGGATTGACCTATAGTACATGCTCTGCCAAACTACCTGTCATGAAGAGAGAGTTTGTTTGGCTAAAAGAAGTGGATAGTATTGCGATTCAGTGGTCTGTTCGTAACCTTGCGGATGCTTATACACGCTTTTTCAGTAGATAACAAGTTATGTTAGAAAGAACAGTAATTGCTAAGTACTCATTTTTATATAAATTTTTACAGCATCTTTCTCTATAAAATCGAAAGCAAAGGGTGATTGGTATGCTTGAAATTTCTTTGGATTTTCAAAGTTAGCTTCACTTGTAAAAACATTGCCAAGTATTTTTTCTTCGACGATGCTAAATTGATGTTCCTCTTTAATATCTTTTGATTCTATAAGACCTTTAAAGGGCACGTTACTATGAATTCTATAGTTTGGAATTACCTTGTTATAAGCTAAAGCTGTATAAGTAATAGTCTTACGAATAAATCCCGAAATAATGACTACTTCTGAACACACCTTTTCAATCGTAGTAAATATTTGTCTATTTACTTTGATGGTTCCTTTTTGGGCAGGAGGAACTAACTGGATTTTATGCTCTATAAATTGTTTAAAGCACAATATTTTCGATTTAGGTAATTTTGGATTTTTTTTCGTTTTTTTCGTTTTTGGAGTTTTAGAAAAGCATGGAGATATTCTTGTTACTTTGGGAATTCCTGATAAATTAATATGTGGGAAATAAGGCGTACTTGTTATAATAAAATTTTTCTTGGAATGTAAATTCATATACGTTTCCGCACCTTTCCAATGGAATATAGTTTAAAATATGTCCTCCTCATCATATATGCTTCTTTTTGATAAGGAATTTTCTAAAATGAGCTTATGTCATATATCGATAGGATTTTTGAGTAATAGGAGTTGCATCACATCGCTATCAAGCTAAGGAATTGATTGGTCTCAAAAATGAAAAAAGAAAGCCAATCGGATCTCTTTTTTTATGTTAGCCAACTTTTTCAATAAGAAATGATGCCTCACCAATAAAAATAAGTCCAGCAGAAAGTCTAATTAATGCTCGAAGAACATACCTTTGGTTTAATGAAAGTAAAACTGTTTTTGATGCTATATTTCTATTGCCCTAATCCAGATTGATTCGTATTTGAGAAAGAAAATTAACAGTATCGTTTATCGTAAAATTTATAATAAGAATTCTTGAATTTTCTCCAGATACACTAACTCCTGTCGTAAACGTTACAGCATATACACCAGCATTACCAACCGTTATTGAATTATCAGCAGTAATTAATATAACTCCAATAAAAGGTCCTGTGGGTAAAGAGAATGGAGGGCTAGGTGGCAATGTAGGATACAGTAAATTCGGATCAAATGCTGCTCCAATCAAAAGAACATGTTTTTCATTTATGTATATACCTCTTTACAATGCTTGTACTTATCATAATTCTAGATCAATGACCTTCCTATAAGCGGAATCTCTCTTTTTTTATTTTCTTTCGACAAAATATGGGACTATATTTTCAATAACAAAGAGTTAAAAATCCAAGTCAATCGTCAGGATTTATGCTTATTAGGGTTACTATAGGGCGACGCGAGATAATTCATCCATAATATTTTTATATCTATATAACTAAAAAAATAATATCTATATCTGATGAAATACAACTATACATTTAAGAAGTTCAAAGTTTCTTCTCTCTAAATATCTTACGAGATTCTGCTAGTGATGTTAGTTTCGTGCAGAAAACAAGTAAATTGTTAAAAAGAATTGTGGTGATACCCTAGGTGAAGTTGCAGAACCCTAGCTTTCATACTGTAAAAGTTCTTTGAGGATGTGAGGAACTGTCATGGTAAAGGAAATGCTAAATAAAGGGCATAGAATCGATTATATGGAAAGGAATTAAAAATTTATAATTAATATAAAAGGATATATAACGATAAAAAAGAACCTAAATTCTTGACAGATAGAAAATAAGTTCTTTCTTTGTTAGTGGAGTTTTATTTAGTAGTGTGTTGGAGCACTATATAATATATGTATTTATAAGTAAGGGGTTTTTAATTTGCAAAATATATATCTTTAAAAAATAGAAAAAAGGTCAGTTTTTAACTGACCTTTTTTCTATTTTTTAAAGATAGCTAACGAACAGGTAATTTGGGATTTGGAGTATAGTAAGATGTTAATCATCTCATTGTTAATGTATGCAGGTAATACAAAATGGCTTGTACAATTGTTAAAATTAGTGAACTTTTTTTATGAATTAGTGAATTGGATGTTTGATAGAGGAAGTAAGTCTAATCAATTAATTTATTTCTTTCATAATATATAATGCAAATAAATTTTTTAGGGAAAAGGGGGTATGTTAAATGTCTTTTCAACGTAGATGTGAATGTGATGTATGTAATAGAAATCGAAGAAGACGTGGTGAGGAAGTAAGAGAACTGAGAAATCTCGAAGGTCGAAGAAGATTAAATGGTTTACGAGAAGGTGACAGAATTACAGTTTTTTCAGGCGGAACTGCGATAGATGGAACAGGTGTCTTTATTCGTGTAGAGGATGGATTTCTTGTTTGGGTAGATGCTGCTGGGACACTTAATGTGACAAGCCTAGATGTTATTAGTGTTCGACGCGTAGGTTAATAGCACTTGAAATAATGTAAATGTGTTGAATGCAATAGAACTTGAAGAAATAGGACCATGAGGAGGTGAGCGAAGTGGGGAATAGAAGATTAGATGGTTTACGAGAAGGCGACAGAATTACAGTTTTTTCAGGTGGAGGTCCGATAGATGGAACAGGCGTCTTTATTCGTGTAGAGGATGGATTTCTTGTTTGGGTAGATGCTGCTGCGACACTTAATGTGACAAGCCTAGACGTTATTAGTGTACGGCGTGTAGTTTAATAGCACTTGAAAATAATGTAAATGTATTAAATGTAATAGAGATTGAAGAAATAGGGACCATGAGGAGGTGAGCGAGATGGGAAATAGAAGATTAAATGGTTTACGAGAAGGTGACAGAATTACAGTTTTTTCAGGCGGAACTGCGATAGATGGAACAGGCGTCTTTATTCGTGTAGAGGATGGATTTCTTGTTTGGGTAGATGCTGCTGGGACACTTAATGTGACAAGCCTAGATGTTATTAGTGTTCGACGCGTGGGTTAATAATACTTGAAATAAATATAAGTAAAAGATAAGAGGGGAGGGCTCTTATCTTATTTTGTTTTTAGGAATTATTATGTTATGTAGATTATATTAGGTATTTAAATACTTAAAAAGGGATTTATATAAAATAAATCCCTTTTTAAATTGATAAGAGAGGTAGGATACATTATATGTGTAAATTTTTAATTGGGTTTGTACTTTTTTAATAATTTATTTGTTTTATGTAAAAGGTGCCAAGAAATACTTTGTAGTTTTATTTCTTGGCGTGGGTATTTATTTGGGTCATTTGGATGCCGACCTTACAATAGTATATGTCCGATATATGGAA
>NZ_JBQAHM010000040.1:0-5697 GCF_051916885.1 Bacillus cereus group sp. MYBK14-1 | reverse complement strand
TAGTTTGTCTAGCATCTAAAATAAAAATTGACGTTTCACGTTGTTTGTTTCGTTCAGTTTTCAAAGAACTACTTGGCCGCTCATTTGCGACTTCCTTATGTTAACATTTTCATCTTTCAATGTCAACTAAGTTTTTCATTTCGTTTGTCGCTTGCGACGTTATTGTCATCGGCGACTTGTTCTATATTACACCTCTAAAGCATAATCGTCAACACCTTTTTATAAAGAACTTCAATTTAATATTTTTATGCTCTTTTAACTAAATACGTCTCTATAGGATTTCATTATCGGAGCACACCTTCTGCTTCTCTTTAATTTGTTTTTCCAAATATATTCGAGTTAATTTGAACTCTAGACTTAACTTGTGTGGACGTTTTCCTCCAACAAAACTAGCAACCTTATTTTAACAAATACTAGTATATAATTAGAGAGTTGTTGTACTATCAATAAAACTCTATTAGAAGCAGGTGAAGATATGAAAGATATACGTATCCTTATAGCAGACGACGATAAAGAAATCCGAAATTTATTAAAAATATATTTAGAACGAGAATTATACATGGTAGACACTGCAATCAACGGCAAAGAAGCCTTACATTTATTTAATCAAAATAACTATAACCTCGTTATACTAGATCTTATGATGCCCAAAATAGATGGAATCGAGGTATGTAAAAAACTTAGAGATAAAACTAACGTACCTATATTAATGCTCACCGCTAAAGATCACGAAGTTGATAAAATTTTAGGTTTAAGCATTGGTGCTGATGATTATATTACGAAACCTTTCAGCATTCACGAAGTAATTGCACGAGTAAAAGCTCTTATGCGGCGTTTTTTAGTTCTCGGAAGTAACAATACTGCTCAAGAAAAAACAACTTTATCTTTTAAAGGACTAACTATCAATTTAAATACATACACAGTTCATACAAACAAAGAAGAAATTAGCTTAACCGGAAAAGAACTGGAA
The DNA here is from genome assembly GCF_051916885.1 of Bacillus cereus group sp. MYBK14-1. Classification (NCBI taxonomy): domain Bacteria; kingdom Bacillati; phylum Bacillota; class Bacilli; order Caryophanales; family Bacillaceae; genus Bacillus; species Bacillus cereus group sp. MYBK14-1. Next base: position 4,727 of record NZ_JBQAHM010000040.1, on the reverse strand, counting down.
CTGTTAAAATTCTTTACTTCAAACCCAGGGCAAGTATTTACAAAAACACAGCTCTTCCGAAATGTATGGGACAATAATTATATAGAAGATGACAATACCGTTATGGTACATATTCGAAAACTTAGAAAGAAAATAGAAATTGACCCTTCCAATCCAAAATTCATTCAGACTATATGGGGAATTGGTTATAAGTTTGTAGGTGAAAAGCTTGAAGACTGATAAAACCCTCTTCCTGATTTCATTACAACTTATCATTTGCGGGATTTTAAACATACAAATGGATCCAAGAATAAAAATGTCTTTATTTATTATCCTTATCTTAATTACAATTTATCTCTTCTTTTCAAGAATACAATTCATTCAACATCGCAAAGCAATGGATACTAAATTAAGTCGTGTACTAAAAGGAAACTTACAAACGAGATTATTCACAAGCAATGACCACTCATTACATAATATCGTTTTTTCAATAAACGAGCTAATAGGTAAATTAGAGCAGGTTCAAATTGAAGCCAAAAGATCCGAAGAATCCAGAAAACAACTTTTGTCTAGTATCTCCCACGATATACGAACACCACTCACCTCCATTATCGGATATATAGATGCTTTGAAAGACGGAGTTGCTGCTTCTGAAATAGAAAAACAAGAATATCTTAAAATACTCTATATGAAATCAAATAACTTAAAGCACCTAGTTGATGAAATATTCAATATGGCGAAGCTAGACGCTAATGAATTTCCACTAAAAGAAGAAGAACTCAACTTTTCTGAAGTTACTAGAGAAGTTTTGATTGAATTTTTACCTGAGCTCTCAAAACATAACATCGAACTGCAAATTCGCATACCAGAGTCTACTTGTCCTATCATCGCAGATCATCTAAGCATTATGCGGATTATCGGTAATTTAATGAAAAATGCAATTTATTACGGAAAGGATGGGAAAACAATAGGAGTCGAATTGCTAGAAGCTGATGCAGAATACGAACTTCATATTTGGGATCAAGGCCCTGGTATTCCAAAACATGATTTACAAAACGTATTTGAGCGAATGTACCGAAGCGAACAATCAAGAAACTCTTCATTTGGTGGTAGCGGTCTCGGGCTTTCTATTTCCAAAGCGCTCGTTGAGAAAAACGGTGGACATATATGGGTTGAAAGTACTCCATGGAAACGAACTACTTTTGGCTTTTCTATTCCAAAACACAATACTTTTAAGAAATAGTTAAGAAATGATTAATATGCAGTTAAGCCTTCCTTTTTATGATGTAAGTAAGAACTTATAGAAAGCAGGTGTCTCCTATAAATACAATTATAAAAACGACTAACCTTACTAAAGTATATGGCAATCAAAAGTCAGTAGATAATTTAAATATTAATGTTCAACAAGGGGAGATTTATGGCTTCATAGGCCGCAACGGTGCTGGTAAAACAACAACCATTCGCATGCTGCTTAGTCTTATAAAGCCTACAAGTGGAACGATTGAAATATTCGGAGAGAACTTATTCCAAAATCAAAAAGATATTTTAAGCAGAATTGGTTCTATAGTTGAAGTTCCAGGATTTTATGAAAACTTAACTGCAAAAGAAAACCTATTAATTAATGCAAAAATAATTGGGGTTCACAAAAAGAATGCTATCGAAGAAGCATTAGAAATAGTAGGCTTGCAGCATGAGACAAAAAAGTTAGTAGGAAAGTATTCTTTAGGAATGAAGCAACGCTTAGGAATTGCGCGTGCTCTTCTCCATTATCCTGAGCTACTCATATTAGATGAACCAACTAACGGACTAGACCCTATTGGTATTAAAGAAATGCGAAAACTTATTCATTCTTTAGCTCAAGAAAGAAATATAACAATACTGATTTCTAGTCACATATTAGCCGAGGTAGAACAGTTAGTCGATCGTATCGGAATTATTCATGAAGGAAAGTTACTAGAAGAAGTTTCTCTTGATACGCTGCGCAAAGCAAACCGTAAGTACATAGAGTTTCAAGTGAATAATGACGATAAAGCTGTGATGTTATTAGAAAATCATCTTCAAATTTTTGATTATGAAGTACATGATGAAGGAAATATTCGTATTTACTCTCATTTTGGACAACAAGGATACATAAACAGAACGTTCGTTCTTAACGATATTGAAGTATTAAAAATGATGATAAGTGAAGATAGACTAGAAGATTATTTCACCAAACTAGTTGGAGGTGGAACAATTGGTTAATCTACTCTATACAGAACTCTTAAAACTAAAACGCTCTAATATGTTTTTAATTAGCATTATTGGTGCTGGTGTCGCACCTTTCTTAGTTGTAGTAGCCTCTTATATACATATAAAAACAAAACAGCCAACTCCAACTATTTGGTTCGATCAATTATTTACTGACGTTAACTTATATACTACTTTAGTTATAGGATTCCCCTTATATGGAGTAGTGGTTGCTTATTTGCTTACCCGCGAATATACAGAAGATACACTGAAAAATTTACTAACTATCCCCGTGTCACGCATTAGCTTTATTACAAGTAAATTCATCATTCTCTTTCTTTGGATTATGATGCTAACTTTAGTCGCTTGGGCACTTACTTTAATATTAGGGCTATTGGGGAACTTCCCTGGTTTTAACATTTCTTTACTTTTAGGTTCTTTCCTAGAATTTTTAATATGTGGTGGACTTCTCTTTCTATTGTCTTCACCTATTGTGCTACTAACTCTTGTAATGAAGAGCTATGTACCACCCATTATATTAACAGTCATTATTACAATGACTAATCTTATGCTCGTAAACTCCAAGCATAAAGATTTATTTCCGTGGACCGCTACTCTAGATATCGCAAATAACGAATTACAACCGACATATCCACCAGAGTATTCTTATATCATCATTGCAGTAACGACAATTTCCGGATTTATTGCAACACTATTCTATTTTAAAAAAGTAGACATTCATTAATGTATAGGAGTGAAACTATGAGCGATATCATTATTGCCTTCATACTCGGTATTGTAGAAGGATTAGCTGAATTTTTACCTATATCTTCTACTGGCCACCTTATATTAGTCGGGCATTTATTAGGCTTTGAGGGAGAAAGAGCAAAAACGTTTGAAATTGTTATTCAGCTAGGCGCAATTTTAGCTATTGCAATTTTATATCATAAACGTCTCGTTTCTTTATGTAATATTAAACCTCTTATACAGAAAGAAAAAAAATTCAACGCGTTCCATGTATTTCTTGGCGTATTTCCGGCAGTGGTTGCTGGCTTGCTACTACATGATATTATTAAAACATACTTATTCCAGCCATACACTGTTGTGATTGGACTTGTAGCAGGGGCAATTCTTATGATCTTTGCAGAAGTAAAAAAGAAAGGGGCAGCAGCCTATTCACTGGACGATTTAACATACCGCCAAGCTTTAACAATCGGATTATTTCAGTGCTTAGCGGTATACCCTGGCTTCTCTAGAGCTGGCTCTACTATCTCTGGAGGTCTATTAGCAAAAGTAAATTATAAGACTGCATCTGAATTCTCTTTTCTAATAGCTCTTCCTGTAATGATTGGGGCAACAGGCTTAGACTTACTAAAAAGTTGGAAGTATTTAAGTGTCGATGACATCCCTATGTTCGCGGTAGGATTCATTACCTCTTTTATAGTAGCGATGCTAGCAGTAGTAACTTTTCTAAAGCTTTTAGAGAAGATAGGTTTAAAACCTTTTGCATACTACCGTATTTTGTTGGCTATCTTATTTACGCTTTTCGTATTGCTATAGATTCATATAAGTCACATATTATTAAACTGATATTCAATTTAGAATATCGGTTTTTTTATCTATTTCAACTCTAGTATTACTCACTTCAATATGGCATAGTGATAATAAACTACCATTCATAATCTGAACGTTCTTTAAGTAACTATGTCCTTTATCATAAAATGCAATTGGAAAATTAAAGATCCCATATATGTACAGAACATATTTACAAACTATATTCACTCCACATAGTATCTTTTTAATTTGCAAAACACTGATACAAATTAAAAATAAGTACAAAGGCATAACAAATAAATAAATTTCCTAGGAATTATAAAGAGATTAAATATTAATTAGAGTGAGGTGACGATAAAAATGAATCAATTAGCACAGACATATTGGGATACTTATTGGGGAAACAACAAAAAACCAGAATCTGTTACAGCTTGGCAATTTGGGGATGCCCCTAATTATCTTGCACAACTAGTAATTGACGGTATTAAAACAGCTACATGCTCCGGTCACATTTTTTATGAATTAGAAAATGAATCGCTACCGACTACTAATGATTATAGTATTATACTCAATAGTAATGATGAACCTGTAGCTATTATTAAGACAATAGAAGTAACTGTAACACCAATGAATGAAGTAAGCGAAGAATTCGCTATCGCTGAAGGCGAAGGAGATCGTACTTATAATTACTGGAGAGACACCCATGTTCGTTTTTTTACAAAGGAACTAAATGAGATTGGTCTTAATTTCTCTGAAGATATGTTACTCGTCTGTGAGCGTTTTGAACTTGTTGATGTGAACAATAAAGTGAAATTTTAATAAACTGAGATTTACCAGCCATTCTTATTTTTATAAACACAAAAAAGACGAGTCATTCTGACTCGTCTTAAAGTTGCTTGGCGACGTCCTACTCTCACAGGGACAAGGTCCCAACTACCATCGGCGCTAGAGAGCTTAACTTCCGTGTT
>NZ_JBQAHM010000039.1:0-6384 GCF_051916885.1 Bacillus cereus group sp. MYBK14-1 | reverse complement strand
TCGTCTTCTTCGTCTTCTTCTTCGTCTTCTTCTTCGTCTTCTTCTTCTTCTTCTTCTTCGTCTTCGTCTTCTTCGTCTTCTTCTTCTTCTTCTTCTTCGTCTTCTTCTTCTTCTTCTTCTTCTTCTTCTTCTTCTTCTTCTTCTTCTTCTTCTTCTTCTTCTTCTTCTTCTTCGTCTGTAAAAATTACTTCTGTTTCATCAACATATTGAATTTCGACCTCGACACCATTATGTGTACCAGATTGAATTATTTCAGCTAGAGCTTTTAAAACTTCCTGTAAATCACCATCTGAATTAACACTAAAGCCATTCTCAACATCTAATTTTATTTTTGCTCTTTTTACATCAGCCATTTACCTAACTCCTTCAATATATTTTTATATATACTATGTTGAAAGAATATGAAAAGATTAATCTATTTGCGGAAATTTCATTATTCATTTTCCTTAGCATTCTTTACTAAATTTGCTATCCATGGGCTTTTTAATGGATAATCGGGAGTAATAACTTTGACTTTTACTTTCGGCTTTTCTATTTGAGTTGGAATGGCCTCATTTTTTTCTGTTTTTTGTTCTTCTGTTTCTATTGTATTTTGGGTCTCTTCATCTTTTTCTTCCTCAATTGTTATAGTTTTTTGTAGAGATTTCTCTTCTTGTTCTATTGTTTTCTTCTTTTTCTTCTTCTTTTTCCTCTTCTTCTTAATCTCTTCGGCTTTTACTTCTTTTTCTTCTTTTACTTCATCAATTACTGTAGTTTTTTGTGGAGATTTCTCTTCTGAATCTAGCAATCCAATTTTGGGTAACTCCTCTAATTCTACTTCCTCAATGATTGCTAAATTCTCTAGCACCGAAGATTCATTTAGTACAATATTTTTTTGCTGTTCATACTCTGACAATTCCCATCCCATTGGCCCTGGTGGAGAAAACACAAATTTCTCTAAATCTAAAATAGGGATTACAATCTCTTCTTGTTCTGAATTCATTTTATTTCCCTCCGCTATTGCTCTTGATTTCGTGATAAATATCAGAAAAACTTTGTAAAAATTCTTCCTTAGAGTCTTCAAGTGCAATAATATTTTGCAATGCCCAAATATACTTTTCATCAGACCAAGAACGCTTTTGTCCTAAATAGTATTTATGTGCGATTGCACAGAATAAGTGAGGGAACGATAAATCAGTCCATAGAACACGAAATTGTTTTTCTGATAAGGAATTTTCCGAATCATATGCACTCAACATATGAATTGCTAAATTAGTATCCCAAACTGACATTTTTTTCATCACTTTATTTAAAATGATACGTAGATCCCTTACGGGTAAATCACTTGTAATGGAATGTAGCTCTTTCATGAACACGGCATCATCTATTTCTGCAAACCTTGCTAAAGTAAAATCTTGCTGACAAAAACTATTAGATGCAATAACTTCTTTTGTCCATTGGTCAAAATATGGATCATCTATTTCTTGTAATGCTCTCTTACCACGTGCTAACATCTTATCGACGTACTCTAAAAACATCGTTGAAAATACATCCTCTGGAAAGGAGAGTGCAATTCTTTTGTTTCCTTCTAATTCTTGTAATTTCCATCTGTATAATTTATGCCATTTTCCTAATCGACTCCGAATTTTACTTTCTTGCATCGGAATATAGCCTTCTGATGCTTGATGAAATTTACCCGCATATATGAGTACCTTCTCTAATTGTTCTTTATTATAATATATGACTTCTTTCCCTTGATGCTTATCATATAATACATACGCATACTCATCAGATCCAATACAAAATCCTCCTCTTTTTGTTTTATGAATGTTTGTAATTGATAATCCATTTTGAAGGAGATGTAAATGTGCTCCAGCAATAAACAGCATCCTTTTTGGATGCATATGTGCTTGTTTTAATATTTTTAATCCTTCTTCTGTTTCAACTTCCCACATTGTTCTCCCACTTCTGCTTGATTGTAAAATGATATTACTTACTTCAAATGGATAAAAGCTAAGGACCTTTTTTAAATGTTCACTTTCTAATCCAGTTGTTTCTTCCAACTTTCTTCACCCTCCTCTTAAATTTTATAAAACTTCCTCATACACTCTCATTAAATCCATAGCAACTCGGTTCCAATTAAATTCTTTTTCGACCTTCGCACGTCCATATTTCCCTATTTGTTTTCTTTTATTTTCGTTATTTAATAGATTAATTATTTTTTCTGCATATGCATCCGGATTCTCAAAGTCATTGACAATATACCCATTTTTTCCTTCTTCAATAACTTCAGGATTACCACCTCGATTACTTGTGATAATTGGTAAACCCGCTGCCATTGCTTCATAATGCACCCTAGCAAGAGGCTCTTGCCACTGTGAAGAGCAAACAAAAATATCTGACATAGCATAAAGTGTTGATATATCCTTTGGCTTAACAAATTTAATAAATACTACATGTTCTGGAAACATTGCACCTAAAGTATATAAATGTTTTACATAATTATTTACATTGTTATCTCCAAACCATTTTGAGCCAATAAAAACCATTACAATGTCTGGATTCTTCTCAATTATTCTAGGCAGAGCCTGTAGCAAAATATGAGGACCTTTTACTTTACTCAAGCGTCCAACAAACAAAACTATTTTTTTATTTTGCAAATTCAACTGTTTTTGAACATGATTTTTAACTTTTGTACCATTAGCGGTCCACGAAGGATAATATTCATTTACATCTACACCAGAATATACTGTTCTTGTCTTTGCTTTTGCAGTTTGAAAGCGCGAGGTAATTGTCTTTCCGATATAATCACTAACCGTTACAATTTGGGAAACACCAGCAATACACGCTTCACCCTCTTTATCACTTATCTTTTCGTACGCAAACATTTCATTATGCACACTTAACACGAATTTGGTCTGTGGTGCTGCCTCACGTAAAATTGCAATCCAATTGGGACGATTACATAAATGAACCACATCATATTTTTCCTGTTTCAAATGTTTAATAACATCAGGCAGATACTCCTCTTCTGGAAAACGTATATACCTTACACCTTTGTTTTTTTCTTCTGATTTCAAATTAGGATCTGTTATAGAAATAACTGTCACATTTTTTCCATTTGAAGCAATAATGGAAGCAACAGAATCTATATAAATTTGAATAGCTCCACCCCGTACAGCTGGTACAGGTAGCTTTTCAGTGGATATTATCGCAATTTTCATTAAATCGCCTCCCTGTTTCATAAAATACAACTTTCTTCATATGTTACGAAGGAACACTTATATTTGTGAGTTATCAAGCATTATTTCATCTTTTATAATTGAAGCTAATTAGTACTTTTTCTTCTTAAAGGCAAATGGCTAGAGCAAAAATGGTCATGTACCATACAGTAATAAGAGAGTATAAAAGGATGGTGGTATATGTGGAGAATCATAATGAAGAAGCGGTGTATACATTATCGCCCGAAGAGGAGCAAAAATTAGTAGCATTGGCAGAGACAATGATTCAACATTGGGACATTCAAGCGACTACAATTGAATTAATACAAGGTGGACAACTAGCCTTAGTATGGAAAATTCATACTGCAGATGGACCATTTTGCTTAAAGAGAATTCATCGCCCTGAAAAAAAAGCTTTATTTTCTATTCACGCTCAAGATTATCTTGCAAAAAAAGGCATGCGTGTACCGAGCATAATTCCAAGCAAAGTGAATCAGTTATATACAAAACACGGTCCATTTTTATTTGTTGTTTATGAATGGATTGAGGGAAGACCATTTGAGCTTACAATGCAAGAAGACCTTGAAATGATTATGAAAGGGTTAGCAGATTTTCATGTAGCTTCTATTGGCTACAAACCGCCACCAGGCATACCTATCTTTACAAAACTGGGACGTTGGCCCAATCATTACATTAAAAGATTTCAACAGATGGAGATTTGGAAAACTTTATCCGCAACTATGCCGGATGACCCATTCTCACAATTGTACTTGACTGAAATCGACGCTTTCATTTCAGAAGCAAAACACACACACCAAAGACTATTGGAATCTGAATATACAAAATGGACTGATGAATTAAAAGAATTCCCTAATTTATGTCATCAAGATTATGGAACAGGAAATTCCTTATTAGATCCAAGTAATCAAATTTGGGTAATTGATTTAGATACAGTTTCTTACGATCTCCCTATTCGAGACTTGCGTAAAATGATTATTCCTCTCCTAGATACAACTGGTGTTTGGAATGCAGATCAATTTCAAATTATGATTAACGCATATGAGTCAGTTTCCCCTTTAACAGCTGAGCAGAAGAAAATTATGTTTATTGATATGTTATTTCCTTACGAATTGTATGATGTGATTCGTGAAAAATACGTCAGAAAATCACCATTACTTGCTGAAGAACTTGCTGGAGCTATGGAATATGAAAGGATAAAGTCAAAAGCTTTAAATATGTTAATAGAGGAATTTTAATACTCAATACAAACCGTTTTGGTGCAAAGGTTACTGTTATTTTTTTCCGACAGAAGGCCGTTTCTCGAAAATGTGCAGGCGTGAAACACCAATTTTAGGTGGAAGATAAATGTCGGTAGGCATAAGTCTACGTTTTTCGTTTTTACTAGAAGCAAGAATAAAAGGCCTTAATTGCGAGAACCATTGTTTGAAGTTGTTTTGTATTTAATCGTTTTCTTGCTATATGGAATCATACTTATAAAAAAGCGGGGAAAAGGTTAACGTATCATTTTTCACTGACGAGCTTACTCAATTAAAAAAGAAAATGGTACGGGAAGCAAGATGTAATTATATCAAAAACGTTTATTTTTAGTCAGCTATGTTCGAATTACATTCACCAATATAAAGACGTTAAAAATCTTAATCTTCTTGAGTGTGATTGCCCTTATTGTAGTACACAAAACGATAGATATGTTAACGCAGAACTAAATCTTAGAAATGAAGCTATCCCTCTCTTAACACAGGGATAGCTTTAATTGATTAGAAATATTAGGGAGTTAAGTGAAGATTGTTTCAGCAAGGTTCTGTAACAAGGATCATTTAATAAAGACATAGAACTTACACGGGCTGTTCAATTCAAAATTATAATACACCTACCTCCGAACAAAATATGTACAAGCTGACTTTATTTAATGCAGGCCCCTTTAAAAGGAGTTTGTAGAATAGCCTCTTTATTATAATATTTTTAACAACTCCTTGTATGCAAATGAAAAGAGCATCCACAATTGTTAGATGCTCCTATATAAAGTGGTTTCTCACCACATTCCAGTATATGCTTGTCCTTCTCAAAAGGTGTAAACAAAAAACAACTTACTTAAGCGCCTTCTCAATATATAGGAGATAATTCTAAAGTATATATTAATATTTCTCGATGTTACGTCTATTCTATATTTGAAATTACTTAATATGCATAGATGTAACACTCTCAGCGCTCAAGGAGCAAGGAATGTCAATCTAAAACATATTGGAATTAACAAGAAAAAAGATAATATTCTTGATACATTGTTTATTTAATTTTTCTATATAATATAAAGCAATTTTAAAATTACATGTTACTCTACTATTTTTTGCATTTTAATGAGAAATTTATTCTACATCACTAATTGCTTAAATAGATTCAAGTCTAAGATTAATTTTGTTCGGAAAACGTATAGTATTATCGGTTGAATTACTTGTTACTTCTACATTTGGTCCAATAACAATAACTAAATTTCATCTCACAATCATTATAATGCCTTTGATATGGATTCCTTCTAAAAATAATACAGTACGTAAATGAAGCAACTGATAAGCCTATAACAGTTCTCTAATGTTTTTTGTTACTTCTGCAAAATTATCGCTAGAACTATTCACTCTGTATGATAAGAATAATATTTCTTTAACTCTAAAGCGGCATTAGAGGGACAATTTTGCTTTTAATAAAACATCAGAAGATTTTTCTGACTCTAATAAAGTATCAAAACATCTTCTGATTTAAATGAGGCAATAAGAGGAATCTAATTCATATCAAACAATCAAATTTACATTTATCATTATCAGAATTAAAACAAAACTGCTCCACCATTTGATTGCTTTCTACTTCCACGCCTTCTCCATTACCGCGAAGAAGACTATTGAAAATAATTTATAAAAAATTCTTATTAAATAAATTTCATATCTAAATAAAAATCCACACTTAACTAGACTCCTATACTCACACCATCCTTTCTAGACGAGCATAAGATATACTGACGAACGAAAGGGGGTAATTTTATGGGTTTTGGTTTTGGTGGAGCTTGTGATTTCAATAGATGTGATGATCGGAGAGATCATCACCGAAAAGAAGAAAACATTAGACAGGTGAATAATAATCCAGAGTTATTACAATTCTTAAGAACATTAACTCCTGG
>NZ_JBQAHM010000038.1:0-8276 GCF_051916885.1 Bacillus cereus group sp. MYBK14-1 | reverse complement strand
TTCAATAACCTCTTTAGCTACATCTTTAAGCACAGGCACAAGAAATTCTAACCACTGTGGTTGCAGTGTTTGTCCTGCATTTAAAGGCATCATTGGTCCTGTGTGTTGCATACCAGGGCCAGCTTGCAATCTTTCAATAACCTCTTTAGCTACATCTTTAAGCACAGGCACAAGAAATTCTAACCACTGTGGTTGCAGTGTTTGTCCTGCATTTAAAGGCATCATTGGTCCTGTGTGTTGCATGCTAGGGCCGGCTTGCAACCAGTCAAACTTTGGTATACATGGGTTAACAATTGTCACTTTTTATCACTCCTGTTTTGAATTTGAATGCATAAATCCATTCCATAAATATGATTTCCATAAAAATTATAAATATACAAAGCAAATGCCATTCGCGGACACGAGCCACAGTTCATCAGCTTCTCCAAAAGGATGTTTTTGTATCATCCTCTGAGCTTCCCATCGATCCATTACTGAAGCTATGTATCCTATTGGATGAATAGTTGCCCGCCCTGTAACTGATTTGTATTTTTTAGTGCGTTTTTTTCGAATTTCCTAATCCTATAATATGATAGGGTACAGACTTCCACTTTCACACCCCTCAGGAATATTGGGGATGAAGCTCGGAATTATCTGCTGCTGTGCCTGTAAGGCCTCTAGACGTGTGATTATCGGATGGTCGACATACCTGCAGAACACGGGGTCCCATGTCACATACTGTGGCTGGAGCTGTGGTCCGGTCCCTTGTGACTGCATCTGCGGCCGTGCCTGTAACTGATTGAGCACAGCGCTAACTATATCTGGAATCATGGGGATTAAACTTTCCAAAAACTGGGACTGGAGCCGTGGTCCGGTTTGTTGCATTGGTATGGACTGCATTCCAAGTAGATCCCTTAAATCACGAAATTCCGGCCAGTATTTGATTCTAAGATACCAGTCTGGAATTGCAGATTGCGTTGTGAGAAGTGGTGATCCCCCCCAACCATGTGTCGTCATTTTAAATCTCTCCTTTTTTATAATTTTTGAGGATGGATTAAATTCCATTTCGATAGCTATACTTTCCAAAACGCCTTTCACTTATACAGCCTAAATTCGGGTTTGTACGTTTATAAAGGTTATAAAATCACTTTGCGATCGTTTATAAAATGAATCAAAAAACTTTTGCTTACATAATTTAGGGATCAGTTTTACGAAACCCACTTATACGTTGGCAAAAGCTGACCCAGCGAAACAAAAAGAGTTTATAGAAGAAACGTTTCCTACCTATCAAAAAACTTTTAAACGAGGATATTAATCATCTTCTTTTTCAAGATGAGTCAATGATTCGTGATTACCAATTCCTTCAGCAAACATGGTTTTTAAAAGGAAAGCAACGAAGCATTCCCACTTACGGAAAGCACCAAGGTGTCCAGCTCATTGGGACACTGGTTTTGTTGCAAAGTTTTCTAAATGAGGATACACTCTAGAAAAAAGAATAAGGAGAATCACGAATGCGATACTTTAAAGGAAAACAGTTCAAAAAAGATATTATTTTAGTAGCCATGGGCTACTATTGTCGTTTTTCTTTAAGCTATCGCGATGTATCTGAAATCCTAAGAAAACGTAGTGTCTCTGTTCATCTTACAACCATTATGCGCTGGATTCATGAGTATAGAAATTTAATCTATAAAATTTGGAAAAAGAAAAATAAGCATGTACAACGATCGTGGAAGTTAGATGAGACTTATATAAAAGTCAAAGGTGAATGGTGTTATCTCTATTGTGCAATCGATAAAGAGGGACATACACTAGAGTTTTAAATTCGTAAAAAAACGAGATCATCAAGCGGCATAGGCTTTTATGCACGTACTATTTATTTTATACAAGCCAGTATTTGAACAATCGTATTGAAGAACAGGATCATAGACATATAAAGCAACGCTTTACTAAATCTGCAGGATTTCAAAATCTACGTCATGCTTCTCGTATGATTAAAGGAATCGAAAAGATTCATGCTCTATATAAACTCCGGTTTTTCAACGTACAATGAATTATAGCAATTACTTACTATTGCATAAAATTTCATAGTACTGAATTTGACTTTTTATCTGTTAAAGAACTTTGCAACAGAACCAAAGATATTGATTGGAATTTTGTATTATCAAACCCGCAAGCAAAAGGTTTATCAAATTTAGAACTAGCAAAAAAAGGGAGAAGTCCTTTTTACAAGGATGATACACAAATTCAACTGTACCATACGACCCAGCGAGAACCAGGAAGCATGGTTGAATTACCGGCTAGTAAACATCGGAAATACTCAAAACAGCTTCATGGCACAATTGAGGATGGAGATAGTTTTAGAAATTATCCAGTTTTAACAGCTCAGTATGAGAGATTTCGTGAGTATTACTGGAAACAAAGAGCACAAGATTATCAAAAATAAAATGAAAGAAGGAGTAATATAAATGAAGGAATGGATTGCTAACATTTTTTCCGGACGGGAGGAAAAAGGAGATTTTTTTGGAGGAGTTGAAGATGAATTTATTAACCAACTTGAAAAAAGCTTAGATTGTAAATTTCCAGATAGCTATCGTTGGTTTTTAAAGCATTACGGTGGCGGAGGTATACTCGGAATAGATTTAACATGTGCAGGTTAAATAGATAATTCACCAATACTTTCAGAAACTGGAGTGTATCGTAAAATTGGATCTTGGTTCATCGCAATATCCTCCAATGTTTGGGTTAAGTGTTCATCTTCATTCGCTGAAAGTAATAATAATCAACGAATAAGCTAATAAATTGCAACAACTAAGAAAACAGATTGAAAAATTCAATCTGTTTTCTTAGTTGTTTATTATGAATTTTCTCTCAAAATATGTTCAACTTCTTCTATACTTAATTTACTTGCTTTTGCAATCGTTTCAATTGGTATACCCAGTTCATGCATACCTTTAATCATTTGAATTTTCCCTTGCTGAACTCCTTCTTGGATGCCCTCTTGAATACCTTCTTTTTTCCCTTCATTACGAGCATGAGCGAACTTAGCAGCCTCATCCATGAGAGCTTTTTCCTTTGCTTCATACGCTTGTCGGAAAGAAGAATCTTGACTCATACGTTCCCATTTATTCATTGCTTTTTGTAAAATAGGGTCTTGGTTCATCGCAATATCCTCCAATGTTTAGGTTAAGTGTTCATGTTCATTCGCTGAAAGTAATAATAATTAAAGAATAAGTTAATAAATTGCAACAACTAAGAAAACAGATTGAATTTTTCAATCTGTTTTCTTAGTTGTTTATTATGAATTTTCTCTCAAAATATGTTCAACTTCTTCTATACTTAATTTACTTGCTTTTGCAATCGTGTCAATTGGTACACCCAGTTCATGCATACCTTTAATCATTTGAATTTTCCCTTGCTGAACCCCTTCTTGAATACCTTCTTTTTTCCCTTCATTACGAGCATGAGCAAACTTTGCGGCTTCATCCATCAACGTTTTCTCCCTTGCTTCATATGCTTGTCGGAAAGAAGAATCTTGACTCATACGTTCCCATTTATCCATTGCTTTTTGTAAAATAGGGTCTTGGTTCATCGCAATATCCTCCAATGTTTGGGTTAAGTGTTCATCTTCATTCGCTGGTAGTAGTAATAACCAACGAACAAAGGAATCTTCCCAGGGATTTACTTGTTCATTACGCCACTGTTGCACGAGTTTTGGAATCTCTACAATATGAATTTCTATGTCATCACTTAATACCTTCTGTTGTTGTTGATTCCATAGAGTTCCTGTTGTATGGAATGCCTCGTATTCAGAAAACATAACGAAATTTAACAAATTAATCGTAATTGTTTTATGGAGAGAACTATATGGCATTCCTTTTTGAAGTTGGGATGTGTAAAGCCTTCCCCAATAATATAAACTTCTCTTAATCATATCATGATTATTATTTAACTGTATTTCCACATTTACCTTGGTTCCCGTATCTAATGTTGCGGAAATATCTAAAATTGATAATTTATCCTCTTCATGTTCTCGATGCAAGTGTGGGTCTTCTAATTGCAAAGAAACAATAGGGGATTCTAAAGAACCTTGTAACATTGCATTTAAAAATGCAACTAGAATATCCTCATTTCCATTTGTACCAAATAATTGTTTAAAAGCAAAATCAATGCGTAAATCCACTAATTGTTGGTTGGTCATGGGCTTTCCTCTCCCCCACCTCATAAGATGTTTTTCTTTCATTGTACATAAAATAGTGACGTACATGCAAACAAACTCTTATTTCAACAGACATAAGGGTTTGAATAATTTTATAGGGATTTAACAGTTTGTATTTTTTTGAACTACCTCCTATTTTCGTATTTACTGAATGTAAGTTTCAAAGGGGCTGTTAGTGAAAGAAATCTGTTATTAGCAAATACATAATGAATGGAAAACTCTGTTTCAAATGTTTAAAAGAAAAATAAAAAGTCTTGTTTAGCACAAGACTTTTCTCTTCATTTTGGTTCAATTATATATCGACTATCCTCTGAACTACATAAACTTGCAGTATCAATTTTCACGCGACATGTACCTAATCGTCGCCTTACTTCTGACTGTAATTTTTCATTTGCTTCTTCTAAAGAACTTGCTGGAATGATTGTAGATTGTAAGTTTGATACTTTGCCACCATACATTACTGAAAATTCTATTTCATATCGATGTATCATGGTTCCTTCACTCCCCTTGTTTTCCTTACAACTCAATCTTGTTATTACCAGATCTTTATCTCTTGTAGATGTATACGCATTTGTAGTACATACATAATTGCTCTTAATTAGGTGATTGTAATGACCTACACTGAAAGATATTTTTTGCTGCCCATAACGAACAAAAATAAAGAGGGCTATTACATAATCAATAAAAAAATATGTTTGTAATTATTCTTTCTTTAAATTTTCGACTATTCCTGCTAATACAAAATTGCATAGCCATTGCTTAATATAATATATGCAATAACTTTCAAAAAAATCATTGTTCCATCCCAGTTCGCTGATAAATTCATCTAAACTATCTAAAAGCTCGAATAATAAAGTAAAGATAAAAGTGGATTCTATTCATTCAAATGATAATTGAGAGATTTTATGAATGTATGAAAATGGAGATTAGTTTACTTTTAATACACTTGTTAACTAAATATTTCTTAAAAACAAAATGAGTTGATTTTTTCTATCCCTCGTGAATTTCTTTAATACTTTTTCCTTCTAAAAATGCATGTCCGGTCTTAATTTTTTCTACTGTTTCAAATCCATACTTCTCATACACTTTTTCTACTTTTTCATTTATTGGAATCACCCAAAGATTATCTAATCCTCTATTCATTACTTCACATTGAATAAAATGAATAAGTTCACCTATTAACCCTTTACCTCTAAACTTTTCAATTGTAGCTACACTTTCCATTCGGGCCTGTTTCTCATGTTCAAAAATACAAGCGATGGAACATGGTACTCCATTGTATCTAAGCAGATAGTGAGTAAATGCTGGATGTTGGAATTCCTCTTGAAAAGCCTTTTTTCTAACTTCGCCGCCTCCAAGCTCCTTTATATTACATTGAATATCTAAAGCTTCTTCAAAATTTAATTCAGATACCCTTTCAATAGTAACTTTTTCATTTTTATCTTTTTTAATTAATTCCTTATTCCATAATTGAATTGGAAGTATTAATTCTTCAAATCCAAAATTCCTTATTTGTAATTCAGAGATCAGTTTTTCTTGCATATCTAAGTTGTATATATAAAATCTAGGTACTATATTTTTAGTTTTGTAGAAATGAACTACTTCATCTACTATCATTTTTGGGTTCAAACTTACTACGCTTACATGTGCATGATTTGCATCATAATAATATGGGTTACCTTCATTACAAAATATAGAACCCCATGATTTCTCTATTTGGCTAGTAAAGGTTTCAAAATATGCAAAATCAAGCTCAAGAACATTTTTTAAATTAGTCATACAGTATTCCCTCTTCTCTATGTTTTCCTCAATATCTTTTATAATTTATTATACATTTGAACATCTTAATGAAAAGTAAGTATAAATTTCGGACTATTAGTTTACATTCATTCCGCCTTAATCATTGATTTTAGTGCGAATTTCTAATTACCCTCAAAATCAATTAGAAAAGTATAGATTCAAAACAATACAAATAAAGAAAATAGGATACCTATAAATAAAAAGGAAAAAGCTAGATTTAGACTAGCTTTTTCATATAATCCCTATTAATGATAATTAAAATCAAACTGTGGTTTTCTAAAAGATTTGGATTATTTCTTTAGGATAGTTTCTATATGTATATTCTGAATTTATATATGTATATCAAACTATTGCATCCATTAGGAATCTATTCAACTCTCTCTATCTTCAAAAACAGTTTGTACCAGTACCATCTCACATGCCTTATTACATCTTATAAGTAATTTGATATTTGAGATTCAATCTTTCGACTATTTAATCTTGGACGTTCCAACCATTCTTTTTGATAACAGATTTTAAATAAGGCCATAAAGACACATCTGCATTCGTGGAATTGATATAATTTTCTGTTATTGAAATCCCACTCTCTTCATTTAAAACTTGATGCCACCATCCTGATGGTGTATACATAACTTCCCCTGCTTTTTGTGTAACAATTATAGGCTGAGCTTTTTTAAACAATGGGAATTTTTCGAAGTCTGGATTAAATACATCTACTTCTCCATCATATAAGTAAGGGGCTTGATCTGGAGAGAAGAATGCCCATTTCTTTTGTCCTACTATAACTGCATTCCAAGCACTTGTCATACAAAAGTCAATATGTAGAGAAGTACCAGAACCCTTTGGTCCTATGTAAATCCATTTAGGTTCATTTAATATTCCTTTTGGTATATTATCAATCCAATTATCGCCGAATGCTGTTATAGCTTGATATTCTTCACTAATTTCAGGTGTATTTTCCGTGAATGTCCAATCACAATACCATGGATTATCCTCAAAATCACCTTTTTTTATATAATCTATATATTCACCTAAACTAGTTTCATACAATTCTGTATTAGTTGGAGGTCTGCATGTATGGATAGTTATAATAGTATCTCCATATTTTTCTTTAAAATAGTCAAATGACCATTCTTTCGTTGCTTTCCAAGTATCAATTATTCCAGTTAATAATACCGGCTTGCTCTTAAGTGCGTAATTCGTTAAAAACTCTTTGTCAGTAATGCTATCTACTTTATCAATTTTATTAGTTTGATCGGCTACTAATAATTTATTCAAAATATTTCACCCCAGTTTAAATAATTTGTAATGTTATCATGCTTAGTTTTTGCTCTTGTGTCAGAAAATATTTTAAGCTAAGAAACAATAGTATATATATTTTGTAATAGAACGTGTGTTTACTTGCTTTTTTATCTTGTATATAAAGAAAGAAAATGAACACCATCAATAGGTATTTCACTATGAAGTAAGTGCAAATATTTCACCCCTCTTTAATTATGTCTCCCAGTCGTTAAGATTTTAATATCCATACTAATAATTAATTTTCAGTATAATATTTAACAAAACTTTAATGATCTATTTTCAAGTAATTAGTTCATTAACTATATGGAATATTAAGAAAACTATATAAATAATCTTTAGAAAAGTCAATATTTTTTAAAAAATGAATTAAATGTTAAATTTTTAATAGATTGATTAGAATTTATGTATTTTATTTAATTGAGGGTATGAAATCGAATATAAAAGAACCAATTAATTTTAAATATTGGATTGAAATGGATCTTAATTTTAAAAAAGTATTTATGAAGTGAATAATAAAATAGCACTAATACATTATTTAATTTCAAGAATTTCGTATTAATTTTATATAGAATAAATTTTAAAATATATAACTTATAATCTCGAAATAATAAATAAAGATTCATAAGTTTTAAAAAAATCTGTAAATATTTATAAAAAAATGTTCAAATGTTGTTGATATTCAGATAATTCCGTGATATTCTACAAAGGCACTAAGGAAAAAATAACCTTCTATACCATTAAGAGGTTTCTATTCCTTTTTTTCAAAATAATAATAAAAGAAGGTGAAGATAATTTTTCTAAATAATAAGCGTATTGATGGATTTATTCACAGATTAGATTGATTTATTTGATTTGTTTATTGAAATAAATCGATTTTAAACCAAAAATTTGAGAGGAGATGAAAACAATGAAAGTAACACGCAAAACTACACGTGAAATGACACACCGTTCATAATAAGTGATTAAAAAATGGATGTAA
>NZ_JBQAHM010000037.1:0-8612 GCF_051916885.1 Bacillus cereus group sp. MYBK14-1 | reverse complement strand
TTTGTCTAGCATCTAAAATAAAAATTGACGTTTCACGTTGTTTGTTTCGTTCAGTTTTCAAAGAACTACTTGGTCGCTCATTTGCGACTTCCTTATGTTAACATCTTCGTTAGTTAATGTCAACTAAGTTTTTTATTTCGTTTGTCGCTTTCGACGTTAATGTCATCGGCGACTTGTCCTATATTACACCCCCGTAGATCAACCGTCAATACCTTTTATCTTTTTTATTTTATAAATCATAAAAGCTTTGCCCTGTCTTAATTTCTAACACAGCCTTAGAACTTCTTAAACTTATGTATTCAAACTAACAATCTGCAGCCTACACTCTCTAACTTAATACTAATACTTTTCTAAAGAATGAATGTGAGACCAAGTAAATATATATTAAGGATAGTATTTTTTCTTTTAGTACGTCCTCCCTCCTGCTCATCTCTAGGGAGATTATAAATAAAACACTTCTCTTCTTTACCTTTAAAATCTAATATACTTAGGAGGCGTTATGAAATGCATGTTAATAAAAAGATAATTTATGTATCCCATGATGCCCATTTCC
This sequence comes from Bacillus cereus group sp. MYBK14-1, assembly GCF_051916885.1. Taxonomy (NCBI): domain Bacteria; kingdom Bacillati; phylum Bacillota; class Bacilli; order Caryophanales; family Bacillaceae; genus Bacillus; species Bacillus cereus group sp. MYBK14-1. The sequence continues at coordinate 8,059 of NZ_JBQAHM010000037.1, read as the reverse complement.
ACGGAGCACAGCTGCTTTCTTTACATACTATTAAGGCTCTTAAAGAAAACTTTGATTACTCTGTTGCAATTATTTCTATTGGATCAGGTATTTTAATTCCAGATTTTCAAAAGTACGGTCCTGTTTATTGTCTCGAGCAAGGTTATCAAACAGAAGAAAAGGTCGAATTATTAATAAAGGATTTATTATCACAGGATTTTACCCTCGCCATATGTAGCACTGTCATAAGTGGCGATATCGTCGCATTACTAGCTAGACACAATATAAAAGTTGTTTCATTAATACATGAATTACCGCATTTAATACAACAGTACTCTGCTGAAGGGAAAGCTAAAAACATCGCTGAATTTGCTTACAAAGTTGTCTTCCCTTCACAATACGTATATGAAAAATTTCGTACAATCACTGAATTGGATCCTCAAAAATGTCACATTCTCCCTCAAGGTTTGTTTAACCACAATCCTTATAAAAACAATATCGCAAAAGCTAGAAATGAGTTACGTAAGAAGCTTAACCTGCCTCTAGATAGCAAAATCATCTTAGGTGTAGGCTTCGCAGATTATCGAAAAGGAATAGATTTATTCTCACTTATCTCTTACTCAGTACGAAAGACTCACAAGGATATTCATTTCATTTGGGTAGGGAGAACGGACGTTCAATTCCTGAATACACTGCCCCCTAAATATAAAGCACATTTCACATTAGTCGATCCTACTCCCGATATCGGATTATATAACGCCGGGGCTGACTTATACTTATTAACTTCAAGGGAAGATCCTTTTCCAAATGTTGTTTTAGAAGCATTAGATGCAAAACTTCCTGTTATAGGGTTTAAAAATGCTGGAGGTTTTGAAGATGTTGTTACAGAAAAAACTGGTGCCTTAGTAGATTTTTTAAATTTACCCAAAATGCTAGAGAAAATATATGAATTTATTCACGATGAGGGATTACGATTACAAAAGGGAAGCTTTGGCCAAGAACTTATCGAAAAAAACTTCAATTTTCTTAATTACATTTATCAATTACTAGATCTTCTCGAACATAATTACAAAAAGATAAGTGTAATCATACCGAACTATAATTATGAAAAATACTTACCTGCTCGAATCAAATCAATCTTAAACCAAACCTACCCTCTTTACGAACTAATTTTCTTAGACGATGCCTCCACTGATCATAGCGTATCAACTTTTAAAAAGCTGCTCTCAAAAGAAAATAAGCCCCACCTGAATGTTCAACAGATTATTAATGATAAAAACTCTGGTTCCGTATTTAAACAATGGATAAAAGGAGTCTCTGCAGCAACTGGTGATTATATTTGGATCGCAGAGGCCGATGACTTATGCGATAAGACATTTTTACAAGAGGTGATACAGGGGTTTTATATAAATAACAATATTACCTTAAGTTACACACAATCAAAACAAATTGATGAACAAGGAAATGTATTGGCTAATCATTATTTAAATTACACAAATGATATCGATAAAGAAAAATGGAAAGGCCCCTATTTTCGAAAAGGCGTCGAAGAAATACAAGATACGTTACTTATCAAAAACACTATACCTAATGTTTCAAGTGTAGTTTTTAAAAATATAGATATGAAGAAAACAGAAAAACAGTTAGAGAAGTTCAAAATAGCTGGTGATTGGTTTTTCTATGTTTCTCTTCTTACAGAGGGAGATATTTACTTCAATCCATCCCCCTTAAACTATCATAGACGACATTTAAATAGCGTAACGAGAACAGAAGATTCATACTCCCATTACAATGAAGTTGTACAAATGCAAAATTTCATTAAAGAAAGATTTACTATCGACGACATTTCTAAAATGAAAATGTATACATATAGAAAGCATCTTAAAGCATACTTAAAAATTTAAACATGTGCTTTCTATGCCATCAATATCTCTAGTAAGTTGCTACTATTACTTAAGGGAGGAATACTCTTTGAAAGACTTTATAGAGGAACATAAAGATTTAATTTCTCAAATCGCACACAACTATAATGTAAATGCAAGTATCCATCCTGAGGATCATATCTTTCAGTTCATTGTCACTAATCCCGTCTTCCCATCAAAAAAAGAAGCGATAGATTACTACTTTAAAGATGGGCAAAACTCAGCACAAATACTCTTAAACTTAATTACTTCCCTTTATCCTCCTACAGGCAATCCAATTAAATTGTTAGAATTTGCATCCGGATACGGCTGCGTAACACGTCATTTATTAAATTTACAAGCGAATTTGAGTATAACCGCTTGCGATATACACGAAGAGGCTATTTCCTTTATTGAAAACAAATTAAATAATTCTTCTATATTATCTCATCCTGAGCCTGAACAGTTAAAATTGGACTCCTCTACGTACGATATCGTTTTTTGTCTATCCTTTTTCTCTCATATGCCTGATACAACTTGGTTTCGTTGGCTGCAAACATTGTATAACGCTGTTTCACCTGGTGGTTTATTCATTTTCACAACCCATGGCTATCAAAGCAAAAAATACTTCGGGTTTCCAAATTTAAATGAAAAGGGCTATTGGTTTCTCTCTTCTAGTGAACAATTCGATTTAGATGTGAATCAATACGGACAAACGATAGTTAGTCCCTCTTACGTGTGTGACAAAATTAAATTATTACCCCATAACCCAATTATCAAAAAGTATACTGAAGGATTTTGGTGGGAACATCAAGACCTTTGGGTTATAGAAAAAGAAGCAAAATAATAACCCACGCTCTGCTTATACAAGTAGAGTGTGGGTTATTATTTTTTACTATATAAGAACTCTTCAATCCATAGCTTATTTAATCTAATCCCATGTTTAAAATCTATTTTAGGTTCCCAATTCAATTCTTGTTTTATCTTATCAATATTTAAAATGATTTTTTGAACGTTCTCTTGTTTTTGTTTGTAACAGATAAAATCCACTTTTCTTTCTGTTATTTTCTCTAATTCCACTATAATTCGTTTTAAAGAAAGACCTTTGCCACTCCCTATATTGTATACGCAAGATTTCAATTGATTTAATTGTGCTAGTTGTATAGTAATTTCAACTAAATCATCGATATAAATATAATCTCTAATAATCTCCTCTGGATTCCCATATATATGAATCCTTTCATTACTGAGATGCTGGTACAAAAAACAATTTATCGCCCCTACTTTTTTTAAGGGGTTTTGGTATTTTCCATACGGATTAGAATATCTACATACAACATAATCTATTCCATATTTTCTCTTATAAAAATACAAATAATTCTCCAGCGAAACTTTTGTTATTCCATACGGGGAAAGTGGTCTTAATGGATGTTTCTCATCAATAGGCAAATATTCAGGTTCACCATAAACTGTGCCTCCCGAAGAAGCTAATATAATTTTTTTAATACGAAAATCTTTAACACTTTCCATGAAATTAAGAAAAAATAGACTGCTATTAATATCACCGAAAACATCTTCAATTGAAGTTGCTACGTTAGACGTCGCAGCTAAATAAATAATAATATCTATATTCACTAAAGCCTTATATATATCCTCAACATTTTTTAAATCACCTTTAATAAATTCAACTTCACTTACAATATTTTGAGGAAAATTATTTATATGTCTGGAAAATACTTTTACATTTTGCCCCTGTTTCAATAAACCCAATGCGAGGTTGATACCAATGAAACTATTTCCACCTACTATTAAATAATTATTCTTCCTCATAATATCATCTCTCTAGTAATAAATTTTTCCCGTCGTCAAACCTAAAAATATACACAAATAAACTGGATCATTTCGATTATTCATCTTCTTATCATTGTATGTTTGTTATAAATTTTCATTATCTTTATTTTCTATTTTCATTTTAGAATAGCTTCCTTATTCAGGTTGACTGCAAAAACACTCATAATATTTACTCATCCCCATGAATATATTTAATAAACAATCCTCACTTGTTTAACCCATAAAAAAACGTCTACATACACAAATTTCCCAAAAAGGAGTGCTGAACTCATGAAGAATATAAATCAAGAACTTTTAAATCATGTAATTCTACATAAAGATCGAATTCCGCATTACCATAAAGACTTTCCAATTATACTATTTTGGAGTCATAGAAGCGGATGCACCGCGTTAGCTAATTGGTTCTTTTTTCAAATCGGATTATTTACTGAAGCAAAGAAATACAATGACTTTATTCATTACTATGAGTTCTGGGTGTATAAGAACAATACAAATTACATACCAGAGTTACAAAATGGTCTTCTAGAGGGTAAAAAGGATGTTTGTAAACTTGTGCGAAATCCCTATACAAGGGCTGTCAGCTCATTTCTATTACTTGCTGACAACCCATATGCTAGCCCTCAATGGGAAAGTATCCGTCATTATTTTTATAATGACAAATATAGTAATCAAGGAATATCATTTAAACAATTTTTATATTACGTTCAGGCATTCAGCTCCAATTCTCTAGCGTTAGATATACATTTTAGTCAACAATACGTCCCTGGTGAAGAAAACTTCATCCAATGTTATATTCCTTTAGAAGATTTTAATACACAAATCACCAAACTAGAACACACGTACGATTTGATAAAATCCCCTTTAGCACTTCTTACAAATTCAGATCATCATCGCGCACACAAGATGATTTATGCAGGGAGCTATGCAGAACTTAGCATTACAGATACAGACTTCCCACGATTTCCAACATACGAAAGCTTTTATGATAAAGAAACTATGGATTTAGTTACAGAAATATACACACAGGATTTTGAAATGTATCCATACACGAAAGGGATATTTTAAGTCTATACATTTTCCCATGAATAAAAGCTGATGCATCGCATAGCATAAAGTGAAACTTTAATTCGATTGGGGGTTCTCTTCAACTGATTATTCCCTTCTCCTAATCGCAATTTTAAGAGATACCTAACTTTCACCCATTCCCCCTTTGATTTCGCTGATTGTTGACGTGTATCATACTTTCCATAAATAGATTGCATTTAACATAGGAGGGATGTCGTGTGGAAATCAATTTGAAACACAATAATGGGTACTGCGTTATTTGCGAAAAGAAAGCTACATTTATAGAGCATAATGATTGGCTTAGAGATCATTATTTATGTTCTACATGTAACTCTATACCAAGGCAGCGAGCTTTAATCCATGCCTTGCATACATTTTTTCCAAAATGGGATTCCTATAGTATCCACGAATCCTCTCCTGGAGGAATTACAACTCAGCTACTATTAAAAAACTGTAAAAACTATACTTATTCTCAATACTTTAGAAATTATCCTCTTGGCCAATACTTTCAAGGTATTAGATGTGAGAACTTAGAAGACATGACTTTTGAAGATGAATCTTTTGATTTATTCATTACTCAAGACGTTTTTGAGCATGTAATGACGCCAAACAAAGCCTTTAAAGAAATAGAACGAGTATTAAAACCTGGCGGCGCTCATGTATTTACTGTCCCTTGGTATCATACACTCACAAAAACTGTGCAAAGAGCAAGAATGAATCAAGAAGTGATTGAATATATTGAAGAGCCCATTTATCATGGAAACCCTATTGATGAGAATGGATCTTTAGTAACGTTCGATTGGGGGCAGGATATGATTGAATATATTTATACACACGCAAACATGTATACCATTGTTTATTTACAAAAGGATAGATCACTAGGGTTAGATGCTGAATTTTTACATGTTTTTATTAGTAAAAAGCAAGAAAATAAAGTTTAATCACTATATAATTCGGAGGTTTAACAAATGAATAAATTTAAGTTAGGAAGTGATTTTGATCATCTTGTTAATTCACTATCTGATGTCGAACTTCTAAATTTATTTATACAAAGTTGTTCACAAACAACGATAAATGGGGTTCCCGTACCTAGGTTTCCTCCTGAAGAAATTCAAAAACAATTTGTAGGTGCTTCCTATGAACATGCTCTTTACGAAGCATATTTGTTTTATAGACATATAAAAGAATACGCCCAAAATTTAGGGGTTCCCTTGAATAAAGAAAGTAAAGTTTTAGACTTCGGCTGCGGATGGGGAAGAATTATACGCTTCTTATTTAAAGATGCCTCTGATCAAAATTTACTTGGCATTGATGTCGATCCTGCGATGATCACACTTTGTAATGAAACACTAGGAAGAGGGATATATAAAACAGCAAGTCCACATCCCCCTGTAGAATTTATTAGTGACAATTCATTAGATATCATATTCGCTTATTCTGTATTCTCACATTTATCCGAAGCAACTGCCGAAAATTGGGTAAAAGAATTTTCAAGAGTTCTTCGCCCTGGTGGAATCTTCATCGCAACAACACAAGCGCGCTATTTTCTTGATTTTTGTCAACAATTCCAAGAACATCCTGAATTAATTCAAACAGGATGGCATAAAACTTTATCTCAAGCTTTTCCAGATATACATCGCGCCATCTCGGATTATGAAAACGGCAAATTTGTTCACAGTCCTACTGGTGCAGGAGATGTTAGAAATAGTAGTTTTTACGGAGAAACTGTTATACCTAGGACTTATATTGAAAATCATTATGAGAAATATTTAAAGCTACAAGACTTTTTTGATGATGTAAATCGATTACCACAGGCCCTCTTTGTCCTTCAAAAAATTTAATTCCTTTCATTCAACGTAATAAATTTCATGACGAAAAGCACTTTCTATTTCAGCTATATATCAAATTACCTAATACTCTCTTAATTAAGTAAGCTTAAAGAAATCCAATACATACCATAAAAAGACAGTAAACAGATAACATATCTCTTGTTTTAAAATTGCTTCACCAAATCAAGAATAACTTCCCAACACTTGAACTACGAAAAACATGAGGGGGATATAACTTGAAAATAATCGCTTTTTACTTACCACAATTCCATCAAATTAAAGAAAATGATCGATGGTGGGGGAAAGGATTTACTGAATGGACAAATACTAAAAGTGCACAACCTTTATTTTCAGGACATTATCAACCTAGGGAACCTTATCAAGATTTTTATTACGACTTAACTACCCCCTCCGTAAGAAAGTGGCAAGCGGAAATCGCTAAAGCATACGGTATATATGGTTTTTGTTATTATCATTACTGGTTTAAGGGAAAAAGACTATTAGAAACACCCTTTAATGAGGTACTAAAGATGAAGGAACCTGACTTCCCTTTTTGTCTTTCTTGGGCAAATGAACCATGGACAAAATCTTGGGATGGTCTCGATAAACATATATTAATGCCTCAAGACTACGGAGATATATCTGATTGGAAGGAACACTTTGATTATTTATTACAGGCTTTCCAAGATGAGAGATATATTTATATAGATGATAAACCTCTATTCATTATTTATCGTCCAGGACATATTCCTGATTGTGAAAAAATGCTTAATTACTGGAATGCATTAGCGCGAGAAAATGGTTTAAAAGGTATATACTTTGCTGAAACATTAAACAGTTTTCCACTACCTAATATAAATGGATTCGATGCCAGCATTCAGTTTGAACCTTTCTATACAATTGCCCATGATAGCTCTTCAGACATAAATAAGGTAATATATGATTCTGATATGCAATTAAATGTTTGGGACTACGATAAAGTATGGATGTATATATTACAACGATCGCTCCCAAAGAAAAAAACATTTCCCGGGGCTTTTGTTGATTGGGATAATACTGCACGACGTAAAAACGCGAATAGCAGCATCTTTGTAGGTTCTACCCCTGAAAAGTTCACCATATATTTAAGCAAGCAAATTCATCGTACTTACTCTTTTTATAACAGCGAGTTTTTATTTATTAACGCATGGAACGAGTGGGCGGAAGGAACTTACTTAGAGCCAGATAAAAAATATGGATTTTCTTATTTAGAAGGGGTTAAAAATGCAATTGATAGAGGTATGAAAGCATACAAAAAAGACGAGTCATTCTGACTCGTCTTAAAGTTGCTTGGCGACGTCCTACTCTCACAGGGACAAGGTCCCAACTACCATCGGCGCTAGAGAGCTTAACTTCCGTGTTCGGTATGGGAACGGGTGTGACCTCTCTGCCATC
>NZ_JBQAHM010000036.1:0-10124 GCF_051916885.1 Bacillus cereus group sp. MYBK14-1 | reverse complement strand
CGGAAGGGGAAAAATTTATGAAAAAATATTTCAAACCATTTATCAAAGCAGCATCTGTATTATCATTAGGTCTTACTATGATGTTCACTCAAGTTGGAGGTACTTTTGCACAAACTAATGATCAAGCATCTACGAATGGACCAGAAAGTTATTATGTAGAAAAGGCTAATGAATTTAAAGCTAGTACTAAAGAAATTAAAGGCAATGAAAAATCTGAACTTATCCAATTAACACAATCTAACATTCAAAAAGAAAACATTAAACTTAATAATTTAACAGAAGAAAATCTAGAATTCAATGATTCTACTGTAGTTGATTTAAAAAATGGTCAAACTTTAGTAAAAGTACCTGTTAAAGACTCAACTAACTTAGAAAAAATCAGTGGGGTAGCTGTTTTTGTTGATAAAAATCAAAATGTTGTGTCTACATACGAACTATCTTTAAAAATGGTAGATTCTGAAACTGCTGAATTAAAAACTTGGGACAACGGTAAAAATACAGTCGATCAAATTTTAGAAAAACCAGATGTAGAACCACAATGGTCTTGGAGTGTATTCAAAAATTGTGTAGTTAATGACCTTGGAATTAGCTGGGCAGTAGCTGGAACAATCGGCGTTATTTGTGCTGGTGCATGTGTTGGAACAGGTGGAGCAGCTTGCGCACCTTGTATCTATGCTGCAGCATCTGTAACAGGCGGTAACTGGGGTTGGTGTATCGGTAAAGCAGGTAGAGCTTAATTTATAAAACTTTAATTAAAGGACTTATTTTAAAAAGTCCTTTAATTCTATAATGAAATTTTATAATTTTTAAAAACTATTTTTAGTAAAGTAACATTTACATAAGTAAAGTGTTGTTTACAATTAAAGAGAACGGAAGGGGAAAAATTTATGAAAAAATATTTCAAACCATTTATCAAAGCAGCATCTGTATTATCATTAGGTCTTACTATGATGTTCACTCAAGTTGGAGGTACTTTTGCACAAACTAATGATCAAGCATCTACGAATGGACCAGAAAGTTATTATGTAGAAAAAGCTAATGAATTTAAAGCTAGTACTAAAGAAATTAAAGGCAATGAAAAATCTGAACTTATCCAATTAACACAATCTAACATTCAAAAAGAAAACATTAAACTTAATAATTTAACAGAAGAAAATCTAGAATTCAATGATTCTACTGTAGTTGATTTAAAAAATGGTCAAACTTTAGTAAAAGTACCTGTTAAAGACTCAACTAACTTAGAAAAAATCAGTGGGGTAGCTGTTTTTGTTGATAAAAATCAAAATATTGTGTCTACATACGAACTATCTTTAAAAATGGTAGATTCTGAAACTGCTGAATTAAAAACTTGGGACAACGGTAAAAATACAATCGATCAAATTTTAGAAAAACCAGATGTAGAACCACAATGGTCTTGGAGTGTATTCAAAAATTGTGTAACAGGTGATCTTGGAATTAGCTGGGCAGTAGCTGGAACAATCGCTGCTATTTGCGCTGGTGCATGTGTTGGAACAGGTGGAGCAGCTTGCGCACCTTGTATCTATGCTGCAGCATCTATTACAGGTGGTAACTGGGGTTGGTGTATCGGTAAAGCAGGTAGAGCTTAATCTCTTTAAAAATTGAAATTAAAGGGCTTTCTGCTAAGCAGAAAGTCCTTTAATTTCTCTTATTAGTTATAACTAACATTAAAGAACTTGTAACAATAATTAATGCTATTAAAACTTGTAAAATCTCTTTAATACCAAAAGAAAAATCAGTAAAATTAACAATTAAAGTGAAAATCACTACATAAAATAAAGTTGCAAAAAATGTAGAAAATATAGCTTGTTTCTTTACAAACTGTGCTCTTTCATCATTAGCTTGAATATCAGGAAATACATACCATATAGAAAAACATAATATAGCCAATGAAAGTGTAGTAAGAGAAGGAAGAGGAAATTCAAAATCACCAGCCATAAAAATTACAAAATAAAATAATAATGTAGATAAACTAAAGAATAAGCCTAAACCTAAGAATGAAACACGTTTATTCATTATAAATCCTCCTTTTCTAAAATAAAGATATCTTCCACTTTTAAGTTAAATAATTTAGCAATCTTCATTGCCAAAGGTAATGAAGGGTTGTATTTGCCTTTTTCTATAGAAATAACAGTTTGTCTAGAAACATTTAACTCTGCTGCAAATCGTTCTTGGGAGTAATTAAATTGCTTTCTTATTTCAGGAATTTTATTTTGCATCCATATCCCCCCCTAACTATTAATATTTAAATATATTATAACGTAAAGTTCACTTTACGTAAAGTAAACTTTACAAAACGAAAAATGATAGGAATGATATTATGAAAAAAAAGACATACATATATATAGCTATTGCTATTAGTATAATTTTAACAAGTGGTTTTATATCTTATAAAAAATATACTAACTATTTAAATTCTGGGTTATACGGTAAACCACTAAAACAAATCAATGCCAATGATATTTTACCTTATGACAAAAAAATCACACCAAAAATTGCAGTTATTGATACAGGTGTAAAATTAGATAATACTTTCTTAGAAAAAAGTAATATTAAACAAGAATTCACAGATCAAACATCTCAAACATCTCAACAAGGACACGGTACAATGGTAACCGGAATACTAACTAGTAATGGAAACGGTCATACTAAGCCAGGAGGTTTAATTCCAAAAAGTGATATATTATCTATTCAAACAGGTACAGACTTAGGAATGACTTCTAAACAACTTATACAAGCTATCAATATAGCTATAGATAACAATATAAAGATAATAAATATAAGCTTAGGTACTACCAAAGATACTCCTGAACTACAAACAGTTATTAAAAAAGCTTTAGAAAAAAACATAACAATTGTTGCTTCTGCAGGAAATGATAGTAAATCTATAAATTATTATCCAGCTGCTTATGAAGGAGTAATTAGTGTAGGAAGCATAAATGACAAAAAAGAAATAACTAATTCATTAAATTTATCAAACATAAATATATTTGCACCTGGTGAAAAATTACTAACAACCACAGCAAACAATAAAGAACAAGACTATTTTACTGGAAACTCTGCAGCAACTCCTGTTATAACATCAATAGTTGCAGTAATGATTAATGAAAATCCAAATTTAACAAATTCAGATATAAAATCAATTCTTATATCTAGCGCTGATACAAAAACATACAAAAATAATGAAATAAAAATAGTAAACTTAAAAAATGCATTAAAAAAAGCTTCAGTAAAGAATAAAAAAGCATAGGAAGGATCTTTAAATTGAAACCAAACAAGCAAATAGAAAATACAATATTTTTAACATGGGTTATTTCTTTAATTGCAACATTAGGAAGTTTATTTTTCTCTGAAATACTAAATTATGAACCCTGCAAACTCTGTTGGTTCCAAAGAATATTCATGTATCCTTTAGTATTTATAACAACAATATCACTTATAAAAAAAGATTTTAAACAATCTTTATATATACTTATACTATCAACAATAGGCGGAAGTATTTCTATTTATCACTACCTAATACAAAAAACAGAATTATTTTCTACTAATAATAATTTTTGCGGGAGAATACCTTGCTCAGGAGAATACATTAATCTTTTAGGCTTTATAACAATCCCATTTTTAGCATTAATTGCTTTTACACTAATATTTATCTTGAATTTTTGGATCTTAAACAAACAAAAAAAGGTGAAATAAATGAAAAAAATAATATTTACATCAACTATAATTATTACAATATTTATCTTACTTTCAGTAATTACAATAAAAAATCAAAATAACAATAAAAAAGAAAATTTTCTAAGCGAAAATGCAACAACTCCAAAAGAAACTCAAAATATATTAAGTAAAAATAAAGATATTACTATCTATTTTTATAGCCCAACATGTGAACATTGTAAAAAGACTACACCTCTATTAAGCGAATTAAATGAAGAAAAAAATATCAATGTTAAAACATTTAATCTTCAAGAATTTGAAGAAGGATGGGAAAAATATAATATAAAAGGAACACCGACAATTATACATTATAAAAATGGTAAAGAAGAAAAAAGGCTAATTGGTGAACATAGTAAAAAAGATTATCAACAATGGCTTGAAAATAGAAAAATTTTTAATAAAAATAATTAGTATTCATTCAACATAACAAATAAAAAGCTCATTCTATATACATAAAGAATGAGTTTTTTATCAAAATTTCACATACCACATTATATATTTATTTTTCAAATATAATTTCAAATTAATAAACAAGGGAATGCTTGTAGACCAATCTATACTGCATTCCCTTATTATATGTATGCTATATTCTTATTCGCCTTTTTCTAACAGTAGAACCACGAATCTTGGCGAAGACATTGGTTTTTGCCCTGTCCTGGGGTCCGTCCTCGCTTTTTATTCCACGGTTCCCTTGACTACGAGCCTCCGAACCCTCAAACTCCCAAAGCTAACCCCAGCGGGCAAAAACCGCCCTTCTGGGGCCACCCCTGGCGAGTTTGCATGAGGGTTCCCCTCATCGTCAAGGAACTTTCGCGGCATAAACGCCAGGACTCAGCGATTCCACATGCGTCGCCACCACGATTCCTTTTTAATCTCTTGTACTTCTTCATTGTTTACTTGTTGTTTGGATGAATCTATTTCTAATATTGCTTGTTTTTCTTCTATCATAATTCTTTTTAAATCTTGAATCTCTCTCATCAAATACATAATTTGTTCATCTTTCTTATTTACTTGATCTTCCATTGCTTTTTCTAATTCTTCCGCAACTATCTTTCTCACTTCATCTAAGGTAAACATAGTCTGTTCAAATGTTTGTTTAGATGTGTTTTCCTGAACAACTTCCATATCAACAGCAATATATTTTTTAAAACCTTCTTTGTCTAATACTTCTAGAATCTCTTTATGAGGGACATTCTTTTTATTTCGAAGTTTATTAATAAATTTTAAAACATCCACACATTCAGAAGAAATATAATACTTATTTTTCTCCCCCTGTTTGAATAGAATAAATTCTTCATAAGTATTGCAATTTCGTTTAATTGTCATTGAAGATACACCAACTTGTTTTGCTATATCTTCAGCCGATAGCCAAATTAATTCATGTTTTTCCCTAATCATTGTTTAAATCACTCCTATCTAAACAAACAAACAGCATCTGAACAGTGCCCATAAACATTATTATATCAGGTGTTTAGATGTTGTTCAGATAAATACCTCGTTTAGATGAACACTTATTAAAAATATTTAAACAAACACCTAAACATCTTCATGAACTTTGTTCCTAAATAGGGATCCCCTAAACCTTCCTACATGCACATAAATTAATTATTTGTTTTTTAACATAGTAATTTTTAATTGAAAAACAAGCTTTTCTATAAAATTGGAAATTCCGAATCAAAAAAGAGAGAAGAGCATAAGGGGTTTTTGGGCCCAACTAGGGGTTGGGACTAGGCGGAGCCTAGTTTAAACGTGGGTACACGAAAATTTCCAGGATGTCCACTCACTGACGACACAAAACTGACTAAATGTCCCCATTGTGTCCCTAAATGCAGACTCAGTGAGTACACAAAGTCCCTTTGATGTCTCCATATGAGTACTCACTAACGACATGATATTTTTAATAAATTGCAATCAAACATTACTTTAAAATACTAAAAGAAAACAATAAACATTAAATACATATGAATCCTTAATCTAGAAATAAATAACAACAAAATACAAGATGCTATTTAAACGCTTCAGAATCCTTTTTAAAAGATATAAATCTAAAACAATACTATTTGTCGCCAAAACAAAAACAAACGCTTAAAAAGCAAAATGAACAGGTTTAAAAGAAGGTTTTCCTTTGCTTTTGGGGTTGAGGCTGGTTCGTCGTGTGGGGACGAGCCCCCACGTATAACGTATTTAGCAATGTGGTAAGTGAAATTATTAGGCGAAAACACTAGCGGTTTGGCTCGTATAATAGCAATTCAAGCCGATGATCCCAAATAATTGCTTTTGGATGTATCGGCTTGGTGATATCCAAACTCGAGCCGAAAAAAGTTTTGCAAGGATGTAGCAAAGCGAAAAGGGTGGAGATTTTCTGTAGCAAAGCGAAAGAAAATACGACCCGTTCCTTGCGGAACTTTTAGCTCCTTATATAGAGAGTGAGAAGGGACAAGTATATAAAAGTAGGAAAAAGTGAGTAATACCAAGGGATTTGGGATTTTTTATAGTTATCGAATTCGATAACTTTAGTTATCGAATTCGATAACTATAAAAAATATAAAAAAACCTGTATGAGATTCATACAGGTTACACTAATTTAATGGGTAAATTTTTTAATTCTTTAGGTTTTCTTATAAACATAGTTTGTAGTGTTTGATTAATATTGTCACGATCCCCACAAAGAATTACATTAGGATTTATGTACAATGCATACATTCTAGCATTAATTCCGTCTCTACCAGATTCAAAACGTCCAATGAGGCCTTTTTCAATTAATTGCTTTACTAATCTACTAACTGTATTTTTACTAGATCCTATTTTGTCTGCAATTTCTGTTTGAGTCATGGGTAATTGTTCTTTAGCATTAATATCATGAACAATACAATTAGAACGGAAACCTATAAATCCAATGATTTTGTTTAAAAACATAATTTCTTCGTTTTTTAAATAATTAGTTTGAATGAGATATAACCAATTCTCTTGAATAATTTGAGCAAATTTAGCTTTGTTTTTTATCTTCCGTTCAGGTACTAACTTCATTCCATGCGAATTAGCTTTTGCTTGAAGCTCATTTGCTATGTACATCTCTTCTTCTGACAAGATCTTTGAATTCTCGATATCTCTCAATCTTGCATTTCTTTCAGCTTGTTCTAAATTGACGAGCTTTGACATAATCTTTCTCCTCTTTTCTAAGATTTTCAACTAGAGAAGAGGAACATTTTATGCTATGATTCTTATAGAAATTAAAAGTAAATATATACAATAAAAACCCCTCTTCTCTAATTGTTGGTTTGGTCGCTTTCAATTATAACATGAGGGGATTTTTTCTTGTATAAAAACAGAAAAAGGTACAGATTAAATAAACCTGTACCCTCCCACATAACATTTATTTTTTTTTACAAAACTTCTTCTTTGCTATCTACTACTATTTGTACGTCCTCAATAATTAATGAAAGTCGTTTAAACAAATCAATAAAATTGCTAATCGTAACACTAGAAAATACTAATTCATCTTGGGAATTCATAACTTTTTCATTAAAAAGTTTAGCTAACAAAGGTTTTTCTTTATTTTTCACATTATCTGAATTACTTTTCTTAATATTTGACTCTTCAAGAATATATTTTTGAAAATCTTCTGGCGAAAACAAATCTTCAATAGCTGTATTCTCTATTCCTGAAACAAAACATAAATAATCATCTTCTAAATAAAGATTTTTTTTGATTTTATTATAATTTCGTTTCCCCTCACTATCATTATCAAATAGTGCTATAAATTTTAAGTTCCACCCCATCAATAAACTTGCTAAATTAGAAACAGAATTAGCTCCTTGAGCTGGAATAATATTAAAATCCATTAACAAATATTCTTTTCTTAAATATTCTTTCATTGCCTGTAAATAATAATAATCGGATATACCTTCAGTCAATATATTAAAATCCTTAGAAAAACCTATATTTCTAGTGATATCTAAACCAATAGCAGTAATAATAGGTGTTAATGTAGTATAATCAGAACCTTTATGTACTTTATTTTCAACATAGGTATAAGTAACTTCATCCTTTATTACTAAACTCACCCTATCCAAACGGTCTGGATCTATAAAATACGGACTATGAGTAGTTATAACAATTTGATGTTTATCCGATAAATTTATTAACATTTCTAATACATTTTCTTGTGCCTTAGCATGTAAAAATAATCCTGGCTCGTCAATTAAAATTATTGAGTTTTGTTTTTTCTCTGCATTTAATGTTATATAAAAAGATAAAAACCATTGAAATCCTTGACTTCTTTGAGAAATGAAAAAAGGATTAATTTCATCGTTATCATCATATATCTCAAAATAAACTCTTTCTCCATCTGCATTCATCTTAATTTTAATTTTATCCTGATTATAATAATTTTGAAAATCACCAGTAACAGATGTAGATATATTGTTTATAAGTTTACTTCTTTCCTTACCAGATGCATTAAACAAGGATTCTGGATTACAAGAAGTTAAACTAAAAAAGTTTTTAATAACTGGCCTCTCAATATCCCCTTTAGTAATAAATTCTGGGAGATGATCTTCAAAAGAATTAAACAATATAATATTAGGTACTAAATTACTAAGAAAAGCTGAAAACCGATCCCCATCAATCATAAGACTACTAAAATCTCTATAAAAACCCTTTAAAGCACTTATAATTGCTTCATCACCATAATCATATTCATTACCATCCTCATCCCATATACTACTTCTTAAAAAATCAAAAAACCTTCTATACTCAACTATATCTAAAAAACTAAAATTAGCTTTAGGAAGAAAAGTTTTAACATCATATTTTTCACTCAAATCTCTTAATAATAAATTAACATCTTTTATTATTGACTTAAATGATTCTTCTTTACTTTCATAAAATTTAACCCCTGCATTCAATATAACATCAGCTATATCACCAGAAAATCTTGATCCGTTACCACTACTTCTTTCAACTATAAATTCACTAATATTATTTGAATATTTATATTGACTAGTAAAAATATCTTTCAATTCTTCTTTACTATCTATAACAAAACATACTGTTACAGATGGATCTCCTTCACTATAATGACACTTATCTTCTTCTATAAAATTATTATCACTAAAACTCTTTAAAGCTTTTAAAACATTAGACTTCCCAGATTCGTTTTTACCTGCCAATATATTAAATCTAGAATTCAAATAAAATCTTTTAGAATTTTTAATCGACCTAAAATTTTTAATTTCGACCCATTTTATTCTCATATGTACCCCTCACTTGCATTTTTTCTATATCTATTTGATTATTCTATCATTAATACATAAATTTAACATAATTAACAAATATCATTTTCTTTTTATCTTATGTAAACTTTTTATTATTAGTTTACATTCATTTCCCTTTAAACATTGACTTCTCACTGATTCCCCTGATATCCTCAATTTACACAACAAAAGTATACATTCAAAACACTATAAATAAAGAGGTCATAAATCCATGAACAAAAAACCACATCTCATTGATGTCCAACCTATCCGTAGCAAAGAACAGATCGAAGACATGAAATGGGCCCTAAAACGCCACTGTTCCGAACGAGACTATATACTATTTTTAATTGGAATTCATACAGGACTACGTGTCAGTGATCTACTCCAACTTGAAACGCAAACTATACTAAAGTTAAAACGAAAGAAACGAAAGGAATTCAAAATCAAAGAAGGAAAAACAAAGAAAGAACGCATGATTAACCTTACTTCCATTTTTGATGAGGTATACTCTTATACTCAAACTCTAGATAACACCTGGTTATTTCCTTCCCGAAAAGGAGACAAACCCATTAGTAAAATCCAGGTTTATCGACAATTGCAAAAAGCCGGAAATTTTGCCTGTGTAGAGTCTATCGGTACCCATACCATGCGCAAAACCTTCGGCTATTGGTTCTATAAACAAACTAAGGATGTTGCTATGCTACAAGAAATACTCAATCATAGTACACCACAAATTACCTTAAAATATATTGGAATTAACAAAGAAGAAAAAGATAATATACTTGATACATTTTATATTTAACCTAAAAAAGCTGACTTATATATATTTACAAGCCAGCTTTTTTTTTATTTTAAAAATAAATTATTTGCATCAATAAAATACCGAAAATTATTAAAATTCGAAATAAATAAATATTAAATAATGTAAATTTAATAATTGAGAATTTTTTCTATTAATAGTATCATTTACATGTAAAGCGACATTTACATGAGTAAAGTGTTGTTTACAATTAAAAAGAGCGGAAGGGGAAAAATTTATGAAAAAATATTTCAAACCATTTATCAAAGCAGCATCTGTATTATCATTAGGTCTTACTATGATGTTCACTCAAGTTGGAGGTACTTTTGCAC
>NZ_JBQAHM010000035.1:0-11480 GCF_051916885.1 Bacillus cereus group sp. MYBK14-1 | reverse complement strand
ATCATCATCAAACACATTTCTTCTGTATTTCACGACCAACACAAGGTGATAATACAACAAGAATACTGAATGGTTATTACTATCTAATTTCATTTATATACCAGCCTTTATAATTTATGAGACTGATTATATCAGAGGCAAAATAAAAAGGAAAACCTTTTGGCTACGCTCTTCATACGCTTGAGGAAGGAGAATTCTTTCGGGAGATTCGTTAAAGTTATACTCTTTCCCACAGCTCATAAACAATTTTCTCTACACCTGTATCGTTAATTAATTTCCACACAATTCAATTCAAATTTACATATGCTACTGTATGCTACTCATGCATCTAGATCACCTATGGGCAGGCATGATCTGAAAGTTCACTTTAAGCGCGCTATATAAGTGCTTTTTTCATACGTAAATAATCTCTACAAAATGAAATTATCATTATTATATTTCCTTCCGAATAGAATTTCCAATAAGGTTTATACTATAACTGTAACTTTAAAGTTACACAACATAACTTGTAGGGCCTAATTTTCTTTTGTACAACAAGTAGTTAGCCAATTAAGCTGGCTGCTTTGTTGTGTCAAATGAAATTTCTACTCGAATTTATACTTCACTTCTTCTATTAGCCAGAATAAAATATTACAATCATTAGCTTCAATTTGTTTCATACCAAGCACACACTTTTTTAGTGTAATAATATCCGTATGTCCAAGGTTTATAGATTTTTTGCACCAGAACCAAAAATAATTTTATTACACCATTTCATATTTACATAAAAAATCCACACTTAACTAGACTCCTATACTCACACCATCCTTTCTAGACGAGCATAAGATATACTAACGAATGAAAGGGGGTAATTTTGATGGGTTTTGGTTTTGGTGGAGGTTATGATTTCAATAGATGTGATGATCGGAGAGATCATCACCGAAAAGAAGAAAACATTAGACAGGTGAATAATAATCCAGAGTTATTACAATTCTTAAGAACATTAACTCCTGGTACTTGTATTGTTCTTCAATATGATTGTCAACCACCTACAAGTGCAACATTCCAAGGTTTTCAGGGAAACAACGTAATTATTTTATCTGATTTTGATTGTTTCCCAGGATTGGCACGTATTGCAATTAACAAAATTAACGTAATTTCTATAAATTCACCTGATTGTGATCGTTTCTGCTGTAAACGTCGCAGACATTGTAAAGAATGTAACGAACATAAACATGATCATAGAGAAGATTAATAAGTTTTAATTAAAGGAAAAATCTTTCCCTTAATTTATAAGCCAATTTGCAAGAAAAACACCTATTACAAAATAGGTGTTTTTCTTTTCTAAATTTCATTTCACTTAACTAAACATAAATAACAAACTATTCCATATATCGGACATATACTATTGTAAGGTCGGCATCCAAATGACCCAAATAAATACCCACGCCAAGAAATAAAACTACAAAATATTTCTTGGCACCTTTTACATAAAATTAATTTATTAAAAATGTACAAACATAATTAAAACTCTGCACATATAATGTATTCTACCTTTCTATTATTTTACTGCAGGGATTTATCTTATATAAATCCCTTATTTTTTAAAATATTCAAATATTTTATTTAACCTACATAATATAATAATCTCTAAAAACAAAATAAGATAAGAGTCTTCACCCTCTTATCTTTTCCTAAAAATTCATTTGCATTATATATTATGAAATAAGGAAATTGATTAATGAATTAGTTTCTTTATCAATCGCCCAATTAGCTAATTTATTTAAAATAAAAACTACTAATTTCAACAATTGTACAAGCCATTTTGTATTACTTACATACATTAACAATGAGATGATAATCATCTTATACCCCAAAACCCTAAATTACCTGTTCGGTAACTATCTTTAAAAGATAGAAAAAAGGGCAGTTTTTAACTGTCCTTTTTTATTTTTACTAAGATACATATTTTAGAAATTAAACGCTCCTTACTAATGAATACATATATTATATGGTGCTCCAACACACTTTAAAAACAAATAAACAAAACATCACGCTAATAATTTATAGTACCTCCATAATAAAAATTCTCTTCATTATTAACTACTGATAACGAGAGAAATGTGAAATATACCTAAAAATAAATATAAGGTATAATTTTTATTTTTAGGTATATTATATGGACTGGAATTAAAAGTAAGTTTTTTGTTTCTCAACTATTTATACACAATTTTCTTTTATTTTGTTTGGTATTTCCAATGAACCTTGATTAAATATGAATTACATATTGAAACACCCTTATTAGATACTAGCGCCTCCCTGTGCAGGTATTATTAATGTTAGTTTTTAAATAAAGAATGCATTTTCCCCATTCCTTCCTGATGCTTTCACGCATCGAAATATCATTTCTCTTTCAAGAAAATCCAAATCATTTTCACCATTTGCAATTCGTCTAAAGGTATACATTTAACATCGGTTTAATTTTCATCTAGATTATCTGTAAGACAAGGTATCTCCCCCTTCTTTTAACTCATATTCAAAAATCATTGTTATCGAAGGAACTATTTTACACTTTTCTTTATTTTTTAAAAAGTGCATATTCATAATGTATTTTTGACTGTTTATTCAGGTGTAGGTGGATGCAGCCATACAACGGGAAAGAAATTTAGCATGAGTATGATTTTATTAAGCCGACAGTTCCTACATATTTATACAAATTCAGGTAAACAACATGATCCAACTTTACTTTAAATCTAGTATCTTTTTCTTCTTATATTCTTTTTAATATATTCATAAATTTTATCCATAACAAACGTTTCATGTTCTATCCAAATGGTTTCAGCTTCTTCCAATGTAACTACTCTTACTAATTTCTCAATTGCTGTGTCTTTAACTAAAAATGTAGCTACAGCACCTGTAGCTGTTGAATACTTATTGATAACTAAATTTATAATGTTATCAATCTCTAATACTATATCGTTATGAGAAGCCTTCTTATTTTGACTACTTTTGTTTGGTGTTTCTTTATCATCTTTCAATCGGGAATTTAAAGTGAATTCTACATAACCTATTGGAGAACTAATATCTGAACGAAATCTTATATCCTCAATTATTTCTAATACAATTTCTTTATGAGCTTCCCATTTTTTTAACACTTTAGGAAATATTTTTTCTTTACAGCGTTCTTCAAACCTTTTAATTTTTTGTTCAAATGTATTGGGCTGTTGAAATTTATCTAAATTCTTTTCAAAATGAACTAAATTGTTATCTTTCTTTTTTTGGCTATAGATAATAAATTTGATTTTTTGTACTTTCCTGCCTAATTTAATTTCTTCAAATTCAAAAGAAATATCTGTTTTTTGATTCAATTCTTTTTGAGAAGGTTTTAATACACGTTGCTTAAAATTCGCATAGTTAGGGTATATATCCATTGCATCCAAGTAATACCTTAAATTTTGAAGACTAATTGTACGTTCCTTTAAATCTTCATATTGCTTTAGTAGTTCATAAATACGTATAGCGTATGTACTTTTCAATTTAATAACATTAGCTAATCTATAGCTTGTAAACTTGTTGCTTAATTCTAATAGAAATGGCTTTAATAATGGATCGAAACGCATATCAATTGTTCCTTTATTTCTGTTGTAAATTGCTGAAGACAGCCAAGATACCTGCATCAGATCTTCTCCAGTACGAATTTCAATTACTTTTGATAGTAATTCTTTAGTAATTTTACTTAACTCCGAATATTTAGTAGATCCATTTAGATCAAGTAGATCATGAAAATGTTTAATCGAGAATGTGTAGGTTTTAAAATCCCAATCATTAGGTTGAATATTACTAGCCAAACAAAGTAATATTTTTTGTTCTACTAAATTTAAACGTGAATTCGCTTCAATTAAAGTATTTGATTTTGAAACAATATTATTTTCTTTAATCTGCAAATCTTTACTATCAGACATACCTACATACGTCCCTTCTTTCTTACCTCTACTGTTCTACTAACTATAACAAGTATATTTCCTTTGCCGCAATTTATTTTTGTTTATTCAGAAAATTACATCCTCACTATTACAGTTAACAAGCCCTTTGTTCTATATAAAAGTATTCCGAAAGTCGTTTGAATAGTAATATACTTTGTAAATATTTACATTTATAAAGTATATAACCAAATTTGTTATCTTTAGAACCGTTTTGTTATGCTTAAAATCAAATTTATTATTTTCAGAACCATTTTTGTTATAGTTAAAACTATTATCTTTAGAAATATTTTTGCTAGAGTTAAGTAACCAGATTTGTTACCTTTAAAACCATCTTTATTACAGTTAAGCAACCAAATTTGTTACCTTTAAAACCATCTTTATTACAGTTAAACAACCAAATTTGTTACCTTTAAAACCATCTTTATTACAGTTAAACAACCAAATTTGTTACCTTTAAAACCATCTTTATTACAGTTAAGCAACCAAATTTGTTACCTTTAAAACCATCTTTATTACAGTTAAGCAACCAAATTTATTACCTTTAAAACCATCTTTATTACAGTTAAGCAACCAAGTTTGTTACCTTTAAAACCATCTTTATTACAGTTAAGCAACCAAATTTGTTACCTTTAAAACCATTTTTGTTATAGTTAAAACCAAGTTTGTTACCTTTAAAACCATTTTTGTTACCGTTAAGCAACCAAATTTGTTACCTTTAAAACCATTTTTGTTATAATTAAAACCAAGTTTGTTATCTTTAGAACCACTTTTGTTATCATTAGGAGTCATACCCCCTTATATATCAAGACATTTCATGCTCTTAAAACATATAAACATATAAAATACGTAAAACAATTAATATATATAACAAGCAAAAGATAAATTGTTGAATGCATATACTTAATTTCATTTTTTAAATGAAATTTCCACATCATGAAAACAAATTTGTTATATTTGGTTTAAATAGACAAGTAAACGTCAATTAATCAAATAATTATTTTGAGAATATTTAATTAAAAATTGGGTTATATACTTTATTGAAGATTCATAAAATAAAAAAGCCCCAAAAAGGGCCTTTTGAGTTTCGAAAGAAAGGAATATCTCCTATATAATATATGCTTGTTGCAATAGAATGTGAAAAAATACATAATAGTTTTATTTGGTGGAGCAGTGAAGTAGTTTAATCAAGATGAGGGGGTAGTTGAAGGTATCTATTGTGTGGAGATGCTTTTTTATGAAGATTAAGACTCTGCATCACAAACTTTTTTAAAAAAGCACCTGAATCTTTTTAAAAATAAGAAACAATCCAGATAGACACTCTCTTGACTAAAGTTAAGAGCTTTAATTCTAACGTATTAACGAAGCAGACTCTTGGATGACTGAGAGTTCGCAATCCATTTTTTGACGCAAGGAAATACATATAATGACGTTTTCTATAGATTATGGGTATGAATATATATTTGGTTAGCAATATTTTTAATAAGACGCTGTTTCTTTATAAAACAATGATCTGTTCCGTAATGTTATTTAGGTATTTACTTGTCTAATTGAGATACCTACGGGAATCTTTTTTATTTGTGCAATTACAATCGATTAAGTTGATTTTTGTACTCCTGCGATAACACGGGGCCTTGAAATATGAAAAGACCGCAATGCTTTTTGAAAAAGCACTTTGCAGCCATCTGATCTCTTTTCTTTTTCAAATGAAAATCCATTGTATTCTCTTCTGATTCAAAGGTACGATATAAATATATTTATTTAACCTTAACTTTTATATATCTTTCATCAACTCTTCAAGAATTGCTTGTTGGCCTCAAGTGTACGTTTGTTGAATCCGTTTTCAAAAAGGTTTTTTACCTGTTTTATTTTGTCCATATATAAGATTAAGAAGCTGCATATATTCATTTTCTTGTCCAATGTCAAATCGGTGCCCATCAATCATTTTTCCATATACTTTTTTATTCATAATTAAAGAATGAATCGCATCTGTTAATTGATATTCCCCCCCAACACCAGGTTGAAGTTTTTTTAATAAAGGAAAAATATCAGGCGTAAAAACATATCTACCAATTACTGCAAGATTAGATGGAGGATTTACTTTTGGTTTTTCTATAATATTCGTAATATCCATGTAATTCCCCTTTACAACCTTCCCTTCAATTATACCATACTTCTCTATGCACTCATCTGGTACCGTATGAATGCCTATCACACTATTTTTTGTCTCTTTATAAATACTAATTAATTGATTTAAAGAAGTTTCTTTATCCGAAACTACAATATCATCTGGTAAGAGTACAGCAAAAGGTTCATTACCAATAAATGTTTCACCTAATCTTATCGCCTCACCAAGTCCCCTCGCGTATGGCTGCCTTATATAATGGATTTGAACATTAGGAATAGCAAGCTCTTTTAACAGGTGGGCTTTTTTTTCTTTTTCTAAAAAAGCCTCCAGTTCTAATGAATAATCAAAGTAATCAACTATTAAATCCTTTCTGCTAGAAAGTACAATTAATATTTGCTCAATACCTGATTTTACAGCCTCTTCCACAATATAATGAATCGCTGGTTTATTACCTATTGGAAACATTTCTTTTGGAATTACCTTTGTAATTGGAAGGCTTCTTGTGCCGTAACCAGCGGCTGGAATAATTGCTTTTTTAATCACTAATCTCTCGCTCCCTCGAGTGTTTACAATATTAATATTCAATAACCTCCTTACCTGCGCATGACGATTCCAAAAGAGGCTTTTACCTTCTAATTACTTTCATTTCTTATATGAATAGGCCCTTTCAGTTGTCACCAATCCAACTTGTCCATCAATATACTGTAACAACTAGTACTATAGTACTAAGTTCAGAGAGGTGATTATTGTATGGATATATGTATTATAGGATCTGGTTATGTAGGAATCACATCAGCAGCAGTATTAGCAGATTTAGGTCATAATGTTATATGTGTAGATAAGGATCAAGAAAAAATTAATTCTCTCCAAAAAGGAGAATGCCCCATTTATGAACCAGATTTAAAGGAGCTTATTCACAAAAATAAAAACCGATTGCAATTCAGTTGTGATATTGATAATGCTATTCGACAATCACCCGTTATTTTTATCGCTGTAGGAACCCCTTCTACAACAAGTGGAAAGACGGATTTAAAATATATATACTCCGTCATTGACCTACTAGTTCCAACTATAACATCGTATAAAACTATTATTACCAAAAGTACAGTTCCACCAGGTACAAATCAACAATTATATGAAATACTTATTAAACGTGGGGTTTCATCGTCCTTATTCAATATTGTCTCCAATCCTGAATTTCTTCGTGAAGGCTCTGCTGTTCACGATATGCTCAATCCAGATAGAACTATTATAGGTATCCAAAAAGCTGACACAACGTCTTTTAAGATTATGCAGGATATATATAAAGGAATTAGTGCTCCTTTCCTTTGTACAGGTTTAAATGAAGCAGAGATGATTAAATATACATCTAATGTATTTTTGGCTACCAAAATATCTTTTATAAATGAAATTTCTCGAATTTGTGATGCATATAACATTGATATTGTTGAAGTGGCAAAAGGGATTGGCTATGACTTTCGAATTAATCCTCATTTTCTTCAGGCAGGGATGGGATATGGCGGATCATGCTTCCCAAAAGACTTACACTCACTCATTTATACAGCAACTGATAGGCACGTAGCAGTTCCTATTTTACAAGCTGTACAATCCATTAACTCCACACAGATAGATCTTTATATTGAAAAAATTAAAAAAGCTATAAAAGAACCCTCTTCAAAAAAAATAACGGTTTTAGGAATTGCTTTTAAACCAAATACTGATGATATTCGTAGCTCCCTTGCCGTAATACTTCTTGAAAAGTTAATTCCTCATGGCTATGATTTACATGCCTATGACCCCAAAGCTTTTCTTCCTTCACATTTAAAAAGACAAGTTACCCAGCATGGTAACCTAGAATCTGCAATTACAAATTCTGATTGTATTATTATCGCCACGGACTGGAATGAATTTAAAACACTTAATTGGAAACGGGTCAAACAAGTTATGAAGGGATGCACAATTGTGGATGGACGCAATTGCATTGAAAAGGATGAAATAGAAAAATACGGATTACAATATATTGGAGTGGGTCGTTCATGAAAATACTTGTAACAGGAGCCGCTGGTTTCATTGGCTCACATTTGTGTCAAGCGTTACTTAAAAATAGTGCATATCATGTAGTTGGAATTGATCATTTCATCGGTCCTACTCCAGCTATTTTAAAGATAGGTAATATACAATCTCTCGAATTAAATTCACGTTTTCAATTCATACGAGAAGACATTCTAAATACAGATTTATCAAAACTATTACAAGATATAGATGTTGTTTATCATCTAGCTGCTATTCCTGGTGTGAGATCAAGTTGGGGAAAAGATTTTCAGCCTTATGTTACAAATAACATAATGGTTACACAGCAGCTACTTGAAGCATGTAAACACATAAAATTAGATAAATTTATTCACATATCCACCTCTTCTGTTTATGGCGAAAAATCTGGCGCAGTTTCTGAAAATCTATTACCTACTCCTCTATCTCCATACGGGGTTACCAAATTAAGTGGTGAGCACTTATGTCATGTTTATCACAAAAATTTTCACATACCAATTGTTATCTTAAGATATTTCACAGTGTATGGGCCAAGGCAGCGTCCTGATATGGCATTTCATAGATTAATTAAACAACTGCTAGAAGATAAACCTCTCACAATATTTGGTGATGGAACACAAACACGTGATTTTACCTATATTGATGACTGTATACGAGGAACAGTGGCAGCTTTAGAGACAAAAAAAAATATAATAGGTGAAGTTATCAATATCGGTGGAAAAGAACAAGCATCCATTTTAGACATCATTTCTATGCTAGAAAAAATATCAGGGAAATCAGCAATCAAAAACTTTCTAAAATCAGTTCCTGGAGAACCGAAGCAAACATGGGCAGATATATCTAAGGCCAGTACATTACTGCAATATTCTCCAACAGTTTCTCTATCTGACGGACTGGAAGCAGAATATCATTATATAAAACAACTATACAAAGGGGATTAGTTTATGAAAATTGCATATATATGTACAGAAAAATTACCATCTCCAGCGATTAAAGGTGGAGCAATTCAAATGATGATTGATGGGGTGTCCCCCTATATAAGTCAAGATTATGAACTTACTATTTTCTCCATTTCAGATCCAAATCTTCCAAATCAAAAAACACAAGATAATATCAATTACGTGTATTTGCCTCAAAAAGATTATGAACAGCACGTTATAAGTACACTCCAAGCCAATGCCTTTGATATTATACATGTCTTTAATCGTCCTAAAAATATACCTCTATATAAACAAGCTTCTCCACACAGTAAATTTGTATTAGGTCTTCATAACGATATGTTTGCTGAACATAAGCTATCTATTTGTGAAGGCAATCTTATTATTGAAATGGTTACCGCCATTGTGACTGTTAGTAACTATATTAAACAAACTGTGATTGCGAGATTTCCACAAGCTGAAGAAAAGATTTCCATTGTCTACTCTGGTGTTAATTTAAAACAATCTCCCTCCATCTGGACACCAACAGGACAAAAGATAAGAAATACATTTCGTACAAAATACGGTATCCAAGATAAAAAAGTCATTCTATTTGTTGGCCGATTATGCAAAAATAAAGGTCCAGACTTGCTCATTCAATCTATGAAGAAGATTATTCAAACGCATAAAGATACGGTACTTGTAATTGTTGGTGGTAAATGGTTTAGTGATAACCGAGTAAATAAATATGTTAAAAGGCTATATAGATTAGCTAGACCAATTAGAGAACACGTAATTTTCACCAAATTTATTCCTGCAGATCAAATTCATAATATATTTCTAATGGGGGATATATTTATATGCAGCTCACAATGGAACGAACCATTGGCACGTGTTCATTATGAAGCAATGGCTGCTGGAATCCCAATTATTACAACTAACCGTGGGGGAAATGCAGAAGTTATAACAGATGAATATAACGGCTGCTTAGTAGAACAATATAATAATCCAATGGAGTTTGCCAGACTTGTCCAGGTTTTATTATCTCAACGCGAATTTGCACAATGGATTGCTGAAAACGGAAGAAAAATTGTGGAGGCAAACTTTACATTTAAGCATACGGCAAAAAAACTAGATCAGGTATATAAAAAAGTAGCAGAATCTACTAATCAACCTCCTAGAAATCTAATACGCCCTCTCAAAATTCTAATTGTTTGAACTACCAAGCATTTAACGTTTTGATAGGCTATTTGAATTGAGGAATTCCTAAATACAGAAACTTAACGGAGAGATCCTACTCAAGAAGATTTGGAGTTTTAACTTTTTTATTTTAATCAAAACAATTGGAACATAACTAACTAGAAATAAACATTATTGATACAACTACAATTTTCTTCCCGCACCATTTTGCTTTTTATTGAGGAAACTCGTCGGGTAAGAATGGTACGTTAATGTTTTCTCCATTTCTTTATAAGTAAGACTCCGCATAGCGAAGAAACGATTAAATGCGAAAACTCCAAATGTTATTGATTAATATGGATTGCACCTCGTCTTTATGTATGTCTCCTGTATTGTACAAAATAAGATACACTAATACCTGCCGCTATTCAATACTTTCCTAAATTCAGTACTTCACATCTTTATATTTTTGAGGAGAGAGCCTTCTATCGAAAAAATAAATACGTGTATTTGATTTGAACTACTCACCACTTAATGTCCTTACGGACTGTTTGAAGTGGGAGATTCCTGCGAACACCGATGTATCCACCGGTTATCTTAGCAGGCTCTACCCGTAGTCCCTACGGTGAAAACAAAAGTATCTTGTACATTGATTCACCACTATTCCTACTATAGCTTGGTTTTCACAACTTCAGCAAACGTGGGTGAAAGAACGTTGAAGATTTTACGGTTGCAACGTTTTTCTGCAACCAACCCCATATCTTCAGTTTTCAAAGAGCAATCTGTACAAATATATGGTAGCAAACATGTTGGCTTATGCCAACCAACATTCATCTCCCACCTAAAATTGATGTTTCACACCTTCACATTTTTGAGGAAGGAGTCTTCTGTCGGAAAACGATAAAGGCGGTCTATTATGTATATGTTAAAGAACAAAAAACGCTTGGAAAACCAAGCGTATTTTAGTGCTAATTATTTTAAGCGTCTTCTTCTTCACCATCGTCATCATCATCTTCTTCTTCGTCTTCTTCTTCTTCGTCTTCTTCTTCGTCTTCTTCGTCATCATCATCTTCTTCTTCGTCTTCTTCGTCTTCTTCTTCTTCTTCGTCTTCTTCTTCGTCTTCTTCGTCATCTTCTTCTTCGTCTTCTTCTTCGTCTTCTTCGTCTTCGTCTTCTTCGTCTTCTTCGTCTTCTTCGTCTTCTTCGTCATCATCATCTTCTTCTTCGTCTTCGTCTTCTTCTTCTTCT
>NZ_JBQAHM010000034.1:0-13925 GCF_051916885.1 Bacillus cereus group sp. MYBK14-1 | reverse complement strand
TCGTTTTGTAGAAAATAGCAGGAAATTTATTTATGATATGTCATATATTCCAACCCAAATTCCAAAACAAAATAAAAATAGTTGCAGTCCCACTCGGTGCGTCAACACCGAGCAGGGATTACGAAGTAGGCAAATACTTCACAACCGAGCAAACGCTCACTACAACTATCTACGTGCTATTATACACATTTCGTATGTGTATGTATATGCATGTTTTTAGATGTATACGTATAACAGGACAAGTATGCCTTCTTTTGACATTAAGAAGACAGACTTGTCCTTTTTATTTTGTTAAATGAGGTGAGACAGTTGAACGAAACGTTGGTAAATACGGATGCTGGAAACATTGTGGTAAGCCATACGATGACACTTGGAGATGTGATTATATCGACTCTACTTGTTCTTATACTATTCGTTATGGTTTTCACTAATATCAAGGGGAGATTTTAAATGTATCAAGTTCTACTAGGGACACCAAAAGACATAGCAATCTTATATTTCTTAGCCTTTCTGGTATGTTTTCTACTCTACCCAGTCGCAATTATAAGTATGAACATTATTACAAGGGGAGCAGAAAAATGGAAATAGGAGGACTTGTTTTACAAGCGTTTAAAGTTTTTGCAGGTAATCCAGACGTTGTTTTTATCATTATAAGTTTTGCTGTTCTTTACTCTGTTGTGTTCACTTTGATAGGGATATATGAAAGAAGTAAAAAAGCAGAGGAGTAGGGGAGTTGGAATAGTTGTTAAGTAATGTTTATGATTGGGATTTTTTTTGGAACACTTTTGGAATGCTTTTTAAAATGAATTCGTCTTTCGTTATGATCGTTATCGCCATTTCGGCAGTTTGTCTTTTAATCGGTGGAGTAATAGCAGCGGTTATGCAGAAGAAGAAATAATTCATGAAACTACCAGAGTATGAAACATTTCTATCAGGGGATACCCTAGCGGATTTCTGGAATACAGTTAAGTATTTTGTGTTTTATGGCGCATCGTTAAACATGGTGTATTTCGCTTGTGGGGCTGTGGCTCTTCTGATAGTTGGAATTGTTGGCGCTATAACTAAAAGGCGAAGAATTGAAGACGAAGACGAAGATGATGATGAATATGAATACTATCATTACAAATGACATTCTCTAGCATTTTGCTAGTGAAATATAAATTAAAAAAATGGAGGTTTTCAACATGGTTGATTTTTCAAAAACAGCGGTAGGTTTTACAGGTGCGGATTTAATTGGTTCAGCAATGTCAATTGTTACACAATATAAGGAATTTATTTTAATTGGTCTTGCGGTTGTGTTTGCGCCTAAACTATTCGGTTTAGCTCGCGCGGCATTGGCGGCACGTGCAAGTAAGTAGCAAATAAAAATAGAAAAGGCGTATGTGCGCCTTTTTTTTAGATAGAAAGGTGCAACTTTTTAAATGATACGTAAAACCACATGGAACAAATTATTAATGTGTCTTGCAATGGTTTTATCTTTGTTTGTGCGAGTAGGTTCGGTATTTGCTGATGGGCCATCATTTCAGCTTTTAGGTAGTAAAGGTGTTTCGATTGAGGATAAAGGGTTCGTATATGATAGATATAAGATTGTTATAAGGGTGAATGATGCTGATAAAATAGCTAAATTCCAGTTGAGTGAATTAATGCTTGTTAGTGATTGTACGTTTAACATCGGTAAGAAAAAATGGACACGACCTGGTCAAGAAAAAAATGAGTTCGAAATTAATTGGATGGAAAATGGAACGTATGCATTTTATATTTTCCATAATGGTAAAGTTAAAGGTTATGTACGTTTTACTTTAAAGGGATTATCTGAAAATGGTATTGGCGGAGGAATTACGCAATATACGGGGGATATGGCTAAGTACTACGAATTGCCACCAGAAAATTTTGACCCTAACGATTATGCGGATTTTGACAATAAGAATGATGGTATTTGTACAAATGAAAAGTTACCTGATAAACCACATGGTTCGGGTGATATAGAAGAGCCGAAGGAGGAAGGTAAGGGAGATGGCAATAATAACAATGGTGGCGGAAATAACAACAATATTAATAAAGATTTACAAGATATAAAAGATAAATTGAATGAGATTAGCAACAAAATACCACCTGTTCCGGATTGGGACAAGGTTGCTGATACGTTTGCGGACAAGATTAGTCCAAAACTAACTAAAGATATAAAAGATATGTTAGGAGAAGCGCCAGACCCACCAAAACCACCACCGCAAATCCCAAAAACAGATAATAAGGGATTAGATGGTCGCCAACCAGAATTTAAAGAGAATCCTGATCTAGAAAAATCGAAATTTACAAAGGATGACATAAAGGACGGTGCGCCAGAAATAAAGTTCGAGGAAGATAAGTCTGGGGGGTTCGATATAAAAGACCCAATGGACAATTTGCCCGATTTACCCGATGAAATGCCAAAGCCCGGTGAAACAACGCCGAGTGAGTGGGGGAAAAATAAACCAAAAGAACCAAAACCACAAGAAAAACCAATACCAAAAGATAAAGAGAAGCCAAAAGACCCACCAAAACCAAAACCAGATGAAATAAAACCACCAAAACCGAATGAAGGGGATAGCGGTTTCCCGAAACCTAAGGACGACACAGGGAAGCCACCGAAACCAAAAGAGGATTTGGGAAAACCACCAAAGCCAAATGAAGAAAGTTCAAAACCACCAAAACCAAATATTGATTTAGACCCACCAAAACCAAATAATCCGTCTGGTTCGTTCGGGAATTACAAGCGACACCCAGAAGACCCAGATGGTTCAGGTTAAAAAAGGAGAATGAGAGATATGAAAAATTTATTAAATAATACAGAAAACAAAAGAAAAGTGATTTGTGTGCAAGGGAAAATTGGAGCGGGCAAAACACTAGTAATGTCAACGATTGCTAGTGAATTGAAAGAAGAATTAAATGGTGAGTTATTTAGTAATTATGGACTTGCAAATAGTCTGGGTGTAAATGACTTGAATTCGTTTAGAAATATAGATTCTGAGAAACCTTATATTGTTTGTTTTGATGAGTTTGATCGTGTGTTAAATAGTGATATGGAAAGAGTATGTACCTTTCTTGAAGATGTTGAGGAACAAAATATAATCATTTTGATTGCATCATTTGTTCATGGAAGATTACCGGAATCAATAAAAAAAGTTATTGATGTAAATCTGGTAGTCGAAAAAGAAAGTGATGAAAAAATAAAAGTAACTGGTGTGAACGTTAAATTTGATAAAGTGGTCGAAATTGAAGTGGGGAAGAAGTATTATGACGCTTTTAAAATTGCTAAAACATTTTTGTAGAGAGGATTGGGATTATGAAGGCAGTTTCTAAGCGGAAATTAAAGAAAGAGTATCAAGCGTTACAAGTGTTAAATAGCGAGTTTTCGGGATTCGTAGGGAATCTTGGGGAGACTCATGATTTGAGTGAAGAAGAAAAGAAGAAAATAGAGAGTATGAAGCAATATTTTGAGCATACAAACAACCTATTCATTCAATTGGAGAAATTAGTGTCTTAAAACTTCGCTGGCAGCTTTTAAACGGGGGAGGGATACATAATGTACCTGTCAACGGTAAGCGGAACGTAGTGAGCATTAAGGAGTTGACAGGGCATCTATACAAAGACCCTCTTGCAGTCCTCAAAACGCAGTACGTTTTGGGCTGGCTACCGCCGAGGGAAGCCCCTTGGATAAGGGGTTTGGGGATGGATGTTTTACAAAAGGAGTGAATCTATTGTTCTTAAAAAAATGCATATTGATGGTATCACTTGCGGTTGTGACGGTTTTATCTATTCCTAACTTTGCTAGTGCGAAAGAAATTGATTATCTTGGGAAAAAGCAATTTTTCGAGAAATCGTTTAGCCCAGAATATACTTTTAAAAAAGATAGAGAACGATCATATAATTATTTATTTGAGAAAGAAATAATCGCTGATTTGGGAGAAGAAATAAGTGTAAGTAGTTATTCTTATTCGGCTCAAGGTGGTGTTCAATTTTCTTATATAGCTTTCTACGATAGTAATTTTCGTTTTATAAAACAAGAGAAATTTGATGGTCCATCGAATTTAGTTCAAGTTTCGGGTGTTAGAGCAAGGTATGTAAGTGTTGGGAATACTGGTAGAGATAGTGTAAGAATTAGTTCGGTCTATGTATATGGTGATGATGGACTTGTTTCTGATGTATCTAATTTAAAAGCGAATCCAGAAATGAAAAAAGTGACTTTGACTTGGAAGAATCCTGAAAAAGAAGCGAACTTTAAGGGAGTTAGAATTTATCGTGATAATACGTTAATAACGGAACTCGATAATACAGTTAATTCTTTTGCTGTTGAGGGTTTGAAGGAAAATGCGAGTTATGTGTTTACAGTCAAGTCGATAGACCAGAATAAAGCGGAATCGAAGGGTGTTAGTGTAAAAGCAAATACTTTAATTTCTTTAATTGACCCTCCTAAAAATGTGTATGTAACACCTCAAAATGGGAGTTTGATAATTAATTGGGAATCTGTTAGTTCTCCAAATTTAAAGGGGTATAACGTTTATATTGACGGGAAGAAGATAACTAATGAATTGTTACCTTCTAATAAATTGATATTAAATAATCTTGAAAATGATAAGAAATATAGTGTTCAAATAAGCGCTGTTAATTTATTGGATAAAGAAGGAAATAAGAGCGAAGCTGTTAGTGAATCGCCATCAAAAAATGCAACAACGATTGAATATGATTTGAAACCTCCTTTAACAGCAATGGAGTTTCTTAAAACATCGGGAACGATTGTATTATGGTTGTCGCCGTTTATTTTAGTAGGTCTTGCGGTGATATGGTTTAAGCCATTGAAAAAGTTAATTGTACAAGCAGTCCTGGATCATAAGAAAAAGGGTGAAAAGAAATGACTTTATTGTTTGATGCAGTAATGGCAACGATTTTTATGAAAATGATGCCGTATTTAGCACCTCTTGTATTTGTACTTAGTGTATTAATGTTGGCTGATAAACTTATTGTTCTGTTTTATACGGCAACAGGTTTCCGTAAGTAATGGGTGTAATTGGCGGTGCGTTTAAAAAGCTGTTTGGGCTTTTGTGGGACTGTATAAAGTGGATTGGAGAGTTTATTTATAATCTCTTCAAACCCTTTATAGATGCGATTTTAAACGTTATACAAGTATTCTTAGATATTTTAGATGCTATTTTATATTTCTTTTATATGGTTGGTGTCGTAATCGTTAAAGTGTTTACGCTCATTTTCCAGACAGCAAAGTTATTATGGTCGTTGGTTGTCGGGTTCGGTAAAACTTTAGCGAGTTTACATTTTACTCCTGGTTCTTCTGGTCATGGATATTCGTCGATGATAGGAAAAGTATTCGGTATCGCAGAGTCGATGCAATTGAATTCTGTTGCTTATATCATGCTGTTTATCTTGTGGTTTTTCACCGCAATTTCAGCGATGAAGTTAATTTCATCTATACGAGTAGGCGGTGATTGATGTGGGGATAAAGGCGAAATTAAGGTCGTTTATTGATTCTATTTTTGACCCAATCGTTAGCTTTTTAGATTTATGTATTGAGAAGTTGCAAGGAATAAACATGGTAACAGCGCAAGGAATCAACGTAGGTAAGTATTTATCAGTCTTTGGAGATATGCCAACAGTTTGGCAAACTCTCATTACATCTATTTTGGGTTCTGTCACTCTTTTAGGGGGATTAATCATTTTTAGGTCGCTTATGAGAGTTTATTACAGTGCTAAGGAAGGTGTTAAGTGGTGGTAGAAGCATTTGTATATATGTACGTGCTTAGTTTAGGCGCTTCATTTGGTGTTATGACGGTATTTTTTATAGCGATGAAGATTTACAACAGGAAAAGAAAAACAAAGCATACAAGCGTTATAGGGTAGGTGTAAAGGGATGTTGAATTTTAGTAAGTTTAGTAGGCAAAAGTTGAAAGAGGAAGATTTCTTCCCAGAAACAAATGATGTAGCGATTGTTTTTGATAATGACAATAAGACAAGTGATATTAAACGTATTAGTGAGATTTCGGACGGGAAAATATTTGTTAATGGTGAATACATGATCCCTTTGGAAGATTGCGAAGTAACAAACAGTGTAACAGGGCGGAACTTCTTTTATAGAGCGCCTTCTAAGTCTATTCAAGAGACAAGAAGGTTGGCGGAACTAGAGAAAAGCATAGTTCTTACTAAGATTACACAATACAAACCAAAGCCAGTAGAAAGTGCAATGGATTATACGAAAATGGCGTTATTCGGGGTTATTGTGTTGTGTATTATCGTGTTTGGTGCAACGAGTTGTTCGAATAAAGCAGAACCGCAACAAGTACCGACTCAAACATATCAGCAGAGTAAATAAGGGGTGAATTTCAATGAGTAACAACGCTGAAACGTTACAAAGTGTTATTACAGACAATCTATTCCCAGAACTCCAACATATAAGCGATGTAAAGCAAGTATTGGAGGAAATGCAGGGGAATGCCCAAGAAATGCAAGAAGCACAAATACGGGGCATTATCTTGCTAAGGAAGTTGGGAGAGAATGCATATCTTCATGGTGAAGAAAATCCATATGAGCCGATCATAGAATTTATTATGAAAAGTAAAGTTCATGTTGCTGACCCAGATTACTTTATTAAGACAATCGAAGCATTAATACCAAAGCCACCAAAACCAATTGTGATGGCGGAAAAGGTAGGTAAGAAGTAAATGCATCATATGTTTATACAAGGTCCTTTAGGGGCAGGGAAGACGTTTATTATGTCAGTTCTAGCGCATTATTGGAAACAGAAGGCGGCGGAAAAGGGGGCGAATATAAAACTTTTCTCTAATTACGGTTTGAAAGATTCGTACCCAATGACTAACTATACGGATTGGTACGAGGTAGCTGAAGCACAAGGAAGTATTTGCACATGGGACGAGTGTCAAATGGCTTTTAGTAACCGGAAATGGGCACAGCATGGCTCTATCATTGCGACAGAAGTCATGATGTTCACAAGAAAGATGAAGAGTATACAAATGTATTGCTCGCCATCTATTCAAAACGTGGATAGTCGTATTAGACAGATCGTAGAAGTGCTAGTTGATGTTCGTAAAATCGGTAAGAAAGGTTTTTCATTACGTTTTACAGATTATCAAACGGGGGAATTTTTGAATAAGACATTTCTTCCAATGAGTACGGCTAAGAAATATTTTGCTCAAAATTTATATGACACTTATGCAATGGTTCAATCTTTCCCGTTACCACCGAATGAAAGAGAATCTAAGGCATTCTTTGAAACATTAGAAGAGATACATGACAGATCAAGAAAGAAGAAAGTTCGTTTAGATAAGAAGGGAGCATAAAAATGATTGCCGAGTATTCAGTTTTACCAAATACATTTAAAGATAAAGACCCAAGAAACCTTTTATATTTCACGCCAAGCCTTCCAGTGGTGCGTTTTGCGAAGTTGTACCAGGAATTTGCGCACTATAAACAGTTACAGCTTGCTGAATCAATGGCGAGGAAATTTGATTGTATCTTAGTTCCTTTGGATTGCATGAATTGGCGTAGAGCCAAACAATTCGGACACGATAAAAAGGTAAAAGTTGGACGTAATTCATATTTCATGATGCATCCAAATGAATTAACTAGAAATGAAAAAAGAAAACTCGAAGAATACATTCAAGAATTAAATTATAGTTCGTAAGTAAAACAGAAAATGTAATGGCAGCCGTGTAAAAATCTTATGATCCTAAAATTAAAATCCGAACAATAAGGGGTAGGTAATATGTATGAATTATCGTTGTTTGTAGGTGGGATTCTGTTAGGTGCGTTTGTTGTAAGTATGTTTTTTATAGACCAATCTGAAAAGGAGGGATTAGCTTGAAAGAGATAATTAAGTCAGACGCCTTTGAAACGACTGTATTGTATTTTTCGTTTACCGCAGTACTTTGGTTCATTGTTTATATTTTCGTCCAATACAGCGGATAAGGGGGCTTTAAAATGATATTTGCATGTTTGGGAGTTGGGTTGGTTTTGTTATTTGAAGTCTATGACTTAATGAATCTAGTTTGGAAGAAGGTGAAGAAATGATAACGACAAAGGGATATATTGTTATGTTAATTGCTCTTATGTGTTTGTGGGCTTGTGATTGTGTTTATAACGCAATAAAGGGTGCTAGAAAGGGAGAGAGATAATGTTAAATGCAATTGATTTCGAAAATGGATTGAAAGAAAGTGGAATGGATTATGTAGGATTTCAAGAAAAGGTATTTCACTTAAACACTTTAATATTACGTGCTTATTCGAGAATTAGTGATTCTAAAAATCAACAAGATTTAGAGGAAAGATTAAATAAAATTAAAGAGTTGGAAAAAGAAAGATTGGAATTTTTAAAGAAATTTAAATTTGTTTAAAAAAGTATACTTTATGATACGAAAAAGCAACCCTATGAAAGTAGGGGTTTTTTGGTATCATAAAGTATATTTCTATATTTAGAAACGTATATAAAAAGATGTTGACTTTTTGAGACGGTGATTATAGAATAAACGTATCAAAAAGATGTTAGGAGTTATGAGACATGAAAACGTTTGGTTATATTCGAGTGTCTTCGAAAGACCAAAAAGAAGATAGACAGATTAAGAAAATGCTAGACAGAGGAATTAATGAACGAGATTTGTTCGTTGATAAAGTTAGTGGTAAGAATTTTGAGCGTCCTAGCTATCGACTATTGAAGCAAATGGTAAGAGAAGGGGATACGGTTGTATTTGATTCTATTACTCGTATGGGGCGAAATATGAAC
Organism: Bacillus cereus group sp. MYBK14-1; assembly: GCF_051916885.1. Classification (NCBI taxonomy): domain Bacteria; kingdom Bacillati; phylum Bacillota; class Bacilli; order Caryophanales; family Bacillaceae; genus Bacillus; species Bacillus cereus group sp. MYBK14-1. The sequence continues at coordinate 5,144 of NZ_JBQAHM010000034.1, read as the reverse complement.
GATACAATGAAGGAATATGAGTGGTTCGTTGAAAATGGAATTAATCTATGTTTTATAGAAGAACCAATGATTAATACGAATAATGATTCTGATGATGTTATGAAACGAGCAATCCAGAAGATTATTCTTACAATGTTAACGGCATTTGCTGAAAAAGAGCGTAAGGAAATTAAAACTAGACAAGCTGAAGGCATTGCAGTTGCTAAGGAAAAAGGTGTGAAGTTTGGTAGACCATCTTTAAAAATACCTAGCGATTGGGAAAAGTATTATAAGCCTTGGAAATCTGGTGAGATTACCGCAGTTGAATTTATGGAACATGTAGGTATGTCTAAGGCCACATTTTATAGAAAGCTAAAAGAATATGAAAAAGGCAAAAAAGAAAAAGTTTGCTAGTCTCTTTTTTGAGTTGTTGGCGAAATTTAGGGAGGCTTGCAGTAGCCTGTTAAAAGGAAAAGGGAATCGTAGGGAAATCCTTTAAGAAGCTTAGTGACTTCGCTATGAATTTTAAAAAAGCGAGGATTCTAAAAGACATTTATAATTAGAATATGGATTTTAGAAGTGGGGTCTGGGGAGGATTCCCAGAAATAATTTGAGCATCGCTCAAATAGTTTTTTCTTATCTTGATACGTATTGTGAACAATTCAACGCAGTTAATTGGTCGCAATACCTTGTGTCTCTAAGGTTGAACCCTATTTTTTAGGGTGGAAACTTTTTAATTTTTTTAGAGAGGATAACGATCATGAATAAGTTCGATAATTTAACAGTTTTATCGGACGTTCGAAAATCTGACGGTAAAGAAATACCATGGCAGGAAAAGAAGGAACGTTCTATAAAAATGGCGGAAGCTTTTCAAGAAGCAGGATTAGAGAAAAAGGCTACACGGATGTGTACATGTGGTAATGTTTTAGTTTTTAACAAATTAGATCAAGGAATTAAATTAGCATATGCACAATTTTGTCAGGTTAGGCTTTGTCCTATGTGTACGTGGCGTAGGTCATTAAAAATAGCAACACAAAATAAACAGATTGTAGAGGTTGCAAATGAACGTCATCGGTTACGGTGGATATTTCTAACTTTAACTATTAAGAATGTTCAAGGACATGAATTGAAAGATACTATTAAACATTTAATGAAATCATGGAATAGGTTTATGGGGTATAAACGAATAGAAGAAGCCAATTTAGGTTGGTTTAGAGGTTTAGAGATAACGAGAGATAAAGAAAAGTATCTTAGTAAAAAGCGTTATAAAAATAATCCAAGATATTATGATTCAATTGGAGTTAAAGCAGGGGATAGAAATCCAAATTATAATACATATCACCCACATTTTCATGTTTTAATTGCTGTTAGTCCTTCGTATTTTAAGAAGAATTACATAAAACAAGCAGAATGGACGAGCCTTTGGAAACGTGCTATTCAAGTCGATTATAATCCGATTGTTGATGTTAGACCTGTAAAGGCTAAAAAGAAAAAGAAAAGTATTTTTGATTCAATTTATGAGATAGAAAATGCAATTGAAGAACAAAACGCAGTTTTTGAGGTTTCGAAATATCCTGTTAAAGATACTGATATTGTTAATTTGGATGATATTGAAGAATCAGCGAAGGTTGTAAAAGTAGTTGATGATGCTTTGCAATATACAAGATTGATTGCTTATGGTGGATTGTTAAAAGACATAAAAAAAGAATTAGGCTTATCCGATGCGGAAGCAGAGGACACAGACCTAATTCAGATAGATGAAAGCCAAAAAGATGAAATTGCAGAAGAAATTCAACAAGTAACAGCTTATTGGCATTTCGGACTAAAGAATTATGTCCTTCAATCCTAAATAAAAATATAAACCAAACCAAATACCAAACCATATATATTCCTTTTGAGTGTTACCAGCACTTAAAAGGATTTTTTTTATTGACTATAGTTTATTTTAATATTTTTTGATACGCATGTCATTAGTAAAATCAGGTTGTTGTTAAAAACTAATTAGAGACTACTTAATGTTTTTTAAAAAGGTGTATAATTAATTGCATTTAAATTCTTTTAATATAAATATATTGATATTTAGAGGATATATAATTTTAATAATAATTGAGAGGGATTTTAAATAGGTGATCAAATGAAATTATCGTTAGTAATGATTGTGAAAAATGAAGAAAATAATATTGAAAAATGTATTAATAATGTTAAAGAGTACGTTGATGAAATTATAGTAGCGGATACAGGTTCAACGGATAATACAAAAAGTATTTTGGAAAAACTTTCTGTTTGTGTAGTTGATATTGAGTGGAATGATAACTTTTCAGAAGCGAGAAATAAAGCAATTGAATATTCTACAGGTGACTGGATTATTATGTTAGATGCGGATGAAACAATAACATATTTTGATAAAGAAATTATTCAGGAATTTATGGAAACAGAACGAATAGGAGCTATTAAATCTACAGCTAAATTTGAATATCAAGGAAGCGAAAAAGAATCTTATATTTATACTTCTAGGTTATTCCCAAGGCATGTACGTTTTTCTGGTATCGTCCACGAGCAATTAGACAGTGATTTGGAGCATTATAAAGTACCGATTCATATAGATCATGCTGGGTATTATAAAACGGATAAAACAAGTAGGAATCTCCCTCTTTTATTAAAAGTTCTCGAGAAACAAGAAAGTGAACCATATTATAATTTTCAAATTGCCAGAGAGTATAGAAATATAGGAGATTTAGAAAAAAGGTTATATCATCTTTCTGTATTTTTTAAAAACATGGATGATGGGGCGTATACAAAAGGGGGCGTAGTTGATTACTTATATGCTTTATTAGAAGCAAAGCAGTATGACACAATGTTAAATGTAATCGATGAGACGGATTATATGATGAGTGAATACCCTGATTTTTATTTTGTAAGAGGTTTGCTGTATATGGAGTATGTACAACAAGATCCAGAAAACCGTTTTGATTTGATTCATGAAATTGAAAGCAGTTATCAAAAATGTCTTTCTATCGGTGATAATCATTCTAACGGTGGAGTAATTGGAACAGGTTCATTTATGGCTTCTTTCAATTTAGGGTTATATTACGAGCTTATGGACGGGATTATACCAGATGGGAAAGAAAAAGCTCGTCATTATTACGAACAGTCTCAAAAGTATGGTCATACTTCAGCAACAGAAAGATTAAATCAGTTGTAAGTAAAGGAATCATGTAGCTAATAAAAAAATCCCTTTGAATGTTACAGGCATTTAAAAGGATTTTTTTATTTTAAGAGTTGTTTGGTGGTTGTCAAAAACTACCTTAGTTGTTGTTTGGTGGTTGTTTTCGTGTTATAATATATTATATAATAAAGATTTAATGATATATAAGGAGCGTTGAATATATGGATTATGAGAAAATATTTGAGCGTATTCAATCGGGTGAGAGAGTGAAAGACATTGCTAATGATTTAGGTGTTAGTGATAGTAAGGTCAGTAGAGGGCTTAAGAAATCAGGGTTTGAGTATGTTTCGAATAAGTGGAGAAGGAAAGAAGAACAACCTTTGGACAACCAAACAACAATTAAGGGACAAGTTAACAACAATCATACGACTAGTAAACAACGAGTTAACAACAATTCAACAACGAGTAAACAATTTTCAAATGAAGAAGTAGTAATTTTGAAGAAAATGATTGCTGATTTTGAAAAGGTTGGTTTGCAGGTTGATGGAAATTTATATGATCGTGTTAGAGAAAGAGAAACAGGAAAAGAAAGAAATAATATCTTTTTAAATACTGATGTTCAACTTAAATTAGATGATTTCTTGAAAGGTAAGAAATTAGAAAGAAATAAATCATTAATTTTAGAACTTGCTGTAGAAGATTTCATAAAAAAATATAGTGAATAAGGATTTGAAATTTGATGGATGGATTTTCATTTTTTCGTGTTATTGAATATTCTAAAGAAATTTTTAGTTCATTACCTTTACCATTAACTATTTTTTTGATTATTGGTAATGTGTTGTTTGTTTTTCGATTGATTATTGATTATTTCTTAGAAAGAGATGCTAGTAAAAGGTATTGGGAAAGATATTATGCTGAGCAAAATGAATCTGAAGAAAAAATTTCTTTAAAAAAATAGCAATTATGATTTATTCGTTTGCTATACTGGTGAAAAATAAAAAAAGAAAAAAGAAATGGAGATTGATAATAAAAGGGATAGAGGATATTGACATTATGCCACGACCAAGAAAACCACTAGAAGACAAAATCGATACTATATTTGTTAAAGTCCCCAAAAAAGTTATATGGGCATTCGAAGAGTTAGGAAACAAAAATGAAATAGCAAGTAAAATCATCATGGACTACTACAACGAGAATTTAGCTAAAAAAGATTAGTAATTTCCTTTCTTTTTTTTACAATTTATGCGAACATGTTTATGTGTGCGCGAATATACGTTCGTATAAATTTCGAGAACAAAAATTACAGGAGGAATCAATTTGGCATATCTAATAAGTAAAACAGCGGGAGGAAAAAGGTATTTTTATCTTGCTCAATATAGCAGTAAGGAAAAATATACAACGTGTAAATATAAGCTTTTATATAATTTTGGGAATGAAAGAATTGCACTAGAAAGATTATCTCTGTGGGCATTAGATAGGACTTTTATTCCAAATGAGTTAATAGAATTAGGTATTTCACTTGAAGACGTGAAAAAGTTTAAAGAAAAGGTTGTCGGATTAGTTAAAAGGGTTTCTTAATGCAATTATTATCTATTTATCTTTATGTTTAATTTATAAAATATTTGTTGGTTGGAACGAAAGTTTCAACCATTTTTTTGTGTTCAATCTGGTATGTGAAATTATTAAAAATGGTGGAACTTTTTAATGATATAAAATATCTATGGAATGAATATGCGAGCCGAATTTTTTCGGGTTCAGTGAGTCATGGGGGTACGGGGAGGAGCGTTGTAATTCTATGATCCAAGGAAAAAAAGAAAACGGAAAACAAGAATTTTAAAAATCGAGAAAATCGTTTTTTAAAAAATAAGAGCAAATAATTTTCAGTCATTCGTTTTGTAGAAAATAGCAGGAAATTTATTTATGATATGTCATATATTCCAACCCAAATTCCAAAACAAAATAAAAATAGTTGCAGTCCCACTCGGTGCGTCAACACCGA
>NZ_JBQAHM010000033.1:0-14896 GCF_051916885.1 Bacillus cereus group sp. MYBK14-1 | reverse complement strand
GTATTAGGCACGCCGCCAGCGTTCATCCTGAGCCAGGATCAAACTCTCCAATAAAGTTAGTTTGTCTAGCATCTAAAATAAAAATTGACGTTTCACGTTGTTTGTTTCGTTTAGTTTTCAAAGTTCAATATCGCGTTTCAGCGACTTTTATAATTTAACATTTTGCGTTAAATCTGTCAACAACTTTTTTCTTTCGTTCCTGACGACGCTTATTAATTTACCATATTAATCATTTAATAGTCAACACTTTTTAAAAAAATGCCAAAATAATTTTATCTTGGCATGATATAAAGCTTAATAATCACTAATGCTGCCACACCCGGTAGACCTAATAAACTCGTTATTGCTGCTGTACCCATGTTAATTGGGATATGAAAATCAAAATATGTCCCTACAACATTTACGATAAAAAGCAATGCTATTCCTAAAGTAACATGAAAAATCACCTTACCTATAAAACGTAATGGCTTAGAGGCAACACCAAAAACAAGAAAAATAAATACTAAAGTAAGAATACCAACAATAATAATTGTAGAATTCATTTTTTCCTCCTTATGAATGACCTATACATCTATTTGTATGGGACAAGACAATAAAAAAGAACAGTTATCATATGCAGCATCTCTTTCATATACACTAAATAAAACAATACCTCAGCACTTAAAAAACAAAATAAAAAGGCCTGCTTAGAAAGCAGAACCTTTTACCATTGTTCCATTTTTACAGGACGACGCTTTGCTTCTTTCAACAAAAAGAAATATTTCGCCTCTGCTATTTTCAAAGAACAAATGACATCTTGAGACGGTTCTACACTTTGTTCGACCATTCTCTTCTGACGTAACCACTCATTCTTCACTTTTTCCAAAAGTACAATTAACTTATCGTCATACTCTTTACGCAATTTACCCTTTTTTTGAAAGAACATTTTTGTTTCTCCTCTTATACTTCTCTGCGCCCTTCTAACGCTTTGGATAATGTCACTTCATCTGCATATTCTAAATCTCCACCAACTGGCAGACCATGTGCAATACGAGTTACTTTAATGCCTGTAGGTTTTAAGAGGCGGGAGATATACATCGCTGTAGCTTCCCCTTCAATATTAGGGTTTGTTGCTAATATCACTTCTTGTACCGTTTCATCATGTAGTCGCTTTAAGAGTTGCGGGATATTAATGTCTTCCGGTCCAATTCCCTCCATAGGAGAAATCGCACCACGTAACACATGATATACACCTTGATACTCTTTCATTTTTTCCATCGCGATTACATCTTTCGGTTCTTGCACGACACAAACAACTGATTGATCTCGATGTGAATCATTACAAATATAACAAGGATCACGATCAGTAATATGTCCGCATACAGAACAGTACGCTAAATCTCGCTTCGCATTTACAAGTGCTTTCGCGAAACCTAACACATCATCTTCTTTCATATCTAATACGAAAAATGCCAATCGAACCGCTGTTTTCGGTCCGATACCTGGCAACTTCATAAAACTATCGATTAGTTTTGATATTGGTTCTGGATAATGCATGTATCAATATCCTCCTAGAACATTCCACCTGGTAAGTTTAAGCCTTTTGTAAATTTACCCATTGTAGAGTTTGAAAGCTCATCAGCCTTTTTAAGTGCATCATTTGTTGCAGCTAATACTAAGTCTTGTAACATTTCGATATCTTCTGGATCTACAACTTCCTCTTTAATCTTCACTTCAAGAATTTGCTTGTGACCATTTGCAATAACTGTAATCATTCCGCCGCCAGCTGTACCTTCAACTGTTTTTTCACCAAGCTCTTCTTGTGCTTTCGCCATGTCCTTTTGCATCTTTTGCATTTGTTTCATCATGTTATTCATATTTCCCATTCCGCCACGCATCATAATTAATTCCTCCTAATTATTATTACTCTTTTATTTCAATGAGTTCTTGCCCTACTAACTTCACTGCCTCTTCTATAAGAGGGTCTTCCTTTTTCTCCGGGCTTTCTTCAGACTCTCCACCTTCACGTTGTAAAAAGTCTTCACGGATTTTACCCCATTCACTTTTTGGAATGGCAATCATATTTAACCTTTTACTTAGCAATTCAAATAAAGCTTGTTCTACTGTATCCATAGCTTCTCGATTTTCGCTCGCCATCTTACAGTGAATCTCATATTGAAATGCTAAAACGTAAGTGTCATCTGAAGCTGCCACTGGTTCACTATTTTCAAGCAAAACGGCAAACGCTACTTTGTTATATGATTTGAGTCTTCCTAACAACTCACCCCATACAGCTTTTAATTGTTCTAAATCTTGACGCTTCGCTTGTTTTAATACTTCATTTACACGTCCAACAGGAATTTTCATACTTCCTGTTCGTACCGGTTTTGGTGTTGCACGTGTCTCTCTTACTTCCTGTTGTACACCTGCTGGCACACCGTTCTTTTTGACTTGCTCTAACTCTTTCTCCAGTTGCTGCATCCTGTTCATAATTGCTTGCAAACGATCTGTACCATTTGCTTGCATCATAAACTGTTGACACAATTGCACCATAACAACTTCTAAGAAAATACGCGGATGATTTGTCCACTTCATTTCCTGTTGTCCCTTACTAAGGGTATGAATAATCTCATAGATCACTTCCGGTTGCATTTCTTCACTCAACTTACGGAATTGATCATCTACAATTACTCGTTCCAACATATGTTCTAGTTGTGGTGAAGTTTGATATAAAAGCATATCACGATAATAGTAAATGAAATCCTCCATAAAACGAACTGGATCCTTCCCTTTACTCATCATTTCATCTATGATTTGCAATGCTCTTGATACATCATTTTCACGTATGCACTCTACTAAATTGCCTAAGTATTGCTGAGAAACAGATCCTGTTACGGCCAATACATCTTCTGTCGTAACAATCTCATCACTATAAGATATAGCCTGATCAATAAGACTAAGCGCATCACGCATACCACCTTCGGCAGCACGCGCAACAATTTGTAATGCTTCACCTTCCACTTGCGTACCTTCATTTGTCACGACCGTTGATAATCTCTCAACAATATCATTCACTGATATTTTTCGGAATTCAAAGCGCTGACAACGTGAAATGATTGTAGGTGGGATCTTATGAGGTTCTGTTGTCGCCAAAATAAAGATAACATGTCCTGGCGGCTCTTCTAAGGTTTTTAAAAGCGCATTGAATGCACCCATAGAAAGCATGTGAACTTCATCAATAATGTATACTTTATATTCTACAGCACTTGGAGCGTATTTTACTTTATCTCTAATATCTCGAATTTCATCTACACCGTTATTTGAAGCCGCATCAATTTCTAATACATCTGAAATGGATCCTTGTGTGATTCCTAAACAAGAAGGACATTCATTACAAGGTTCAGCTACCGGAGCATGTTCACAGTTAATTGCTTTTGCAAATACTTTTGCAATTGTCGTTTTTCCTGTTCCCCTCGGGCCAGAAAATAAATAAGCATGTGAAACTTTCTCTTGAAGAAGGGCATTTTGCAACGTTTTTGTCACGTGCTTTTGACCGACTACATCTTCGAACTTTTGCGGTCTCCATGTTCGGTATAACGCTTGGTATGACACGAAAATACGGCCTCCCTCAAAGGTTATTATCTCATTTATTATAACCCATTCTGTTTATAGATTCCAAAAGTTATTTTCTATACAAAAAACTCACCTTTGTATTAAGGTGAGTTTTGTATACATATATAACTGCCGTGCACCCTCCGTCGATTACGTACCATAAGCGTTACTCAAGCAGTTAGCTCGGTTCAGGCACTCCTGCGGCACACGAGAAGACCCGCTTATTGCTGCTTCCTTCCGGACCTGACAAGGTTCACGGGGTCCCGTTGCGCAGGACCCAAACGTCAACACCACTTACTTAAGGCAGACCTTACAGCAACATAACCTCGAGAGGGGATTCGGCCTCGCTAGAGCGGATTGCGAGTATAGGGCACCGCTACCTCCCCGCTTAGCACGGCAAAGTTAAAACCAATATTCGGTTGCCTTCATTAAAGGCATTATCAGTATAACTTGTTTCTTTAGAAAATGCAAATACGTTAGTTCCCAGTATTCTTCTCTAATTTTTTTATTGCTTTTCTTTTTTTACGAAGCTCTCTAAAAAAGTTTGTTAACAACGTACCGCATTCTTCCTCTAGTACACCAGATACTACTTCACATTGATGATTGAAGCGTTCATCCGTTAAAAGATTCATCAATGTCCCTGCACATCCGCCCTTCGGATCACTTGCACCATATACAACTCGCTTCACTCGTGATAAAACAATTCCACCCGCACACATTGGACAAGGTTCTAATGTTACATACAATGTTGCATCTTCTAAACGCCATGTCCCTAATTTTTTACATGCATCATCTATCGCTAGCAACTCAGCATGAGCTATTGATCTTTGCTCAGTTTCCCTTAAATTATGGGCAACACTAATTACCTCACCATCTAACACTATAACTGCTCCAATTGGTACTTCCTGTATTTCCTCTGCCTTTTTAGCTTCTTCTATCGCTAATTGCATAAAATAAATATCTTGATCTTGTTCCATAACATAGTCCTTTCATTACAAATAAAGTACACTTATTTCCATTTACTACACAGGGGATAACTTTTACAAATTCAATCCACCCTAAAAGAAAAAAGAGAGGGGATTACATATGAAAAATACCGCCTTGCTCATTATCGATATGATTAATGACTTTCAATTTTCCCACGGACCCATTCTAGCTAAAAAATGCGAAACTATAACAAACCCTATTTTACAATTAAAGAAAAAAATGAAATCCTTCGGCTATCCTATAATTTACGTTAATGACCATTATCAACTTTGGAGATCTGATATCGACCAACTTATTACTCATTGCACAAATGAATATAGCGAAAATATAATCCATAAGATTGCTCCAAGTTTTGATGAGTACATTTTTATTAAACCACATTATTCCGCTTTTTATGAAACACCTTTAAATTCATTACTAGGTTATTTAAAAATAGAAAATCTAATATTAACAGGGGTTGCCGGAAATATATGTATCCTATTTACAGCTAATGATGCTCATATGAGAAATTATAAATTGTATGTACCACAGGATTGTATCGCCTCTAACAACGACCAAGATAATATACATGCTTTAAAAATAATGGAAACTACATTGAAAGCAAATATAACATCATCAACCAAAATAAAATTTAATTAATACATATATCTATTTTCTAACTTTTTATATCAAATTAACCCGCTCGCTTCCCTCTTGTGCTACAATAATTCTGTTTTGTGTTTTTAGTAGTCACGGTAAATCACTGATTGAAAGGAGGAAACAGCGTGACCGGAGTACCATTTATCACGGTTGAAGGACCAATTGGTGTTGGAAAAACTTCACTTGCGAAGGAAATTTCAACTCACATGCAACTCCACTTACTAAAAGAGATTGTTGATGAAAATCCCTTTTTAGGAAAGTTCTATGAAGACATCGACGAATGGAGTTTTCAAACAGAGATGTTCTTTCTTTGTAATAGATACAAACAATTAGAAGACATTAACATAAAGTACTTGAATCAAAGGAAACCAGTAGTAGCGGATTACCATATCTTTAAAAATTTAATTTTTGCATCCCGCACATTAAAAGACTCTCAATATGACAAATACATGCAAATTTATCGTATCCTTACACAAGATATGCCTGTGCCAAATGTCATTGTTTATTTAACAGCTAGCCTAGAGACATTGCAAAAACGAATCGCCATGCGCGGAAGAGAATTTGAAAAAAACATGGATCCAAATTACTTACTACAGCTCACAAAAGATTATGAAACAGCAATGGATGCTTTTAAAAAAGATCATCCGGAAATACCAGTATTGAAATTTAATGGCGACGATATGGATTTTGTAAAAAATCCTGATGATTTAAACGTTATCCTATCTGCCCTTCAAAATACTCTCTTAAAGGAGTCGAAATAATAATGAATTTAAGGCAAAAATATGATATACCCAATGACGCAGTAATCACTATCGCCGGAACAGTAGGTGTGGGTAAATCAACTATGACAACTGCATTAGCTAATGCTTTAGGTTATCGCACATCATTTGAAAAAGTAGATTCCAATCCATATTTGGACAAGTTCTATGCGGACTTCACTCGCTGGAGCTTCCACCTACAAGTGTACTTTTTAGCAGAACGATTTAAGGAACAAAAAAGAATTTTTGAATATGGTGGCGGTTTTGTTCAAGATCGTTCCATTTACGAAGACACTGGAATTTTCGCAAAGATGCATCATGAAAAAGGAACAATGACGGAAACTGATTATGAAACATACAAAGGTTTATTTGACGCTATGGTCATGACTCCTTACTTCCCTCATCCAGACTTATTAATTTACTTAGAAGGTTCTTTCGATGATATTGTCGATCGTATTCAAGAACGCGGGCGCCCAATGGAACAGCAAACACCAATTGAGTACTGGAAAGAAATGCATGGACGTTATGAAAACTGGATTAACAACTTTAATTCATGCCCTGTATTACGCTTAAATATTAATGAGTACGATATTTTAAAAGATGGTGATTCAATCGAACCAATCATAAAAAAAATTGGCCATTTTTTAAAACAAACACGTAAACTTGTAAAATAAAAAACCCGTGCATATGCACGGGTTTTCCTATTAAATTACTTCTTCTTTGTTGGAGCAATAATTTCACTCTCAGGTTTTCCTGCGTTAATGCGCTGACGAACAGTACTTGTACTAATATCGTATGCTTCAGCAATCTCTTTAACAGTCATTTCTTTCCCGTTAATTACTGCCGTTAATACTTTACCTGTACGTTTTGGAGCTGCTTCTTTCTTTACAGCTGCTTTTTTAACTTGTTTTGGCGCCTCTACTTTACTCGTAGCTGGTTTTACATCACAAGTACAACCACAAAGTTTACGGAATGTATCATCACTAATAATGCGTGATACGTTTGCACCACTGTTTAAAATTCTATTGTTCTTACAGACAGGACATTGTACATAATATAAAGTTTTTCCATCTAAAGGAAACGTTTGTATAATAAGATCCATGTTGACTCCTTTCATATCTATGAAGATAATCATCGGAATATGAGTGTGTAATAAGGACAAAATTACCTTACACCATACTTTATGATTGGTTTTAAAATAAAAACTCGTTACGTGTTGGTAACGAGTTCTCCAATCTCCACTTATATGCGCTGTTGTCAATTATATCTGGAGGAGGTAGAGGGATTCGAACCCCCGCGCGACTCTCGCCGCCTGTCGGTTTTCAAGACCGATCCCTTCAGCCAGACTTGGGTATACCTCCATATTGACATCAAATATAATATCAAAAGAAAAACAGTTAGTCAACCCTACTAAAATAAATTATGAGGAAAGGAAAATTTTACTTTCCCCTTCCTACATTACAGTACTGACAACGCTCATAATTACCAATCACTCATACCGATGAATGTTTAAATTTACTTAATAACTGTTTTTCCTCCCATATAAGGGCGAAGAACTTCTGGAATTATAATTGTACCATCTTCTTGTTGGTAGTTCTCTAAAATAGCTGCAACCGTACGTCCAATTGCAAGACCAGATCCATTTAATGTATGAACATGTTCTGGTTTTCCATTTGGTTCACGGCGGAAACGGATATTTGCACGTCTCGCTTGGAAAGCTTCAAAATTACTACAAGAAGAAATTTCACGATATGTGCCATAGCTTGGAATCCATACTTCAATATCGTATTTCTTCGCTGCTGTAAATCCTAAATCGCCTGTGCACATGCTCATAACGCGATATGGCAACTCTAATAATTGTAACACGCGTTCTGCATCATTTGTTAACTTTTCTAACTCTTCATAAGAATCTTCTGGTTTTACGAACTTCACAAGCTCTACTTTATTAAACTGATGCTGGCGAATTAAACCACGTGTATCACGTCCAGCTGAACCTGCTTCAGAACGGAAGCAAGAGCTAAATGCAGCATATCTTATAGGCAATTGCTCTTTATTTAAAATCTCATCACGATGCATATTCGTTACAGGTACTTCAGCTGTTGGAATTAAGAAGTAATCTTCACTTTCAATACGGAATGCATCTTCTTCAAACTTTGGAAGTTGTCCTGTTCCTGTCATACTTGCACGGTTTACCATATATGGAGGTAATACTTCTTCATATCCATGCTCATCAGTATGAAGATCAAGCATAAAGCTAATTAAAGCACGCTCTAATCTTGCACCAGCACCTTTGTAGAATACGAAGCGGCTTCCTGTTACTTTCCCAGCGCGTTCAAAATCTAAAATTCCTAAATCAGTAGCAAGATCCCAATGTGGTTTTGGCTCATAAGTAAATTCTTTCACTTCTCCCCAAGTACGTGCTACTACATTATCATCCTCTGTTTCACCAACTGGAGCAGATTCATGAGGGATATTTGGAATAGATAACATTAATCTTTCTAAGTCTTCTTCAACTGTACGAAGTTCGTTATCAAGATCCTTTACTTTTTCTCCAACTTCACGCATTTCTAAAATTAGAGCTTCTGCATCTTTCTTTTCGCGCTTTAATACAGAAATTTGTTGAGATACTTCGTTACGTTTACTTTTTAATTCTTCTGTCTGAACAAGTAGTTCTCTTCTTCTCGTATCAAGTTCTTCAAAACGTCCGAAATCAGTTAAATCTTCGCCTCTATGCTGTAATTTCGCTTTTACTTCTTCAAAGTTTGTACGTAAAAATTTAATATCAAGCATTATATACTCCTCCTTTTATTTTATAAAACACAAAAAACTCCCGTCCCTATATAAAGGGACGGGAGTTAACCCGCGTTGCCACCCTAGTTGAAAGCATTACCGCTTTCCTCTCAAGTAGAAATAACGGCTCTTCACCGGGAATGCTTACTAATCCAAAAGATATTCCACATTCCATTCCAGGATGGATTCACAAACTGTTTCTATCGATTTCCACCAACCATCGACTCTCTATAAGAAACGACATTTGTTACTATTTCCTATCAACACGCTTATTTTATAAAATTGTTACCATCAATTTACTATAATCTTATACAAGTTGCAAGTTACTTATACAACTTTTTTCATTTTCGCTTCTTTTACCATTTCAACAAAGTATGCTGTCACACGATGATCATCTGTTAATTCCGGATGGAATGAAGCAGCTAAAAACTGATCTTGTCTTACCGCTACCATTCGGTCACCATGCTTAGAAAGCACTTCAACATTATCAGCTACTTCTACAACATACGGCGCACGGATAAATACACCAACGAAGTCTTCACCCACGCCTTCAATTGAAAGCGCAGCCTCAAAACTATCCTTTTGGCGTCCGAACGCATTGCGCTCAACTGTAATATCCATAGCACCAATATGTGCTTCTTCATAGCCAATAAGTGTTTTCGCAAGAAGAATCATCCCTGCACATGTACCAAACATTGGTTTACCAGACTTTGCAAATGTACGAAGTGGTTCCATGAAAGCATACTTATCAATAAGACGGCGCATTGTTGTACTTTCACCGCCCGGTAAAATAAGACCATCAATCTCTTCAAGTTGCTCTATACGCTTTACAACAACAGCTTCTGCACCACTTGCTTCAACTGATTTTACATGCTCACGAACTGCACCTTGAAGACCTAGTACACCGATTTTCACCATTTTAAAGTTCTCCTTTAATTACCATCCACGCTCTTGCATGCGTTGTTCTGGTAATAACGTTGAAATTTCGACACCCTTCATTGCATTACCTAATCCTTTAGAAAGGCTTGCAATTAGTTCGTAATCTTCATAATGAGTCGTTGCTTCAACGATTGCACGTGCAAATTTCTCTGGGTTTTCTGATTTGAAGATACCAGATCCAACAAATACCCCATCAGCACCAAGTTGCATCATTAATGCTGCATCTGCTGGTGTTGCTACACCACCTGCCGCAAAGTTTACAACTGGTAAGTGACCAAGACGTTTAATTTCAAGTAATACTTCGTAAGGAGCGCCAGTATTTTTTGCATATGTCATTAACTCATCTTCACGTAGACTCGCAACTTGACGGATTTCTGCATTGACTTGGCGCATATGACGCACTGCCTCTACAATGTTTCCTGTTCCTGGTTCACCTTTTGTACGAAGCATAGATGCACCTTCTGCAATACGACGTGCAGCTTCTCCGATATCACGGCAACCACATACAAATGGAACTGTGTAATCACGTTTATTTAAATGGTATACTTCATCAGCAGGAGTTAATACTTCACTCTCATCGATATAGTCTACCCCTAATGATTCTAATACACGTGCTTCTACAAGGTGACCGATACGGCATTTTGCCATAACCGGAATTGACACCGCACCCATAACTTCTTCAACAATTGTTGGGTCTGCCATACGAGAAACGCCACCTGCTGCACGAATATCTGCTGGTACACGCTCTAATGCCATAACGGCAACTGCGCCTGCCTCTTCTGCAATTTTTGCTTGTTCAGCGTTAACTACGTCCATAATAACGCCGCCTTTTTGCATTTCTGCCATTCCACGTTTTACACGTTCTGTCCCTGTTACATTTGTCATGTACAAAAACCCCCCTAGGTGAATTGCTTTCCCCCGTTAAAGGCGAAAATTAAGAATACTCTTACATTCTACCACTAACTATCAGATGCTTGTCTACTACTTTTTCATAAAGTCGGTATGAAAAATAGGAATAAAAAAAAGCTCCTATCGTGAGGAGCTTTTAAAACCAACCTTTTACTGTATCAACAGCACTATTCCACATACCACTAAAGAATGAACCAATTCCGCGCATAGCACGAGTAAACCAGTTTGCTTCTTCTACTTCAGATGTCGTTACAAGATCCACTTGCAGTGACTTACCAGTTAAAAATCCAGGGTCGTTTGTATCTTTTGGCGTAATTACCATTTGACCAAGCGCAGCTCCCTTTTTAATAGGTGCTTCTTGTCCCTTACTTGATTCTTTTAATTCTGTTTTATAAACATCTTTACTTCCTTTTGGCACTGGAAGTGAAATAGCTTGTTTCGTTTGAACTGCTACATCTTTATCTTTCGCATTTTCTACTCGTACTGTTTCTTGTCCTTTTACTGAAGAACCTTTTTTATACATTTGTTTCACTTCAAAGTTAGCAAATCCATAATCATATAGCTTCTTTGTTTCATCAAAACGTGCTGTATGAGAACTTGTTTTAATAACTACAGAAATAAAACGCATTCCGTTTCTTTCAACCGTACCAGTGAAGCAATCTCCTGCTTCTGGAGTTGAGCCTGTTTTTAGGCCATCTACGCCATCATATTCTTTAACTAAGCCCTTTAACATCCAGTTCCAGTTCGACATTCCAAACTTCTCTTTTTCTGGACGGAATTCTTTTTTAGGGATTTTTGCTGTATCTAACACTTTTGGATAATCTTTAATTAAATGTTGTGCTAAAGTTGCAACGTCCTTTGCAGACATTTTATTTTCTTCATCCGCTGTTGTTCCTTCAGGATGCATTCCCTTTAAATCTTTATTCGTTAAACCTGTAGAATTGACAAATTTATAATTTTTTAACCCTAGTTCTTTCGATTTGTCATTCATCATTTTTACGAAGTCTACTTCTTTACCTGCAATTGCTTCTGCTAATGCAATTGTTGCACCATTTGCAGAAAAGATTGCCATTGCTTCGTATAACTCTTTTACTGTATAAGAGCCACCATTTTCTAATGCAACATTTGATAATGAAGCATCTTGTGAAACCTTATATGCATATTCAGAAACCTTAATTTTCTGGTCCCACTTAAGTTTTCCTTTATCCACTGCTTCGTGAACTAAATATTCACTCATCATCTTTGTCATACTAGCAATGGATAATAATTCATCTGCATTCTTTTGATATAAAATTTTCCCAGAATTCGCTTCTACTAAAATTGCCGCACCTGCTTCAATGTTTAAAGCGGCTCCTGTTTCAGCTGATGCATTGCTATATGGCATAAAAATGCTACAAGCTAGTGTAAGCACTGTTACCAAAGCAATGAATCTTTTGCAAAACATACCTTTCACTTTTGCTACCCCCAATATCTATGTACTCACATAACCGTTATTCTAACATAATCAAAAAAAAATAGACAGAGATATCAAATCTCTGTCTATTTGTATATAAGACATTATAATGAGTAGTTTGGAGCCTCTTTTGTAATTTGTACGTGATGAGGATGACTTTCACGTAAGCCAGCACCTGACATACGAATGAATTGTGCATTTTCGCGTAAGAATTCTAAATCCTGTGCTCCGCAATATCCCATACCTGCACGTAAGCCACCAACTAATTGGTGAACTGTATCTGCTAAAGGTCCTTTATATGGCACTCGTCCTTCAATACCTTCTGGGACAAGCTTTTTATTACCTTCTTGGAAGTAACGATCTTTACTTCCTTTTTCCATCGCACCGACAGAACCCATACCACGATACACTTTAAATTGACGACCTTGGTAAATTTCAGTTTCTCCAGGGCTTTCTGCAACACCTGCAAACATGCTACCTAGCATAACAACATGTGCTCCTGCCGCTAAAGCTTTCACCATATCACCAGAGTACTTAATACCACCATCAGCAATAACTGGAATACCGTGTTTACGGGCTTCTGTTGCACAATCATAAACTGCAGTTAATTGTGGTACACCAACACCGGCTACAACGCGTGTTGTACAAATAGAACCTGGTCCAATACCAACTTTAACTACGTTTGCACCAGCTTCAATTAATGCTTTCGTTGCTTCAGCAGTAGCAACATTTCCAGCGATAATATTTAGTGATGGGTATTTAGCACGAACTTCTTTTACCTTATCAATAACACCTTTAGAATGTCCATGTGCTGTATCAAGTACAATTGCATCTACACTAGCTTTTACTAATGCATCGATGCGAAGCATAGCATCCGCTGTTACACCAACTGCTGCTCCAACTAATAAGCGTCCTTGCTTATCCTTAGCAGAGTTTGGGAATTCAATTACTTTTTCAATATCTTTTATTGTAATAAGCCCTTGTAATACACCGTTATTATCAACAAGAGGGAGTTTTTCAATTTTATACTTTTGTAGGATCTTTTCAGCTTCTTCCAGTGTAGTACCAACTGGAGCTGTAATTAATTGTTCTTTTGTCATTACGTCAGAAATTTTGATTGAGTAGTCTTGGATGAAGCGCATATCACGGTTTGTAATAATACCAACTAATTTTCGCTCATCTAAATTATTTACAACCGGTACACCTGAGATACGATATTTTCCCATAAGATGTTCTGCATCATATACTTGATGTTCTGGAGTTAAGAAGAAAGGATCTGAAATAACGCCGCTTTCAGAGCGCTTTACTTTATCAACTTGCTCTGCTTGTTGCTCAATAGACATATTCTTATGAATAATTCCTAAACCACCTTGGCGAGCCATTGCAATAGCCATGTCAGCTTCTGTTACTGTATCCATTCCTGCACTAATTAACGGGATGTTTAGCTGTAAGCTTTCAGATAAAACTGTTTTAACACTTACTTCTCTTGGTAATATATCTGACCTAGCTGGTACAAGTAATACATCATCAAAAGTCAAACCTTCTTTAACAAATTTAGATTCCCACATAATTGTTCCCCCTATGATACCAGAAATTATTATTAGTAGCTTATCAATTGGTTAAAATACTGTCAAGGACGTATATATATGTTAGAATTTTTAGACAATAAAAGGAGCGTAATATATGCATCAAACATCTTGTACTTGGCAGCAGTTAAGTTTCTTTTTTTCATCTCAAAACGTACAACGTTATCTTGCCCGTTGTTATGAAAAATCCTCTATTCAGGATGCAGAAAAAAAAAGTTTTGAAAATTGTTATCCCTTTATTTATTACTTAGAACACGGGAAAAATTATTATGAATTATATAAGACAGCTCCATTTTCCATTCAACCAATGTTGTTATTTTATGGAATTAGTCAACTGTTTAAAGCATGCCTACTAACTATTGACCCTAACTATCCTGAATCCACTACTGTTTTAGCTCATGGCGTTACAACTCGCAAACGAAAAAAACAAGGGTATCAATTTTTAGAAGATGAGGTGAAGGTACAAAAAAACGGATTGTTTACTCATGTTGCAGAACAACTGTTTCACATGAAACACTTAGAAGCAGAAAAATTTAACATGTTAGAACTAATGGGAAATATTCCAGAATTACAAAATTTATTTCGTTATAGTCAAAAAGGATCAACTTTATATAAAATTGATTCAACAATTAAAAATGAGCTCTCCTTTTCAGTCAACCTACTAGATCGATTACATATGACTAAAGAGAGATTTTCTCGTTACATTGAAACATCTTGTAAGCATTTATCAATACAACATGTACCTGAGAAGACTAATGAATCGAATTTACTTTTTACAGCGCCTATTCAATCATGGAATCCTATGTACAGTACTCCTTTATACTATGAACATCTTACTAATACTTATTATTTGCCACTTACGACTGACCCTAGAAATCCTAAGCCAATATTACCTGAACTCCTCATTCATTATTTATTGCTCTATAATTTAAGCATGATTTCTAGATATGAAACAGATTGGTGGTATGACTTACTTGGAAGTTATGGTTCTGAAGATTATCCATTTATTTATCAATTTCTAAGTATTTCTGCTCAAAAAATCCCTTACTATATTTCAAATTTTTTATTAATGGAACCAAATCTATTTCATGGGAAATAAAAAAACACAAGTCAAATGACTTGTGTTTTTAGTTGCTTGGCGACGTCCTACTCTCACAGGGACAAGGTCCCAACTACCATCGGCGCTAGAGAGCTTAACTTCCGTGTTCGGTATGGGAACGGGTGTGACCTCTCTGCCATCATCA
>NZ_JBQAHM010000032.1:0-16666 GCF_051916885.1 Bacillus cereus group sp. MYBK14-1 | reverse complement strand
GCAGATGACAGATGGAGAGCCGGATACATGGAGACGTGTAAGTCCGGTTCGGAGAGGAGCATTTGGAAACCTATCACAGAAACGTGGAAAGGCGCTGGATGCTTACTCTACTTGTACGTTGACGCAGTTTTAAAATATTATCAGCCGGGTTCTGTCGTTTCTGGTGGAGGAGGAAATCCAGGAAGTGGCGGAAGTAGCGGTTCAAAAGTTGCCGATGTAGGTCGCCAATGGATAGGGCGTTCTACCTATGTATTTGGTGGAGGACGTAACACAAATGACATCGCAAGAGGGATTTTTGATTGTTCAAGTTTTGTACGCTGGGCATTCGAACAAGTAGGAATGTATACTAGTCCGATTGGCGCTGTAAGTACGGAAACATTAAATAAAATTGGTACAAAAGTATCAGCAAATGATATGAAACCAGGTGATGTTATTTTCTTTGATACCTACAAACATGACGGACATGTTGGCATTGTAATTGATAAAAATACTTTCATTGGATGCCAAACGAATAAAGGTGTTTCTATTGAAGATTTAAATAATCCGTATTGGAAAAAAGTCTTTTCTGGTCATGTAAGAAGGTTCTAAAAACCGAAAGAATAGGAGACTAAAAGAATGAAAGATAAACGAAAATCTTTGTTTATTGTGTTTGTCATTTTAGTTGTAGGTGTAACAGCTTTTAATATCTATTTGAGCAAAAAATCAATGAGTGATGGCAAAGAAAAACAGTTAAAACTTTCAAATGAATTACTAACAAAGCAAAATGAAGACTTAAAAAAACGATTGGATAAGGTGCTTCCTTCCGCACAAGAACAACAGAGAAGGGCGTATTTATCGACAGCCGAAACGTTTATACAATTATCATTTCACAGAGAAAAAGAAGGGTACAGCGAGCGAAAAGAAAAAGCAAAATCCATTATGAGTGAAGAACTTTTACAACAATTTTATCCAACTGATAAATACGAACTAGGAGATACGTATAAGACAAAACCAATAGAAATGAAGTTTTATTTACAAGAAAATGAACCGGATAAAGAGGAAGTAAATGTGTTAGCTGAATTTATAAATGTCACGACAGATTCAACGCAAAACCGAGAAGAAAAAGTAAACAATGTGTTACGAATCATTATGAAAAAAGATAATGAAACATGGCGAGTTACAAGTGTGGAAGAGTTAAATATGAAAGTTTTATAACGAAAAAGGTGGGGTGAGAGTGTGATAGGTGCAATTGGTAAGAAGAGTGAAAGAATCAATCTAAGAAAGAATAAGTCGTGGATCTACTTAACAATTATCAGCTTTCTATTTTTAGGTTTTTTCGCTTTCTTAACATCTAAAATTTACATGCCAAACGATGAAAAACTATTCCATACAGAGACAAATAAAGTAATTAAGTTGTCGGGTATGGGGAAATTGATTGTAGAGAAAAGGGAATACAATCCACACAAAAACTTTATACAAATTTACTTTCGATTAGAAGGTTATGAGGAAACAGGATATACATTTAAAGCACAGCAAAAAGCAAATCCAGGTGTCCAATTACCTGTCAAAGTATTGTATGAGGAGAACGGAAAATACGTAGTAGAAGTAAAAGACTTATCTCCGAATTGGGGAGCGTTAGCTTTCGATATTTACAATAAAAATAGTGAAAAAGAACAAATGGATATTCGTAAATTTACACAAGATGTGAACGAATATGAAGAAGAAAATGCATCAACAAAGAGTCCAAATAAATTAGTTCAGACGATTTTTACCGATCAAAGAAAAACAAAAGCAAATGACGAATTGATAGCTGAAGATAAAAAAACATATGAGCTAGATTTTATAG
This sequence comes from Bacillus cereus group sp. MYBK14-1, assembly GCF_051916885.1. Lineage (NCBI taxonomy): Bacteria > Bacillati > Bacillota > Bacilli > Caryophanales > Bacillaceae > Bacillus > Bacillus cereus group sp. MYBK14-1. The sequence continues at coordinate 14,841 of NZ_JBQAHM010000032.1, read as the reverse complement.
AAAGAGACAAAAAGGATATCGAAACAAAGATAAAAAATTATGGGAAAGCAATCAAACTGGAAGAAGAAAGTGCAAAGACAGTTTATGAAAAAGTAAAGGAATTACAAGATGAAATGAAGTACCAAACGGAAGCAGAAAAAACGGAAACACAATCAAAGATAGCATCCTTAGAATCTAAAATAAAATCATCAGAAAAGAACGTGGAATTGTTTAAAGGAGAACAAAAAATTGCACGAGATAAAATCAAAAAATTAGAAGAGAAGGCACAAGAAATTAATAAAAAGTGAAAAAAGTCATGTCGTGAGTGAGTCTACATCAAGGGATTTTGTATCGTGAGTGAGTCCACATCACGAAAAAATGAGTCGTGAGTGAGTCTACATTAGAGGATTTTGGGTCGTGAGTGAGTCTACACCTAAAAGCTTTTCTTGCCCCCACCGTTTCGCTAGGCTCCGCCTAGCCCCACACCCTCGGTGGGGGCAGAAACCCCTTATGCTCTTCTCACTATTTTTTGATCTCTACCCAAAATAGCAGAAAGGAGCTGAAATTATGAATCTAAAAATAAGAGATATAGATCCAGTTGCCTTAAAGAAAATAGATGAAATTGCAAAGAGAAAGGGAATATCCCGGCAAAAATTTTTGAAAGCTCAAATTGAAATGCTGGCATTTTTTCAGCAACAAAATAAAAGGGAAATGGAATTAGAAAATCTCATTGAAAAGAACATCCATATGATGAGTGATTGTTATAGCGCAATGGAAAAAATGAATGAGTTTATTCAAATGATGATGCAGGATGTTGAAGATGAGTAATGCTGTTCCTGTTCAGTCTTCCGTCACACCAGGTGTTGTTTTGAAAACGAAATTTGTGTTGCCAAATTCGGATGAATTTCAAAACTATATTGACTATGTAGATCGGGAGGAAGCGAAAAGTGAAGTGAAGTTGAATCCGAAAATGTTCGAAACGTATCAAGACTATATGGGTAATTCAGAAAAGACATCGGCACTATTTACGGAACACGCAAATCGTTTAACAGAAAGTGAGAAAAAGTCCTTAAAGGAAATGTTTAAAACCGCTCATGAGAATGGAAGTATCATGTGGCAAGATGTCATTTCTTTTCATAATCCCTGGCTAGAGAAACAAGGAATTTATGATGAGAAAACAAAAACGTTGGATGAGAAAAAGTTAATGGATGTAACAAGGCTTATGATGAAGGAAATGCAAAAAAGAGAAGGGTTGGAAAAAAGCTCTATTTGGTCGGCAGCCATTCATTTTAATACGGATAATATTCATATTCATGTGGCAACTGTTGAACCATTTCCAACGAGAGAACGTGGTAAAAGAAAACCAAAAACATTAGATGCGATGAAGGGTAAAGTCGTAAACAATTTGTTAGATCGTAAGCAGGAACAAAAACAAATTAATGATCTGATTCGAAACAATATGGTGAGAAGGAAAAAAGAAGATTCCGTTTTTGATTGGCGTAATCAACATTTGAAACCATTGTTTTTACAAATCTATAAACAGTTACCAAGTGATAAAAGACAGTGGCAATATAGCTACAATACGATTCAACCATTAAAGCCGCAAATTGATGAATTAAGCAGTCGGTATATTCAACATCATCATAAAAAAGATTACGATCAGTTTCTCCAAAAGTTAGATAAAGAAGTGCAAGTTTTTAAAGAAGCATATGGGGAAGGAAAGTATGATAAGAAGCAATATGAAAATTATAAAACGAATAAAATCAGTGACCTGTATAAACGAATGGGGAACGCCTTTTTACAAGAAATGAAGGCATATGATAAAGAACAAAAAAGAATCCATCACATGAAAAAATCAAAGTCATTTCGAAAATTTCAGCAGAATGTATCTATTCAGTATTCTATGAGAAAAGTGGAAGGCGCTTTTAAAAGTGAATACGAAAGCTGGAAGAACCAAAAGTATTATGAGCGTATGCAAAAAGAAACCGCATATCAAAATGAGAGGGGTTATTAAATGAAAGACTTTCGCATGCAAATTACATTGGATGAAGAAACAGATACGTATATTAAAGACTACATGGAAGAACACAATATAAGATATAACGGTGAAGCAATTGTTAGGATTTGTAGAGAACATCAAGCATCAAAAAATACAGAATGGTCATTGAATTATATTTCCGAAATTGTATCAAAGAATTTACACGATGTGTTGAAAAGTGAACTAACAAAAATTCGTCTTGGTGCAAATAGTGCGGATAGAAATACGCAAATTTTAATTGAGTTATTAAATGGTTATTTCTTTTTAGAGGGCGTAGATAGCCTTATTACGACTGATAAACAAGAGATGGGAAGTGTAAAGATAGCAAAAGAAGTCGTAGCGGAACGGATTAGTAACGCAAGACAAAAACGTTTAGATCATGAGGCATCAAAGAACAATGTAACGTAAGCTACATTGTTTCTTTTTATAAAAAAACAGGAGGTTATTAGGATGTTATTATTTCGTGAAGATATCGCATTAGGGGTCATTAAAGAGGTTGGAGAAGGTGAACTTGTTTTACTTGTAAAAGAGGAAAAACTAACAATCAAAATTACACGAGAACAAGAGGAAGAACTTGCAGTCCATGTCATGAATCAAGAAAATATGTTAGTTCCGGTCAATGTGAAAACTCATGAGCTTTTCTTTGATACAGCTGAGAGATGGAATGAGGAAGAAATGGAGGAATTGCAAAAAGCGAGTGAAAGAGTAGGAGAAGATCATGAGTAAAAGTTATAAGAAAAAGTATCAAACGAAATCACCAGAAGAAAAGAAAGAAGCGGTGCAAGCTTTAACAAAAAAGATGGAAAAAAGTGTAGAAGGTTATTTTCGTACACCGGGAGATTTGAAAGAGTACTTAACATTTATGGCAAAGTTTTATCACTATTCACCATCTAATATTTCATTAATACAAAGTCAATTCCAGGGAGCCAGTGCAGTTGGTTCCTTTTCTTTTTGGAAAGAAAAAGGATTTCCGGTTAAGAAGGGTGAGAAAGGAATAAAAATCCTTGTTCCAAACCAAACGGTAGCAAAATTTAAAGACAATGAAGGCAATTGGAAAACAGTAACTAAAGCAAGTGAGGAAGAGAAAAAACAAATCGAATCTAAAAGCGTAGAAGTGATACCTGGTCGCTTATATTTTGCTGTCGGTCATGTGTTTGACGTGTCTCAAACAAACGCAAAAGCGGAAGATCTACCTCGTATTTTTCCGAATCGTTGGCTAGAAGGGAGCGTTACAGATTACCAGAGTTTGTATAAAGGAATGGAAGCCATTGCGGAAAAAAACGATGTGAAAATTATTGCGCCAAAATCAGAACTGGGTGTCGCAAAAGGTGTGAGCTATCCCCTAACAAAAGAGGTTGCCTTGAATCCTAGAAACAGTGAATTACAAAATGTAAAAACACTTCTTCACGAATTGGCGCATGCCAAACTTCATACCGCAGAGACACGTATGAATTACACAGCACCAGAAAAAGAGTTCCAAGCAGAAATGACAGCTTATGCAGTTTCTTCTTATTTTGGGATTGATACAAGCGAATATTCATTAGGATATTTAGCGAGCTGGACACAAGGAAAAGAAATGAAAGATAAAACCAAGTTGTTGAAAGAAGTACATGAAACTTCGATTGAATTTATTGAGACAATTGAAAACACATTAGAAAAGGAAAAAGAACAAATAAATGAAAAAGAGGTGGAAAGTATGGCAAATCAAAATGAAAAACAGGACGAAAAAAATATTTTATTGGTCGAATTTATGAGTTTAAGTAACACGACACAAGAGCTTGTTTCTGTTGCAGAGTTAAGAGAACAAGCGGATAGAAACCGAGCGTTTGAGCCCGTAGAAGGCACAGAAAAATTGAGTGATAAAGAATTTATTGATGCATTTAACGAAGCGAATCAAGAAAAGTATGCAGCACTAAATCAAAATGAAATAAATCGTCCAACTATGTTAGTTCAGTGGAGCGAAAACGAAAATTTTAAAGGTAGTCAGTTGATTCCATTTGGAGAGGCCAATGAAAAAATGGCTGAAGTCATTAAAAATATTGAAAAAGCAAAAGAGGAAGCAAGAGAAAGGGGTGAATACGTACCATATGATAAAACTCGTTATCATATTGCCATTCCAAAAGAAGTAGATAAAGATTTTGGGAGAATGGAGCTTGTGAGTATGGATCGTTTGGATATGGGGGATGGGGACTACAAGACACCGTATGAACAAGTATTAAACGAGAAAAGGCATTTATCGGATGAAGTAAAACAAGCGTTACGAGATGAAGTGATGAATTATAGAAATAACAAAGAAATACCGATGGAAAAAGCACAAGAAAATCCATTAGAAAAACCGAAAGAGACACCCAATCACTTAGTTACAATTGAAGTATTAGCAAATGGTATGCAAGATGAAGAACTGGCAAGAATCCATATGATGGATGCCGTTACGAAAGATATAAATTATTTGTCTGTATGGAATCAAGATAAAACAAATCGGGACGATTTATATGTTTCACTCATGGAAAAGAACGGGAAACGAGAAAACGTCTATTTAGATAACATTTTGAAACCAGATTTATATGAAAAGGTTCAAAGTTCTATCTTTGATGGAAGAGGAAATTTGTCATTTGTTGTTTATGAAAAAGATGTAAATATGAATCTAGATGAAATCGTAAAAGATGAACGATATGGACTTTTAGTTGATAAAGCGGAGGCACAAAAAGATTACCCTTTTAATGAAAAAGAAGTGGAATTATATAAAGAAATGAAGACAGATGGATATGCACCTATTGCTTCTCTAGATCAACAAATTCAGCCTTTAAAAGAAAAGGAGCCAACTACATTAGATAAAGATTTAAGCCGAAAATTCGAAGCATACAGACGTTCACAATATGAAGAGACACCAGATAATATTGATAGCATTGTCACTCGTGTAAAAGCTGAAGAACGGTATTATACAACGAAATATGTTTCGATTGATAATGAGCTGGTAAGCCAGGAACACGTAGTGAAATTAGAAAACCAGGTGGATGAGAAGCTTGAAAAAGAAGGAATAACGGTGAATCAGCCTACAACTTCAAAGGAAATGGATTTTGATAAAAATTTTCAGCCATTGAATGGAAAACAAACGAACGATAAAGAAAAAGACAAGGAAATAGATCCTGGTAATGTAGATCAGTCAAAAACTACAAAGAAATCAGGTAGAAAAAGAGAAACAATGGAAATGGAACGATGAAAAATTTTATAACAGGAACACCAGATTAAATCATTTTTTGTTACTCAATTGAGATAACGGAGAGTGATTTTTTTATATCTAAAAATGAAAGAGGGCAAAAGAAAAAGCCCTCTTTCTTATTTATAGAACGGAAAGGAGAGAATGCCATGAATGTATGGTTGTTTGCGGGCTGTATGTTCCTTGTAGCTGTCTTTTTGAACATGTTTCTATTGTTTGGTCACAGAATGATGAAAAAGCGGAGGAATAAGAAATGGAAGCGTGAAACTGAAATTGCAGATTAATAGGAGGTAGTACTTATGGGGAAAACATTATTTATTGCTGAAAAACAGAAGGTAGCTGTTGAATTATTAAAATCACCTAGATTTAGAAACTCTCAAAAGTATTCGGGAAGTATGCCGTATTATGGCTACTATGAAAATGAAAATTACATTATTAGTTGGTGCCGGGGGCATTTATTAGAGTTAAAACATCCGGAAGAGATGGATTCCAAGTATAAGGTATTTAAATTGGAACATTTACCCTTAATTTATCAGCCAGTTTATAAAGTAAAACAAGAGTATGCTGAGCAACTACAAACACTTGTTAAACTGTTGCAGCGTCATGATGTTGACCACGTGGTAAACATATGTGACGCGGATCGAGAGGGAGAATTAATCTATAGGGAAGTATACGAGTACGCTGGGGTAAATAAAAAGCAATCTCGTGTATACAAGTCATCTTATGAGGCAGCAGAATTAGAAGGAGCATTGAATCGATTAGAACCATTAACGGATTATGACGGGCTTGCAAAGTCGGCTAAAGCAAGGCAATACCTGGATTATATTCTAGGGATTAATGTTACAAGAGGATGTACATCCAAACTAGCAAAAAATCAATTTTTATTGGCTTCTGGTCGTGTTCAAATGTGTATCTTGAATGAAATCCGTCAGAGGGAAATCGCTATCCAAAATTATAAAGAACAAACCTATTACAATTTGAAGCTATTAACGGAAAACGGTTTATTACCAGTAATGAAAACAGAAGATCAACTGATAGATCCATCGCCACTACAAAAGCTTGGAGATAGCTTGAAAGAAACGAATATAATCGTAACGGAATTTAAAGAGAGTACGAGAAAAAAGAAACCAAAATTATTATATAACTTAACGGATATCTACAAAGATGCTCACGCCAAACTGAAGATAAATGCGGAAACAGCAAAAAAACACATTCAGAGTTTGTATGAAGAAGGCTTTATTACTTATCCTCGTTCTTCATCCAGGCATTTACCTACTGAGCAAGTGGAACGAGTGAAAGAAGTAATGGCAGCATTAGAAAAAAGCACCTATGCAAATCTCGTACAACAAGTATCTCCATCTTCTATTACGAAAAAACATTCTACTTTTAATGATGAATTAGTCAGTAGTCACTTTGCCATCATCCCAACAACAAAATTATATGTCGGGACCAACCGAGAACCATTAGAAAAACAGTTATATGACTTAATTGTAAAACGATTTATCGGGAATTTTATGAAACCAGCAATCTACCTGGTAAGAGAAGTATATTTTATAGATCAAGAGGGCAACACATACAGTACAAAAGAAAAGATCCTACAAGAGAAAGGGTTTCTAAGTGTATTTCAAGAGGATATAGAAGAGGGATCAGTTGAAGCATTTCAGATACCTATTTTACGAGAAGGAGATTCTTTCAGAATCGTTCAGTATGACTTGATTGAGTCTCGAACAAAGAAACCAGCCTTTCATACGGAAAGTTCTATTTTAACCTTTATGGAGACGGCAGGGCGTAAATTAGATGATGAACATTTGAAAGAACTTATGAAAGGAAAACGGATTGGGACAGTCGCAACGGAAGAAACGTTTATCCCAAAACTGTTAGAGCGAAGCTATATTGATGTTACTAACAGTCAGATTCGAACTACTAATATTGGTCGTGCGTTTATAGATGCTTTTCCGGTAGATGAAATCAAAAATCCAGCTTATACGGCTGAAATGGAAGGGATGATCTACATGATCGAAAAGAATGAAATGAAATATGAGGAATTTGTGGAGAAAACGAATACGTTTGTAAAAGACACAGTGGAACAATTAGGCGCAATGGATGATAAGGTGTCGGATAGCATTATTAATACTTGGAATCAGCAAATTGAAGTGTGCAAATGCCCTTGTAGAAAAGGAAAAATCCTTCATAAAGGAAACTTTTACGGGTGCAGTAATTATCCGGAATGTGAAATCTCCTTACCAAAAAAAATTAAAGAAAAAGCGATTCCGGAAGCGCAAGCGAAAAAGCTTTTTGAGGATAAGAAAACAGATCTTTTAAAAGGATTTAAGTCCAATGAGAAGGAGTTTTCCGCTTATTTAGTGTTACATGAAGGGAAAGTTAAATTTCAGTTTCCAACACAAGAGGAGCTGTCATTTGGTAAATGTCCAAAATGTAAAAAAGGGGATATGCTTCATCGTAAAACATTTTATGGATGCACGGAGCATAAAAATGGATGTGATTTTATGTTACCAGCCAAGATAAAAGGGAAAGCAATCCCTGGTAATCAGGTGAAAAAGTTAATTCAGTATAAAACAACGGATTTTATCAACGGCTTTCAAGGGGAAAAGGGAGAATTTACAGCAGCTATCTATATGGAAGCGGATGGAAGTTTGAAATTCCGTTTTCCAACGACTGAAGATCGTACCATTGGTAAATGTCCATTGTGTAAGAGTAGGGTTCTTGTAGGGAAAAGTAACTATTTATGTGAGAAATACAAAAAAGGCTGTGACTTCATTATTTTTGATACATTCTCTGGTAAAAATTTAAGTAGTAACCATGTGAAAAAGTTATTAGAAAAGAATGTAACGGATCAGATCAAAGGGTTTATCTCAAACAAAAACGGGAAGAAATTTGACGCTCGTTTATCATACAGCGTACAGGAGAAGCGATTAAAATTCTTATTCGGCAAATAAAAATGAAATGTAACAACTATAAGTAGCAAAAGAGGACTAGGAAACGGAATAGTCCTCTTTTTTATTTCATTTTATAGAGTAAAGGGGGGGATTCCGTAATGGCATATGTCAGTGCGGAGGATACGATGAAAGCAAGAGACGTTGACTTGATTTCATATCTGGAAGCAAAAGGAGAAACGTTTAAGAAAGAAGGAAACTATTATCGTCATACGGAACATGACAGTCTCATCATTAAAGGAAATCAGTACGCCTGGAATAGTCGAGGGGAAAAAGGATATGGAGCGATTAGCTTTGCGATGATGTACTATGATATGACATTCCCACAAGCCGTGATGGACATTCAGAAGGGGGACTACAAAGAGTTTGATCGTTCAAAAGCGGAAGAGGAGCGCAAAAAAGAGCAGCAGCCATTTAGTTATCCCAAACACCTGGAAGTAAATAAGCAAACAGAGATAAAAGAATATCTAATTCATGAACGGAAAATAGATCCTCGCTTGGTGAATTGGCTGATTAAAAAGGATCTCATCGCCCAGGATAAGAAAAATAACGTGGTGTTCAAATGGAGAGAAGAAGGAGGCAAAGGGCAAATCATTGGAATGAACCGTCAAGGTACGGTCAAAATGGAGAATAAAAGAGGAAGCTTTAAGCAAATTGTCCCGAATTATGAAAAAATCAATGCCGGTTTTACGGTTGATGTAGGTAAACCAGATAAGATTTATTTTTATGAAGATCCTATCGACATGTTATCTCATTGGAGTATTAAACAAAATGATATCCAAAACGCTCGTCTGGTTTCTATGCATGGATTGAAGTCAAAAACAGTGATTCAATCTTTAATGGATGCGAAAAAAGAAGGGCACGATATTAAAGAGGTCATCATGGCAGTTGATAATGATAAGGCTGGGAAAGACTTCATTCAGACAATGAAATGCTTTGTCGATCTTAAAGAGGATATTCCAACGAATGAAAAAGATTGGAACGATGTCCGGAAAAAACAAGTGAATGAGCAACAGGCAAAAGAAACAGCCCAACCAAAGAAAATGAAACCAATTAAAGAGGTGGAGCGAAGTGTCTAATCTACCAGAAATGCCAAACATATTACAAATTTTGATGTATGGTTTTATCCTTTATGTTCTTTTTCGTATTTGTAAATTCATGTACCGGAAGATCCAGGAGCGAAGAATATTAAAACGAATGGCTAAGTCTGGTATTCGTTATATAGACAAAATGGACGGACATCAATTCGAAGTATACCTAAAAGCTCTCCTTCGAGAGTTGGGTTATTCTCCAACAGTCACAAAGCAGTCAAATGATTTCGGAGCGGATCTGGTATTGAAGGGGAAAAATCGTATTGTAATCCAGGCGAAACGCTACGGGATGAAAAATAGAGTCGGCATTAGTGCTGTACAAGAGATATATGCAGCCCAAGCCTATTACAAAGCAAATGAAGGCTGGGTTGTAACGAACAGTGTGTATACAAGGCAAGCGAAAGAATTAGCGGAAGCTTGCAATGTAAAACTAATAGATCGTGTAGAACTTCAGAAATTGATTAATAAAATCAATCCCGAATATTCGGCTGAAGATGTATATCAGGGGGTAAAACCTGCAGAACGGAAATGTCCAACATGTAAACATGATTTAGTCGTTCGTAATTCAAATAAAACAGGAAATAAGTTTTTTGGCTGTTCTCAATATCCTACATGTACACATACAGAACCAATCAATACATGAGCTATGATGAAAATCCGGCTCTTTTTCTTTTTATTTAGGCTCTGTTAAAAATACTGCAAATGAATAATTCGCTATTATTTGCGCACTCTAATCCATATTATGCAGTAAGTTTGGAGTCAATTTTATGTTTAAACGGAAACTGTTAATGGCATTTTGTGGAGTTATAATGGTGGTTTTATTTACATCTCCAATAGAAGGAAAGGCTGAAAATATATCTAATAAAGATTTTTATGATTCTTATAATACTTTATTAGCTCCATACGCAAGTAAAACTATCCGAAGTAAACTTGGGCCAGATCACCAGTATAGTTTAACGGATGCAAAAATTATAAAAATTGAGCGTTCTCAAAAATATACCTTTACCTTTATTGTAGTAGCTAAATATAGAACGTATACCAACGCTCACAATCCACCTAATCATGTTGTAACAATAACTTATAATGTTAGTCCAAGTGGAGTAAAAGTTATTGATTTCAAACAAAAAAGAAAGTAAATGAATTTTCCGCTGAAGATGTGTATCAAGGGGTAAAACCTGCAGAACGGAAATGTCAAACATGTAAACATGATTAAGTCGTTCGTAATTCAAATAAAACAGGAAATAAGTTTTTTGGTTGTTCTCAATATCCTACATGTACACATACAGAACCAATTAATACATGAGCTGTGATGAAAATCCGGCTCTTTTTTCATTTGTTTAAAGAATGCATGAAAAAAATCAGTTCAACTAAAAAATGAACCTTCAGATTTGCTTGTATGAGGTTTTTGCATCATCATTAATATAATAAGTCTTGTTTGTTATAAAACCGCATGTAAAGGGAGAGAGGTAATTTATATGCGTTTTTAGGTTTTTTAGGAAAAATAAAAAGGGTAGCCATTATTTACGACTTAACCCTTTGTCTACGATCTCACGAATTGCTTCGTTTCGGTTCTTCAGCTTATTTTCATGCCAATAATTTTCTATTTGTTCTACTTGTTCTTTTGTAAAAGTAACTAAAATTTGAGTGTACTTGTCTTTATTAACAGCCATATTACAACCTCCTCTATAAAAATAATTATAAGTTATATAACTTTGTTGAGGAGGTTATTATATGGAACGGAAAGTTAAAAAGAAGATGGCTGATCTTCAATTTATTATGAATCATGGTCAAATAAGTGTAGATTTTATGGATCAAGGATATAAAAGAATGCTTTTTAGTGCATTAGAAGCTACAGGAAAACAGTTTAATGTGCATACCAATGAGCATAATGAAACAATCTTGTTCTTAGAGTTAGTTTAGTAAATTTACGCAATGAGGAGCTGTTAATAATGGAACAGTTAACCATTTTTGACGTAATGGATGAAACTAAAAATAAGCTTTATGAGGTATTAGAGAAAAATGAATTAAATTATAAAATTCATAAATACTATTTATATTCGAATTATGAAGGGGCTGTTCAGTATTACTATATAAGAACAACTGGAACTTATAAGCTATATAAATAACAAATTTAAATATTGGAGGAATGAGACATGAAAATTGGTGTATCTGAGTGGAAAGCATTGAAAAGAGAGACAAAATTAAAGCTATTGCATTATGCGATGTTAGAAAGTAAGCATAAGTATGCAAAATAAAAGCTCTTCATTTGCAAAAGCAAACAAAGAGCAAAGTCATGAGTGACCGTCTGGGAAAGAAATTGGCACATTTCTTTCCCTCTTATTTTAACATATAAAAAGTTGTAGAGAAAAGGGGCATGTAGAATGGAAGAAGGTCGTATTTCCTTTCAGCAAGGGGTTAAAGAATTTCTTATTATGATGGTTTGTTTTTGGTTCATTATGTTTCTCATGTATGGTGAAAGCCTGTTACAATAGAATGGAGTCGAAAGTCTAAATACCCTTAGGCAGCTCTCATAGATTTAAGATCTATGGGGGGTTTTTAATAAGGTAAACATAAAATTTCACGTACCGTAATTTTAAATAAAAATATAATACCTATATAGTAAAAGGTGTTTAGCACCCATGCATCGAATCACTTCTTTGAGGTGATGATTATGACAGTGGAAACATCAATCAGGTATAGAGAAATTACAGGAACTATATTTAGAAATGGACGGTTTCAATATGAAGCAAACCATGTTGTATCATTTGATGATAATTATGAAGCCACCTTTATTCTAGGTGGGAAATTTAACGAGTTATTTACAATTCTTTGCCGATGTAATATGCTTTATCTTGAACCTGAGTATAAGAATACACCTAGAATTATAATTGAACTCACTAGCTGTTATGATGAATTTAATGAGTATTATTTTATGGACTCCTTTAGAGATGTAAATGCTTTTTTAAAGGAGATGCAACCCTTAATTGACGTTGCAAAACATATGGAACAACAAACTAAATATCCTGAATAATAATTTAAACACATGTGAGGGTGAATATACTCTCACATTTTTTGTATTCATTATGTAGTGGAGGAACATAGTTAACGAATACAGAATGTATACATTCCGAATCTATATAAGGTGATAACGTGGGGTATTTAGGGGTACGGAAACGATTCTCGGTATGAGATGCCACTCTAGGATTAATAATCACCTACACTTGCCCTTTAGAAAAAAGAAACAATCTCGCCTAAAATTGACTTTGCAAAATCTTAGCTTGATAGTGATGTGGCGGTACCCCCATTTGGTAGTTGTTTTATAAATTTATTGTTAAGATAAGTAAAAAGGATTAAAGAGGAGAATGGGAAATGGATTTTAAAAATGTAAATGATTTAGAGAACTTTTTTATTGAACAAGATATTTTTGCAATGGAGGCTCTCAAGCTAGAAGGTGATATTACAGAAGTTTTATTGATTGGTGAGAATAGATTTAAAAAAATGCTTCAATTTATTAAACAAAATGAAATAAAAACGGTATTATATCAACTTTTTATTGTAAATGAAGAAGATTATTTTATCTCTAATGATATGATTGAAGATCTGATGGACGAAGATACAATAGAATTTTTAAAAGAAAATGGGTGTATGCAAGACTTATGGTCTGTTATTAGCCAACATAATAAACAAGTTAAAAAACATTTGGGTTTATTAGATTCTTACATAATAGAGGTTATTAATGAAGGGGTTTTATATAGAGTGGGAACGACTAATTTTGGTATTGATACCCCTGAGGTTGTAATAGAAGATTTTCTTAGTAACTATGAATCTGATATGGAAGAATATCAAAATGAACTTCGACACCAAAATTTTGCAGAGAGAATGAATTTACGTAGAGAACAAGAACGAAAAACGAAAGAAGCGCTTGAAAATTTAATTACGGAGAATATAGATCAGCTAAAATCTCTACCTAATAAACCTTCAAGAGTTGAATATATGACAAGGATTGCTGAGGAAAAAGGGATAAGCGTTTTTAAAAAAGATATCACAATGTCATTAGATATTCTTCTTAGTAAAAAATAAATATAATATTACTTCCTGTTACAGAATCCTTTTAGAGGTATCGCCAGCATTTCGGAAAAAACCCACGCTAAGAGCATGCAAGATTTTATACAGTTTTTTGGCTAATCCAGTAACAAACGAGAGCCATAAAACCGCACCAGAATAGGAATGTATAAAAAAATGCATAGATCCCTAGAACAAAAAAGGAGGAACCCTTACTCTCATAGGGGTTCCTCCTTTTCCTTGCTACCGATAATAGGACGTTATGTTAATTAGGGTGTATAAAGTATGCATTCCATCCTTTCGGACCTTATTCAACTAAAAGGCCCGATTATTGTATAAAAAGAAACCATTTTGTTTAATGAAAAATACTGATCTGTGAACCTTAATGTAACATATAATTTACATTAAGGAAATTATATGTTACATTAAGGTTGGAGGATATGCTATGAAAAATAACGTAAAGCTCGCCCGTGTAAAAGCGGAGTTAACACAGCAAGAACTTGCCGATGTCGTAGGTATTACTCGGCAAACAATCAGTTTAATTGAAAAAGGAAAATATAATCCATCATTAAAATTGTGCCTACAAATTTGTTATGCGGTGAATGCCAAATTAGATGAGATTTTTTGGATTAATAGGGAGGAATTCGAATGAAAAAAATCACTGATGAACGACTAATAGTACAAAATTTACAACACATAAAAATAGCTTATATAGTACAAACAATCGGGGTTCTCAGTATTCTTGGCTATGAAGTCTTTAAAGGGGGCATAGAAGGAATGACGAAAAACCCACTATGGATGGTTTTCATGCTTACTTCCATTATCTACAGTTATCTGAACATGAGTGTTAGTGTAGAGCATGAAAGAAAGCTAAAAAATCCAGTAAAATCGTTAATTATTAGTCTCATTATGATCACAATCATTGCACTTATTTTTGCTATTCTTACGTCCATTACCCCAAACTTCAACTGGAGCAACGGTTTATTGATAGGAGGAATTATATTTGTTTGTGGAATTATCCCTGTTTCTTATGTGTACCGTCTTAGGATTAAACAAGAAAAAGATCTGGAGGAAAATAACTAAGCAATACCGATAACGCATTTTATGTAAATAAGCTGTCCATATAGACAGCTTATTTTAATTTTCCGTATAGCGTAGGTTATTTTGCAAAATGCTGGCGGTACGCCTTTATATAGAATTAAAGTGGTTCAAGTCGGAGGAAGGCACCTTTGGGTGTCTTTTCTTTATGCATAAAAAAGCCTTATCTTCCTATAAAAAGATAAGACCTTTATATACTACCTATTATCCGATTCATCAGTTTCGTAACACATTTAGCCTCTCCAAAAAGACCACCAGTGTCCTATTCTCCACCATAATACGCATTGAACTATTATCTCGTATACTTGGATATGATTTTAGTTTATATTCATAAACCTAAACCATAAAAATATAACCAGATTACCATGATTAGAATTCCCATAACAGTAACTAATAGGAGTT
>NZ_JBQAHM010000031.1:0-16766 GCF_051916885.1 Bacillus cereus group sp. MYBK14-1 | reverse complement strand
CTTTTGCATAGTCTGACATATCATCATCAAACACATTTCTTCTGTATTTCACGACCAACACAAGGTGATAATACAACAAGAATACTGAATGGTTATTACTATCTAATTTCACTTATATACCAGCCTTTATAATTTATTAGACTGATTATATCAGAGGCAAAATAAAAAGGAAAACCTTTTGGCTACGCCAAACCGAAATTCATCTCCCACCTACCGTTGAGCTACGCCTTTCACACGCTTGAGGAAGGAGAATTCTTTCGGGAAATTCGTTAAATTAAAACAAGAACATTTATTCCATCCAAAGTAAACTTGGTAAATATGGAATTTGCTGATGAAATTACACCTAACACACAAAAGAAACAAATTAATTCAAACTAATAACTGTTAATAACTGTCACTATTAAAACACAACACCCCCATAAAAAAGCAGATAGCCGGTTCCTTATATTACAGGAAATCGGCTAATCTCTTTTAATACGTACAATTCTCTTTTTTGCATATGGTGACTCCAATTAGTTTTTCGACATCTCCACTTGTTAATTTTTTATTTATCTTCTTTTAACTCATATCTTCATTGTCCATTAGGTATATTAATTGCTTTTCTATCTTTTATTCCCTAAAATCCCCTGTTTCCATGATTTCATTTATAATTAATCTACTGTTAATTATAATTTTTAAATTTAGAAAAAAATCTCATCCCGTTATCCTTTTTGAAAATATTAATTTTAAATCCCTTTTAGATCTCAGATAATACTTTATGATTTATGAACTTCTTTAGGCACCTTAGAATGAGTACAAACAAACTGCTCAATCATTTGATTTAAATCTGTAGCCGCTTTTGTTGGTATTTGATGTTTTGCACCCTTAATAAATCTTAATTCATTACATGGTAATTCTTCATGCAGTAAATTTGCATGACTATAAAAAGTTTTGTCATTTTGTCCATAAACTAATAACATAGGTAGATGAATGTCTTTAAGGCGATTTGTACAATTATATTGCAAACTATAACGATAATATTGTTCGATATTTTTTGCATTACCTTTCCGAGCTTCTCGAAACATTCTTTTAAATAATTTTTTTGTATTAGAATTCCCCCATGAAATGGCAAATGCTAAAAATGAAATTGCTCTTGCTTTCGCTAATTGGACTCCAAGAGAAATCTTATTTTTTAAATACCCTCGACGAACTTCTGACATTCCACCTATAAGAATTCCTCCTAAACTATTTTCGGGGTATGTTAATAAAAATTCCAAGGCAACTGAGCTTCCTGTTGAATACCCACATACAAAAGACTTTTTTATATTCAAATAATCCAGTAAACTCTTCATATCTTTAGCAATTAGTGAATATGTAATTGGCTGACTTGAACTCTGACTGTTCCCATGCCCTCTAACATCAAAACCGATTACTTTAAAATTTCTAGATAATTCTTTTATCTGATATTCAAAATTTTCACAGGTAAGTGTAGGCGGGTGAATAAAAATGATAGGAGTCCCTTCTCCTTTTACTATGTAGTAAAGACTACATCCCTCTACATCTAACTTTGGCATATATTGAATCACCTCAACAATTTATAATCTTTTAATAATACCTACTGATTTCATAAGTATTTTACCCTTAATAATTTGTATAAAAAGAAAGAAATATACTCTCTTCCTATTTTTTTAAAGCATTCAATATCCATTTCCTTATTTTAAAAATTTAAAACATTTAGAAAATTTAATTCAGATTAACGAAACATTTTAGACAGATATATCCTTGGTTCATTAGTAATTTTGAGAATAAAGCTTTTAATACTTTTTATTCCAGCATAGCTCTCCTCAACTCGCTTATACTATAACTGTAACTTAAAGTCACAAATTATTAATTGGTGCGCGTGGGCTTCCTTTTTACCACACGTAGGTAATTGGACTTTGCCACATAAAATGAAGCTTATGAAACGTTCTATACCTCTAAAAAATATTAGATATCGGAATATTACGGTATTAAGTAATTACTATTAAAAAGGTGAATGCTATGAAAAGATTTCTAACTTTGTATGCCTTAGTTTTAATTTTAGCGGGATGTTCAGAAAAAACACCCTCGCTTAAAAAGAATGAATTACAAGTTAAACAAGAAGATAACAAATTGATTCAAAATACCACACATTCTATGCCCAAAAGTAAATCTTTGCAATCAGCCCCCACTCCAGCCACTAAAAAAATAATTTTAGATGTGCCGCTTATATCACAAAAGCCAGAATTAAAATATGGATGCGAAGTTACAAGCTTAGCGATGGTATTACAGCATGCAGGCATTAAAGTTAATAAAATGGATTTAGCTAACGAGATAAAAAAAGATCCTACGCCACTGTCTACAAATAAAAGTGGAGACATCATTCAATGGGGAGATCCTAAAGAAGGTTTTGTCGGAGATATAACTGGAAAAAATAAGGGGTACGCTGTCCACGTTCAACCGTTACAAGAATTGATGGAACGTTATCTACCAAATCGCACAGTAAACTTAACAGGAAAAACCTTTAATACTGTGTTAACTCAAATTAAGCTCGGTAAACCTGTAGTAGTATGGACTACAGGAGATTATCGCCTTCCAGATAGATGGGAGTCTTGGAAACATGATGACAAAAAAATTACAGCGCCTTTGGATTTACATGCTGTTGTTATTGTAGGTTTGGAGGACAAATACATTTATATCAATGACCCATTAACTGTGAAAAAAGCACACAAAGTAAACCAAGAGATTTTCATTCAATCGTGGGAAGCATTAGGGAAACAAGCATTATCCTATCGCTAATGTAATTTCATTAAATATTTAATGCTACCATTAGGTACACCCTGTCTATACAAAAAATAAAAGAATGATTTAATGTAAGTAGATTAGAAACTTGAATTTTATTTAAAATCAATTAGAGATAAAATTTTCACTTTTGTCATTTTAGACGTATTTCTAACAATGAATTTTACAAAAAATACGAAATATTAAACTCATAAAAACCCATTGATATCATACATATATGCTGATTTCAATGGGTTTTTAATTGGATATGTATTGACGTATTTAACAAATTATAAAAAGATGTAAACTAACTTTTTACATATGAACTATCATGTATATAGGTATACCTGTTTAAACGGTTAAGAAAAATACATTTCTTATTAATTAGTGAAATACTCGAAAATAAGGTAAATTATACTATTTGTTTGGTACCAGATGTAATTTGGTATAATTGTATTTAAACAAATTATTGCTAATAGGTAGAGGAAGGAATATAGAGAGTGAAAATAAGATTTCAGGCCAAAAAATTCGTAATATCAATTCTAACGGTAGCTCTAGTAGTCATTACTTATTTTGTGATTCAATCAATTGCATCACCTGCAAGAGGGGTAACAAACCAAGAGAACTCAATTCAGTTTGTAAGCGAGCAGCATAACGTAGAGATAAACAAACCAGTACCTAACCAATTTAACGGTCAAATACGTAAAATTGCATATCTTACATTTGATGATGGACCAGGAAAATATACAGCTGAGCTTTTGGATATACTAAAACAACAGGATGTAAAAGCAACTTTTTTCTTAACTGGTAAGAATGTAAAGGCATATCCTGATTTAGTAAAACGAGAAAAAACAGAAGGTCATTATGTGGGTATGCATAGCATGACTCATGATTTCAAAAAATTATATACAAATGGTGACTATGTTAATGAAATGACAACAAATCAAAATTTAATAGCGAACATTATTAGAGAAAAACCACAATTAACCCGACCTCCTTATGGTTCTATGCCTGGATTAAATGAAGAACTTCGTAATAAGGTAGTAGATGGTAGATTTAAAGTATGGGATTGGACAATTGACTCCCTAGATTGGAAGTATAATAACGTACCTATAGAGTCGGCTTCCATAAATATTGCTCAAAATGTACTTACTAATGCAAAGAAGTCCCAAGAAGTTATATTAATGCATGATATTCACCCTCAAGCAGTTGCAGCCGTACCAGCCATCATAAAAGGGTTAAAGGAAAAAGGGTATGAATTTGAGGCATATCATGAAAGCAATCACTTCCCTTTAAATTTCTGGCAGGATCCACGTATTTGAGCTTTAAGGAGATGTATAAAGTCACACCTCTATTCATAAAAAAAGATTTAACCCCTTGTAGAACAACAAGGGGCTATTCAATGTTTTTGCTTATCCTTTAGTTTAAAGCAACACTAGCTATTTATTATTAAACTATATATTTAATAAAGTACTTCCATAAAATTCTTTTTTATGCTATATAATATTTCTAAAGCGCTTAGAAAGGGAGATGTTTATATAAAAATCATACAAGATTTTACAGAACCCTATTTTAAAACTGTTGGAGAACAAAGTAAGGCATATCGAGTAATTGGTTGCAAAGATGGTAAAGAAAAGCATTTCCCTATTACATTTAAAACATTAAAAAGGGCACGTATATTTAATTACAGGTATGCTTGTGAAAATCCTGAGTGGCAGAATAGAAATGGTGACATAAGTGAGTATAACGTTAAGATGGGGAGACCTGAATATAAAAATATTTGGCACGGTAATGTTATAGAGAATGTATATAAAAAGGATACTGATTTTGATAGTTGGGAAATCAATCATTAAAGCAGTAACCAATCGTTCAAATAATCTACAAATAAAATATAAAGAATAATAAGTAAATAAGCTATAAAAAGGAGATTCAATAGCATGAACATTGCATTTTTTCTTACACCCAAAAGTGAATTGGTTTATATAAATATAAATTCAACAATGCGCCAGGCTTTAGAAAAGTTGGAATACCACCGATATACAGCTATCCCCTTGGTCAATAATGAGGGAGAATATGCAGGTACACTTACAGAAGGAGATTTATTATGGAAACTCAAAAATACTTCATCATTAAGTTTTAATAACACTCAACAAGTTGTTCTGAGTGAAGTTTCTTTACACCGTACAAATGAACCAGTTTCCATCAATGCGGAAATTGAAGACCTTTTATCAAGAGCTATGGAACAAAATTTTGTTCCTGTTATAGATGACGATGGGATTTTTATAGGTATTGTTAAAAGAAGAGATATTATTCAATATTGCGCACAAGGCTTATTATTTAAGAACGATTCTGTATAAACATATGAACTTTAAATTATATCAAATCTTCAATTTAAAATTCACATAAAAAGAATGTACCTTGGCTTAACTAATCGTGCGAGTATAGTATTTTAAACTATCGAAAAATATAAGAATATCATTGTTCTATACGAAACAAAAATACCCCTGACTTTATACATAAGTCAGGGGTTAATAAAAATATTAATATTTTATAGAGATAATCTTACTCTTCATCACTATCTCCAAAGAAACCACCTAGAAATGATTCTTCCTCATTCAATCCTAATTCTTCGGTTGCTTCTTCTACCATTTCATCTGCACCTAATCCATCCATTAGTTCATTCAATAACATGCCACCTAATATGCCGACAGCTAGACCACCAATCATACCCGCAATTGGACTACCTCCGTTACTACCCTGATGAACATGATCATAGTTTTGTTGTGTTTGATATGAGAATGGTTGTGCATAAGCATGCGGATCCTTTACCATTTCATTTATATAATCTTTTAAAATATTAGCTATTTGTCTACTTTCTTTCAATACATCTTGTTCAATGAAAAACTCACGTCTTGCTTCCATTTCCCCATGTCTGGTTCTGCAATCTACTTCCATCCAAATGCGAATCCCTGACTCTTCATAAGCAAAACGAACCTCTATTTCATCAACTTCGTTTACAAATAATTCTCTTGGGAAAAAGGAAAACTCTTGGCCCCATGTATCTAATTTACCCGATGTAGATTTTTCTTGGAACCCTAATCGATTCAATGCATAAAAAACATTTTGTACTTCTTCCGGTGCTTCAATAACAAGACGATCAAAGTCTTTTCGATCTACGCCACCTTCAATGTCTAAGTGCGTATCAAAATAGTAAGAAACGCCCCCTCTAGATACAGGAAGATCCCTTGGGATATCATAAGAAAATGAGATTACCTTGGACTCCTCTGGAAGAATGTTATAGGATCCGTTCAATGGAATAGTTGCTACCTTACGTGTAACAGATCCTTGTTTTGTGACAACACTCATCATGAAGTCCGCTGTAAGGTTATTCATTTTTTGTTCAACTTGACCGCCTTCAATCCAAGCTTCTCCATGCAGTGTTTCTCCAGCAGAATAAGATGGGTTTTTAAAACGCAAATCTACTGTTGCTGCACCTTTACCGAATTTAGCCAAAATCTTTTTAAACATTTTGTCTCTCCCTTTTTTCTTATAATGTATTTATTTTATTCATTAGAGAATCCAAACGGTAACTACTCTGTTACCGTTTACTTACTTTCATCTTCTTGTTCATGCTCTTTAGCTTTTTGAATTTCTATTCGTTTTATATGATGTGATTCTTTCGAAATAATTTTAAATTCATATCCTTCGGATTCAACAGACTGTCCTTCTTGCATATGATAATTCTGCATCATGACCCAACCACCAATGGTGTCTACATCTTTATCGTCTAAATGTAAATCTAGTAAGTCATTTAATTCGCTTATTAATACTTTTCCATCTACAATCTTATGAGTTTCACTCACATGTTGGATCGGAGCATGTTCATCTTCATCATACTCATCTCTAATTTCCCCAACAATTTCTTCAAGAATATCCTCAATTGTAACAATACCTGCAGTTCCACCATATTCATCATATAATACAGCTAATGGAATACGTTTCTTCTGCATTTCTAACATTAAATCATGAATTGGAATTGTCTCAATTACTTGAATAACTGGACGTGTGTACGGACGAATTGTATCAAATGATTCTGTACTCTTGTTTATATAACGAATAAAGAAGTCTTTTACATTCACCATACCGATAATCTCGTCTTTATCTTCTCCAAATACAGGATAACGCGTATATTTTTCACTTTGTATTGTATTAATATGTTCCTCTAGAGAATTATCTACGTGTAAACCAATAATTTCTGTACGGGGTACCATAATTTCTTTTGCAATACGATTATCAAATTCAAAAATATTATTTACATATTTATACTCTGCTTGGTTAATTTCACCACGCTCATAACTTTCTGAAAGGATGAGGCGCAACTCTTCTTCTGAGTGTGCAACTTCATGTTCAGATACTGGTTTTAAACCAAATAATTGAGTTAACATTCTTGCTGATCCATTCAATAATCGAATGAATGGATACATAATTTTATAGAACCAAATAAGTGGGGTAGAGAGTAATAATGTCACTTTTTCAGCTTTTTGAATCGCGAATGTTTTGGGTGCCAATTCACCTACTACAACATGTAGATAAGTCATTAAAGTAAATGCAATTGCTAGAGATAAAATGCCTGCGAGAGAAGAATTAATATCCCATCTTTCAAATAAAGGATGTAACAATCTCTCAATCGTTGGTTCACCTAACCAACCTAATCCCATCGCCGTCACTGTAATCCCTAATTGACACGCTGACAAGTATTCATCTAAATTTGATGTTACTTTTTTAGCTGCTAAGGCACCCTTTTTACCTTCTAATACAAATTGATCAACTTTCGAACTTCTAATTTTTACAATCGCAAATTCGGCTGCTACGAAAAAGCCTGTAAAACCAATTAGAACTGCTACCAACACTAGATTCAATATTTCCAACTAATACCTTTAGTTTCTTAGAAACTAAAGGATCCACCTCCTATAAAAAAACATTCTTATTTATATACTTTTAGTTTTCTTCATTTCCTTGGAAGAAAATCATTACATATTTTACTAATTCCAGAACTGAAATTAATGTAGCGGCTACATATGTTAAGGCAGCGGCTCCTAGTACTTTATTCACACCTTTAGTATCTTGATCAGAAATCATTCCTTCTGCAAGCATTAATTGTTTTGCACGAGCACTCGCATTAAATTCTACTGGCAACGTAATTAATTGAAATGCTACCGCTGCGGAGAAGAAAATAATACCTATCCCTATTAATGAGAAGGCCTGAAACAAGAAGCCACCCAGTAATAAAAATGGTGCAATACCGGATGCAATATTTGCAACAGGAAACATTTTATGCCGAAGGCTTAAGAAACCATACGATTGATCATGTTGAATGGCATGCCCTACTTCATGTGCCGCAGCTGATACAGAGGCAATAGAGTTTCCATAGTTATACATCCTCTGATAGTCGTACCACCCGAACTGTG
Source organism: Bacillus cereus group sp. MYBK14-1 (assembly GCF_051916885.1). Classification (NCBI taxonomy): domain Bacteria; kingdom Bacillati; phylum Bacillota; class Bacilli; order Caryophanales; family Bacillaceae; genus Bacillus; species Bacillus cereus group sp. MYBK14-1. The sequence continues at coordinate 8,520 of NZ_JBQAHM010000031.1, read as the reverse complement.
GGATCATAATGATCTGAAAGTCTTCCTGGGACAACTTCAATTGGTACATGATACAGTCCATTATTATCTAAAATTTTTCGTGCTACCTCAGCACCACTGAGTCCTGAAGAAGCATTTACTTCAGACCACTTATTAAAATTTCCTTTTACTTTAAATTGTGCCCATATGGATAAGCCAAATGCAATTAAAATCAGAAAATCCATCGGGTGAAAGAACATCGATTCATTTCTCCTTTAACTTAAAAATAAAACAAGCGTTTGAATCAGTGTCGTTACTTGACCGGATAGTCCCTTCATATAAAGTTTCTTTTGCTCTTCTGTCAGATTATCCAGTAAAGGCTTCAAATGCATTAGTTCATGTTCTAATTGTTGAAGATGTCCCGACACATCATTCACTTGTCCTGCAAGTTTATGGTTTAATACTGTTTGATTTTGTTGATTATCTAATACTTTTCTAATCTCACTAAGTTTCATATTTAATTGTTTGCATTTTTCAATGAATTTCAAACGATCCACTGCCGATTCATCGTAGTAACGATAATTTTTATTGGAACGTTTTGCTTCTAATAAGCCTAAATTCGTATAATAATCAATGGTTCTTTTCGAAACCTGAGCCAGCTCTGCCACCTCTCCGATTCGATATCGGTTCCCAATGATCCGTCACCCCTTCACTTAAATTAGCTAAATAATAGCATACAGAAAACCGTACAGTCAAACGTTATAGTTTTTATTTTTCGAAAAATTTACTTCTGTTCAAAAAGTTGACACATCCTCTCTTTTTACACTTAAAATAAAAACGAGGTAGTACCCACTACCTCGTTTGAGATTAAACTTCTATATTTAATTACTTAGTGTACCAAACGATGTAATATGCTGTGAATAAGTCTTGTCTTCATTACATATATTATTTATCGTTTAATGAAAAGAAAATCCGGAATTTTATAGAACTTAGAAGAGATATTAGTGTTAAGAGATTAAAGGTAAGTATTTTTAAATTTATAGAAGCTCAATAATAAATAAAAACTTGCATTTTAAATGTATTAAAGAAAAGGAATCTGCTGCGTATTAATAATCACCCACGTATTCTTTTTTTCTCAACCCAATACTTAATAATTTCACTTATTTTTCCTGAATAAAGAGAGTTCATTAATACCACTATATCTTTCTCCATTATATAAAGCACCTAAATGGATGCTTTATCACTCTTTCACATATACTAATGTCTAAAAGGAGTATGTTATGGAACCTCTAAAATATCTACTGATTATTTTCGTTTTAATTATATTTATATCGATTTGGCTCCATTCATAACTACATTTAGTGATGTTCGTGCAACAAATACATTTGGTGGAGATTTAGCCGATTAGAATCAAGTTCGAACGGCATAAATTCATATAAATATTCATAGTGCATATAATTCTTGTTTATTATGGATAACTATTGAAATGCTTATTTGGGGAATAACTTGATTTTCTTTTTGAGTATTTTTCTTCCATTCAGATTCTGGATTTTCCTTACATTACCAGAATAATGTGTCTTAAATATATTATACTGCTCTTGAGACATCTCTATTGATGTTTCAAATACATACCATTCTACATTTTCAATACATCCACTTGTGGTTAATGAACCTAGATAGTGATAGTATACGGTCTCATGTGGTAGTAATTCTTTAATATCAATATCTATTGTAGTTGTTACTACGTTTTTTTTATTTAAATTATTCAGTATTGTTTGGATCGCAGAGTTTTCACGTCCAATTTTGAAAAAAACACTTAACACAGCTATTCTGCCTACTTGACTTGTGTGTACTAAATGAAGCTCCATTTTATAACAATGACCTTCTATAACATGTTCACTTTCATGTTGCTCTTCCTCTTTGTTCCCTACATGAAAATGAAATTCTTTTAATTGAAAATTTCTTCCGTTAATAATAGCAAAACCACTTTCATCATTATGAACTTTAATTGTATCCCCTTCGTCTTCTATGGAGATGAATGTACGATCATAATTAAGTATTATTTCACCTCGATCTTGCATTTCTACAGCACAATCAGGTTGAATTTTAATAGGTGATTGAAAATCCCCGTAATCAATTGTAGAACAATCATCCGATTTTAATGGTTTAGATTTCATAACTAACACTTTTCCCTTCATTTGTGTCTTCTTTTATAAAATGGCTAATTATATGATAATAAATACATTTCCCAAAAATTATATAAACTCTTTCCTTATTGTTTTTTCATATAACAACAATCAAAACAATAAAGAGGCAATTAGCTAAATAAAATAGACAAGCTTATCAAGATTTAGAATCCTGTCCATTATTCCTACCTCACGAAGGTTATGAGATAATAAAATTAAAATTCTAACAAAAGTAAAAGAGCATAGTTTTATGAAAAATAGCAAGGGGAGGCATTCTTATGTATGTGAGAGTACGAGAACTTCTTACAGCAGAAGAACGAAAGCGTTATATGCAAATCCCCTCTGATATTAGTGAATGGACTTTAAGTACATACTTTACCTTCAGTCAGCACGATAAACAAATCATTAATCGTCATCGGAGGGATTATAATCGACTAGGTTTTGCTATGCAATTAAGTGTTTTACGATATTTAGGTTGGACTTTATCAGATATTGAGCACATTCCTAACGAAGTTTTAGAATTTGTAGCGAGACAAATTGGTGCAAGTACAGAAGACTGGGGGCTATATGCCCAGCGGGAAGCTACAAGGTATGAACATGTAGAAGAAATTCGAAAGGAATATAGTTTGCGCAATTTTACAACTACAGATTATTGAAGATTATCTAAATTTCTTCAATCTCATGCATTAAATAATGGGAATACTACATATCTCATTGAGACAGCATTGCAAGAATTACGCACTTGGCAAGTTATACTTCCTTCAATGGCAGTAATAGAAAGGGCAATATGGGAAACACGTAAAAGAGCTGAAGAAATTATATTTAAAACGCTAACATCTCCTTTATCTTTTTTACAAAAAGAAAAAATAAGCAGTCTACTTCCCTTTATGCCTAATTCTTAAAAAAACATATTTAGCTTGGTTAAAAGAAATACCTGGCCAATTTTCACCAGAATCCTTTTTAAAGGTAATTGAGCGTTTAGAGTATATAAAAGGCTTAAAGTTAAATATTGATACAAAAGGTATACATCCTAATCGTTTACGACAATTATCTCGGATTGGGGCACGCTATGAGGCTTATTCATTTCGAAGGTTTAAAGATATAAAGAAGCGTGTTTTAAAAATTGTTATTAAAACACGCTCTTACTATCGTTAAATATTTAGTTATTTTATACTCCTAATCTCATTAAATCATTTGTTACTATAAAAAATATAATTCTAGATTGATAATCTTTGAATTTTATATATTGTTCAAAGAAGTAATTATCGTGATTCCTAATTTAATGCGCCATCATCTCGTGCGCAATATCATGTCCATTCATATCCGATGGGTAATAGGTAGGCCAGTGTATAACTTCATCGAATAAAGCTTCACGGTTGTCACCCCAATACAAGTGGTAGTGATCAGCTTTATTCGGATAAATACCATGATCACTGAATTGAATATACTGAGGAACTCCTTCTGTTTTATCTGCTAGTTTAAATATGTATCTTACACCTCTATTCCCTGCATCATATGTCAAAATTTTGTATCCATCATAGATATACTTGCCAGAATATTCTTCTTTGTTTTTGTAGAATGTTACAGTATCTCCTTGAATCACGATACGGTTCACATCTGTTTGATATCCTTCATTATAATACTCCTTATATTCTTTGGCTGACATTTTACCTTTATGTTTCGCTTTGTGAGCAAATACCTCATCAAGCGTTCCATCTTGTAAATACGGATATACAGATTGCCAGTCTCCTTTCCAATCGGAGAGTGGTCGATCCTTCACTTGATTGTCTTCAAAATATCCTTCATAAATTCTTTCTGTTGCTTTATCATGAGCATGACTATGATTATGACTGTGATTGTGTTCATTTTTATGTGTATGACTTTCAGTTGTTTGCTCTTGCTTTTCAGAAGGTTTTTCTGCAACTAGTGAGAATTGTGTTGCTTCCTTTAAAGCGTTAACATTTTCTTCCATTAAAGTGAAGTAATCTTTATTATTCTTCGCATCGTCTTCAGAAATAGTAGCAAGGTGATTTAAGCGTAAAACTTTTGTACCAGTTTCTCTCTGAATAACTGATGCTACTTTTGGAGTAGAAAACGTTTCGAATAAGATGTATTTTAACCCGTGTTCTTTAACTGTTTTTGTAATTTCACCAAGCTCTTTTTGAGATGGTTCATCAGAAGCTGAAACCCCAGCGATAGGAATTTGTTTTAAACCATAGCGTTGTTCCCAGTAACCATAGGCTGCATGAGAAACTAAAATTTCTTTCGTTTTTGCATTTGCTACAGCAGCTTTGAATTGATCATCTAAATCTGTAAATTTAGTTTGAAGTGCTGCAAAATTCTTTTCGAATTCTTGTTTATAATTAGGCTGTATTTCTACAAGAGCATTTTTGATTTTTTCAGCTTGTTTCATCGCTAGTATAGGGTCTAACCACACGTGTGGGTCTTTATCGTGATGATGTTCATCTTCTTTATGTCCATCTCCATGATCATGATGTTCATCTTCGGTTGCTGCGCGCAGTTCGATGCCTTTTGATGCATTTACAATTTTAATATTTTCTTTTTGTAATGTTTTTTCCATTTTTTCAGCAAACGGTTCTAATTCTGCACCGTTATAAATGAATAAATCGGCTTTCGCAATTTTCACTGTTTGTTTTTGGCTTGGTTCAAATGTATGAGAATCTGCACCAGGTGGATATATTGCTTTAACAGTTATATAGTCACCACCGATTTTTTTTGCGAAATCAGCAAGTGGGAAAATAGTTGTATAAACAGAAAGTTTCTCATCTTTTTTTACTGCACCTTCTTTTTTATTAGAACATCCAGCAAAAATTAAAGTAAAAATAAGTAGAAATGAAAACATAGTTAATTTTTTTTGCATGAAATTCTCCTCTTTTCTTTTTTACAAGTTTATTTCCTCCAATTCTATGAAGAAAATATCGTTTCGATACAAAACGTAATGATTACGTTTTATTTTACGAACCTAGTATAGTACATCTTTTCGAAATTCGCAATAAATAATAATCATTACGATTTATGTTTGTTATCAACTTATTAAAAAAGAATGGTATTAGTTTGTAGTATTTTTTAGCCTTCCACATCGCCATTAGGGGTCACCATACATGCCCATAAACTTAAGAAACTAGTAGTTTCCCAAAACGCAGAAAATGAGTTGAATTCTCATAAATAACTGTAAAGCAATAAAATTTTCATTTTTGGTGACACTTCAAAATATTAGCGTGATGTGCATGCAGTACTCTCCCTATATATTGTTTTCATTCGCTAAAATATAAAGATGACAGCCTACCCTTTTATTCCTTTAAAAGGTAAGCTGTCTTGTTTAAAATAGCTTCAATTTTTTGTGCATTTTTAGCATACATTTCACTTGCCTTTTTCGATTTTGTTTCTAAAGAAAATAGCTCAAGATCAGCATGACATTTTTTTAGAGATGCTAATAATAAAGGTTTGTTTTGAGGAGAATGCATTTGGAGTTTGTCATTGTAAATATCGATAGTGAGTTGTCCATATGAGTCAATTTGACCGAGAAACACATTTTCGATGACAACACCAAGTTTTTCTAATTCAGAATGTAACCAAGCGCGGTTATGCCCACTTGCAGAAAGAGGTTCATCTAGTACATTCCCATCCATAATAACGTTTTGTGGTTCTTTTTCATTTGGCACTTTTAAACCGAGATTTTTTGCAGTAAGTGGTTGAGAATCTTTCTTTAATAACACATTTAATTCTCCGCTCGGTTCTAAGACAGCAAATTCGACTTCAGCTATACTGAATGCACCATTACCTCTAAGAAGTTCGAGTAACTCATCACTTGTATATTTTTCTTTCTTTAAATTATCTTCAAGTACTTTGCCATCCTTTATTAAAACTGTAGACTTCCCTTCAAAAAAATCTCGAGCCGTTTTGTTTTTTAAAGAAAGAATTCCGACAAAAAAAGGAAACGATGCGAAAGTAAGTATGGCAAAAACGCCGTGGAAAAACTTTTGGTCTAGCCCTGTAGATACTTGCCCCGCGATACTACCAATTGTCATTCCCGCTATGTACTCAAAAAAGGAAAGGTGAGAAATTTGCCTTTTTCCTAAACATTTTGTAATAGCGAATAAAACAATTAATATGAATACAGAGCGGAGAATAACAAGCGTCCATTCGGGTAGGTGAGACATAGTCATTTCCTCCAATCTACTTAACACCATTTATATTAATGTTCTTCACTTTCTAATATTGAAACTCTATCCTTTAAATCAGAGATGATACTGTCCATTTCTAGTATACATTCATGAAATACGCGTTTTGCTTCATCGTTCTGTAGAATTTAGGGAAAAAGAGCTTAAGCTTGTTTGAGTTCCCCTTTTACTAGCAAGGCAAGTTTTTACGCTAGCGATAACAGTCATACAAACACCCCCATTAGCTGCCCATGAGGCTAACACACAGTATGAAAGAATACATTATTCTTTCATGATAGTTAGGCCAGAAAATGTTATTCTCTTTGAAAAAAAGTACGGATACCTTAAAGGTTTATCTTTTTTACGGTATAATCAACTCGAACCTGCTGGGTAGATTCTGAAAAAATATAGGGAAATTTTTTCCATAAGGATGGAAATTGACAATTTCAGCCTGAGTTAGTGTTACGAAATTGTGTCCCATGTAATCATCTGCATTGAATGTATCTTCCTCCGCTATGTGCCCCCCAATAACTAATACTTCAAAATCATTAAGAACCATAGTTTAGAAGTTACGAATTAGGTGTACGTGATTGTCACCTTGAGCGCTACTTACACCATCATTATTCCTTTTATGCCACATTTGACGTGTTTCTCGAATACTGCTTGGTGAAAATCCTGCCTGTGCAATAAGGGTACCACGAATTTCTAATTCATCATTATCTTCATCACCTCCTGTGTCTAGGACAACAATTCCGTGAAGTGCAACTTCAATAGCTTTACCCATAAATTTTTCATCTCCTATTAAGAGTAATAAAAGTATATATTTGTAACATTCATTAACGTAACCGTAAATGTATTTAAATATTCATTGTGCTTTCTCAACACCCTCACTAAATTGTGCTTTCATCAGGTCTATCAATTATGAGTGTCGGAAATATGAGAGGGGATCCCCAACAACATATCCTACTAAGCATATAAAAAAGATATTCCCCATCTCCCTTTCAAAATATAAAGGACACCTATTCCTAAAACAGCTTTACTTGCCGCTTTAATGAATTGGTGTCCTCTAGTTTTCTAGCCGGACTATATTCTGTTTGCTTTCACTTTTAAATAATTATTTGTTAACTGTTCTATTAAATCACTCTATTCATCGTTCCCTTCCAATTCCTCACTCTCTTCACGAATTTGTCCAATTAATGAAATTACAGAACCAACTGCTTGAACCCAACTTCCTATAATATCTATTAGTTTCCCTTCTTCATTTTCATTAGTTTTTATATTTACCTGAGTGTCTATATCTTTCTTCACATCATTTACATTACCTTCTTTATTAGATTGGTCCTCATTCCTGATACTTTTTAATTCTTCAATACCTCCTATTGCTTGTAACGAATTCCCAATTGATTGTAATAAGTTTCCTATAATATTTAAGGATTCATCTTTATCGGATGTATCCTCAAATTCATCTGCTAATGCTGTAAGTCCACCCAAAGCCTGTGTCCAATTCCCAGCAATCACTAATTTAATTTGTGTTTCTTCTTTAAACTCAATAATCAATCCGGATATTACAGTAACATTACCAATCGATTGGATTTCATTACCAATTTGTTCAAGCGACACTTCTCCTTGACCATCAGCTTCTAAAGCATTTCCAACAGCTTGCAATACGTTTCCATAAACATTTAAATCCTTTCTTACATTACTGCTTATAAAATCAAAAGGCGTACTTCCAATAGCGGAAGTAATAGTTCCTATTGCTGCTACCCATGCACCAAATATTTCTTTAAATTGGTTTTCCATTTAAAACATATCCCAGCATTAAGTAATTAATATAATCCTATTCAATTCCCCATCTTACGGTTAATAATTTCAAATTTCTCTTTACTTTCTTATTTTATAATAACGTCTTATAAAAGTATTTTTAGGAATTATGCAAATTTGTTAAACGTAATTCTATATTGATTTTATACATCTTACTGAATCAACTTTATAAACCAACTACATCTGTGAACTACCCGCCACTTAACGTCCTAACGGACTGTTTGAAGTGGGGGCTTCTCGGTTAGTCGTTACTTTTGGTAGCCAACGAATTCGTCCTAAGACAGCCGAGCTAACTCCCTTGTTCCAAGGGTTATTTTATTGCTATCTATGCTAACGCCAATAGGCGTATTGCTTCATTTTTGATATTGATAGCT
>NZ_JBQAHM010000030.1:0-18100 GCF_051916885.1 Bacillus cereus group sp. MYBK14-1 | reverse complement strand
CGTTCATCCTGAGCCAGGATCAAACTCTCCAATAAAGTTAGTTTGTCTAGCATCTAAAATAAAAATTGACGTTTCACGTTGTTTGTTTCGTTCAGTTTTCAAAGAACTACTAGGTCGCTCATTTGCGACTTCCTTATGTTAACATCTTCGTTAGTTAATGTCAACTAAGTTTTTCATTTCGTTTGTCGCTTTCGACGTTAATGTCATCGGCGACTTGTTCTATATTACACCTCTAAGCTCTAATCGTCAATATATTTTTATAAAAAATATAAAAAGGCTTATTTCTTTTAAAATAAGCCTTTTTATCACATATCATTCTATTCATTTATTATTTTTCTATAATTGGTAACGAGACGATAATTTGAATAGTGCCATCCCTATATTCCGCTCGAATACTACCACCTTGTAACTCAACAATACTTTTCGCAATCGCTAAACCGAGTCCCGACCCTTCCGTTACTCTACTTCGAGATTGATCCTTCTTATAGAAACGTTCAAACAAATTCGCTAACTCTTCTCTTGTAAACTCTTCACTATGATTCGCAATTACAATTTGTATATCCCTACGCTGCCTTTGAAGAGAAACTTTTATCTCTCCATCATCTTTACTATACTTAATTGCATTCATTAGTAAATTATCAAATACACGAACCATCTTTTCCGAATCAATCGATGCATAAGCACGTTCCTCAGGAAACTTCTTAACAAAAGTAAGTCCATGCTCTTCCGCTTGCGGTACTAACTCTTCTATTAATTGCTCAAGCAACTCATTTACACATACTTCTTGTTTTTCTAATACAACTTGTTCATTTGTTAACTTCGTATACTCAAATAAATCTTCTATTAAATTTTTTAACTGCTCCGACTTTGCAAAAGCAATTCTCGTATACTCATCGTGTTGTTCTTTATTTTCATATTTAGAATCTCGAAGTAATCGTAAGTAACCCATAATAGAAGTAAGTGGTGTACGCAAATCATGCGATACATTTGTGATAAGCTCATTCTTTTGCTTTTCTAATTTACGTTCCTTTTCTATATTATTCATAAGCTCTTCTGCCATATTATTAATATTCTCCGTTAAAGCTGCAATCTCATCTTCACCTTTTTTCTCAATGCGGTAGGCTAAGTTACCTCTTTCTATTTCCTTTACGCCTTGTGCCATTGCTTCAATCTGCTTCATCTTTCTCTTTGTTATATAGAAGAAAGAGAAAATGAATACAAGTACACCAATTAAAAACGGGAATGGTCCTTCTTGCGTATCATATATTACCTCTCCCTCTGGAATTCCACTAACAAACATGTACAAATTCTTTCCTTCAATAGTAATAGGTGAAAAAGATATAAACTCTTTTCTTGTACTTTCAAATACATTTCTACCATCTGTATAATTAATCGCGAATGATGCTGCATTACGAATCGTATTATGCAAATCGATTTGCTCTTCTTGCGCTTGCTTTGTTTTATATAAAACTTTACCACTTTCATCAGTAACCAATATCTTCAAAGCTCTAGACCCTTGCTCTAAATTTTGGTTCTCCATTTCGATCATATTTGATATAGCTTCTAATTTATTTTCATGAACCGAACTATTTGCCGCTCCTTGAGCTTGGTGATTAATTTGTTCCATACCAGCCCGATAATCGATAGTTGCTTGACGATTCGCATTCTCAAAAAACGGTGCTGCTGCCTTTGCTGACAAAACTCCTAATAACGCACAAGCAGCAAAAGTAGTAATCAATTGAATCCTTATACTCTTTCGTACGCTCTTTACTAATTTCTCAATTAATTGTCTTATTTTCCTTATATAAGTAAACGGATTAAATATCTTTTTCAATCTTATACCCCACTCCCCATACTGTTTTTATATATCTAGGTTTCCTTGGATTCTCCTCAATCTTTTCACGCACTTTTCGAATATGCACCATTACAGTATTATCAGACTGGAAAGATCGTTCGTTCCACACCTTTTCATAAATTTGCTCCGCACTAAACACCATACCTGGATTTCTAGCTAGCAATTCTAAAATTGAAAATTCCCTCGGAGTTAGTTTCACTTCTTCTCCCTCTACAATAACTTTATGGGTCGAGATGTTGATTTTCATCTCCCCAATTTCTAACTCGTCCTCATTTTGAATAGCGAAACCATTCATTTTCATATAACGGCGTAACTGAGATTTAATTCGTGCAATTAGCTCTAACGGATTAAACGGCTTCGTTACATAATCATCTGCCCCTGTTGTTAATCCTAAAATCTTATCCATATCTTGCGTTTTGGCAGAAAGCATAATAATAGGCATTTCTTTCGCTTCCCTTACCTTCATACACATATGAATACCATCCACTTTCGGCATCATAATATCTAATACGACTAGATGTACTTCATTTTCTTCCAATAGACGTAATCCTTCTTCTCCGTCTCCTGCTTGTAATACTTTATATCCTTCATTCTTTAAATAGATTGTAATTAAATTCCGAATTTCTTTTTCATCATCTACGACAAGTATTGTTTCGTGTGCCACAATATCTCCCCCATCACTTTTTTAATCCCTAACTTCTATTATAGGAAAACTTCTGAAGAAAAACGCTCGGAAATCCTTAAGATTTTCTGAAGACGCAAAAAAGGTCTAGACTCCCCTTAAGTCTAGACCTTTAAAAAACCCCTTTTATTTACGAACGTAGATGAAATATAGTACGAATAAAACTCCCATAACATACATAATCGGATGAACCTCTTTACGACGACCACTCACAACCATTGTAATTGGATAGAAGATAAATCCAATCGCAATCCCAGTTGCGATACTATACGTAAGTGGCATAGAGATAATTGTAAAGAATGCTGGCACTGCAATCTCGAATTTCTTCCAATCAATTTCCCCTAAGGAAGAAACCATCAAGATTCCTACAATAATTAAAGCCGGCGCCGTTACAGCTGGCGTTACAACACTTAGTAATGGCGAGAAGAATAGTGCCAGTAAAAAGAATCCTGCTGTTACAACTGCTGTAAATCCAGAACGTCCTCCTGCTGCTACCCCTGCAGACGATTCAATGTAAGACGTTGTTGTTGATGTACCAAGAATCGCACCAATTACAGTTGCAATCGCATCTGCAAATAACGCTTTTCCGGCACGTGGTAATTTATTGTTCTTCATTAATCCTGCTTGATTCGCAACCGCTACAAGCGTACCTGCTGTATCAAAGAAATCGATAAAGAAGAACGTTATAATAACAATCCCCATTTGAACTGTGAAAATATCTCCGAAGTGCGTTAACGCCACGCCGAACGTTGGTTCTAGACTCGGTATTGCTCCCACCACAGCTTTCGGAGTATCAATTAATCCTGTTGCTACTCCTAAGATCGCTGTAAGAATCATACCGTAAAATACTGCACCATTAATTTTCTTAATCATGAAGATGATCGTAGTAACAACCCCGAAGATTGCTAGTAACGTTGTACCCTTTGTTAAGTCCCCCAACCCAACAAGAACTGCATCATTTTTCACGATAATTCCGGCATTTTGGAATCCAAGAAATGCAATGAACAATCCGATACCTGCTGCTACTGCAAACTTTAACTCCGATGGAATTGCATTGATGATTTTTTCACGAATACCTGAAGCAGTAAGAATAATAAAGATAATACCTGACATTAATGTTCCGGCAATTGCTGTTTGCCATGGAATCCCCATCGTTAACACTGCTGTATAAGCAAAGAACGCGTTAATTCCCATACCTGGCGCTAAAGCAATTGGATACTTCGCGAAAATACCCATAATTAACGAACCGATCGCTGCCGCTAATGCCGTAGCAACGAATACTGCCCCTGGATCCATCCCTGTACCTGCTGGTAACCCTTTAACATTTCCAAGCGACAGCGTAGCAGGATTGACAAATAGTACGTAAGCCATAGATAGAAATGTCGTTAACCCTGCTATGAACTCAGTCTTATAATTCGTACCGAGCTCATCAAACTGAAAATAGCGTTTCATCCTACGTTTCCCCCGTTATATGATTACTCGCCGCATTTCTCCTAGCCCTCTTTTATCCCGAGAAACAAAAAAGGCTTCCATTGCATATATACATGGAAGCGTTCTATGAATAAAGATAAGATTCCCCTCACCTTTATAAAAACGCCTCGTAGTCAAGCCATTTACGGTAGCTAGGTAGAAACTTTCGGGCCATATCCCCGATATTATACGACGGCTATAATATTCACTTTTTGTTTGAATTACATAATCATATTAACTCGACGAAGTAGTTTTGTCAATTTAAAAACGAACGTTTTTGTAAACTTTTATAGTTTTGTTCGTATTAACACCAAAACAAAAAAGATCCACCTATGCATAAGCAATAGATGGACCTTTTTATAAATACTATTCCCACTCAATAGTTGCTGGTGGCTTACTCGTTACATCATACACGATACGGTTAACGTGTTTTACTTCGTTTACGATACGTACAGAGATTTTCTCTAATACGTCCCAAGGGATACGTGCCCAGTCAGCTGTCATACCGTCGATAGATGTTACCGCACGGATACCTACTGTGTAATCGTAAGTACGCTCGTCACCCATAACACCTACGCTACGCATACCAGGAAGCGCAGTGAAGTATTGCCAGATTTCACGGTCTAAGCCCGCTTTAATAATTTCTTCACGTAAAATCGCATCAGATTCACGAACGATTTCTAATTTCTCTTCTGTGATTTCACCTAATACACGAATACCAAGACCCGGTCCTGGGAATGGTTGACGCCATACGATTTCATCAGGAATTCCTAATTCAGATCCTAATACACGTACTTCATCTTTAAATAACGTGTTTAAAGGCTCAATTAATTTGAACTGCATGTCTTCTGGAAGTCCACCAACGTTATGGTGAGATTTAATTGTTTGCGCAGTTGCTGTACCACTCTCAACGATATCTGTGTAAAGTGTACCTTGTGCTAGGAAGTCCATACCTTGTAATTTAGATGCTTCATCATCAAATACGTAAATGAATTCGTTACCGATGATTTTACGTTTTTGTTCTGGATCTTCTACACCTTTTAACTTGTCCATGAAGCGGTCTCTTGCATCCACTTTAATAACGTTCATATGGAAGCCTTCGCTAAATGTTTTCATAACGCCTTCCGCTTCACCTTTACGAAGTAAACCGTGGTCAACGAAAATACATGTTAATTGATCACCAATTGCTTTATGAATTAATACTGCTACAACAGAAGAGTCTACACCGCCACTAAGTGCGCATAGTACTTTTTTGTCTCCAACAGTTTCACGAATCTTTTCTAATTCTACTTCAATAAAGTTCTCCATGTTCCATCCTTCAGAACAACCACATACGCCGAATACGAAGTTTTTAATTAAATCGTTACCGTGCTCAGAGTGACGTACTTCTGGGTGGAATTGTACACCGTATAAGTTTTTCGCTTCATTGCTCATACCAGCAATTGGGCAAGACTCACTTGTTGCATCTACTACGAATCCTTCAGGTAAACCAGTTACTAAGTCGCCATGGCTCATCCATACAACTTGCTCTTCTGGAAGGTTCGCATATAATTTTGATTCGTTCTCTACTTTAAGAACAGCCTTTCCGTACTCACGGTGATTTGCACGCTCTACTTTACCACCGAAGTGTTGCGTCATAAGCTGCATACCGTAACAAATACCGAAGATTGGTAAACCTAGTTCAAAGATTTTTTCATCACAATGTAATGCACCTTCACCGTATACACTATTTGGTCCACCAGAGAAAATAATCCCTTTTGGATTCATTGCTTTAATTTCTTCTGCAGTAATTGTATGTGGATGAAGTTCACTGTATACACCGAACTCACGAATTCGACGTGCTATTAACTGATTGTATTGACTTCCAAAATCTAAAACGATAATTGTATCGTGTTGTTTCTTCAAAATAATCACCCCAACGTTAGTTCTCGTATATAAATATTTTCACCAATTTGGCGAAAAGCATTACCAATATAATAAAAAAAGCCAGTCCTCCGCCTCTAGTCTCATAACAAAGAAAAGGCAGGGGTCTGGCTTTATAAAGAAAGATAGTCTCCGCTCTTTATAAATATAAGACACACTGCCTTCATAGTCAGGTTGTTTACGGTAACCCGGTAGAGACTCTCAAACCATATCATTGAGGATATATGAAGGATCGTTTTATATTATCTTCCTAGATTCTAACAATGAAGTATCAATATGGTCAAGAGAGAAAGCGACAAAATTCTACAGAAATTAGTTTTACAATGCATTAAATTCTAACTTTTAGATAAAAATAAGCCCTTATTTAATAAATAAGGGCTTATTTTTATCTAATATACAGACAAATCAACTGTTGATTGATTATATCTTTTTAACTCAATTTCCTTCAGGATATTGGTAGCTTCGTGCTTGCTATCAAAATCTCTCATCCAAGTAACGATAAAATCATTCAATTTGTCAGAAAATTTCAGGTTATATTTGTTTTTATATCTAAATGCTCTTGCTAAATTCAGTTCAGGATATGGATTTTTATCTAAGACTATATCCAATTCACTATTAGCAATCGCATTACGAAAATCTTCATCATAAAGATCTCCTGTATTAAGGTTATAAAATATAGAGTCTATATTTAAAAATACCGTTTTATTTAAATCTGCTATTTCATTAAACTCGATAATTCGTTCCTTAAATGCCCAAGTTTTGTCAAGTTCCCATATATCAAACTTTAAGTTGTCAACTAGAATTTTATAACCACCAAATTTATTCTTCTTACAACTTATTTTCTCAAAACCAAAAACATAGTCTTCAACATTTAACCCTCGAGTATTTATAACAATGTCAAAATCTCTAGGTACCTGTGAAAAACGATTATCTAAGTAATCACGAATACAGCCTCCAAATAAAAGCAACTCAGCATTTTCATCTAAAGAGGATATTAATTTTTTTGCGTTTGGGCGATTAGACAGGATTCTAAAAAATTCATTTCTGATTTCTAGATTTTTATTCATAATCTAATCATCTCATCTCCAAATGGTATTTAACGTATTTTAACACCTTTTAATTTCTGATGCAAATCAACCGCATAAGAATCCGTCATTCCTGAAATAAAATCAGTAATTAAAAGCAATCTAGAATATGCATCCAAATCATTAACTTTTTTGTCCATTTGCGGATTCTCATAATCGTCATTTAATAAATGAACAAAGATAAAATTGTTAGAAATCATTCTCATTAATTTTCTAGCTTTATCTTTATGATTTTTTTCAAAATCCAAATCATTCATTATACATTCTTTCACGAAAACATTTAACAATCCTGTTATAACCGAATCACCAGCCAATTCGAGAGAAAGTACTTCCCTACTAGCAAAACAGTATTTAACTAATAAATCAAATAAAAATTTATTTAAAAGATTTGCTTTTTGATTATCATTTAATAACCCTTCTTCGCCATAAACCCCATTCATTATGTTGTCATAATTCCCTATAAACTCTTTTTTAACTTCACGAATCATTTGTCCTTGTGCCCATACTTTGAAATTTTGCACACTAGTTAAAACAAAATCTGGGAATTGATTTTGTTTTGCCCTGTCATGCTTTTGCTTTAATTCTTTAATGTCCTCGGTATATGCTTTATAGATTTCACTCTCTTCATTCGCAATTTCATCTTCAAAGATTTTTTCCCAAGGTATTAACCCTTTTTTCACCCCATCCTCTACATCCGCTCCCAAATAAGCAATATCATCTGAAGCTTCAAGAAAATAGGTTAACGGATTTCGAGTACTACGCACACGAGTGCCCACAGTTTCTTCAATTACATCCTTAATTAATTCTTTATCTTGCTGAAAATAACCAAATTTTTGTTTCTCCTTAGCTATCTCATCTGCGGAATCCCATGGATATTTAATAAGCACAGATAAAGTTCCATACGTAAAATTTATTCCACATTGATCATTCAAAAATTGCAATCTTGTAAGAACTCTTAATCCTTGAGCATTACCATCAAAATTGAGAAAATCACTTTTTTGTTCAGTTTCTAAATCAACATCATTCTCCTCAAAATACTTTGTAAACCAAGCTTTGATAACATCTTCACCATAATGTCCAAATGGGGGATTCCCAATATCATGGACTAACCCTGCAGTTGCCAACATTGCTGGGATTTTACCAAAGTCCTCCTGAGAGATTTCACCTTTCTTGCTCAACCATTTTTCCAACCACATCCCAAATGAACGAGCAATTGCCGATACTTCCATAGAATGAGTTAATCTCGTTCGAATAAAATCACTTTCCTGCAGTGGGAATACCTGCGCTTTATCTTGTAACCTTCTCAACGAAGAAGAACTCATCACTCGGTCATAATCTCGTTCAAATTGATTTCTATGCTCTAAAATTCCATCCGGATCGTCCTCAATTTCTTGTTGTACCATATTCGATTTACCACACTTTTTATACTTCAGTCTTGTCTCATTAAGTAATTTATTCCAATCAATTTCATACTTCATATTATTTATTTCTCCCATCAATTTTTTTATCAACTTTTAAAAGCATAAAAAATTAATAAAATCCCTCCATTATTATCCAATAATAATGGAGGGATTTTATATTAAAAGCATAACGAGCAGTTAGTTATACCAAAACAGTATATCCACTGAATTTAAATAACTTTACTATTACATCATTCCGCCCATACCGCCCATGCCCATGCCGCCCATGTCAGGCATTGCTGGTGCATTTGGTTCTGGCTTGTCAGCTACTACAGCTTCAGTTGTTAAGAACATAGCTGCAACAGATGCTGCGTTTTGAAGTGCAGAACGAGTTACTTTAGCTGGATCTACGATACCAGACTCAAGCATGTTAACCCATTCGCCAGTAGCTGCGTTGAAACCAACGCCTACTTTTTCGCCTTTTAGACGCTCTACAACTACAGATCCTTCTAGACCAGCGTTGATTGCGATTTGACGAACTGGCTCTTCTAGTGCGCGAAGTACGATGTTGATACCTGTTGCTTCGTCGCCTTCAGCTACGATAGAAGCTACTTTTGTGTATACGTTCATAAGTGAAGTACCACCACCTGCAACGATACCTTCTTCTACTGCTGCACGAGTTGAGTTAAGTGCATCTTCAATGCGAAGTTTGCGCTCTTTTAACTCAGTTTCAGTTGCTGCACCTACTTTAATTACTGCTACGCCACCTGCTAGTTTAGCAAGACGCTCTTGTAATTTTTCACGATCGAATTCAGAAGTTGTTTCTTCTAATTGCGCACGGATTTGACCGATGCGAGCTTCGATTTGTTCTGTGCTTCCTACACCTTCAACTACAGTTGTGTTTTCTTTTGTAACAACAACTTTACCAGCGCGTCCTAAAGATTCAACTGTAGCAGATTTTAAGTCACGACCTAATTCTTCAGTGATTACTTCGCCACCTGTTAAGATTGCGATATCTTCTAGCATTGCTTTACGACGGTCACCAAATCCAGGAGCTTTAACAGCTACTACGTTGAATGTACCACGAAGTTTGTTCACTACTAATGTAGCTAAAGCTTCGCCTTCTACATCTTCAGCAATGATAAGAAGTGGTTTACCTTGTTGTACCACTTGCTCTAATACTGGTAAGATTTCTTGAATGTTAGAAATCTTTTTGTCAGTAATTAAGATGTATGGGTTATCAAGAACTGCTTCCATTTTGTCAGAATCAGTAATCATGTAAGGAGATGCATATCCACGATCAAATTGCATACCTTCTACTACGTCTAATTCTGTTGTGAATCCTTTAGACTCTTCTAAAGTAATAACGCCGTCGTTACCAACGCGCTCCATTGCTTCAGCGATTAATTGACCTACTTCTTCGTCAGCTGCAGAAATAGCAGCTACTTGTGCGATAGAAGATTTGCCTTCGATTGGTTTAGAAATCGTTTTTAATTCTTCAATTGCAGCAGTAACAGCTTTTTCGATACCTTTACGAAGACCCATTGGGTTCGCACCAGCTGTTACGTTTTTAAGACCTTCACGAATCATAGCTTGCGCTAATACAGTTGCAGTTGTTGTTCCGTCACCAGCTACGTCATTTGTTTTGCTAGCAACTTCTGCTACTAATTTCGCACCCATGTTTTCGAATGCATCTTCTAATTCGATTTCTTTTGCGATTGTTACACCATCATTTGTAATAAGTGGTGAACCAAATTTTTTCTCAAGTACAACGTTACGACCTTTTGGTCCAAGCGTAACTTTTACTGCGTTTGCAAGAGTGTCGACACCGCGAAGCATCGAACGACGTGCTTCTTCACTAAATTTAATATCTTTTGCCATAATAATTGACCCCCTTGGATTTTTTAAGATTTATATAATTAACCGATAACTGCTAAAATATCACTTTCACGTAAAATCAAGTAGTCTGTACCTTCATATTTCACTTCAGTACCTGCATATTTTGAGAAGATGATAAGATCACCTGCTGCTACCTCTAAAGCAACACGCTCACCATTCTCAAGCACTCGACCAGTACCTACTGCAACAACTTTACCCTCTTGTGGTTTTTCTTTTGCAGTATCTGGTAATACAATACCACTTGCTGTTTTTTCTTCTGCTTGAACAAGCTCAATTACAACGCGATCACCTAATGGCTTTAGCATGAACAATAACCTCCTCATTTTGTTATGTAAATTTCTTTTATTAGCACTCAAGTCATCCGAGTGCTAACACACTTATAATAATAAATAATCTCAATTTCTTTTGCAAGTAAAAAAATCATAATTTTTTCGCAAATCACTATATAAACTTTCTATATACAATACTGCCTTTACTATATGAATCGTTGTTTCCACTGCTCGTATGTTACAATATGAAAGGACACCCTAAGTTGTTTTCGCTACACATACAACTTTCTCCTGTCTTCTATTATAATTTCAAATAAGGATTTACGAAAAAAACATAATTCAAGAGGTTTATATCGTAGGTAGCATATTTACATGTTATCCTAACTTATCTCATACACTATAGTTAGAAAGGATGGTTAAACCATTTGAAGAAACAATACTGGTGGATTATCGTTACATACATTTTAATGCAGTTATCTGGCGTTGTTGGATTACCACTTCTCCTAAAAACAGGACTCTATGATAATAGAGGATTTACCATTGAAGAAAAAGGACAAATCATAACGGGACACTGGGCAATCATTAGCTTCTTTATTGCATTATGTATCGTGCTTTGGTTACTTAGAACAGATATTCGTGACAGGCATTTAGATCCAATGCGCTCTTCTGTTCCAGCTACTATTGGATGGATTTTTATCGGGTTCTTCTTAGCAATCATCTCACAATCCATTGCAGGTATGATTGAAATGTATGTATTTGGGGTTCCACGTGGATCTGAGAATACAGACAGACTGATGGACATCGCAAGAACGATACCTTGGTTCCTTATTGTTGTATCTATAATTGGACCTATCTTAGAAGAAATCGTATTTAGAAAAATTCTATTCGGCACGCTTTATAAGAAGTTTAACTTCTTTATCGCAGCTATCATTAGTTCGCTTGTATTCGCAACAATTCATTTTGATTTTACTCACTTATTGGTATACACTGCTATGGGGCTCGTATTCGCCTTCTTATATGTGAAGACGAAACGTATTATCGTTCCGATTGCAGCTCATGTTGCGATGAATACATTAGTCGCTATTGGGCAAATTTTTATGAGCAATGAACAAATTCAAGAAATGATTAAAGAAGCTGAAAAAATGCAAGGCTTTATCGGAGGATTTTTTGTATGAGAAACTCACCATTGTTCATGGCTGCACTATACTTCCTTCTTGGATGTATCTTTACACGCTTCGCCATTACGAACGTGACAGATACAATCTGGAATATGTGGACAATACTATTTGCAGTTATGGCAACAATTGATTTTAATTTGGCACTTCGCCTTATATTAGTTAAATTCACAAAGAAGAAACAATAATAAAACGCAGAGGTCGCTTCCTCTGCGTTTTATTGTGGATAGTTTTTCAAAAAGTAAACTAATGTTTGTAACTCTACAGCTAAGTCAATATGATGAATTCTAATATTCTCTGATACGTTTAATCGCGCTGGTGTGAAATTCAAAATACCGTGCACGCTTGTTTCAGCTAATCTATCTGCTACAGCTTGTGCTACTGTAGCCGGTACTGTTAATATTGCCACTTGTATATCATTTGATAATCTCTCTTCTAATTCATCTAAATGATATACAGGAATGCCCCCGATTTCTGTTCCAACTTTCTCTTCACTAACATCAAATGCCATTTCAATTTTTGTATTATTGTTTTTCGTGAAATTATAATGTAAGAAAGCGGTCCCTAAATTACCTACTCCAATAAGTGCTACACGTGTTATATCATCTTGATCAAGTGTTTCGCGGAAAAATGATAATAAATAATTTACGTTATATCCATATCCCTTTTTCCCTAACGCTCCAAAATACGAAAAATCTCTTCGTATTGTTGCGGAATCTACTTTTACTGCCTCACTCAATTCGGCCGATGAAACACGCTGCTTACCAGAAAGAGATAAGTTTTGGATAAATCGATAGTATAGAGGCAATCTTTTAGCAGTGGCTTGTGGAATCTTTTGCTGATCCATATGACCTCTCCTCTCTTCCTATCTTTATTCATATACTTTAATCAAATACAGAAGTTTAGCACTCATTAAATTCCTTGTATAATAAAGAGAAGAAGTATTCTCTCTTTATTTTAAACTATACACTATTTTTAGTATGATTGAGAAATATAAACATGGCAAAGTTAAGAAATTATTTGAGGTGAAAACATTGATTTTATTACAAGTAAACGCGCTTTCGAAATTATACGGTGCAGAAACGATTCTTGCAAACATAAAATTGGAAGTACAAACAAAAGATCGTATCGCATTAGTTGGAAGGAATGGAGCAGGAAAATCTACATTATTAAAAATTATCGCTGGTGAATTATCTCATGATGGTGGCGAAATTATAAAACCGAAAGATGTCTCAATCGGATATTTAGCTCAAAATACTGGACTAGAAACGTCTTTAACAATTTGGGATGAAATGCTAACCGTCTTTACCCACTTACAGCAAATGGAGACAAAACTTCGAAGGCTTGAGCAAGAAATGGGAAAAGAAGAAAACTTTT
This sequence comes from Bacillus cereus group sp. MYBK14-1, assembly GCF_051916885.1. Classification (NCBI taxonomy): domain Bacteria; kingdom Bacillati; phylum Bacillota; class Bacilli; order Caryophanales; family Bacillaceae; genus Bacillus; species Bacillus cereus group sp. MYBK14-1. The sequence continues at coordinate 4,965 of NZ_JBQAHM010000030.1, read as the reverse complement.
CAAACGAAGCTACATATGAAAGATTGTTAGCTGATTATGACCAACTACAACTCAATTATAAAGATCAAGGTGGATATCAATATGAAGCGGATATTCGCTCCATTTTAAGCGGCCTTGGCTTCCCAGTTGAAACGCACCAGACGACGATCTCTACTTTAAGCGGCGGGCAAAAAACAAGATTAGCTCTCGGGAAATTATTATTAACAAAACCAGACTTACTTATTTTGGACGAGCCTACAAACCATTTAGACATCGAAACATTAACATGGCTTGAGCAATATTTGCAAGGTTATCCTGGCGCAATATTAATCGTCTCACATGACCGTTATTTCTTAGACAAACTCGTTACACAAGTATATGAAATTTCGAATAAAGAAAGCAGACGATTTGTTGGTAACTACAGTAAATATTTAGACTTAAAATCAGCATTATATGAGCAAGAAATGAAACGTTACGAAAAACAACAAGATGAAATCGCAAAACTTGAGGACTTCGTTCAAAAGAATATAGCTCGCGCTTCTACAACGAAACGTGCTCAAAGTCGCCGTAAACAACTAGACAGAATGGAATTATTAACGAGACCATTAGGGGATTCTAAGTCAGCATCATTCCACTTCGATATTGAAAAACAAAGTGGAAATGATGTTTTACAAGTAAATGATGCAACCATCGGCTATGATGAAAACCCTATAATTGAACATGTAACTATGCGCTTAACTCGCGGAGATAGTGTTGCTTTAGTTGGTCCAAACGGAATTGGGAAATCCACATTGTTAAAATCCATTGTGAATAAGTTACCACTATTAAATGGTGATGTTTCTTTCGGATCAAATGTATCTGTTGGTTATTATGATCAAGAACAAGCAAACTTAACATCTTCTAAACGGGTTTTAAATGAACTATGGGATGAATATCCACTGCAACCGGAAAAAGAAATCCGTACTATACTTGGGAATTTTTTATTCACAGGAGATGATGTACTGAAACCAGTATCTTCCCTTAGTGGTGGACAAAAAGCTCGATTAGCTCTTGCAAAACTTATGATGCAAAAGTCAAATTTGTTAATTCTAGATGAGCCTACGAACCACCTTGATTTAAATAGTAAAGAGATTTTGGAGAATGCTTTAATTGATTACCCAGGGACTCTTCTATTCGTCTCACATGACCGCTACTTTATTAACCGTGTAACAACGACTGTGGTTGAGTTATCAACAGAAGGTGCACAGGAATATTTAGGGGATTACGATTACTACGTTGAAAAGAAAAATGAAATGATTGAACGTGCAGAACTTGAACAGCAAGAAAGTGACGTTCCTGTTCAAAAGGTGGTTGCACAAGAGAAATTAAATTATTTAGAAGAAAAAGAGCGTAAAAAACTAGAGCGTCAACGCACTAGAAAAATTGAAGAGCTAGAACAAAGTATAGTGGAATTAGAAGAAGAAATTGCTACGTTAGAAGATCAACTTTGCTTACCAGAAATATATGCAGATTATGAAAAAGCTAGTGAAATTACAACTAAAAAGCAAACGCTACAAGAACAACTTGAAACTTGTATGGCAGAATGGGAAGAGCTGCATGTATAAGCATATTTAAATAAGGAAGATGTCTCATAAGTCAGGATTTTTGACTATGTGACATCTTTTTTTAGTACTTAAACAATTTTTTGAATATATCTATCGTAACTTAGAATATACTAACGATTTTTTAAATATATCTATTGTAACCCTATATATATTAACAATTCGACACGAAATATCTTTTTAACGACAAAGATTGACAATATTAGCATCTTCTATAATGGGGAGATGTTTCAAAATGTTTTTCAGGGATATCTTTTTGCTTTTTATTTCCCGAAAAAGAACAAATTCAAAGGTCTGACATCAACCTATTTATCCACAAGTTTATACACATATCCACCTTTATAAAATAAACATCAAAATAACTTTTCCACATTATCCACAGTCAACAAAAAAGTTATCAACATTTTATATACACAATAAAACCCACATTATCAACAGATAATATGGGTTTTATCCACAACCTGTGGTTAATTATGTGTATAACTATGCTTCAATATCTAATCCTGGATTTGCATTTAAGGCTAATGTTGCACGCTTACCTTGTTCATAAGCAATTGTCCCTGCCGCTGCAATCATCGCTGCATTATCTGTGCATAAAGATAGCGGCGGAATAATTAATTCAATGTTTTCTTTTTGTGCAAATTCCTCTTCTAATCGCGCACGAAGTCCTTTATTAGCAGCTACTCCACCAGCAAGAAGTAATTGCTTTACATTATAAGCTTCTGCTGCACGAGCTGCTTTCGTTACAAGTACATCTATTACACTTTCTTGGAAACTTGCCGCTAAATCTTCTGGTGCAATTTCTATACCGCGCTGTTTTGCGTTATGCACAGTGTTGATAACTGCTGATTTCAATCCACTAAAGCTAAAATCATACGAATCCGGTTCTAGCCATGCACGAGGCAAATCAATTGTCGGTTCTCCTTCATGTGCAAGGCGATCAATATGAGGACCACCTGGATATGGCATAGATAACGTACGAGCTACTTTATCATATGCTTCTCCAGCTGCATCGTCTCGTGTTTCACCAATTACTTCGAATGAACCATGTTCTTTCATATAAACAAGTTCTGTATGCCCACCAGATACAACAAGTGATAATAACGGGAATTGAACTTCTTTTACTAAACGGTTCGCATAAATATGACCAGCAATATGATGAACACCGACTAACGGAATATCATGTGCAAACGCTACTGCCTTCGCTGCATTTACTCCAATTAGAAGTGCTCCTACTAAACCAGGACCTTCTGTTACAGCAATTGCATCAATATCATCAAATGTGATATTTGCTTCCTTTAAAGCTTCTTCTAACACAACTGTAATTTCTTCTACATGATGACGGGATGCAATCTCTGGTACAACGCCGCCAAAACGTTTATGACTTTCAATTTGTGATGCAACGACATTCGCAATAATTTCCGTTCCATTTTTAACAACTGCTACTGCTGTTTCATCACAACTTGTTTCAATACCAAGTATAATCGTATTTTTTTCCATTATATATTCACCCACATTACGAGACCATCTTCCTGATTGTCTGCATAGTATCGTTTACGAATCCCACCATTTTGAAATCCGTATTTTCTGTATAACTGCTTTGCTACTTCATTTGATACACGTACTTCAAGTGTCATTGTTTTTACCCCTAGTTCTTTCGCTTCAGAAATAACTGCTTTCAATAGGGCATCTCCTAACTTTTGACCTCGGTATTCTGGCAAAATAGCTATATTTGTTATATGTGATTCATCAATAATTATCCACAATCCACAATACCCGACTACACGACCATCTTTTTCTAACACAATATAATGTGCATGTTCATTCATCGTTAATTCACGGTGAAAGGCATCTGCAGTCCAAGGAGTTGAAAAAGACGCTTCTTCAATAGCTACAATTTGAGCAATATCATCAAGCTCCATCTTTCTAAATATCATATCCATCTTCTGCAAGCTCCTACTTGTTTTGACTTTCTAACCACTTTGTTTCAGCTTCAGCTAAACGAAGATAGCTTGGAACAAACGTATGCACATCTTGTTCTTCTTTTTGTAATCCTAAGAATGCTAGCTCACTTGGTCTTGGGTTATTTTTAGTAAATGGAGCGAATACAGCTTGATCACCTAAATGTTCTATAATTGTTTCTTTATGCAATTTAACATCGTTACCGATAAATAAAACAGGCTGTCCTTTATCTTTTAACATTTGCAACCAGTCTACAATAAGAATAATTCGGTCTTCTTCTATTGAAGTTAACTGCTCTCCTTCATATGTATATAACCCAGTATAAATTTGCCCACGTCTTCCATCAAATAAAGGACAAATTAACCCGTTAAAGTTAGCACCGTTTGCAGCTACTACCTCTAAACTTGATACACCTACAATTGGTATTTGAAGTGACCAAGCTAATGTTTTCGCCGCTGTCACGCCTATACGAACACCTGTATAGGATCCAGGTCCAGCAGCTACAACGATTTTAGTTAATTCCTTCGGTTTTACGCCACACTCTTTTAACAGTTTCTCTACAGCTGGCATAAGACGTACAGAATGGTTTTTTGTTAAATTTGTAATGATTTCCCCAATTACGTTTTCTTCCTCAATAAGGGATACACCCATTACGTAATTTGAAGTATCAATTGCTAGTACTTTCATCTTGTAATAGCTCCTCACATAATCTAATATAGCGATCTCCAATTGGCTCGAGTATAATTTTTCTTGTGTCATCTCCAGCATGGAATAAACTAATTTGTAACTTTTCATTCGGTAAATATGCTTCTATTAAATGAGCCCATTCTACTACCGTAATTCCTTCACCGTAGAAATATTCATCAAAGCCTAAGTCCTCTTCACTTTCTGCTAAGCGATACACGTCCATATGATATAGCGGTAATCTTCCTTTATATTCTTTGATGATATTAAAGGTAGGACTATTTACAACTCTTTTCACTCCAAGACCTTTTGCTAGTCCCTTTGTAAAAGTCGTCTTACCAGCTCCAAGATCTCCTTCTAAAATAATTACGTCTTGTGCCTCTACGAGCTCACCTAGTTTTTCTGATAACCTTTGTGTTTCCTCAGAAGATTTTGTTGTTACTTCATATTTACTCACAGACTTCACCTACTTTACTCACAATGTTCTCTGCTCTTTATTATACAGGTTTTGAATATATAAAAAAGTCCTTAGGAGTTGTCCTAAGGATAGTTTGACTGTCTTTATTAGTTTTTTGTTAAAACAAATAAAAAAATACGAAACAACTTGTTTCGTTCTTTTCTTTATATGAAATGGCGGTCCCGACCGGGGTCGAACCGGCGATCTCCTGCGTGACAGGCAGGCATGTTAACCACTACACCACGGGACCATTTGGTTGCGGGGACAGGATTTGAACCTGCG
>NZ_JBQAHM010000029.1:0-21713 GCF_051916885.1 Bacillus cereus group sp. MYBK14-1 | reverse complement strand
AGCGTTCATCCTGAGCCAGGATCAAACTCTCCAATAAAGTTAGTTTGTCTAGCATCTAAAATAAAAATTGACGTTTCACGTTGTTTGTTTCGTTCAGTTTTCAAAGAACTAAAAGCGGGTGAAGAGAATCGAACTCTCGACCAGAGCTTGGAAGGCTCTTGTTTTACCACTAAACTACACCCGCGTGGTCGGGAAGACAGGATTTGAACCTGCGACCCCCTGGTCCCAAACCAGGTGCTCTACCAAGCTGAGCCACTTCCCGTAATTGGCGCGCCCGAGAGGAGTCGAACCCCTAACCTCTTGATCCGTAGTCAAACGCTCTATCCAATTGAGCTACGGGCGCTTATTCATGATGTTTTTTTCGTCGTTGTAATTTGGCGACTCAATTATCTTATCATACTACATTTTCAAATGCAAGCACTTTTTAAGATTTTTTTGATGCGGCCGAGAGGACTTGAACCTCCACGGGGTTTCCCCCACTAGGCCCTCAACCTAGCGCGTCTGCCGTTCCGCCACGACCGCGCGGAAAAAACAAAAGTGAGCCATGAAGGACTCGAACCTTCGACCCTCTGATTAAAAGTCAGATGCTCTACCAACTGAGCTAATGGCTCGTAAATGGCTGGGCTAGCTGGATTCGAACCAGCGCATGACGGAGTCAAAGTCCGTTGCCTTACCGCTTGGCTATAGCCCATCGAAATAATTATCTTCTTTCCAAAGACAAATGTTATTGTAACATAATGTCCAATAAAAAACAACTGCTATATAGCAGAAGTTAAAATGGCGGTCCCGACCGGGGTCGAACCGGCGATCTCCTGCGTGACAGGCAGGCATGTTAACCACTACACCACGGGACCATTTGGTTGCGGGGACAGGATTTGAACCTGCGACCTTCGGGTTATGAGCCCGACGAGCTACCGTGCTGCTCCACCCCGCGACAATACTATTCATATAAAATTATATGGTGGAGGATGACGGGATCGAACCGCCGACCCCCTGCTTGTAAGGCAGGTGCTCTCCCAGCTGAGCTAATCCTCCGAAGTGGTGACCCGTACGGGATTCGAACCCGTGTTACCGCCGTGAAAGGGCGGTGTCTTAACCACTTGACCAACGGGCCAATATGTATGGCAGAGAAGAAGGGATTCGAACCCTCGCACCGCGTTAGCGATCTACTCCCTTAGCAGGGGAGCCCCTTGAGCCACTTGGGTACTTCTCTGTATGGCTCCGCAGGTAGGACTCGAACCTACGACCGATCGGTTAACAGCCGATAGCTCTACCACTGAGCTACTGCGGAATAATGAAGACAATTTGTATCTTATAAAAATTCTCTCTGTAAGTCAAGAAGTTTTTAACAACATCTTGTTCAAACGTGACATGTTTATAATATACTGGATTGCGTTTTTACTGTCAAGATGTTTTCGATATCGGTTTGAGTTTCCCTTTACACTTTCCACAGACATATCTTTTTATATTTATTTGACGCCTTCTTACATATTGAAGTGAACACTCCATACATTCATACTTATAAATCTTTTTTTCCTTCTCTTCATTAATCATTCGTTTACAAAAACGTGGTGCATCAACTTTCTTTAACAACTCACGAAAATCCCTGTCCCTGTGCTTATACCCTCTTCCTGCAATATGTAAGTGATAATGACAAAGCTCATGTTTAATAATCCCGACTAACTCTTCTTCACCATACAATTCGTAATATCGATAATTCAGTTCGATATTATGACTCTTCAATAAATAACGCCCACCAGTTGTACGTAATCTATTATTAAACACCGCTTTATGTAAGAACGGCATCTCAAAGTATTGTAGTGACACTTCTTCCACTAGTCGCTGAATTTCTTGCTCATCCACTCTCATTCCTCCTAAACAAAAAAATATTTTTACACTTTTCTCCCTTCTTATACATATATTAAATAGTACATATACCCATCCTCATGTAAGAAGCGTGGTTTCTAAAAACAAAACATGAATAGAAATCCACTCACCAACCTCTCATCAATAGCATTTTAGATTTTTGAGAGCAGGATTAAACAAGGAGGGATTCCTATGCCTACGTGGCTAAAAAAACAAATGCAACGTGCATATTTCGAAAAAAACCGGTATCAAATTAAGTTATTAAATGAATGCTGGTTTTATTATAGCAAAATACATCAAAGCTCATAATCCATTACACTTTTTATTTCATAAAAAAAGAGCAGTTTCATCTGCTCTCTTCTCTTACTATTCAATCGGCAACATAGATAGTGCAACGCGTCCTTTTTTTGTATCAATATCATCTACCCATACTTTTACAATTTGCCCTACTGATACAACATCTAACGGATGCTTTACAAACTGTTTGCTAAGTTTAGAAATATGTACTAAACCATCTTGCTTTACACCAACATCAACAAAAGCACCAAAATCAACAACGTTACGAACTGTTCCTTCTAGTTCCATACCACGTTTTAAATCTTCTAATTTCAAAATCCCTTTTTTCAAAAGTGGTTTAGGCAACTCATCCCTCATATCTCGTTCAGGACTAATAAGCGCATCTATAATATCAACTAACGTCGGCTCCCCAACTCCTGTTTCTTGAGATAACTTAGAAATCTCTACTTCTTCCAATCTCTTTTGTAATTGCGGTTGTCCTACGTCATCTATCGATAACCCTAGACTCTTCAATAACAATTCAACATTTTTATATTGCTCTGGATGAATACCTGTTCGATCTAATGGATTCGCTCCTTCTAGTATACGTAAGAAACCTATACATTGTTCATAAGTCTTTGCACCTAAACGTGGGATTTTCTTTAATTCCGTGCGCTTCGTGAATTTCCCATCTTCTTCTCTCTTTGCTACAATATTTTTCGCAACAGTTTTCGATAAACCTGAAACATATTGTAACAATGCAACCGAAGCCGTATTTACATTAACCCCAACTTGGTTAACAGCTGTTTCTACTACAAATGTTAATGACTCATTCAGTCTCTTTTGAGATACATCATGTTGGTATTGTCCAACCCCAACTGATTTAGGATCAATTTTCACAAGTTCAGCAAGTGGATCTTGCAGACGTCTCCCAATAGAAACGGCACTTCTCTCTTCAACTTGTAAATTTGGGAATTCCTCACGGGCTAAATCAGAAGCTGAATATACACTAGCACCCGCTTCATTTACAATAATATAAAAGACATCTCGGTTCACACTTTGTAATACATCTACTATAAACTCTTCTGTTTCTCTAGATGCTGTCCCATTACCAATTGCAATCATTTCAACTTGATATTTATCTATAATAGAAAGAACTTTCGTTTTTGCATCATCATATTTACGAACAGGTGGATGCGGATAAATAACATCGATATGTAGTACTTTCCCCGTATCATCTACTACAGACAATTTACAACCAGTTCTATATGCCGGATCTACCGCTAGCACGACTTTCCCTTTCATCGGAGGTTGTAATAATAAGTTACGTAAGTTCTCAGAGAAAATATGTATTGCTTGTTCTTCAGCTGTTTCTGTTAATTCTTTACGAATCTCTCTTTCGATTGAAGATTGAATTAATCGTTTATAACCATCTTCAATCGCTAATTGTACATAATGTGCACTTTTCGAATCGTTATCACGAATTACTTTCTTATTTAAGAAGGTTACTATCTCATCTACTGGCGGAACAACAGCAACTCTCAATATATCTTCTTTCTCGCCACGATTCATTGCTAATACACGATGTGGTACTACTTTTTGCAATGGTTCTTCATAACTGTAATACATTTCATATATATTCTTTTCATCTTTTTCTTCATCTTTCACGGAAGAAGACATAACACCTTTTCTAAAAGTAACATTTCGAATCCAACTACGATACGCAGCTTCATCTGAAACCATTTCTGCAATAATGTCTTGTGCACCTTGTAAAGCTTCTTCTGCAGATTGCACTTCTTTCTCTACATTAATAAATTCCACTGCCTTTTTAGCCGGATCTTCTTTCTTATATAACAATAACCATTCAGCTAATGGTTCTAATCCTTTTTCTTTAGCAACTGTCGCTTTCGTTCTTCTTTTCTCTTTATATGGACGATATAGATCTTCTACTTCTTGCAACTTTGTAGCTTTAACAATTTGCTGTCGTAGCTCTTCTGTCAGTTTCCCCTTCTCATCAATAAGACGAAGAACTTCTTCCTTCCTATCTTCAAGTTGCATCATATATTGCCATCTCTCTAAAATCGTACGAATTTGCACCTCATCTAAAGAGCCTGTCCATTCTTTTCGGTAACGAGCAATAAATGGAACTGTGTTACCTTCTTCTGTTAATTGAATAACATGACGAACTTGCTTTTCGGTAAAGCCTAATTCTTTCACTAACATTTTCATTAACGCTTGTCGATTATCTACCATTTCCATATACAACCGTAACCTCCTCTATAATAAAAAAAGTTGCCCTTCAAAGAGAGCAACTTAAACTGCCGATTTAAAAATCTATTAGTCCTAAACTAATTTGTAGCGCTTCATCTACACGAATCATCATCACTTCATCTAAGTGAGTGATTTTGTCCGTTAAGCGCTGCTTATCGATTGTTCGAATCTGCTCAAGTAAAATAACAGAATCTCTCTCAAAACCGTACTTTTTCGCATCAATTTCCACATGAGTGGGTAATTTCGCTTTTTGAATCTGTGCAGTAATAGCCGCTACAATCACCGTTGGACTAAAACGATTTCCGATGTCATTTTGAATGACAAGAACCGGACGAACGCCTCCTTGCTCAGAACCAACAACTGGGGAAAGGTCTGCAAAATACACGTCGCCGCGTTTTACAATCAAAATATTACCCCCCGCTAACTAAGCGTTCTACTGTATGAGCTGCTTCATACTCTGCTAAGAAAGCTTCAGATGCAATACCAAGATTAATTTTTCCCATTTCAATGTACCCACGTCGCATTGATTCATGTTGGTAGCGTTTCTTCGTCTTATGTTGACGCAATAACAATTGTGTTGCCTGGCAAATTAGTTCATGGCGATTCTTATTCTCTTGTTTTCCAATTCCGTCCAATTCCGTTACCATTTGCTTTGGCAACCGAACCACGATTTCAGTAGTTACACTTGATTCGGACACAAAAATACACCTCCACCGTCAACTACACACCCAAATATATATATGACACCTATTGTAATAATACCATTGTATGGAGCCTGTTGCAAAGACTTCCTTATTCCTTGCTTATGTTTTCCAATTCACAAACAAAACATTCATCTTCTTAAATTTTTTATCTCATAACTAACTAAAAACAATAGAACTCCTCTTCAAAACTTACGTGCAACTTATATAAAAAATGATTATAAGTAAAAAGCTTCTCATCAAAAAGAGCTTATTATCCAGCAATGAACAGTCACTCCAATGACAAGAAGCAATCATACTACCTTCTATATATTGTTCAAGTAATTAATTATCTCTACAACCTTACCATTCCGTATAAATATTCTCGGCACACGGAAACTGATCGTTGCAATAATTTCATAATTAATAGTCCCTGAGTATTCCGCAACCTCTGTAGCGCTAATATACTCATCTCCTTGCCTTCCAATAAGCGTAACTTTCGTACCAAGTGGCACTTCACAAGGAAGATGAATCATGAACTGATCCATTGTTACTCGCCCTACAATCGGTACCCTTTTACCATTTATAAGCACTTCAAATCCTTGTAACCTCCTAAGCCAACCATCTGCATAGCCAATCGCTACAGTCGCAATCCATTCTTCAGTTTTCGTTCGGTAGGTGACGTTATAACTAATTCCATCACCTTTAATTACCTGTTTAATATGAGCGACTTTCGTATGAAGTGATAGCGCCGGTTCTAATTCAAATGGTAAAAAAGGACGTATTTCTACAGAAGGAGATAATCCATACATTGCAATCCCAATTCGCACTGCATTAAATGTAATCCCTTGAAAACGTAACGTCGCAGCACTATTAGCTGTATGAACAAACTTAGGATCCACTCCGAATTCTTTCAACCAACTTAACTGCTCTAAGAACGTGTTATATTGCTTATCAAAATACGAAGTCTCAACTTCATCTGCCGTTGCAAAATGCGTGTATACTCCTTCTAACTCTAAAAACGGTGCACCCTCTAAACTCTTTAAAAATTCTTTTAGCTCTTTTCTTTCACGTATTCCAATTCTCCCCATACCACTATCAAAGTTAATATGGAATTTCATTACAGATGAACCATCCCAAAGTTTAATTGCTTCGTCCACCCATTCTTTTTGAAAAACCGTTAGCGCTACATCATTTTCAGCAGCTACATTTACATCACGCGGCGGCGAGGGACCTAACACTAAAATCGGCTCAGTAATACCAGCCCTCCGAAGCACTAAAGCTTCATCTAAAAAAGCAACAGCTAACCTTGTTGCACCTGCTTCTAATGCCGTTTTAGCCACCGGTACATAATCGTGCCCATATGCGTTTGCTTTAACTACAGCAAAAATCTCTACATTACTTGGGATGAACTCTTTAATATGTGTAACGTTGTTATAAATGGCATCTAAATCCACTTCCACCCAAGTGTCACGGTAAAATGGTGCTTCTTCCATAAATACACTTCCTTATACACGATATGCGAAGCTTATTCTTTTATATGCTTCTTTTATGAAATCCACCTTCAAACTAAGAAAAGACGTGGTGCACATATATCACCACGTCTAAGAAGTTTACTTCACCTGCTTCGCTGTAACTGAACGAGCAACCATTAACAGCTCCTTCGGCTCTAAACCTTTAGACACGAGCATATATTCTACTCCGTTATGCGACCACGTTACAGAGTCTTTCGTTAATGCACCAATCGTAAACCCAAGATCAACTGGTTCTCCACTTACACTTACCGCTGATGATGCCTCTGCAACTTTTGCCTTTTCTTGTATTAAAGTAAAGGATTTCTTATTTCCAGTGTATGTGAGTATCGCACGCTTGCCACTGTCTGTCTTCAACTCTTTTTCATCTTGCAGAGTCATACCTTGTGGTGTATCAAGTGGATACAAAATAGCAAACGGTTTGTCTTCTTTCGCTGTTGTTTGAACATCTACCTGCGCTCTAGACATATTTTGTTTCGTATCAAATGCACCTTTATCAAATTTCGCATCGAATTTCACTTTAGAGAAATCTACTTTCACAAGAACATTTTGATCATTATCCATTAACTTCACTGAAACTGGAGTCAAGTCGCTCTTATTCAATGTAATCTCTTGTCTCGGCAACATATTTTGATGTTGATAGTTTGTTTTTGTTTTAAAAATATAATACTTATCTGTTTTCTCAAAAGTAAGGTTTTTCTTGTCCTGCAAAATATCTCTTACAAGTGATTCATATAAATAAGCCTGGCTACTATTTTGCGGCCAATCACTTTGAAAACGGAAGCTCTTATTAAGTGCTGGCGTTAATACAAATACACCTTCTTCATTTCTCAAAATAATTTGGCTCTGATCTTTTTTTGCATTTTTTAAATTCACACGATAAAAAGACGGTTCCTTATGCCAAATCTCTACGTTATACTCTTGAGGCTCATTGCCTGTTTTAATAGATAATTTTGCCTCAGCTTGATAACTTTTCATCCCTTTTACTTTTGATTCTAAATCTCTCACGACATCATCTTGCTTCTTTTCCATACAACCCGCCAACACAAAAACGGTCAACAAACCGACAAGAACTAAAAACAGACGCCTTTTCATCAATTCAGCCCCTTTGCCCCTATAAATGAATGGAAGATGTACCTTCCTTATCGCTACCTCAAATATATGAGACAAAGATATAAAATATGCAGACTAGCGTGACAAGCTTTCTAAAACAACTTGAGCAACAGCAAATTCCTTACTATGACTAATTGATAAATGAACAATATACTCTGTACTTGTAATCAGAATTGGCTTACCTCTTTCATCATTTTTCACTTCAATATCTAAAAAACTCACTTCTTTTCCGATACCAGTACCTACAGCTTTTGAATACGCCTCTTTCGCTGCAAACCTTCCAGCTACAAACTCTGTAAGGCGACTTCCTTTCAGCTCCATAGCAACATTACGTTCATTTTCCGTTAAAATACGTTCCATAAATTTAAGCTTTCCATCTAGCATTTTTTCAATACGATTTAATTCAATAATATCAATACCAATCCCTATAATCATTTCAAAATCCCCTTCTTCTATTTAACTTTCTTCTTTCATATTGATAAGAATAACAGAGAATCTTTCTGATGCAAAAGGGGTGATAGTAACCGTATGCTAATAAGATCCACTCATATTTCTTTACAACCGACTATTCTTACCTTACTTCTTATTCATTTAGTCATGATGATATTAGGCGACTTTTTTCTCTTACCACTGGCAGCCTCTAATGAATATATCGCGAAAGGAGAATGGTGGCGTGTCATAACTTCTCTTCTCGTACACGTAGACTTACAACATTTTCTTTCTAATAGTATTTTTTTGTTTGCTCTTGGTTCTTCTATCGAAAAGCAACTCGGACACTTTTCTTTTTTTATTCTATTTTTTCTCTCTGGAATTTCCGGAAATATTTCTTCTTATATTATTATGCCGCTTGAATATATTCACGCAGGTGCATCAGGTGGTATTTTCGGACTATTAGGTGCACAGTTATTTTTATTGTACAATCGATACCGCTCTTCAAAACCAAAAGAAATTGCCATTTTCTCAATTATGATACTTCTATTACTACTATTTACTTTCTTTAACCCTTCTGCCAATCCGATCAGTCATTTAACAGGTTTAATAACCGGTGGCATTTTAACCCCTTTTTTAACAAAAAAAAACGATGGTGCAAAGCTTATTTAATATAAAAGCTTGCACCATCGATAATTTCTACATCTACTTGTTCACTTAAATCTCTCATTAATTGAAATAAAGACTCATCCTTCATCTTCGCCTCAATCATACAATCAATTTGCGGAACACTTGCCTTTATCCTTCTTAAAAAAGATAAAAATGCGTCTACATTAATATAATCTGCATGAGCTCTTGGATCTTTTCCCTCTCTAGGGCTAGAGATATGCATTTTAATCGGCAACAAAGACGTTTCCCACGTATGAACAACACGTGCCCAATCTTCATACCAATCTTCTTGCTCATTATTCATCATATGGTGATGCAAGTCAAATACGACGGGAATATCTAATTTTTCTCCTAAATATAATGTTTCCTCTAACGTAAAGGTTGTATCATCATTTTCTAATATAATCATTTCTTGAATACCCCGTGGGACATTCGACCAATTCTCTATAAAGCGCTCTAATGCAAGTTCTTTATCTTTATATCCTCCTCCAACATGCAGTACACATCGTTGCTTATGTTCAATCCCCATGCCTTTTAATAATTTTTTGTGCATCTGCAATGTTTTTACAGATTGTTTAAAAACACTCTCCTCAGGTGAATTTAGTACAACAAAATGATCTGGATGGAAATCAATTCTCATATTCATATGAACTGCATATTCACCTAGTTTTTTTAAATTTTCTTTTAACGGACGAATATAGTTCCACTCTAGCAATTCCTCATGATTCGCTAAAGGAATGAGCTTTGAACTGAGCCGAAAGAAAGATATGTCATGCCCTTTATTATGCTTTAATAAACGTAAACAATTTTCTAAATTGGAATTAGCAATTCTTTCAAGCTTACGAATTGCAGCATCACGATCATCTAATTTCTGAAACTGTGCATACGTCATCGTTTGAGATGGAGATGCATTCTTCAAATGTACACTCATCGCAACGTAACCAAGCCTTACAAGCATATAACAGCCCCTTTTCTATCATAACTATTATGTAGTATGCACAATTATAGAAATAAAAAAAGAGAATGCCCGCAAAGGGCATTCTCTTTTTTTTATTAAGCTTGTGGACGGCTATGATGTTTTCTTTCGCCGCGTCCATTTGAAGAACCAGGGCGACCTTGGCCTTCACCTCTACGACCACGACTACCACCATCACGATTGCGATCACGGTTTCCGTCACGATTACGTCCATCACGGTTACGGTCACGATTACGTCCATCGCCACCGCCGCGTCCATCACGACTACGATTACGGTTACCATCACGGTATCCGCCTCCGTTACCGCCGCGTTTTTTAGAACCGCCGCCTCTTGAAACAACAGGTGGTTCTGATGTTAAAGCGATCGGAGTTGTATCCGGCTCTTTAGTCATCATTTTTAAAGCAGCAGCTACTACTGTTACAGAGTCATTTTCTTCTAACATTTCTTCTGCAATACGCTTGTAGTATGCTAAGTTTTCATTTTCAATTGTGCTTTGAAGCTTTTCAGCGATTAAACGTTGTTGACCTTCTAATGCCTCGTCAAGTGTCGGTGCATCCATACGGTCCATTTTACGTTTTGTTGTACGCTCGATATTTTTTAATTGTCCTGATTCACGTGGTGTTACAAATAGCATTGCAATACCTTTTTTACCTGCACGACCAGTACGACCGATACGGTGAACGTATGATTCTGGATCTTGTGGAATATCGAAGTTATATACGTGCGTTACGCCTGAAATATCAAGACCACGCGCAGCAACGTCTGTTGCAACAAGAACTTCAATAGAACCTTCTTTAAATTTACGTAATACAGACATACGTTTCGCCTGAGTTAAATCACCGTGAATACCTTCTGCAGCATAACCACGTAAGTTTAATGCTTCTGATAATTCATCAACACGACGCTTTGTACGACCAAATACGATTGCAAGCTCTGGAGATTGAATATCTAATAAGCGTGTTAACACGTCAAACTTTTTCTTTTCTTGCACTTCTAAATAGAACTGCTGAATGTTTGGCATTGTTACTTCTTTTGCTTTTACTTTAATGTGTTGAGGCTCAGTCATGAAACGCTCAGCAATACGGCGGATTGGATCCGGCATTGTCGCTGAGAATAGTAATGTTTGATGTGTTTCTGGCACATCTGTTAAAATTGCTTCAATGTCTTCAATGAAGCCCATGTTTAACATTTCATCCGCTTCGTCAAGAACAACTGTCTCTACGTTTTGCAGACGAAGTGTTTTACGGTTAATATGATCTAAAATACGACCCGGCGTACCAACAATAATGTGTGGGTGTTTTTTTAGAGCACGAATTTGGCGGTTAATATCTTGACCACCATAAATCGGTAAAATACGAACGCGTTTATGCTTACCAATTTTGTATAATTCTTCTCCAACTTGAATTGCTAATTCACGCGTTGGCGCGATAACAATACCTTGAACCGATTCTTTATGTGTATCCACTTTATCTAATAGTGGTAATCCGAATGCTGCTGTTTTCCCTGTACCTGTTTGCGCTTGCCCAATAATATCTTTACCTTGCAATGCATGTGGAATTGTTTCAGCTTGAATTGGTGTAGCCTCTTCAAAGCCCATACTTTCAACAGATTGCAGTAAAGAATCACTTAATCCTAATTCTCGAAATGTTGTCAATGTTACTTCTCCTTTTCTATCCTATACTTATCATTTAAAAAAAGGCGTTTTCCGAATTTGCGGAAAAGCCCTTTTCCTGAATGCTCACGTATATAAACGGGCGTATATTCTTCACGAAAATACTTCTAAACGTTATTACACTTTATCAATTATAAGTTTTGTATGTGTAAAAAGCAAACCCAACTGTTACCTTATTTTCATATTCAGAGTTTTTTTCTTCACTTTTATTTTTTTATATTTACTGTAAGCGCTTATTATAAGTTTCTTCTATTTTCGTAACTATCATCCCTATTTATATACACCAATTATTTCAACATCGTAATTACTTCTTCTAATTTCATACCGCGAGATGCTTTTATTAATACAACATCTTTCACATCGACTACTGCTTGTAAATCTTTTACTAACTCTTCTTTATTATCATACGCCTTTACACGTTCATTAGGGAAATTAATTTTTGCTCCTTCAGCAATTTGAGCCCCTAATCTACCGTATGTGAATACATGTGAGATTTTTGCTGGATCGATTAATTTTCCTACCTCATAATGGAACTGTACTTCTTGATCTCCAAGTTCTAACATATCACCGAGCACAACGATTTTTTTAGCAAAACCATCTAAACCATTCATTAAATGGAATGCTGCTTCCATAGCCGTCGGGCTTGCATTATAAGCATCGTTGATAATTGTTAAACCACTATTTGTTTTCACAATTTCCATACGCATGCCCGTCATTTGAAGTGTTACTAAACCTTCTTTCATCTCTTCCCACGTTACACCAAAATGTTTCGCAATTGCCATTGAAGCAAGTGTATTATACACATTATGTTTTCCTAACACCGGTAAGTAGAATGAAATATTTTCATCTCTATTCATTTTGAAATGTGTCCCAGTTGCTTGTAATGTTACAGTCGTTGGATAATAATCGTTTGCTCTTGCATCACCAAACGTAACCGTTTCTGCTGCTAAATTCATTCCAGGAACACGATTCGTTAATAAAGGCTCATCTCCGTTATATACGAACACGCCACCTTCTTGTAATCCTGTAACAATTTCTAATTTCGCTTCAGCAATTGCCTCACGAGATCCTAAATCCATTAAATGTGCCTCACCAATATTTGTAATGATAGCTGCATTAGGACGAGCTAACTTAGATAAGAATTCAATTTCGCCTCGGCTTGACATACCCATCTCTAATACTGCTACTTCTGTATTTTCTTCTAAGTTTAAAATGGTAAGAGGTAATCCGATATGGTTATTGAAGTTCCCTTCTGTTTTTTGCACTTTGAATTTAGTCGCAAGAAGACTTGTTACAATATCTTTCGTAGATGTTTTACCGTTACTACCCGTTACACCTACAACTTTAACATCCAATTGATCGCGATAGTTTTTCGCTAACATTTGCAATGCCGATAGCGTGTCTTCTACAAAAATAACCGGGAGATTCTCAGGTGGATTCGCTACATCTTTCATCCATAATGTAGCCACAGCTCCATTTTCAACAGCTTTATCTACAAAAGCATGTCCATCGAAGCGCTCCCCTTGAATCGGAACATACAAGTTTCCTTTTTCAATTTTTCTCGTATCAATAGACACGCCTTGAATAGTAATTCCCTCATATTGCTCTGCTAATTCAGTACCATTTACCATCTGTTCCACTTGCTTTAACATTCGCTTTATCATATATAAACGCTCCTTACATAGAGGAAGCACTATTCCTATGAATAGTGCTTCCTCCTTTTTTGTTAGATTGTATATTTAATTTTTTGTTTTTCTTCGTGACGTTCAATCGCTAAACGAATTAGCTCTTCGATTAATTCTGGATATGGTAACCCAGTATGTTGCCATAATAGAGGGAACATACTGAACGGTGTAAATCCTGGCATTGTGTTTACTTCGTTAATATACACTTCTCCATCTTTCGTTAAGAAGAAATCAGCTCGCGTTAAACCTGCACCGTCTAATGATTGGAATGCAATAATCGCATCACGCTTAATTACATTAGATTCTTCTTCTGTCATTTCAGCTGGAATAATTAGCGCCGTATCACCATCGATATATTTCGACTTATAATCATAGAAGTCCTTTTTCGGAACGATTTCACCTACAACTGAACATTTCGGCTCATCATTACCTAGTACCCCAACTTCTACTTCACGACCTACAATATTTTCTTCTACAATAATTTTGCGATCAAATTGGAATGCCTCTACAAATGCATCCTCAAGTTCTTCACGATTTTTACACTTATTAATACCAACACTTGAACCAAGGTTCGCTGGTTTTACGAAGCAAGGATATCCTAACTTATCTTCTACTTTAGAATAAGCTTCCTCACGATTTTTTTCCCATGCACTACGAATGAAGGATGCATATTTTGCTTGTTTTAAACCAGCCTCTGCAAAGATGTTTTTCATAACAACTTTATCCATACCAGCAGATGATGCTAGAACACCATTTCCTACATAAGGGATATTCATTAATTCTAATAGTCCTTGAACCGTTCCATCTTCACCGTTTGGTCCATGTAGTAATGGGAAAATAACGTCAATAGCGTTCTCCTCAGAAGCTGCAGATGGGATAATTTCTGTACTTAATGATAACGGAGAAATCGCATTTTCTGCACCGCTCATTTTTAAAGCTTCAACATCTGTTACTTCGCCTTCAATACGCTCACCGCGTACCCATTGACCTTGTTCAGTAATATAAATTGGATGAATCTCGAATTTATCTTGATTTAACGCTTTAATAGCAGCAAGAGCCGTCTGTAGCGAAACTTGATGCTCAGCTGATTTTCCACCATATAATAAACCTAATTTAATTTTCGTCAATGAAATCACCCTAACCAATTGTTTTCATTTTTCTATTTTAGCACTTTTTATAAAAATAGGTAGTTCCTATTTGAAATAAAATGTAACTTCCATAAATAATTAAATAACATCACTTATTGGTTTTTCATTTCATTTTCTATATAACTACACAAAATAAAATGGCAATCTAATCTAGTTATGTACCTAAAATATGTAGAAATCCCCTTTTTTGTGTATGTCACCTATTCACTAAGAAGATTGTTTGGTTAGTGTGTCTTTTTGCCTTTGCTCCACAAGGCGATCTAAAGAAACATATACAATACCTGCAACTACACATCCTACAGCTAAAATTGTAAATAGAAAGTGACCAAGTAATCGATCTAATAAAAAACCGCCCAAAAGTGGACCAAATGCGCTTCCTGTAATCCACTGCAAACTTGCAGCTCCCATATAAGTCCCTCTCAAATGCTCAGGGGCCAAATTTGCTACAAATGTCATCTGTACAGGCGACATAATCATCTCACCTAACGTATATATAGCATAAACGAACAGTAGTATTATTAAAATAATTGTAGCATTTGTATTAAATTCTCCAAACCACTTCGGTAACCACCCTATAAAAAATAATCCAATCCCGAATAAACATGCACCATATAACATCGTCTTCCCGACCGGTTTATCCGTAGCCCATTTTGAAATTTGAAACTGGAATAAAACAACTAATAGTCCGTTTAACGCCATTAAATATGGATATGGATTATTCGTTCCAAAAATATGCTTCATTTCATTATCAAAATGTAGTGGCAACATGCCTTCGGTTTGAGAAAACCCCATCGAAATGATAATGCCTGCTAATAAGTAAATCATTAGTACCTTATCTCGCATTACAATTTTCCAAACTGC
This sequence comes from Bacillus cereus group sp. MYBK14-1, assembly GCF_051916885.1. Taxonomy (NCBI): domain Bacteria; kingdom Bacillati; phylum Bacillota; class Bacilli; order Caryophanales; family Bacillaceae; genus Bacillus; species Bacillus cereus group sp. MYBK14-1. The sequence goes on along the minus strand of NZ_JBQAHM010000029.1, from coordinate 6,534 downwards.
CCCAGTTTCCTTTTCTTTATGTTCTTCCTTATCTGTCCTTTTTGGCATCGTCTCTTGAATAAGAAGTAATACAAGTAACGCATAAAATTGCATTGTAGAAGAGGCAATAATAAACACAAGGTTCTTTGACAACACAACTACTGATGCTCCCATTATCGGACCAATCGCAGCACCTATATTGTGTCCCATTCGTAATAAACCATATGCCTCTGTTCTTTTTTCTGGTGCCGTTACATCCGCGACCATAGCTGATGCAGCTGGATGAAATAAAGAATTACTCAACCCTAAAAAAATAGATAAAATTGCATATGGAATAAATCCTTCTATAAATAGAAAACCGAGCATTAATAATGCATTACTTGCCATAGAAAATATCATAATAGGCTTTCTTCCATATATGTCAGCAATTCTCCCTCCTATAAGTGATCCAAAACTTGCAGCAATTGGAGAAAGCGCCATAATAACCCCAACTTCCAACAACGAATCTACCTTATCTTTTAAATATAATGCAAAAAAAGGCATTAACATCATCATTGCAATTCCATTTAACGTCTCTCCAATAAATCGAATCCATACGTTACGGTCCATCTCCCTTAACTCACGCCACGTATTTTTCATCATTTCACCCCTTTAGTTAGCCAACAATTATCTTATAATAAGTTCAGAAAAATGTAAATTTTCAAATAAAAAAATCCATTCTAACAGAATTAGAATGGATTTTTTCACTTATAAATTTGCAACATCTTCTTCTTTTTTACTATTATTTAAAGCACTATGTTTTCGGCTATATAAGAAGTAAACCGCTATACCAATAACCATCCATATCCCAAAACTAATCCATGCTGTCCCCGATAATTGAAGCATTAAGTATAAACAGAAGATCACTGTTAATGCTGGTAAAAATGGTACAAGCGGAGCCTTAAATGCCCTTGGTAAGTCTGGATGTGTTCTTCTCATTACGATTACCGCAACAGCTACGAGTGCAAATGCTGACAATGTCCCCATATTTACAAGATGTGCTAAAACATTTAAATCTATTAATCCTGAAATCAGTGCCGCAATAATTCCCGTTGTCCATGTATTTAAAAATGGCGTTTTAAATTTCGGATGAACTTTAGCAAGACGTTTCGGCAGTAAACCATCTCGGCTCATCGCATAAGAAACACGAACTTGCCCATACATCATAACTAGCATTACTGTTGTAATCCCTGTAATTGCTCCTACTGAAATTACCCCCGCTAAACCATCTTGTCCAATAAATTGAAGTGCAAAAGCAACTGGATCTGATATATTTAGCTGTCCGTATGGAACAATTCCTGTCAAAATAAGCGAAACAACGATATAAAGAACTGTACAAATTAATAACGATGCAATAATACCAATTGGTAAATCACGTTGCGGACGTTTCACTTCTTCTGCCGCTGTTGAAACTGCATCAAATCCTATAAATGCGAAGAATACTGTAGCCGCTCCAGCCATTACACCATCTAAACCAAATGGCATAAAAGGCGTCCAGTTTTCAGGTTTCACATAATTAAAACCAGCAAAGATAAAAATAAGAACAACTGCTATTTTAATAAATACCATAATGTTATTTACTCGTGCACTTTCACGAACACCCCTAGATAAAAGAACTGTCATCACTAAAATAATTAGAACTGCAGGTAGATCAATTATTCCACCCTTACCTGTACCAGGAGCCGAGGAGAGAATAGTCGGAATATGAATTCCAAACCCCTTTAATAAAGATTGAAAATATGCAGACCAACCGTTCGCTACAGCAGATGTAGCAAGTAAATATTCCAGCATTAAGTCCCAGCCAATTAAAAATGCGAATACTTCCCCCATCGTCGCGTATGTATACGTATACACACTGCCCGAGACAGGAACTGAAGAAGCAAATTCAGCATAACAAAATGCAGCAAAGGCACAAGCTAGAGCGGCAATCGCAAATGATAATATAATAGCTGGCCCAGAATGTTTCGCTGCCACAACACCCGTTAGAACAAAAATACCAGTTCCAACAATTGCTCCGATTCCAAGCATAGTTAAATCTAGCGCGCCCAATGTTCTTGCTAACGTTTTTTGCTTACTTTCTTGCATTAACTTTGCAATTGGCTTCTTTTGAAAAATTTGCTTCATCTTTCACTCCTCCAAGTTTTAAATTTTCTGAAAATTTTTAATTCGCTTTTTTATTTTACTCATTACGCTTTTCCTAGTCAATACTTTTGTCGAAACAAGTAGAAATTCTTCTGAATATGCACAATCCTTATTATTCTTTCTATATATCTTTCCATTATTTTTTTGGTATTATTATACATGTCGATTCCGTGAAAAAGGCATGCCCCCTTATTGAGAGCATGCCTTTTTACTTATTTCACAGTATATGAACCTTGTTCAATCCAGCTATACATATACTTTTCATCTTCTGTTTCATGTGCTTGTTTTACAATACGAAGCGGACGGAATGTGTCTATCATAACAGCTAATTCAAGCGTCTCTTTCTTCCCTATACTTGCCTCTGTTTTCCCCGGATGCGGTCCATGGGGAATCCCGCTCGGATGAAGTGTAATAGAACCTTCTTCCACACCTTTGCGACTCATAAAGTTTCCTTCTACATAGTAAAGAACTTCATCACTATTAACATTACTATGATAATATGGTGCCGGAATTGACTCTGGATGATAATCGTATAAACGTGGTACGAAAGAGCAAATAACAAAATTATGTCCTTCAAATGTTTGATGTACTGGCGGTGGCTGATGAATGCGCCCTGTAATTGGTTCAAAATCCTCTACATTAAATACCCACGGATATAAATAGCCATCCCATCCCACAACATCTAACGGGTGGTGTCCTAAAACATGTTTATGCATATAGCCTCTTGATTTTGTCATTACGACAAACTCGCCTTTTTCATCATATGTCTCTAATTTTTCTGGACCACGAAGATCTCTTTCACAAAACGGACTATGTTCTAACAATTGTCCGTATTCATTTCGATAACGACGCGGCGTTGTAATTTGGCTATTCGCCTCTACAACAAGAAACTTAGTCTCTCCTTCATCTGGAATAACACGATAAATCGTTCCAATTGGGATCGTTACATAGTCGCCTTTTCTATAGTGAATCGTTCCAAACATCGTTTCAATTTTCCCTGTTCCATAATGAACAAATAACATTTCGTCGCCATCACCATTACGATAGAAATAATCCATTTTTTCTGTTGGACTCACTACTCCAATTAATAAATCTTCATTTCCAAGTATGAAATTCCGTCCACTTATTGCATCACCACTTTTTTTACTTTCTTTCGTTCGAAAGTGGCGATGAGAAAGAGCAACATCCTCTTCATACTGCAACTGACAAGAATGCGATAATGCAGAATGACCTACTTCTGTTGGCATATAATGATGATACAAAATAGACTGCGTACCAGAAAAACCTTTTGTTCCCATTACCTGTTCACGATAAAGCGATCCATCTTTTTTACGAAATTGTACATGTCGTTTATGAGGTAGTTCTCCCATGTGACGATAAAACATGCCCATCACCCGCTTCCTTTTCTTTTTTGATCGTATTACGTAGTGTACCTAAACCAGTAATCGACAGTTCTACAACATCTCCATCTTGTAGCCACTCTTCTGTACCCAGTTCTAAAATACATCCTGTTCCTACTGTCCCAGAACCAATCACATCTCCTGGATATAACGTAACGTCCTCTGAAGCACGTTCAATCATTTCAGCAAATGTATAATAAATATCTTGGAAGTTTCCTTTTGATAATAGTTTTCCATTTACATGAGCAGTCATTTCTAAATTATATCGATCACCATTACGATAAACGTCTAATTCCTCTTTCGTAACAAGATGTGCTCCTAAAGAAGTTGCAAAGTCTTTTCCTTTCGCTGGACCGAGACCTACTTTCATTTCTGTTGCTTGTAAGTCTCTCGCACTCCAGTCGTTCATAATACAATAACCAAAAATATATTCCTCTGCTTGCTCACGAGAAATATTTCGCCCTTCTTTTCCCATTACGCAAGCAATCTCCAACTCATAATCAAGCTTTTTAGACTTTTTCGGACCAATTACAAAATCACCGGAACCAATTACAGCACGATGATTAGTAAAATAAAAAACCGGAATATCATACCATTCGGGCACAACATCTAATCCTCTTCGTCCGCGAGCTGTTTTTACATGTTGTTCAAATGCGTAAAAATCTCGAATACTACTCGGATTAGGAAGAGCAGCTGTCAATTGTACTTCTTCTAAAGCATATATACCCTTATTTGGATTCTTAATATTCCGCACTACCTCTACATACTCATCCGCTTTCTCTAAAAAAGCAATCATAGAAGAAGGGATTTTCCCTTCACTAGCAAGATTCATATCTATTACTTTGTCACCTTCAAGCCATCCAGCCCGTAGTTCTTTTGAAGGAAGACGAAATGTAACAAATTTCATCCTGATTCCTCCTTATAAAAATGAAATTTCCACCAGCAAAGGGACTTTTGCTGGTGGATACAAATCTTATAAGTTTCCGCGACGCTCTTGTTCTCTTTCAATTGATTCGAATAACGCTTTAAAGTTTCCTTCACCAAATCCACGAGAACCTTTACGTTGAATGATTTCAATAAATAAAGTCGGGCGATCTACAATTGGTTTCGTAAAGATTTGTAGTAAGTAACCTTCATCATCACGATCTACTAAAATCTTTAATTCTTTTAACTTATCAATTTCTTCATCGATTTTTCCAACTCGTGCAGTTAACTCATCATAATAAGTATCAGGTGTATCTAAAAACTCCACCCCATTTGCACGAAGCGCTTCAACTGTTTTAACAATATCACTTGTTAATAAAGCAAGATGTTGCACACCAGCTCCATTATAGAATTCTAGATACTCTTGAATTTGTGACTTTCTCTTTCCATCTGCTGGTTCGTTAATAGGAAACTTAATACGACTTCCATTCGTCATAACTTTCGACATTAACGCCGAATACTCTGTACTAATATCGTCATCATCAAAATGAATCATTTGTTTAAAGCCCATAACATTCTCGTAATAACTAACCCACTCTTCCATTTTTTCAACATTACCAACTACATGATCAACAGCAATTAAACCAGACTCTTCAAATGGAATATTAAATTCTACCTTTTGGAATCCTGGCATAAATGCCCCTTTATAATTTTTACGCTCTACAAGCGTATGAATTGTATCACCATACGTACCAATAACTGCTTTTTTCAATGTACCGTCCTCATCTGTTAATTCCTGCGGTGGAGCAATTGCGACGGCACCACGTTTCACTGCTTCTGAGTATGCTTTATCAACATCATCAACAAGTAGTGCCACATCCTTCACGCCATCACCATGAGTCTTTACAAACTCTGCAATACGATTTTCACTACTTAAAGCTCCAGACACAACGAAACGCATATTTTTTTGCACAAGAACATAAGATACCTTTTCACGGTTTCCAGTTTCTAATCCAGAGTAAGCCACAATTTTGAATCCGAACGCTCTCGCAAGATAATAACTCGATTGCTTTGCATTCCCTACGTAAAATTCCAAATGATCTACATCACGTACTGGAAAAAAGTCCTCCATTTGTGCAGCTAGCGTATCCATAGATTTTTGTTTCATAATATCTTCATCCCCCTGTAAATAGATTAAATGGTCCATACTTAAAACCAACCGAAAACGCTTCCAACATTAATTAATAGAAATTAGTTAGCAAGCTAACAAATTCTGACCTTTAAAATTTTCTATCTTTTCTGTCAAATTCCTCTTTTTTTCTTACATATAAAATTCGACTTTTTTCTCTTTGAAATAAAGCGGGATTTTATTCAGTGGATTTTTGATTATTCGTTGAATCAAGTTTCAACCGCAGCGTTTAATTAGCCATGAATGCTGGATAATGAGGTAACTTTAATACTTGAGGGGATATAAGAAGAATATAAAAAAGACTCCAACATATTAACTACTTACTAATACGTTAGAGTCTTTATTTTTTTTGAATGATTGTATTTATATATCTCATACTAATACATTTGCAAGGAATAGAATAAATGATGTTAATATTACCGCTCCACCTAAGGATCCTAATAAATCTGTTTTTGTTACTTGAAACACTTGTTCACTGTTCATATCCCTCATTCTCCTTCCTTTTTTGTTTGATTTAAAACTTCTATTATACTAATGCACTTGATAAAAATACGATTAATGCTGTTAATACTACCGCTCCACTTGCTGATCCTACGAAGTCACCTTTTGTTACTTGTAATACTTGCTCTTTCATATCTTTCATTCTCCCTTCCTTTTCTTTTGTTACAAAGCTTCTATTATACTAATACGCTTGATAGAAATACGATTAACGCTGTTAATACTACTGCTCCACTTGCTGATCCTACGAAGTCACCTTTTGTTACTTGTAATACTTGCTCTTTCATATCTTTCATTCTCCCTTCCTTTTCTTTTGTTACAAAGCTTCTATTATACTAATACGCTTGATAGAAATACGATTAA
>NZ_JBQAHM010000028.1:0-23560 GCF_051916885.1 Bacillus cereus group sp. MYBK14-1 | reverse complement strand
CTATCTAATTTCATTTATATACCAGCCTTTATCATTTATAAGACTGATTATATCAGAGGCAAAATAAAAAGGAAAACCTTTTGGCTACGCCAAACCGAAATTCATCTCCCACCTACCGTTGGGCTACGCCCTTCACACGCTTGAGGAAGGAGAATTCTTTCGGGAAATTCGTTAAAAATGAAAGGTCTATTGTAGGTAAGTATGGTATTGATTTAGGAGAAGGAGTCAAAACAATACTCGATTTAAAAGATGATATGACATTTGCTTTTTATAAGTATGGGGATTTCTCAAGTAGAGATAGTCTAATGAAAGGAACATACGAGTTAGACGTACCTTCTTTACAATTAACATCAAAATTAACAAGCGTAACTGAGAATGGTCATAAGACTCAAAGAACTGAGAGTTTTAGATATCAGGTGCAAAATTATGATTGAAATATGTTACAACTTTATAGTGCAGACGAAGATATCCGTATGAGATTGATTAAAAACGGGTAAATATATTAGTAGGGTTAGGTGAAAAAGCCTAGCCTTTATTTTAGGGGGATATTGCATAAATGGAGCAGGTTATACAAGAGTTTTTTTCTCCAAGTAAAAACTATAAGGTTCAAATCATTAAAAGAAAAGATGGTCTATATGCAACAGAAGCGTATAGATGGATGGAGGATTGTGGATATGAATTTTGGAGTTATATATCACAAGGATTGACTTTGGTAGATAGTGAGGAACATGCGCGGAAGATTGCTATGGAACAACTAATAGAATGTTCAAGGGATGAGTTTTAAAAATATGCTATTTTATCCGTAAAATTATAAGGAATTATGATGTTTTATTGTTGGTGACAGAATATAAATTTTTCGTAAGTGAACCTAGTATTATTAATTTCTAGACTCACATCTTTTTTTATGAAAATATTGAAGTGAATATCAATTAAACTTATTTATCTTATGTGAATTATAAGATATAATGAAATTAGGTGCAAAGATGCACTATTTGAAAAAGAGTGCAAGGCAAAAAGGAATCCGTAAAGGATTCCTTTTTTGTTTCTTTAAAAATGAAGCAACGTTCTAATTATCTCTTTATTTTTTATGAATGAACTACCACTGTATAATTTTAAAAGGGATTTTTGGGGGATTTTCATATTCCTGTAACAAAGCAAAGGTATGTTATGTGTGTTAAATATAAAGAGAAAGAAGGGGAAGTTATGAAAAAATTTTGCTAATTATTGCGTTATTAGGCATAATGAGTTTTGGAGTTCAGGAAATGAATATAAGAGATGATACATACCACAAGGGCGATTCAAAAATTAGTTTTTGGGATTTGAAAAGAACGGGTACTAATTTCATGAATAGTACGTCATTACCTGAAAACTATAAAAGTGTAAAAGAAGCTAATATTGAATATGTACGTTTACCACCTGATAAATGTGTCACTTTACCCATAAATTTTCCACAATTGGAAGCATAAGTTGGCCAGAAAACACTTATTTTTGTAGGTGATTATCTAATTATTTAACGGAATTGGAAGCATAAATTGGCCGTGAGTTAATTATTAACCCATAAGCTTGCCGTGTGTTTTATTCATGTAGCTTTGGAATAATGTTTAGTCAAATTGATACGAATAACCTTAATAAACGAGCAAGTGGAACTGACGCTTCAGTTAGTTAATAGTTCACTTTGCCCTCTTGATATGCTTTCTTTACCCGTTCAATTTGAGCAAGGTGTCCTTGTATATGTTGAAGAACTTTCAATTGAAAATAACCTATAAATCATTTATTAATAAAGTTGTTCTTTGGCAGGTTTATCCAAATATATATAGAAAGTATGAAAAAATAGATTTTAACCTGACCAAAGGAGATGAAGAAATTGTTTAAAAAAATCGGTATAGGAGTATTTTCTACAGCAATTGTATTAAGTACCAGTATAGGTTTTTCAGGTATTGTATCAGCATATAGTCCATCTGCAAATGAACAAGTTAGGAATGGAGGTTTTGAGGATGGGCTAAATAACTGGATTTTATCTAATCCTAATTCTTCTACCAAGAATATTGGAAATTCTGAACCAGGCAATCATTATCTGAAATTAATGCATACAGACACAGCCTATCAGCTTGTTACTGTAAAGCCGAATACAGAATATACATTATCATTTGATATAGCGGGAAGTATAGGTTCTCCAGCAGAAGTAACAGTCGGTAATCTGAATGCCACTCAAGAAATAGTTCCATTAACAAAGAAGCAGTATACAGGATTTAAGCCGGAACATTATGAGATGAAGTTTAAAACAGGTGAGGATGTGTCAAACTTTGCTGTTAAACTTGCTTCCACAGCAAATGGAAGGGCTAAGTTTGATAATGTACAGTTAAAGGCAAATGAGAAATCTTATGTTTTAAATATGGATTTTGATCACAATTCAAGTTTAGAACCTCTTAAACCATTTGGTAATATAAAATACAATATTGAAGAGAATGCAGGAGTAAATAATTCTAAAGGGCTTCATGTAAACGCATCATCTGGTTCAGCATTGTTTGGATCCATAACTTTGAAACCTAATACTACCTACATACTGTCCGCATCTGGAAAAGTAAATACTCCTAGTTCAGAAGTATGGGTATCAGTAGATGTTAATGGAAGAGGCACAGCTAGTTTGGGATTCAATTCCTCACAGTATGAGCAAAAATCGGTCGAATTTACTACTCCAAATTCTATTAATTCAAGTGAATTCTACATTTATCATCTTGCTGCGTTCAGCTTTGATGTCAATCTTGATGATATTGTACTAGTTGAAAAGTAACCATAATAAAAAATATATTTCTACTATTGACACATGAAAATAATTTTAGAAATGAACCGCCATATCCATATCGACTAGATACTTTGAAATATTTATGGGAATTCAGCTCGTTTTTTCATTTTTAGGATTTTTACGTTTAGACACAGGTTGACCTTTACGATTTATGTTAAGGGCTATATTCTCCAAAATACTATATTTATGTGTTGAAAGGAGTATCAAAGCTGGAAATTATAATCTACGCTACTCTTAAAAATTGTTTTTAGTAATGATTTTATTTATATAACTAGGAGGGGGAACATGAAATTAATATCAAAAATAGTAATGACCGCGTTTATAGTATTGAGTACATTTACATTCAACTTAGGTGGACAATTTGATAAAAGTTTTCTTTCTACCTCAAAAGCATATGCGGATGTAATCAAGGCACTTCCACAAAATGCTTCAAAGATAGAGTTAGATTATGCTCCTGTGTATGACTACGACACAGATGGGTGTTATGCGACTGCAGCAATTTCTCCAGATGGCACGACTAACCCTGGCCTAAGTTTGGGCGGTTCCCCGGAAAGTGTCTGTAGAGATGTTAACCGACTGGAAAATTCAAACACTTATTCTCGGGCCAAATCAAATAATGGTTGGACTGCCATTATGTATGCGAGTTACTTTGAGAAAGATCAACAAACTTCGGGCCCTGCTGCGCTTGGACATCGACATGACTGGGAACACACAATAGTTTGGGTTCAAGATGGTCAGGTTCAATATGTAACTTATTCAGCACATGGTAATTGGTACACTAACCCTCGCTCAAACGTTAGATTCGATGGAAACCACCCGAAAATTGTATACCATAAGGACGGCGGCTTGACACATGCTTTTCGCCTGGCTAATAGCAATGACGAGCCGCCAGAAAACTATTATCACCAGTGGCTCCAACTACCAATGGTTGGTTGGAATGGCTATCCAAGCTCAGCTATTCGAGAAAAACTAATGACTACGAACTTTGGAGATGCAACACTTGAGATCAAAGATGGAAGATTTGAAAAAGCCCTTGCTAACGCAAAGCCACCCATTAACTTTGACCCTTATGCACCGGAACTGGAAGATGGTGGTACTTATCAAATAGTTTCTATTTTAAATAATAGTAGTGTCGTTGACTTAAATCAAGCAGATGGAAATGTTCAATTGTGGCAAAATGGCAACGCTAATAATCAAAAATGGAAGCTAGTATATGATTCAAATAAATCAGCATACCAAATTAAAAATATAGCAAATCAAAATTTAGTATTAGCTTGGAATGATCTTAATGGTTCTAATAATGTAGTTGCTACATCTAATCAAAATAAGGAAGAGCAATATTGGATACCAACAGAAGCAGGAAATGGATATTATTATGTAAGGAATAAGAAGGATCAAAACAAAGTGTTAGATGTAAGTGGTTATGGTACTGCAAATGGAACAAATGTTACAGTATATAATTTCCATGGTGGTACTAATCAAACATTCCAATTGTCTAATGTAACAGGGACTTTAACAAGAGTAGTGGAGTCACTCTATAAGGCACAGCCTGGTCAAACCAGTAGATCAAGTAATAATTTTTCACTTGAACATCTCGCGGCAGGTACCAAAGTACGAGTTGTTTTAGAAGGAGCAGGTGCTACCTCTTTGTCATTTAAAATCGCAAGAGATAAATCAGGTACAGACCCTGTAATTTGGTCAAATGTTAGAGATGGTTCTATTCTAACGATTCCTTCAGGAGATGATAGAAAGAATTTGTATATCGCAGGCCCTCCTAGTGGATATACTTCTAACGGTACATTTAAAGTGAAATTTTACGCTCTTCCAAACTAAAAAATATTATAACGTTTCTATTCCCTTTATATTAATCTAATTAGAAAATGAGTATGCATACTTCAAAAAATCATTTCGGCTTGCTCGTTTGGATTAACTAAATTAATAGGAAATATAGTGTTCTGTTGTAAAGTTTTGTTAAGAGATAAAAAGGTGGAGGTAGGTACAGCTGAAAAACCGAAGTCTGAGCAATGACTTCGGTTTTTTTATATAGGCCTAGTGATGGGGGAGCTGTTCTGGCCTGCAGCAATATTTCCTAATAATAGATTTTTGTATTTTTAATGACTAATTGTCTATCCAGTTCTGTTGCAAAGTTTTTTAAATGAAGTGTATATCTATATTGATAAATTTATTTCAATCACTGTGTTTATAACATTTCTTCGTATTTCGAATAAACATCCAAAAAAGTATACATTCAAAACATCACATCTTCTTTTAAACACTTAAAGACGACTTTAAAAATACTCTTCAAATCTTGGAAGCATAAGTTTGCCGCAAACAAAAAGAAGCATAAACTTGCCGTTCCGACAAACTTATGCTTCATATTACAAAATGGGCAAAAGATAAAGATTTTCTATTTGAAGATAAACCAGATACTTCTGGAAAGGATTTACTGATAGGTAATGCAGATAACTATCAGGGAGTAGTAAAGGAGGATTTAGAAAAATTAAAGGCGGATGTAGATGCCGCACAATCACAAGGAATGAAAGTTGTTCTTACAATGTTATCCTTACCTGGTGATCGATGGCGCCAATTTAATAATAACAAGAATGACGACAGAATATGGGAAGAGGAGAAGTATCAAGAACAAGTAAGTCAAATTTGGAAGGATCTTGCTTTGAAATTAAAAGATCATCCCGCGATTGATGGTTATAATGTTATAAATGAACCACATCCTGAAACAGCTAAAAATAATAGATATAATGATTTTTGGACGGAAGATTACGAGAAATGGTATGCAAAAGTGGAGGGAACGACAGCGGATTTAAACAGATTTTATCAAAAGGTAATCAATTCCATTCGTGAAGTAGACCAAGAAACACCGGTTATTTTAGATTCAGGTTTATATGCTACTCCATGGGCCTTTAAATACTTAAAGCCAGTAAAGGATAAAAAAACGCTTTACGCATTTCATATGTATGAACCATATGAATTAACGAGTCAAGGTGAAAAGAAAAATAAAGAATATCAATATCCAGGATTAGTAAAAGTAGGAGACTTAGAGAAACCTGTAATGTGGAATAAGCAGGGATTAGAGAAGTTTTTGAAGCCAATTCAACAATGGTCTAAGAAAAATCATGTACCATCTAATCGAATTATTGCAGAGGAGTTTGGAATTAACCGTACTGTTCCAGGTGCTACCCAATATATACAAGATCTTATTTCTATCTTTAACCAAAAAGGATGGCATAAATCATTCTATGCATTCCGTGAAGACACATGGACAGGGATGAATTATGAATTGGGAACAGAAAAAATAAAATGGGATGAAGAGGGTAAACCGATGCGTCAAGATAATTCACTCTGGGATGTAATAAAAAAAGATTTACAAACGCGGAAATAGGTTAGAATATTAGGCTTAAGGACTAAATGTAAGCATCTAATTCAAATAGAATTAGATGCTTTTTATTTCGAAAAAAGGTGGAGTTGAATTAAAGGTTCCATCTTTTCTTTTGCATAAAGAGTACCAATCAGGTTTATTTACAACGAAAAATAAGATTTTTAGAGAATAGCTTAGAAAAAATTGTGGAGGTTCAAACAAATGTGGTCACAATTGTTTGAACCTTTAAAGTAAATAAGTTTTATGAATTTTTCGTGAGATCCCAACCTTTAAATGTTGTAATTTATTTACTTATTTCCCCAATTGGATATATTTCTCTAATTGGATGGAAGTTTAGAATACAGAATCAAAACATAATAGGCTGTTATCGATGAGTTTATCGTAAAGTTGTTATTTAATGTGTCATCAAATAACATTTATATACAATAATACATAAAGAAAAGGAGATATTTATGAAAAAATATAGAGTAATAGAAACAACTTAAATAGTATGAATAGCTTAGATTGTAAAAACATGGAGAAGAAAACAAAAAACTTAAGAGTACTAAGGAAAAATGAGGGAGATAATATGGGGAATAATTCAAAACATAAAACTAGAAAAATACTTGCGGCCACTGCTACAGTAACTATGCTTGCGACTGGAATGATTTCTTCATCAGATGTCTTTGCGGAGCAAAAGGAACAGCAAAAAAATTTATCGACATCACTGCAAAGTGAAAAGTCAGTTAAATCAGAAAATAGAGTATTTACGGTCCCAGGAAAAGGGGATGTTGAGACACTAAAACAACAGGAAAGAAAAAATATGGCATTTAGTCCATATGAACCAACTGGTTTATATGCAAAGCCAAATGAACAAATTACGATTAATGTAGAAGGTAATCAAGATATTCAGGTATATATTGGAACGTATTCGTATGATGCTTCTTGGAGAGAAGATTCTAAGATAAAATCATTTACATTAAAACCTGGTATAAACACAATCCAATCTCCAAATGGGGGGCTGATTTATTTTTATAATAAACAACAAGGTGGTACCATTCGAACAACAATCACAACAGGTGGAACGACTACGCCTTTCTTTGAACTAGGAAAGCATACGAAACAAGATTTAATAAACATGCTGGACCAATATCCTAATGCACATGCAGTGGAGTTAAAAGGCGAACGTGTATTAATTACGGCCAGCCCTACACGTGTTAAGAAATATTTGTTGGGTTCTAATACAGATCCTGTACAACTCTTAAAAAAGATGGATGAAGCTACTCGAATTCAAGACAAAGTAGCTGGATTATCTGAAGAACAAGTAGATAAACATTATGTTCATTACGTAGAAGAAAATCATTCTCCTGATTATTATATGTATGCAACTTCTTATCGAACAGCATATGTAGGAGATGCAATCCAATACGTGTTAGATATTAATAAATTTATAACAGATGGCTGGGGCCCTTGGCATGAGGCAGGACATTTGAGACAACAATCGCCCTGGAAGTTTTATAATATGACAGAAGTACAAAATAATATATACAGCCTTTCTGTAGAAAAAGCATTTAATCAACCATCCAACTTAGAGAAAAGTGGAATTTATCCAAAAGCATTTCAATATCTAGAACAAGTGAATAAAAATTATGATGAAATTAGCGATGTTTTTGTAAAGCTTGTTATGCTTTGGCAACTACAGTTAGCGTATGGAGAGGATTTCTATCCTAAATTGCATCAATTGTATAGAGACATGCCTTCAAGTGAACTTCCACAAACTGATGAAAATAAAAAACAATTATTTATGATTTCAGCATCAAAAGTAGCCAAACAAAATTTGATTCCTTTCTTTGAGAAGTGGGGATTACGTCCAAATAACGATACCATTCAAAAAGTAGCTGCATTAGGATATCCAATTTTAACAGCAGAGATTTGGAAGGGTACGGATTCTAATCCAATTAAACCAGATATGCCTAATGTAAATAATATTTTAGAAGGAAACCAGTTTGCATGGTCACTAAAAGGAATTAGTGATTTCGAGTTTGCTAAAATTAATTTCAATAAATCGACAGAAGAAATGCAAGTAGACTTAAAAGCAGGCGTACCGCATCATTATTTTAATGAAACATATGCGAGTATTAAAGTACAAAATGCAACAGGGAAAGTAGTATACAATAAAGACATTTATGGAAATAAACAACAAAATGCTGAATCGCAAAAAGTTTCAGTCAAAGTAGGAGATTATATTGAGTTAACACATCTAGAAGGTGTGCATAGAGCTACTCTCACAAATGTAGATAATAGTAAACAAGAGAGCTTTGGAAAAAAAGCCATGTACGAAGTTACAAAGGAAGGTCTGAAGAAAGTAAATCAAATTGTTAATCCGAAACCGGACACAGAAGCTCCAACACAGCCACAAGGATTATATGCAAGCAACCTTACTTCTAACAGTGTAGAGCTAAAATGGAATCCTTCTACAGATAATGTAGGTGTAAAAGAATATCAGGTATTACGCGATGGACAATTGATTCAAACAGTACAAGGAACGACGTTTACTGATCAAAACTTAACAGTTAATAAGGAATATAAATATGCAGTGAAGGCTGTAGATGCAGCTGGGAATACATCAATCCAAAGTGAAATTCTTCTTGTAAAAACCAAAGATCAAAATGTATCTTATGAAAAATGGGATCCAAAGAAGGCATATACAAAGGGCGATAAAGTAGAACATCAAGGGACAGTGTATGAAGCTGTTCAAAATCATCAAGGAAATGGTGACCCGAATTGGATATTTGCACTATCGTTATGGAAAGCAATTACAATCAATTAATATGTAAGAATCAGATGTAAAGATAGAACAACATCCAGTATTTTAAAGAATTACTGGATGTTGTTTGAATTTTGATAGATTTCTCTACTACGTTAGTATTCAATAATAAAAATTAGAAAAGGATGTAGATTAGTGATTAGTCAGAAAACAAAGCAAAGATTTAATAAAGTTATTATAATTACCGCAGCATGTAGCATGTTTTCTATGTTTGGAACGTCTATTTTGCACACTAAAGCTGCAACACATTCAGCTGCTCCAGCAGTTTATGTGAGTCCCCAAAATATACCTGCCTCAGATATTATTAGTATAGACTGGTCACCAGTTCAGACTCCACCTTATACGTACTGGGCTGTACACAACTGGAATGCAGGTGGTGAAGCTGGAGGATATGCTGGTTTTCAACAACAAAGTGGGTTTGATGAAAATGGAAGACGTACTTTACATTTTGCCTTATGGGATCCAATTTCCTCTAAAGAAGCAATAAAGGCCGAATACTTATCTCCGAATTCGCAAGCTGGACCCTTTGGAGGAGAAGGAACAGGAATGAAGGTTCAAACAACTTATGGTTGGAAAGACTACAATTGGTACACAATGACAATGCGTTCATGGCAAGAAAATGGTCATACTAAATTTGGACAATGGATGAAAGATGTAACAAAGAATAAATGGCATCAAATTGCAATTATGGACTTTCCGGTAGCCAATGTTGCATTTAATCATGGATTAGGAATGTTTCAAGAAGACTGGGCTGATAGTGGACAGAATGTTCGAGAAGCGCGCCTGAAAAATGGTTATAGCCGAAAATTAGTTGATAAACAATGGAGTTCTTGGAATAATCAAAGTATTTCTGGAACGCATGATAATACTTATCAATATGATGGAGGATCTACTTCAGAATATGTATGGGTCAAAGCAGGAGGTAATACGCAGTCTACTATTGGATCAGGAAAAATATTCACGCTAAATCAACCTACTCAACCTGAAATAGGAAAACTAGATTTTGATATCCAATCTATATATTATGAAAATGAAAAATTAAATGTATCTTGGAAACTAAAAGATAGTAGTACACCTCAATTTAAGGGGAAAATTGAAATTTATAATAATGAAAATATGACGGGCCAACCTATTAGCGTAATTGATGACATTAAATCTTATCAAAATGGAATCAATCAATCTACATCATTACCAACAAATGCTTATGCAAAAATTGTATTAACGGATATATTTGATCAAACCGTGGAAAAAAAGGTGCAAATCAAAAATGAATCTCTAAACATTTTAGAAGGGGATAAATTTGCATGGTCGCTGAAGGGTATAGGAGATTTTGAATTTGCGAAAGTAACTTTAAATAAATCAACAGAAGAAATGCAAATTGATCTAAAAGCAGGTGTACCACATGACTACTTTGATAGTACATATGCAAGTATTAAAGTGCAAAACACATCAGGTAAAGTGGTCTATAACAAAGAGATTTATGGAAACAAACAGCAAAATGCAGAATCGCAAAAAGTTCCAGTTAAAGTAGGCAATTATATAGAGTTAACACATCTAGAAGGTGTACATAGAGCTACTCTTACAAATGTAGATAATAGTAAACAAGAGAGCTTTGGAAAAAAAGCCATATACGAAGTTACAAAGGAAGGCCTGAAGAAAGTAGAAAAAATGCCAGAAGCAACAATTTTAGAAGGAAACAAGTTTGCATGGTCATTAAAAGGATATAGTGATAGAGAAATTGCAGAAGTAGATTATGATAAAACGGTAGAAGAGATGAAGGTAAAACTAGAAGCAGGTGTACCACATTCCTATTTTGCTAGTACGTATGCGAGTATTAAGGTCCAGAATTCTTCTGGTAACGTTCTGTACAATAAAGAGATCGTGGGAAATAAACAACAAAATGCTGAAAGTCAACCTGTGCCCGTCAAGGTAGGGGATTACATTGAATTTACCCATATAGAAGGAGAAGCAACAAAGGAAAAAACGCGAGCAACTTTAACTAACCTTGAAAATAACAAAAATGAAACCATTGGAAAAACAGCAAGATATCAAGTTACAAAAGAAGGCCTGAAGAAAGTAGAAAAAATGCCAGAAACAACAGTTTTAGATGGAAATCAATTTACTTGGTCTCTAAAAGGATATAGTGATAGAGAAATTGCAAAAGTAGACTATAACAAAACAACAGAAAAAATGCAGATTAAATTAGAAGCGGGTATACCACATTCCTATTTTACTGATACGTATGCAAGCATTAAAGTCCAGAATTCATCCGGTAATATTTTGTACAATAAAGAAATTATAGGAAATAGACAACAAGCTGCTGAGAGCCAAACTGTACCAGTCAAAGTAGGGGATTGTATTGAGTTTACTCATATAGAGGGAGAAGCACAAAAGGAAAAGACACGCGCCACACTTACTAATCTTGAGAATAGTAAACAGGAATATATAGGGAAGAAAAAAATATATCAGGTTACCTCTATGGGATTAGTAATAAAGTCATAGATTTCATTACAAAACCTAAATTATTAATTTATATATTATATAAAAATCTTAACTATTATACGTATTAAAAAATTTTCAGCAGAAAATAGATTGGCGGGTATAGTATGAACAGATTCAAAGGGTTTATAATTTCATCAATTGCAATGACTACATTTGTAGGAACAGATCTAATTCTACAAAATGATAGTATTCATAATAAAGTTTACGCTGAATCTAATAATGTCACATACAAAGAAAGAGATTCACAGGAAGAAAGATTAATTGTAAAGTTTAAAAATCAAATTGACTTACCTTATGAAGATGGTATTGAGAAACGAATAAAAAATGGGGATTATGATAACAATTTAAAACAGTTATTTTCCGAAAATACAGAACTTACTTTGAATCGTCTGTTCTCATCTGTAAATCCGATAGAGATTGAAAAGTTATCAGTACAATCTAAATCAGTTACTAATGAATCAGCTAATAATTTATTAAATTATTATATTGTACAAGCTCCTAATAACATAGAAATAGAATTATTACTGAAAAAATTTGAAACATCTCCTCTCGTAGAGGAGGCTTATATACAAGAAAAACAAATTTTGACCCCTCCTGAAATACAGTTACCAAATTTATCTGTTAATCCGTACGATGATCCTAGATTTAAAAATCAAGGATATCTTGAAGCGGCACCAAAGGGAATTAATGCCTCGCATGCTTGGAGCATTAAAGGTGGTGATGGAAAGGATACAACTTTTGTGGATATGGAATATGGATGGTTATTGAACCATGAGGATTTAGTCAATAAAAATATTAAGCTTATGTCGGGACAAAATATAAGCCAGCATAGAGCTCATGGTACTTCTGTATTAGGAATTGTTTCATCTGAAGATAATCAAATTGGAAATATTGGAATTGCACCAAAAGCAAATGTAAAAGTAATATCCCAGATTAGGGATAATGGAATTTATAATACAGCGGATGCTATTTTAAGTGCTGTACATAATTTACAAGCGGGAGATATTCTTTTATTAGAGGCACAAGCTTCGTATGATGGGTATGGGGATAAATATTTACCTGTAGAAGTACATCCAGATATTTTTGATGCAATTCGTGTTGGTGCAGATAAAGGGATTATTATTATAGAAGCTGGCGCAAATGGTTCAAACGACTTAGATAATTTTAAAGATCGTAATGGAAAAAAGATCTTAAATCGAAATAGTCCAGACTTCAAGGATTCAGGTGCTATTATGGTAGGGGCGGGATCATCAACTGTTCCGCATAAACGTTTATGGTTTTCAAATTATGGAAGTCGATTAGATGTATATGGATGGGGAGAAAATGTTGATACAACATCAGCAAATCCAAGTCAAAATACTACAAATTTATATACATCAACATTTAGTGGAACATCAAGTGCTTCACCAATTATTGCTGGAGCAGCAACTTCGATTCAAAGTATTGCTAAAGAACATCGAGGTTCTCCTTATACACCAGCCGAATTAAGAAATATCTTAAGTAATCCGAATACAGGAACAAAATCTCAAGATCCGTGGAATGATAGAATAGGTGTTTTACCTGATCTAAAATCTATATTAGATAACTTAGGTTTTAATTCAGATATACCGAATTCTTCTAGTATTTTAGAAGGAAACCAGTTTGCATGGTCACTAAAAGGAATTAGTGATTTCGAGTTTGCAAAAATTAATTTCAATAAGTTAACGGAAGAAATGCAAATCGACTTAAAAGCAGGCGTACCGCATCATTATTTTAATGAAACGTATGCGAGTATTAAAGTACAAAGTGCAACAGGAAAAGTAGTATACAATAAAGACATTTATGGAAACAAACAACAAAATGCTGAATCGCAAAAAGTTCCAGTCAAAGTAGGCGATTATATAGAGTTAACACATCTAGAAGGTGTACATAGAGCTACTCTTACAAATGTAGATAATAGTAAACAAGAGAGCTTTGGAAAAAAAGCAATATACCAAGTTACAAAGGAAGGTCTGAAGAAAGCAGAAAAAATGCCCGAAGCAACAATTTTAGATGGAAATCAATTTGCATGGTCACTAAAAGGAATTAGTGATTTCGAGTTTGCAAAAGTTAATTTTAATAAGTTGACAGAAGAAATGCAAATCGACTTAAAAGCAGGCGTACCGCATCATTATTTTAATGAAACGTATGCGAGTATTAAAGTACAAAATGCAACAGGGAAAGTAGTATACAATAAAGACATTTATGGAAATAAACAACAAAATGCTGAATCGCAAAAAGTTTCAGTCAAAGTAGGAGATTATATTGAGTTAACACATCTAGAAGGTGTGCATAGAGCTACTCTCACAAATGTAGATAATAGTAAACAAGAGAGCTTTGGAAAAAAAGCCATGTACGAAGTTACAAAGGAAGGCTTGAAGAAAATAGAAAAAATGCCAGAAACAACGGTTTTAGATGGAAATCATTTTGGGTGGTCTTTAAAAGGATATAGCGATAGAGAAATCGCAAAAGTTGATTATAATAGGAAAACAGAGAAAATGCAGGTGAATTTAGAAGCAGGCGTACCACATTCTTACTTTAATAATACGTATGCAAGTATTACAGTAAAGAATTCAACCGGTAGTGTTGTGTATAATAAGGAAATAGTGGGAAACAGACAACAAACTGCTGAAATTCAAATGGTGCCGGTAAAAGCGGGAGATTACATTGAGTTTACCCATATAGAAGGGGAAGCAGTAAAGGAAAAGACACGCGCTACACTTATTAACCTTGAGAATAATAAACAAGAATATATAGGCAAAAAAAGAACCTATCAAGTTACTTCAACGGGATTAAACAAAATAGATTAACATGGAGAACCTTCTAATTATTCGTTAGATGCAAATAGTCGTTCATAATGAACGGCTATTTGGCTTTTATTTAAAGAAAAGTGAAATGAAAATACTCTCTCT
This sequence comes from Bacillus cereus group sp. MYBK14-1, assembly GCF_051916885.1. Taxonomy (NCBI): domain Bacteria; kingdom Bacillati; phylum Bacillota; class Bacilli; order Caryophanales; family Bacillaceae; genus Bacillus; species Bacillus cereus group sp. MYBK14-1. The sequence goes on along the minus strand of NZ_JBQAHM010000028.1, from coordinate 9,125 downwards.
TTTGTATATACTCTCGTTGCTATCAACTGCTACATTTGTTTATCAGGGGGGGAAATTAAAAAAATGTGCTTGAGAATTGATACATGTTTAAGTGCTATAGATTTGAGAAAAAAGAAACAGAATAGTAAGGTATTTATTGATAAACTCTCTTTGGTATTACAATATTTTACATATTTGGTATGATGTATATGAGTTCTATGTATATTAAGGGAGGAATGGGAATGAAGAGGTTCATAACACGTGCAAGTGGTAATACAATCTCAAAAAAGTTAGTTTTAATGATGTTGCCGATGGTTTTAATGATATTGATGATTACACCATCGAATGATGTATCGGCAGCCAATCTATCAAAAGCAGGTTCACTAAAAGGCGTGAATTTATTTAATGGAAGTTGGACAGTTGCTATACAGGCAGAAAATTTACAATATGTTTCGGCTGAGCCTTCGGGAAATATAATAGCAAATCGTAATGCAGTTAATGAATGGGAGAAATTCGAATTAATTCCGACTGGGGAATTATATACGTACGCTTTAAAAGCTAAAAGTAATGGGAAGTATGTTTCGTTTGAGCCAAATGGTAGAGTAGTAGCAGATCGTACATCAATTGGTGCATGGGAAAAGTTTATTTTATATAATGGTGGAGACAATAGGATATATGTATTACAAGCACTAAGTAATGGTAGATATATATCAGCAAATGGTGGTAGAGAATTAACAGCTACTAGTTATGTAGCTGGAAGCTGGGAAAGATTTGTTATTGTATACTTCTAAACTTTGAAGTGTTATATATCTAAATGATAATGGCATGTTTAGTTGGTATAAATACCTAATACAATAAAGTTTTAAGCATGGAATATAAGTGTATATTAACGTGTAAAAGGGCTGCAAATAATTAGCAGTCCTTTTTGCATGTTAAATAAGGACTTACTGAGGTTATAATGAGAAGAAAAAGAACCCTATAGGGTTCTTTTTCAAGGCATATTAACAGTAAGGAGAATCATGAAATGCTACTTCAAATCTTTATTAGGGGAAAGATTTTGAAAAAGCTTAACATGTATTTATTTTTACATAAATGTAAGATGTAGTAAATTGATAATGTTTATACTTACTATTACTAATATTCAATTAAGATAGTTAATACTATTTATATAGTGTTAACTGGTGTATAGTACAGTATAGATTTAGAAATTTAATATTAGATTACATTTGTTAAAAAAGTTAATAGATATATTTTTTCAAATCCTAACTAACATTTAAACGGTTTTAATTGAAATTGGTTGTGTATTAACCCTTATAAGCCAATAAAAGTAAATAAAATAAACAAAGACCCTGTAATAAATACAGGGCCGGATACAGGGTTAAGGGAACGCATAGTTTCTTAATATCATAGTAGCATATATTCTTTGTATAGCTACATGAGGATTTTGACAGAATTAAGAACAAGACAGAAAATCTGTAGGAAAGCAAATATAGTGCTGGAAATGTGATTTTAAATTAAGCTATAGGTATATTGAAATGGATGAAAACTCTTGAGTACCATGATTAAATTGCCTTTAATTATGAGGTTTAGGTTAGAGGGATAATTGGATCTTACTGAAAAGAAAAAATGTTTTTTAGATTAAAAGAAGAAAAGACACCTTTTGGGTGTCTTTTCTTTAGGTAAACAGTTCACATATTGCTGAATTAGATACGAAACCATAATTCGACTACGAAGTAAATCCTAACATAATCTGAACAGAAAAAATATGTAATATTACATTTTTAGTTTTTGATTATTTTATTCAATATAGAGAAGCAACGTAAATAAAAGGGCATGCAGTCGTATCTGCAGCCCTTTTTAGGAGGAATTTAAGATACCATTAGGACACGTATTGGTAAACAGGTTCAAAAATAGTATGTGTGAAAAGAAAAAGTCCTATACCAAAAGTAGACAGGACCTTATCTTTTTTACATTTTAAAAAATGAAATTCTGTCCTTTTGAAATCAGTACAGCACACACTTGGTTTGAAATGAAATTAGAAAAAGTATACATGAAAATGGCAGACAACTATTTTGTTGCCTGCCAGTGCCAGTGGGTTGAATGAGTTAGTCAATTCAATAAATTGTGCTATCCCATTACCAGAAGAGTGAAGCCGTTAGTTCAAACGGCTTAGACATAGTTTGTCTAATAAAGAAAAAATTATGAGTAGAAATTTTGTTTGCTCTATATGAAAAGATAAATAGATATTCATCAGACAAGGATAATTTAGCATATCTTGAATAGGGTGTAGGAACGAATTAAAGAAAGGGATATTTGTTTAGGAAGGGACTGACTCAGGAGTGGGACTTTTGGACAGGGTTTGGGGAGCGGTGATTGCCTTCGGCATTGCGACTAATATCGTTGCTTGTATAATGGCAGTATACATTCAAAAATATGAGCTAATGATAAATCATCTTACAAATATTTTATTTTTAATAATTATCTCTTTAACGTTTATAAAGATGAAAATTAACAGATGGGTGGCTTTAGGATTTACATTAGTTGTTATAGAGAAAGGTATTGAAGCGGGCTATGACTTCTACACACATAATTATTATAGTGTCAGTTGGAGTTTAGCTATCATTGTCTATTGCATATACGAGATGGAAAAGTATCATATTGAAATAAACGAATAGGCGCAACAAAAAGGTGTTAGTAGGTGGAATTCTTTTTAAAATACTATAAAAAAGACACTACAAGAGTGTCTTTTTTTTGAAAATACTCTATAATTAACTTTGGGGAAGGTAATGTTAGAGTATTCGTTTAGCATTATCTTTATATTTGATAAACCATGAAATCGAAAGATTTTGTGGTTTATTTTATGAACAATAGATATTACAGTATTGGCAGTGAGTTATTAATCATTTTAAGCATTAGGGGAGAATGGATTAAAAGTCTAACATCGAATAACGGTTCCGGAATATAGTGTTGCGAAATGATCTCCCATATCCCAAACGGTACTTGCCTGTATATAGCCCTTAAAGCCTTCTGAAGAATAATAAATCTCTTTTGGTATACTTTCTTTAGTTTGGAAATGTGCTTTAGAGTACTTTACATAATGGTTTTTAACAACTTTTGCTTCTGGAACAATAGTGTTTTTTTGTTCCAATTTTGGCCTAGCACTAGAAGGTGGTATGAATTTTACATTGTCTTGGTAATTAGGATCTAAGGTGTCAGCTTGTACACTGTGTGACGAAACAAAGGTGCTTAGACTACTTCCCGCGATTAAAGTTGCAAATACTAACTTTGAGAATTTTGTTAATCTACTCATTCTATAATCTCCTTTTTATTATTTTGTAAGGTATCTCCTTACACCTCACAGTCTATATCCACTACAAAAGGGTGTACATACATATTGATAGACAAAATTCTACAAAATACCGCATGTTTTTGGGATTTATGTATAATAATCCAATGTCTAATAATCTATTAAAAGTAAAAAGGTAGGTCTTATATAAAAGAAAATGAATAATTTATGCAGGTAATGTATATGGAATTATTGTTTAAATATTCTAAAATGAGTTGATAAAGATGTTGGTAGGTTTTTTGGAAAACAAATAATTCCCTAGGTGAAATTTGGAAGGAAGATTCTCTGTTAGAGTTTTTATAAGGGAATTCATTTTCGTAGATTCAAAATGTAAAAATAACTAAAAGAGCAAGTGTTTCAATGGGTAAAAAGCTATGTTGAGTCTTTTTTTTCTGTCGGTGGTCGTCTAATCAATGAAATGACGGATGCTTATGATAGTTTGTGTCTAGCAACATTCGTGTATAAACGAATGAATTAAGAAAAGGGTGAAATATTGGATAACTCGAAATGGATGCCTTTAAGTAATGTTGATGATGATGAGGAAATTTGGGTAGGAGCAAGAGTTAGGTTGTACAATGTTGGTATGAATAGAGAAGATAAAGAAAATAATTTCTATGAATATATTATTTCTTATATCTACGACAACACTAACTACTTACAACTAACTAATTTAACAACAGGAAAAGCAGGTTATATTATTTGTGTCATTGAAAAAGAATTACCAAATAATTATGCTTTGGGCAGAACATTAAAGCAAAGAATAGGTTTAGAAAATACCTATTTTAGATTTGAATAATCAACAAATAAGGGAAGCACCAACTCTAAGGTGTCTTCCCTTATTTAATACTTTTTATCAATAATCAATATTAACAGAGCCTAAATAAAAAAGTGAGAAAAATGATAAACACTCTTCTCACTTTCATCAATTAGGGTGGCATATATATATAAATATGCGTTTTGGTGGATTTTGGATGAAAAATCCACATGCATAGTATAACAAAAAAATTATGGCTTTTCGCATGTAATATTGCATATGAAAAATAGTAAAGTTTTAAATTTTAATATTAACAACTTATATATATGTGTTACAATGTAATTTTCTAATTTATTTTATTCTCCTATTTAGAATTTATAGTTTAGTGATTCAATAATACAAAAGTGGTTTTAATAAATAGATAAAACGATGAAATAATACAGTTAGAATGGTTAAAAGGCAGTTAAATATAAGTATTAAAAGAAAAAAATTACTTATTTATGTTTAGTGAATGTATTATGGTAAGAATTTCATCCGATTGGATTAGCGCTAAACTAGATTTTTATCCAAACAAATCCAATAATTATTTTTTAAATGAAGTATATGTTGCATCAAGTTTATTTGGAATAATTCGTAGTCTAATAATTGCTGAATCTAGAAAAATAACATATTCGAAAGGAGGACAGATAAAACTCTGTCTGTGAAAATTAAATCTATAAATTATAAAGTATGGATAATGGGATGTAATTGTGGTTTCATTTCGAATGGTACCATAAATGAATGTGGAAAAGTAAAGGAGAAAAATTTAAATAAACTATATAAGTAGTAAAAATGAAAAGGAGAAGTAGCTAGTGTTTAATATAAAAGAAAGATTGGGGCAAATAAAGCTTAAAACGAAGTTGTCTATGGCATTTATAGCAATATTAATTATACCAAGCCTTATCGTAGGAGTATCATCTTATAATAAAGCAAAAAAAGATCTTAATGAAACAATTCTACAATCAGCAAAAGATAATATAAGTATTTTAGATAAGATTGTTGATGATGAATTAGAAAATAAGCATACAGATATCACTCATTTTGCAAAGATACTCACACAAGGGGATTATAATCCTGAACAATCGCAAAATGTACAGAATAAATTTGATCAATATATACAGTTACATCCAGAGATAGAAACGATTTATACGGCATCCAGTAACAATCAATTTATTCATGCACCTGTTGGAAAAATACCAGAAGGGTTTAATCCGCTAGAAAGCAGTTGGTATAAGGATGCAGTAAAAGCAGATGGAGAGATTATTGTTTCATCTCCATATAAATCAAGGTCTACAGGAAATATGGTAATTGCAATTGCAAAGCAGAATGCAGATAAAAGTGGTGTCATTGGCGTAGATTTGAATATTAAAGATATCGTAAAAACATCCAAAATGATAAAAATTGGGAAGCAAGGATTTGTATCTATAGTTAGTCAAGATAAAACTATAGTTGTTCATCCATCACTAAAACCTGGAGAGAAATTAGATAAAACTTTAGTGGATGAATTGTACAAGACAGAAGATGGAGTAATTACTTATAGCCTCAATGGTGAAGATCGAAACATAAGCTTTAAGACAAATAAAAAAACAGGTTGGAAAATAGCTGGCGTAATGCTTACGAAAGAAATTGAAGAAGCTACCAATCCTATTTTTTATAAAACGCTCACTATAATAGGTGCTTCATTATTGTTAGGTAAAATTGTAATTCTATTCATACTTAGATCTATTATTACTCCACTAAGACAATTAGTCATTTCAGCTCAAAGAATTAGTCAAGGAGATTTAACCGAGAAAATAGATATTCGTTCAAAGGATGAACTTGGTCAATTAGGTGGTAGTTTCAATACAATGGCAGAGTCGTTACGTAATATTATTTCTCAAATTAACACATCTGCAGGACATGTAGCTGCGTCTTCTGAGGAACTAACTGCTAGTGTAGAGCAAGCAAGTGTTGCGACAGAACAAATTACAAAAGAGATGGAAGAAATCTCGAACAGTGCAGAGGTTCAAAATAATGAAGTTGAGTCTGGAGCTGAATTAATTGGTGAGGTAACACGAAATATTCAATACGTAGCTGAGAATGCTTCTGAAGTATCGGCTTCATCCATATACACTAAACAAAAAGCCAATGAAGGTGAACAATTAGTAGAACAAACTGTAACACAAATGCAGTCTATCCATCACTCTGTTTCTCAATCCGATAATGTCATAAAATTATTAGATAAGAAATCACAGCAAATTGGCAGTATATTAGAAGCGATTCAAAATATTGCGGAACAAACAAATTTATTAGCATTAAATGCAGCGATTGAAGCAGCTAGAGCTGGGGAACAGGGGAGAGGGTTTGCAATTGTTGCTGATGAAGTTAGAAAGTTGGCGGAGCAATCATCCGAATCTTCAATGGAAATTGGAAGTTTAATTAAGGAAATACAAGCAGACGTACATGAGACTGTAAAAGCTATGAATGAAGTAGGCGTAGAAGTACAGTCGGGAATTAAGGTTGCGAATGATACAAAACAAAGTTTTTATGAGATTTCAAAATCTGCAAATGATATTGTATCAAAAGTGCAGGGTATGGTAGAACTATCAAATAAAATGACAACTGATGCAATGAAAGTTGATACATCGATTGATCAAATAGCTATGGCTGTAAAAGAAAATTCTTCAAGTATGCAAACGATAGCTGGTTCATCTGAGGAACAACATGCTTCTATGGAAGAGATAAATTCTTCAGCAATACAATTAGCACAGATGGCGGAAGAACTTCAAGAGTTAATTGGTGGATTTAAGATTTAAGTTGAGATTCTAGGAGAGAATGCTAGAATCTTGTTACAGAGTGGAAATGAAAAATCTTATAACATAGTAAATAAGTATAATATGTACTCTCTATGCGTATTGAACAGGCAGATAAGCCATTTAAAAACCCTCCATTTGGAGGGCTTTTAAATACATTTACATTAAATTTGTGGTGGTGCACCACCATAATCGCCAACACTATATGAAGGAGCAGGATAATGCCCATGAGTAGCAAGTTGATCTGTTTTAGAAAACTGAAAAATTCCCACCGTTAATACCCCAATAAAAGCAATGCCTGATAATAATAAGCTAATTTTTTTCATTATTTTAACACTCCTTTTGCGATTGATTTTTGTCTTGCTTGATAACAAATATGGAAATAGTCACTTACTTTTTGGTGGTTCTCTAATTGTCTACATTTTGTGGCAAATAATTCGGCGTATTCGACAACATATTCCCATAATTCTTCTTCCTCAAAGTATAAGATTCCTTCTTGAATGATTTTTTCTAATTCTTCCAATGGAATATTTTCGTTTAATTTTTTTAAAATAGAGAAGTGGTGTGTGTATTCTTCGTTATGAATTTCTCTGCAAATCTGTAGTCCCTTATCAATGAGTTGGCCGGCCATTGATTGTTCTCCTAACTTATAATGTTCCTTAGCTTGTAGGAAGATGGCCTTGAAGTGTGTAGGGATTTTCTCTGTTACTTCTGAAAGGTGACGAATAGCTAAAGTAGACATACTTTGATCAGAATACAGCCACCCCATAGTATTTTTTACGTATAACAAGGAGTCTTCTTCCCTATTTTTTTGTAGTAAATCAATTGCACAATGTAGATATTCTTCTGCTTGTTCGTACTGTTTTAAATAGATGCAGCAACCACCTAGCAAACTATTACAAAAGGCTGTTTTTACTTCATAACCTTCGTACTTTGAAAAGATTGCTCTCGATTTATTTGCGTATTCGATAGAAGCGAGATTGTTATAGGTATGGTGATAGAAAGTAGCAATTCTATAGTAAAATTCAGCATGTTCAATTTCATCTGGTATAGCTACCAATATTTTTTCTGCTAGTTTATAATGTTCCTCTGCCTCAGTATAATTTGATATAAAAGTGGAATGAATGGATTTGAAAAAATGATAATAGAATTGTAGAAATTGATCTGTAGGCATATCATAATCGCTAATAGTATCAAAACTATTTTGTTGAATACCAAGGCTATCTGTTAAGACCTTGTAACGAAATTCGAGTAGTGAATAGTATAGTAACAAATTTTGATCCTGATGCTCTTGATCCGGTTCAATGCTTAACTTATTAATTTTTTCATCAATTTTCTTTTTTAGATTAGTAGCTTTTATAACTTGCTGAGATAGCATAGATCGATACCAGTCGTTCAATAGAGAGGTTAATTGCTCATTTCCTTTTACTGAGACACTCATAATATACGCCCCCATTTTCTAAAAAAATCCTAATCCAATTTAATTATAAACATCATAACAAAATAGAAGAAAAAATGGAGTGATATTACAATATTTTTCAAGAAAATTCATAAAAAATAATCAATTCGTGTCGAATATACTTAGAATAAAGTATCCAAAAATTATCAAAAGATGATATGAGTCTTTATACGTTCTATCAGGTGAACTTAGAAACTGTGATTGAAGATTTATGAAATTTCCTTTTCTTAAAACGGATTAATTACGTATTAATTTGCAAATTATTTTATCGGATACATATAGTATGTATCAACACCAAATATATAAATCTTGCGTATGTAAATAAGAAGAGAATAAAGAAAACAAAAAAAGAACTTGTAAGAATTCCTACAAGTTCTTTTTTTAGATAATGTAAAAAGGTGAAACAGAACATCTCATTATTTGTAATAGTGAAATTATCTTACTGTATCAAATATTCCTTTGGCCTTATTTTCTTGAGATTACCGTACGTTTATATGTTTCTAAGGGAAAGAAATACTTTCATTTTTATGACCATCTATTGTTTGATTAAGATGGTAACACGAAATAGAAGCGTTTACAACCAGAAAATAAAGAAAAAATAGTGAACTACCCGCCACTTAACGTCCTAACGGACTGTTTGAAGTGGGGGGCTTCTCGGTTAGTCGTTACTTTTGATAGCTAACGAATTCGTCCTAAGACAGCCGAGCTAACTCCCTTGTTCCAAGGGTTATTTTATTGCTATCTATGCTAACGCCA
>NZ_JBQAHM010000027.1:0-26125 GCF_051916885.1 Bacillus cereus group sp. MYBK14-1 | reverse complement strand
AGGAACAACACCGTTACAATCGAATCCGATGGAGAGCAAACCAATCACAACACCACAGTCAGGAACAACACCAATACCAGCAAATCCGGTTGAGAGTAAGCCAGTCACTACTTCCCATGTGAGTAAACCACAAAAACAAGTAGAGGTAAAACAAGTTAATCAACAACAAACTAAAAATGTCCCTAAAGTAAATAATCAACAACAGGTAAAAGAAGGGGCAGCAATTAAAAAAGTTGAAACGAAAGCACAAACACAACAAGAGGCTTTAAAAAATGTAAAAGCGAAAGAAACGATAAAACCAAAATAATTCAGCTCGTGAGGGAGGGTTTATACATTGAGTGCGGAACCAAATCGCGACTTTGAAAATGAACATCATCCTGAAGCTGAACTAGGGAATGCTAAGCCTGCCTTGAAAAAGGCAGGCCATTCTTTAGGAAAGGCGGCTGGAAAAGGATCCAAAATAGCGGGTAAAGCAGTTGCACAAGTTGGTAAGAAAGTAGCGGTTAAGGTAGCTCAAAAGGCAGCTACAGTTGCTGTTGCAAAGCCATTATTAATAATAGCCGGTGTTATTCTGGCTGTTGTTGCAGGTTTAGGTATAGTCATATTTTTATTAACTGCTAGTATGAGTGAAGATGAAGTCAGTCCTGGAGGAATTGGTGGTCCTTTTGCCCCAGGTACAGCAAGTGTTAGTCCTGAAGTAATGAGATGGGAGCCATTGGTAAGGAAATATGCGGCACAGCATGGTATTGAAGCAATGACTCCTTTAATTCTTGCTCTTATCCAACAAGAAAGTTCTGGAACACAATTAGATGTAATGCAAAGCTCGGAATCACAGGGGCATCCTCCAGGGTATTTTACTGATCCAGAGGAAAGTATAAAATATGGTTTAATGCATTTTGCTGATTGTCATAAAAAATCCAATGGTGATCAAAATACCACATTACAATGTTATAACTACGGAACTGGATACGCTAACTTTGCAGTTTCGAAAGGTGGATATACACACGAGAATGCAAGAGCATTTTCTGCAGAGCAATCAGCTAAAAATGGGTATAAATGTGGTTCGTGGCGAAGTGCAGAGGCTGTAGCTAATAATTGGTGCTATGGTGATCCCGATTATGTCCCACATATTATGAGATACTATCAACCTGGACAAACTCCTGGTGGTTCTGGTGGAATTGCTGGTGGTAGTGTTTTAGGTGATGATGTATTCCAAGCAATTATGGCAGAAGCACTAAAGTATCAAGGATGGCCATATGTTTTTGGAGGGCGAACGCCAAATACATCATTTGACTGTAGTGGAATTATTGAGTATACATATTCAAGGGTTGGTATTAATTTATTTGGTACTGCACAAACCCAATGGGATAAAACCCAACATGTAACAGATCCTAAGCCAGGAGATTTAGTATTTTTCCATAGCACTTATGCTACAAGTAACTACATTACGCATGTTGGCATTTATGTAGGAAATAATACAATGTATCATGCTGGCGATCCAATTGGCTATGCTGATTTAAGTAAACCGTATTTTCAACAGCATTTTGCAGGGTATGGTCGTGTAGTTAGATAATAGTGCATGTAACACCTAGCAACTTATGAAACTGCGAAAAGGAGGTAAATCATGAAGAAAATCACCATTATACTAACAATTTTATTAATAGCTAGTATAGGTTTCTTAATAAAATATCAATCTGATAACGAAAAACTTAAAACTGATAATATAAAATTAACGAAAAAAGTGGAAAAGGTGGAGGCACAATACATCGATACGAAAAAGGAATTGTCAGCTCTAAAGAGTAATAATCAACAACAAGTAAAAGAAGCTGCAGAACGATTTCTTAAAGCTTTCCGTACTTATGATACAGGTAAAGGCGAATCTTACCTTGCTAATATCGATGCATATATAACACCAAATGCAAAGAAAGAATTAACACCACCAGGTGAACCAACGCAATCTGCTCCTGGAACTGGAGATGAGAAAGAAAAGAAGAAAGTTTCATTTCAATCTGAATACACAGGTGGCGAGTTGTATTATGCATTTTTGGATACTACAAAAGCAAATGTATTGGCAAAAGTGAAAAGTAAAATTACAGTTAATGGTGTTTCATCTGATAATATGTCATTAATGCAAATAAATCTTATCTATGATGGAAATAAGAAATTATGGCTTGTCGACAAGCTTATACCTTTAGCAGATTTAAAAGATCGTATGCCTTAGGATTTGTACACACTTAACATGTAGATTAATAAAAAAATCCCCCTCTTTTTATTTTTTATAAGAGGGGGATTTTTGGGATTTTGTAAACTTAAAATAGGGACGTGAAGTAATTACTAATGTAGGGGTGTTTTATCTCTTTAATTATGTAGATAACACCTGATGTTAAGGGGGGGATAAGTTGAAGAAAGGCACCTTAGGGTGTCTTTTTTTACATACATCGCACTTTTTAATAAAATAATATGGTTCATTTTATATAAAAATATTATAATATTAAATGATTTCATTAGAGTCATACAATCAGGGAGGATACCCCATGTTGAAACATAAGATTTTTACGAAGTTTAAAAACAGTATTTCGCTGCATATAGTAGTCTATTGCTAGCTATGATTATGATGACTGGCTGCGAAGAAAAAGAAGATGCAGCGAATCATCGACATTTAATTTATTTATCCTTATATAAGGAAAATACATATAAAAAGGCGGGAGAAATTTGAAAAAATTCTTGATGAGTTTTTCTATTTTATTAATCGCAACCTTATTATTCGGTTGCAGTAACGAAACATTCGATAAAGCGGTAGAACAGGGGAAATTAGCACTGGCAAATAAGGAATATACAAATGCAAATGCTTCATTTGAAATTGCATTAAAAGAAAAAAAGGACGAGGAAGTTCAAACTTTGCAAAAGCAAGCATCCAAAATGGAAAAAGCGCTAATCGCAAAAGAAAAACTCGACATCGACAATGCAATTAAGTTATTCGACCAAGTTTCAACCATGAAAGACGGTTTAGAGACGGTGAAAAATGAGGCGAAGAAGGAGAAAGAAACACTTACTCAATATAAAGATAAACGTGAGAATTACAATAAAGAATTACAAACAGCTCAAGACCTTCTAGACGAAAAGAAATTTGATGAATCAAAGGTAATATTGACAAAAGTACAACAAGAAACAACTTCAGATAAGATGTTCACGGAACAAAATCAAAAGGTAACGGAACAGTTAGAGAAGCTGGAAAGAGAGAAAAATGCAGCAGTGGAAGAAGAAAAACGACAAGAAGAGCAGAAAAAAGCAGCGGAGCAAAAGAAGCAACAACAAGCAAAAGAACAGCAAAAGCAAACCGCTCAAAGCAGCAAACAAAAGCTCTCTCCTACAGATGCAGAAAACAAAGTTAGAAAAACTTTAAACATTACCAACAATTCTAAAGTTTACTGCGAATACGAAAGCGTTGAAGGTGAAGAGTATGTCATACATGTATATCAAATTGTGTCAGACAAAGAAGGCGGACATACAGCAACTTATGGTTGGTTCAATGTGAATTCTAATACTGGTGAAGTTCATAAAATGTAATTTTAAATCAAAATGATTACATTTTTTATGGTGAAGTGGAAATCAGATGGGAGTCCAATACATATTATTAAAGTAGTTCAAGTCGGAGGAAGGCACCTTAGGGTGTCTTTTTTTATTTACCTTCGACATAATATGACAACATGCGAATAAATAGTTTGCTATTATCATATAGAAATCTTACATTTATCTACATAATATTATTATATTTTAAAGTTTTTAAATGTGAAAATTTCCTATGTAAATACATACCATTTAGGGAGATGGGGAAAATCATGAAAAAATTATTAGTTTCAGCAACAGCGGTAACACTATTAACAGTGGGGTACAGTTCTGCTGCATTTGCAGAAAAAAATCCAAACGACAAGGATTGCGGTCACTTTAAAAACAAACAAGAGGTTATGGAATTCTGGCACAGCAATGGATACAGTGCAACTAACGATCCTCATGATTTAGATCGTGACAATGATGGCTTACCTTGTGAAGTGAAAAAAGGGGACTACGATCAATTTGTAGCTAGCAAACAAACTACTAAAAAGGATGAAACAAAACCACAAGAACCAGTTAAACAGGAAGATACTAAAAAAGAACCTGTAAAACAAGAAAATACACAACAAAACAACCAAGCAACTAACAATAAACAAGAGCAAACTAAACAAACAGCTGTAAAGAATGAAACAAAAAAACAAGGTGAAAAATTACCTAATACAGCATCAAACGGTGTTACGATGATGCTAGCAAGCGCTGCTTTAGTATTAGCAGGTTCAGTTCTTGTATTCCGTCGTAAAAAAACGAATGCCTAAACTAATACCTAAAAACGGCAGGAATATTCCTGTCGTTTTTAATGTGGAGTGATAAGTTTGAACAAACTTGTTTGGTTGGGAGCTTTATTAATTACTATCGGCTCTTTTACTTTTGTTTATTACTTTATAGATTGGTATGACGCAAGAAAAACTGTTGAAGCCTTAACAAGTACTGAAATTCAACAATATAAAGATATACAACCTGTTACTAATGATAAACAAGATGTCAAAAATGAAGCACATAAAGAACAATCCCAACATGTTCTACCAAATCAAGAACCTAATCTTACAAATACTAGTGAACCATTACCAGAATCACCAAAACAAATCCCAGCTTCTCAAGTTCAACATCAAATAGGAGAACAAATTGCCTACATGGTTATACCGAAAACTAAACAGAAATATCAAGTTTACTGGGGTGCTGATGCTAAAACTTTAAAAAAAGGAGTAGGAATGTTTGTTAGTGACATTACAACCACTCCTTCTGGAAATGGACATACTGTTTTAAGTGGACATCGTGATACGGTATTTACTAATTTAGGAGATTTACAAGAAAATGACTATATTTTAGTTGAGTATGATAAAAAAATATATACTTATCAAATTCAAAAACACTGGATTACAGATGCGAATGATCGTACCGTAATTATCGCAAGAGATAAACCAACATTAACACTAACTACATGTTATCCATTTAACTATATTGGGGATGCACCTAAGCGATACATCATTGAAGCATCTTTGGTTACTATTAATTGAGAGTGAGAGCTATTGCTCTCTTTTTTATTTTCGTCGACATGATACAACAAAACAGTTATTACTGGATTTGTTATGCTTGGAGGAGAAATTCTACATTCCCTATAATCGGAGGAAACAAATTATGCAAAACTCATTTTATACAAAGTGGTGGTTTTGGTTTATCATTGCCGTTGTCGTAATTGTTGTTGTTGGCGGAAAAAAAACTAAAGAAGAAGCTACAACAACTCCAATCGAACCCAAAAAAGAAATAAAACAAGAACAACCCAAACAAAATGTTCAAATTCAACCAGAAAAGAAGGAACAGCCTAAACAAGATATTCAAGCTCAACCAGAAAAGAAAGAACAACCTAAACAAGATGTTCAACAATCTGCATCGGGATTTACAAATCCTATAAAAAATATCGATAAAACAGCTGCTATGAATGCCGTCAAAGAAAAAGCAAAGAAAGACTTCCCAGATGATTACATGACACAGAATTATGTAGCAGATGAACAATCTAAGGCGTTTGATTATCTAAATGGTATTGAACTCAAATCTCAGGAAGAACTAAACGTTATGAAGAAAGTGATCAACGACTTCCCTAATGACTTCATGACTACTAAATATGTTTATGAAGAACAGATAAAGGCTATGAACAAACAGTAATAAGATACTATACTGTTCTTTTTTTCTAATTAAAGATATGGATAAATACGGTGAAACAATATTCGGATGGGGATCCAATACATATTATTAAAATTAAGATGGTTCAAGTCGGAGAAAGGCACCTTTGGGTGTCTTTTCTTTATGCATAAAAAAGCCTTATCTTCCTATAAAAAAGATAAGACCTTTATATACTACCTATTATCCGATTCATCAATTTTATTATAAACACATTTAGCTTCTCCAAAAAGACCGCCAGTGTCCTATTCTCCACCATAATACGCATACTTCCCAGGTGAACCATTATCTCGTATACTTGGATATGATTTTAGTTTATATTCATAAACCTAAACCATAAAAATATAACCAGATTACCATGATTAGAATTCCCATAACAGTAACTAATAGGAGTTTACCATCCGCACCTGTAATAACTTCTTTTAGATTTTCTTTTGCTTGTTGTTTCTTTTCTCCACTTGAAAAGAGATAAATAATGAAATAAGTAACCACTAAGAAGAATGAGAATATTATATCTATCATTACTTATGTACCTCCTAATATATATGTACCTTTAATTAACCAATAATTGTCTTATACATTATA
The DNA here is from genome assembly GCF_051916885.1 of Bacillus cereus group sp. MYBK14-1. Lineage (NCBI taxonomy): Bacteria > Bacillati > Bacillota > Bacilli > Caryophanales > Bacillaceae > Bacillus > Bacillus cereus group sp. MYBK14-1. The sequence goes on along the minus strand of NZ_JBQAHM010000027.1, from coordinate 19,753 downwards.
TCAGCTAGGGTACATAGAAGTATAACAAATTATTTTTATAATTTAATTTATTAATAGTAACGGCATTAATACAAGATAGTCCAAGTCAGAAGAAGGCACCTTAGGGTGTCTTTTTTTCTACCTATAAACGCTTAATTGTTATATAATAATATCATTGTATTTTAGGAGGAACATAAATGAATAAAAAACTAATCATTGGAATTATCGCTGTACTAGTAGCTAGCATTGCTTCCGTAGCTATTTTTAAAGATTCCAAATCAGAAGATATGAAACCTAAGTATTCACAAAAAGATATGGATAAACTTATTGATCAACACTTTAATGAACAGCAAGAATTAAAAACACAAATCAAAGAGTTGAAATCTAAAGTAGACTCCTATGAAAAAGAGCAAACTAGGTCACTTCAAAAGACCACACAACCGAGTCAAGAAAAAACTGAACCAGCTGAAAATGCTGATAAGGTTACATACGAAAAGGAAATTAAGCCTACTATTGATGAAATGTTAAAGGAATATGATGAAATTTGGAATCAGGATTGGAAAACTATTTGGGGAGAAGGAAGCAAGGACCCTGAATCTCTTGACAAGAACGCTTTAAAAGAGAAAATGGAGTCAGTTGCAAATCGTTATGATGCACTTTCCAAGAAAAATACAGAATTTAAAAGCGGCTCAAAGTTAACTGATCCTGTATTAAAAGAAAAGATTGAGAAATTCAGAGAGGAGTTTGGACTGGCAGCTAACTATAGAAGTAATGCTGGAAGAGCTGTAAATCAAGGGATAAAAGGTTTAGCACCAATGAAAGACAGAATGAATGAAGCTCAAAAATCAGTCAAGCTTTCTGATCAAAAACTAAGTAACGCTCTAGCTAGCTTAAATGAAATTGAATCAAAATTGGGTATTAGCCGCAATTAAAAATCATAACACAAAATAACTTAACATAGTAAAATAATATTTGGATTGGCGTCCAATACATATTATTAAAATTAAGATGGTTCAAGTCGGAGGAAGGCAACTTAGGGTGTCTTTTTTTAGTTTAGTAATACTAAGAAATGATTCTCTCCTAAAAGAAAAAAACTCGTACTTATTCTAAATACAATTAACAGAAAAATAGTAAGAAAATAAAAAAATATACATTTATATAAAATTCTTAGAAAAATATTGAAATTTAAAAAGATTAGGTGTTACGTCATTAACTTTAGGAATGTTAAGTGGAGTGGTATTACCAAGTGATTCTTATGCAGCAGACAATTCTACAACACAAGTACAGCCTTTTAAATCTAACATGCCTCAAACAGAAAGAATATTAAACTTTACAGATACTAAACCAAGCAAACAATATTTAACTGCAGAGGAAATCAAGTCAATTGATGTATTTGCTTTAAATGCTATTTATGAAGAAGTACAACCTCTTACATTTAGTAAATCTGAAGACGAAATTAATCAAATAGTTGCTGAAAAAATTAAAAATCATCAGCCTGTATCACGTGCAAAAGCTGCAGCAGATGAATATTATATCCCTGTATTCGGAAAGATAAATTCCGCAGAAATTAAGCTAGCTACAAGCAACCCTTTTGAGTTTACAATCTATTCAGCTTGCGCTGTTACAGCTTGGAGATCAGCAGAGAATTACTATGGTGGCAACTCACTGTATCAAGGAAATGGCGATGCATATAGACATTCCTATTGGAATGATTCCCTAGTTAAACGCATGGGTGGAACTAAAGGACGTGACTTTGGAGACACACGAGCGAAGATTTGGACAGATGCTCACGAAGCAAACTCTAGTGGGATTGATTTAGAAATGGATTTACATAATAATTGGATTGGTAGAATGCTTGCCTACAACAACTATTCTTGGAGTTTAGAACAGTACAGCAATCATTTAAAAAATGCCGTAGCAAATGGCGGTATGGCTAGAATTGTTAATGGACAACTAGTTAGAACAAATGGGGACAGAAACAACTAAGAAAAGAAGATTGCTCATTTGTGTAAAACATAGTAAAATATGAAAAAACCTGTAAATATACAGGTTTTTTCATATTTTCAAACAATAATCATGATTAAATAAAGGTGTGATGAATTTGAAAAAGAAAATTATTATTCCTGTATGCCTATTAATTTTTAGTTTGTTAATAGCATATTATTTTTATCAAAAAAATCAAAATGAAGAATTCGTTAGATGGGGCGATAGCATACATACTGTTGACACTGAAAAATTAAAAGAGAACGATATCGAATACAAAATTGAAAACGATAAAGTTTATATTCCGAAAAGTTCTCTTAGAAAAGCAACATTTTGCTGTACCTAATACCTAATAAGGATACAGAGTTAAATTATATTTGGATTGGCGTCCAATACATATTATTAAAATTAAGATGGTTCAAGTCGGAAGAAGGCACCTTTGGGTGTCTTTTTTATTTTTGTTCGACAGAATATGACAACATGCGAATAAATAGTTTGCTATTATCATATGGAAATCTTACATTTATCTACATAATATTATTATGTTTTAAAGTTTTTAAATGTAAAAATTTCCGATGTAAATACATACCATTTAGGGAGATGGAGAAAATTATGAAAAAATTATTAGCTTCAGCAACAGCGGTTACATTATTAACAGTGGGGTATAGTTCTGCTGCATTTGCAGAAAAAAATCCAAACGACAAGAATTGCAGTCACTTTAAAAACAAACAAGAAGTTATGGAATTCTGGCACAGCAATGGATACAGTGCGACTAACGATCCTCATGACTTAGATCGTGACAATGACGGCTTACCTTGTGAAGTTAAAAAAGGGGACTACGATCAATTTTTAGCTAGCAAGCAAACTACTAAAAAAGATGAAAACAAACCTCAAGAACAAACTAAGCAAGAACCTGCTAAACAAGAAAACACTAAGCAAGAGAATTCAAAACAAAACAACCAATCAACAAATAATAAACAAGAACAAACTAAGCCTCAAACAACTGCAAAAGAAACAAAGAAAAATACTAATACAGTTGTGAAAAAAGAAACGAAAAAACAAGGTGAAAAATTACCTAATACAGCATCAAACGGTGTTACAATGATGTTAGCAAGCTTAGGCTTAGCATTAGCTGGATCTGTATTAATGTTCCGTCGTAAAAAGACAAACGTATAAAATAGTTCCTTAAAACGGCAGGAGAAATCCTGTCGTTTTCAAATGGAGTGATAAAAATGAATAAAAAGCAATGGATAGGCTTATGTTTAACTGTTATTGGACTAACTATCTTTTCCTATTATTTTCTAGAATGGTATGGTGCTAGACAATCAGCAGAGTCGCTAACGACCAACGAAGCGAAACACTATGAGACCTCCACACCTTCTAAAGAAAATGAAACAACAAATATCAATCAAACAGAGACAAACACTGAGACTTCATTACAACCTGCAGAACCTGTACAAATTCCAACTTCAACGGTAAACCATCAATTAGGAGATAAAGTAGCATATTTAATTATCCCTAAAATACAAAAGAAATATTCTGTATATTGGGGAGCAGATGATAAAGTACTAAAAAAGGGTGTAGGTATGTTTGTTAGTGACTTAACTACTACACCATCTGGAAATGGTCATACAGTTTTAAGTGGACATAGAGATACTGTTTTTACCGAGCTTGGTCAACTAAAGGAAAATGACCAACTTATCGTGGAATATGAAAATAAAACATATACATATGAAATTAATAAGCATTGGATAACGGATTCAGAAGATCGAACAGTTATTGTAGACAAAAGTGAGCCAACATTAACCTTAACAACTTGCTATCCTTTTGACTATATAGGAGACGCTCCAGATCGGTACATAATTGAATCATCTCTACTTTCCATTCGGTGAGGATGGGAGTCCAATACATATTATTAAAATTAAAGTGGTTCAAGTCGGAGGAAGGCACCTTAGGGTGTCTTTTCTTTATTTCTCAATATAAGAACTTTAAGGATATGCTATTATTTAAATACAAATTCCCTTTTGTGCACTGAGATAGTAATACCCAATAAAAAAGCCCACCTATTTCCGTAGGTGGGCCTTGCCTTTATTACACAATACCAAATTATACTCGTATTTTTTCATCAACTTTATGCAATTATACATATTCATGAAAATTACACCAAATAAATATTACATGTAGTAAAATATAAATTGTGGATACATTCTATAAAGCAGATTCCTTTGAAAGACGTAACATATTGATCTCAAATCTCTTGATATTTTGTGAACTAACAATCTGGTGTATATAGACGATTCTGTTTTATAGGATGTGTTTACACGTATAACAAAGGGGTAATACGTGTATATTTATATAAAATTAAAGTAGTTCAAGTCGGAGGAAGGCACCTTAGGTGTCTTTTTTCTTATCTTTCGACAGAATATGACAAATTAAGAAGGTGTAATTTGCTATTATCATCTTATTATCAATATAAACTGTTATAAAAAGGAGATATACATGCTAGAATTTAAAGGGCAACTAAGTACACTAGTAGTCACACCAACTAAAATTACTATTAAATACTCTCGTTTGATCGGTAGGGGATCTAAAGAAATCCAAATCAAAAGTCTTACGGGTATACAATTCAAACCACCAGGCTTCCTTTCACATGGTTATATCCAATTCGTTTTCCCTGGAAGCTCTGAAGTAAAAACTAGATCCACCTCTGACTTGGCAAAAGATGAAAATACTGTCATGTTTAATAAACACGAATATAACAATTTCTTAAAAGCAAAAGATTTAATAGAAGGGTACATGAACGAACAAGAAAAAAATACTTTCGCTTCTAATGACCATTCTTCTACAACAAATCCTGTAAATACCTATTCTGTCGCTGACGAAATCACTAAACTAGCTGCATTGAAAGATCAAGGGATTCTAACAGAAGAAGAGTTTACAGCAAAAAAGAAACAACTATTAGGAATATAATAAGGGGGCTTCGGCTCTCTTTTTTATTTCCATTCCACACTATATGACAATATACAGATGTTTATTTTGATATGATTATCCAGAAATCTTACATTATGTGATTCTCAAAATCTATATTATTTGAAAAGAGGCCCGATTATGGAAGCATTAATGGCATTATTCTTTTTAGCCGCACTTATATTTTTAGTATTGCTAATTGTCGCTGCTATTAGAAGAAAGAGTAAAAAGAAACTCGCTATTTCAGCAATTTCTTGTTTAATTTTATCGATGGTATTTTTCTCACTTTCTCCTAAAAGCGAAAAGGCTAAAGATACAAAAGTAAAAACAACTGCTGCTGAAGTAAAGCAAGAGGACAAAGATAAGCAAAAAGAAAATGAAGAAAAACAAAAAGCTGAGGAACAGAAAAAGTTAGACGAGCAAAAGAAGTTAGAAGAACAGAAAAAAGAAAAAGGCTGAAGAGCAAAAGCGATTAGATGAACAACGCAAACAAGAAGAGGCTCAAAGACAACAGGAAGAACAAAAGAAACAACAAGAAGCAGCTCAAGCAAAAGAACAGGAGCAACAAAAAGCTGCAGCTAATACAGCACCTCAGCAACAAGCTGCACCTAAACAAGAGAAAGTTCACTTTGCAAACTGTACAGATGCAAATAATGCTGGTTACTATGATATAACTCCAGATAGCCCAGCTTATGCTTCGCATTTAGATCGTGATGGCGATGGTGTAGCTTGTGAACGAAATAAAGGACATAAAAAATCTAGTAAAAAACATTAGATTGAAGAATAAGCACTCCTTATGAGTGCTTTTATTTTTTCTCAATGACCAATAATACTTAACATATTATTAAAATTAAAGTAGTTCAAGTCGGAGGAAGGCATCTTAGGGTGTCTTTTTTCGTTTTTGGGGGCGTTTATTTTTATTAAGTTGATGAATATAGGTAAAAATACCCTAATTATCATTAATATGTATAATTGCATATTTTTATATTGTGTTTAAATGTTAAGATTGTTTTGTATTAACAAAGGAGGTAATAACATGGAAAACTTACAAATGTTAACTGAAGAAGAATTAATGGAAATTGAAGCTGGTGGCTGGTGGAGTAGCTGGGGTAAATGTGCTGCTGGAACTCTTGGTGGAACTGGAACTGGCGTTTTAGGTGGAGCTGCAGTAGGTTCATCTGTTCCTGTTATTGGTACTGGTATTGGTGCTGCTGTAGGTGGAGTTAGTGGCGCTCTTACAGGTGCAGCTTCTGCTTGCTAATACTATATAAATTAACCTGTTAACTTTTAAGTTAATACTGTATAGATAATTAAATCTTTGGTGTTTTTATAAAAGTCAGGGAAAAATATATAGTTAAAAAAGATAAAATAGGTTTAATTCCTATTTTATCTTTTTTTGTTATATATTTAGTTTTTAATTTGTTTCATTAATGTTTTAGCTGCTATAAGTAACATGAAACTGTTGAGGACTAAACCTCCTAAATTCACATAAAAGAGATTCGTTTTTGTGAAATTGTATATACCAATTAATACAAAAGCGAAAAAGATAAGTGTAGCTATTATGAGTGATACTGTTTTTTGTTTATTTGTGTATGTGTTCATCTTTATTCCTCCTTAAAATTATTTAAGAGGTAATAATTGGAAAACGAAATGTATTAACTATTTTTAATGGATACCTATAATTATATAGAAAAAATTAATATATTCAAGCGTACTTATCTGATTAACATTTATTTAGCAATATAAATAATTTTATAACTCATAAAACAGAAAACTATATTTATATATAATAATATAAATTTTTATTAAAATAAAAATATATAAGAGGTAATATATGATATTTAGAAAATTCACATGTATAAAACAAAATGATTTAAAAGATTGTGGGCCAGCTTGTCTTGCAATGATTTCACGTTACTATGGATTAACTATGCCTATTTCAAAAATTAGAGAAATAGCTGGTACAGATTTACAAGGCACAAACATAAAAGGATTAATAGAAGCTGGAGAGAGATTGGGTTTTGAAGTAAAAGGTGTAAAGGCAACGAATAAAAATGCTTTGGAAGAAATTCAATTGCCTGCCATTGCTCATATAGTAGTAAATGGAGGTTTATTACATTATGTAGTGATTCATAAAATTAAAAAAAATAAAATTTATATTGCGGATCCGGAAAAAGGTTTAATAACTTATATGTTAGATGATTTTTGTCAAATATGGACTGGCATTTTGGTATTAATGAGTCCTAGTAAAAACTTTCAAAAAGGAAATGAATCTCAGAATACACTTTCCCGCTTTTTATTTTTATTGAAGGAACAAAAGAGTTTGCTTGTACCTTTATTTTTCACTTCTATCTTTTTTAATTTATTTGGTTTATTAGGAGCGTTTTATTTTAAGTTTTTAATTGATGATATTGTGACTAATCAGTTATTACAAACACTTCATATCGTATCAATAGGGATTATTATATTGTATATTTTTAAAGTTCTTCTTTCTTACTTTCGTACACATATAATTTTATATTTGAGTAGGAGGATAGATATTCAACTAATACTTGGATATTATCGTCATGTTATAGGTTTACCATTGAATTTTTTTGAAACAAGAAAAGTAGGAGAAATAATTTCTAGATTTATGGATGCCAGTAAAATAAGGGATGCTTTATCAACAGTAACCGTTACATTAATGATTGATACAGTAATGGTTACTGTGGGAGCGATTTTGTTATATATACATAGTCCAATTTTATTTGGTGTTACTTTATTATTAATACCTTTTTATATAAGTATTATTTTTGCTTTTCATAAACCTTATCAATCTATTAATCGAGAAGAGATGGAAAGTAATGCAAAATTAACTTCTTATTTAGTTGAATCTTTAAATGGGATTTCAACAGTAAAGTCTTATAATGCTGAAAAAGAAGTGTTTTTTCAAACTGAAAGTCGTTTTGTTAATTTATTAAGGAATGTATTTAAAAGAGGAATGTTATCTAATTTACAGGGATCTATTAAGCTGGGACTTGAGTTAATTGGAGGTACAGTTATTCTATGGGTTGGTGCTTTGCAAGTATTAAAAGGTAATATGACAATAGGTGAATTAATTACATATAATGCACTTTTAGCCTATTTTTTAAATCCAATTGAAAATTTAATTGGAATTCAACCTACTATGCAATCTGCATTAGTTGCTGGAGAACGCTTAAATGAAATTTTTGATTTAGAGGCTGAAAAAAGTGAAAAAGAATACAATAAAGTTTCTCCTAAAAAATTATCTGGAAAACTTGAATTTTCTAACGTTACATTCCGCTATGGAACACGTAAAAATGTTTTAAATAATATAAGTTTTTCTATTGAACCTGGTAGTCAAGTAGCTTTTGTAGGGGAAAGTGGTTCTGGAAAAACGACAATTTCAAAATTATTAATGCATTATTACGAGGCTCAAGAAGGTGACATATATTATGATGATTATCATATTAAAGAAATAAATCGTATTGCATTAAGAAATCAAATTGCATATGTTTCTCAGGAATCATTTTTCTTTAGTGCGTCTATTTATGAGAATTTATGCTTTGGATTAGAACGATTAGTTACATTAGAAGAGATTATAGAAGTATGTAAACAGGCTTGTGTCCATGAGTTCGTTGGTGAATTGCCATTACGTTATGAAACTTATCTAGAAGAAAATGCTTCGAATTTATCGGGTGGACAAAGACAACGTTTAGCAATTGCGAGAGCTTTATTAAAAAAACCAGATATTTTGATTTTAGATGAAGCAACAAGTAATTTGGATTCTACAACTGAAAAAAACATTACGGATATGTTAAAAGAATTAGGTTCGCAAGGAGTAACTGTTATTATGATTGCCCATAGATTAAGTACAATTCAACATGCAAATCAAATTTTTGTAATGGAAAAAGGAAATATTATAGAGCAAGGTTCTCATGAAGAATTATTATTTTATCAAGGAGAATATTATCGACTTTGGAAGAATCAAACGATTCACGTAGAGCATATAGAGTCACAATTTCATAACATGAGAGGTGGCCAATATGAGTAAAATTTATTCCTTTGATCAATTAACAGATAGTGTAGAATTATTAGAACGAAAACCTCCTCGTTTTATTGCCGTATTAATATGTTTCTTATTTTTAAGTTTTATAGTTTTTTTAATTTGGGCATTTGTTGGGAAGATAGATATTGTCAGTAAAGGAACAGCAACGATACAGGGAAAATCAGATATAAGTATATCTCGTGTTCAGGTTACAGGTACTATAGATACTGTTTTTGTTAAATCAGGAGATGAAGTAAAAAAGGGGGATATTTTGATTCAATTAAAAAATCAGGAATTGATGGGTAAGCAAAATCAATTGGATCAAATAGTTAAGCATTTAGAATTACAAAAAGAGATGTTAGAACAATTAAAAAAGAGTATCCAGTCTCATAAAATATCTTTTTCAGATGGTGTGGATCAGAAGATTATAGAAGAATTTAAAGCATATGAGCAAGGTTATCAATCTTTGGATAATGAAAAAGAGAATGAAATAAAGGCTCTAACCGAAAGTAAGATATCAAATGAACAAGATGAGATTTTACAAGGATTAATTGCTGAAAAAGAAAATATTGAACGAGAAATAATATCTATAAAAAAGCAAATAACAAAAGAGAATATTTTAGAAGAACAAAAACAATTGTTAGATGATAAAGTAGATTCTTTAGAATCTCAAAAGAATGGTGTTAAAAAAAGAATTCAACATCGAATAGAATCTTTAGAAAGTAATAGAAAAAAGGTTGATAGCACTAAAAAAGGAAAACAAGAACAAAAGCAAGATTCTTTAAAGCAATATAAAGAAAATACTATTACTTTAGTTAATCAAAGAATTCAACCTTTAGAGCAAGAGATATTTTTGAAGAAACAAGAGTTAGATGGATTACGTAGTCAAAGTGAAACAACAACTATAAGAGCAAATAAGGATGGAATTGTACAGTTCCCTGCTATTATACAGCCAGGTGATTTAATTGATTCTGGTCAAGAAATAGTTTCAATTATTCCAAAAGAAGATGAAAAAAAGGTTAAGGTTTTTTTATCAGCTGAAGAAATAAAGGGAGTTAAAAAAGGAGATAAGGTACAATATTCGTTTAAGTTAAAGAAAACGGATAAACAAACAGGAGAGATACTATATGTATCTGCAAATCCTATATTTAATAAAGAATCTAAAAGTTATATGTATGAATTAGAAGCAACAATTAATACAGAGGAATTAAATGAATTACATACAGGAATGTTAGGTACAGCTTCTGTGGTAACAGGAGAGGAACCTATATGGAAGTTTATATCTAGAAAATTCATGTCATAAAATGGGTAGAAATTATAAGATGTAGAGGAGATTTTAGTCAGTTATGAAAAGATATACATTTGTTGTATTGTTTTTTATTTTATTAGGGATATTTAATCCTTTTAGTAATAATACTTATGCTGAAGTAAATAATTTAGTTTCAAATCAAGATAGTAAGATTTTTAGTATTTTTAAGGATGGAGACAATGTTGAAGAAATTATTTCGAATATAAAAAGAAATAAATTGGTAGAATGGAATAATACAGATTTAAATGAACTGTTAGATACAGTAGATAATATTGGTTTAAATATAATGGATAGAGCAACTTTAAAAAGAGAAATCATTAGGGAATCTGGATTTTTAAATTTTGATTTTAAAGGTACAAAATCTGATGTTTTAGCTTTTAAGGATTTAAGAATAGAAATTATAGAAATTGATGAGCCTATTATGTTATATAGAAGAAGTAAAGCTGGTGAAGTTGAATCTAAATATGGTCTTGGATATTGGTGGGGAGATAAGAAGAGGAGTATTGAAGAGACAAGAAATGAATTAGCTGTATTAGAAGCATGGGGAAATCCACTTAATACGGTATATAAAATTCAAGTGCCAAAGGGTATTAAAATGCTTAAAGGATTAACAGCCCCCCAAACTCAATACCTTAATGGAACAGATATAGTGCAAGAATATAGAAAAGGTGGAGCAACTCAATATTGGATTAATAACGTAAATAACAATTGGCTACAATGAAATATTTCTAGGAGGTCAGCATGAAAAAAGATTATGAATTTATAAAGTTGACTCTAGATTGTGAACATATTATTCAACAAAACATCCCTAGTAATCCTGACGATGCTAAAAGGTATCATTTAATGTTAGAGGAACTAAAAGGCTTAAGAATGACTATGAAATTGAAACAATTAAATACTAGGCTGTATTATTTATCAATAACACAAATGCTTGAAAAAGATGATCCAGAAGAAATACTATTTGCTGTATTAAAGTTAAATGAATTTTATTGTACTTACTATCAAAATGTATAACAAAGCTTAATTATTATAAGTAAAATGGTTTATGGTAAAGGCACTTGAAAGGGTGTCCTTTCTTTTTAGTCCATGATCGATATTACTTAACAGGTAAAATAATATTTGGATGGGGGTCCAATACATATTATTAAAATTAAAGTGGTTCAAGTCGCAGGAAGGCACCTTAGGGTGTCTTTTTTTATAAAAAAGGACTCATAAAATACCTAAAATTAGTAAATTTATATATTAATATAAATTTGTTATAATTAGTAAAGAATTCTATTAATTAGATAGAGAGGATACAATATTATGGGTTATAAATTTCGTAGAATTATCCAAGTTTCCCCGGGTGTGAAAATTAACTTTACATACACAGGTATGGGAGGGAACTCTATTTCACCTGAATCAAGAACAACAACTTATATACCTGGAACTGGAATCTCGTATACACCACGAATAGCTGAGTCAAACAACTATTATATAAAACGAGGGTATCAAGGACCAAACACTTCCTATTCCACTATGGATGAACAAGATTACAATACGGTAAATGCATTTGAGCCAGTAAAAGAAACCCAAACTTACCTTGTTACTGCTTTTCGTAAAAAGGATAATCAAGTAAACTCCGTAGGTAGAAAACTAATGAAACCACTTTCCATAATTACAGGCGTTTTTGCGGGTCTATTCTTAATTACGATGCTTATTATACCTGCTCTAATCATGGCATTCTTTTCTTTCTTATGCTATAAAAATATAAAAACACCATTTGCAGTTGTATGTCCAGAATGTGATGCTGAAAATCTATTCATTTTTGAGGAAGAGAAGATTGCTTGTCGTAAATGTGAAAGTACTCTTATAATCCAAAAATAAATAGTTCTTAAATTAACGGCTTTTTTAGTAGACAAACAATACAAATCTGATTATAAATATAAAAAGATAAAAAGAGGGATAAGTGAATATCATTATTAATTTTGAAGCGTTTAATCCAACTATAAACGACTTAGCTATCAAACTTGCTATGGTACTGTTTATACCGTTATTCTTAGCATTGATTGTCAAAGTGATACTTATGAAATTTATGAAAGAATCAATTGCTGGCAGATTAGCAAGTCTATCTTTGTTATTCTTTATGTACTATGTATTTAAATTTATTACAGCGTAAAAGGCACCTTAGGGTGTTTTTTTATGTATTAAAAGACCTACCTATTTCACTAGGTAGGTCTTTTGTGATTTTGTATTTGCGAACGATGATATTATGACAAAACTCCTTAATCCTCAAGCTCTCTGATCGTTCTTCTGCAATACGCTTAAAATACTAGTCTAAAGTACGAGCAGCTGCATAGAATGATCCAGAACCACCATTTCTGTGAGTAACTTTAAGCTTATATTTTCCTTTTGAAAGAGTATTGTACGTATTTGTAAAACCCTTTCCTGCTGCTAACGATCCAGAACCAATAACATTACCTTTTGAGTCTTTTAAAGACCAGTCAAGTGTACCTTTAGTATTGTTTGTCATATGAACTCTCATATCTGCTTTTTTTACATGCTCAAACGATACTTCTCTTTCACCATTTATCAGACTGAAATCATCTTTAAGTATTTGGGTACGTTGGATAATTGGTGCTGAATTTTTAGTATTATCTACACCTTCTGTACTTGCTGATGCTGCTCCAATCCCTCCAGTTAATGCGATACCAGTTGCTAATGTTCCTACTACTAATTTCTTAAACATAATAAATCCCCCTTAAATGTTTTTTATAACTCGCATCTTAAATGTATCACTTTTTAAACTTTTGTAAATATTTTGAATTTGTAGAAATATTTATTTAAATTTTGTTAATATTGGTAATGCACTTTATCAAATGGAAAATAGAGGGGTTTGTGATGATATGTAATAATGCATGTTCATTCGGCAAAAGAATATGATAAACTCTAACCACCTGTTCTATTTTTTCAGTTATCTTGGAAACCTTACTTCTTATTTACCCAAATGGGAGGCGCTTTATGGCGTCTTTTTTTTATTTTTAAGAGGACCTGCTCAATTCATTCCTAAATACATAAGGTAATGTGAACGCATTAAATCACATGGAATGAACCCTATTTTTACCTTCTGATCTAAAGGAGGCACCATTGTTATGGGATATGGTGGTAGTTGCGGCGAAGGCTGCGGTTTCGCTGGAGGATTTGCTTTATTAGTTGTATTGTTTATTTTATTAATCATTATCGGATGCAGTTGTTTCTGCTAAAAACTATTGGAAAAGGCACCCTTATATGGGCGCCTTTTTGTATATTAAAAACTTATCTATTTCCGTAGGCGGTCTAAATGTGATTTTGCACAATTGAGTTATAGCAAAATCATTTATATTGAAAGTAATTAAAATTAACTTAGTAATCCTAATACCCTAATAATCTCAATTGTTTTATTATCTTTTATTTTAAAATGAAGTCTTTTCCCTATACGTTCACTAATTACAATATTTCCAGAGGCTAATTTACGTAAATGTTGTACAATCAAATCTTCTGTAATTTTTGTTTGCTTACTTAAATCAGAAATTGACAACGATCCATATGTAATCAATTTACAAACAATTGATAATCGAGTAGAATTCCCTAATAACCCTAAAACTTTTATACTTTCGGTATAGAAACTAAAATCCATATGAAAAGCATGTAACAGATCTTCCAACCTCCTAAAATAAGATGAATATCAACCAAAATATCTTAACATAAAAATAGTAAAAAACACCCTAAAATATACCAATTGTTCATTGAGAAAAATGATACTTGAAAGGAAGTCCAATACATATTATTAAAATTAAAGTGGTTCGAGTCGAAGGGAGGCACCTTAGGGTGTCTTTTTTAGTATAATACTTCTAAACAAATAGAAAAGCCTCATTAGTAGAGGCTTTTCATGATATATTCTATTATTTTCTTCCCTCATATAAAGCGACATATTTTCCACAAGATAATTTTTTCCAACCTTTAAAATAAAAAGTAATCCCATCTTCCTTGTATACATTATTAAACTTGTCACCAGGTTGAACAAGATATTTAGTATATACACCATTATTATAAGATACATGCGAGCTATAACATTCGTCATATGGAATATATACGTTTGCTGATGCTGCACCAATTCCTCCTGTCAATACAATACCTGCTGCTAATGCTCCAACTACTAATTTCTTGAACATAATAAATCCCCCTTTAATAGTTTTTTATAACTTGCACCTTAAATGTATCACTTTTTTTATTTTTGTAAATATTTTGAATTTGTAGAAATATTTATTTAAATTTTGTCAATATTGGTAATATACTTTATCAAATGGAAAATAGAGGGATTTGTGATGATATGTAATAATGCATGTTCATTCAGCAAAAAATCGTGATAAGATCTAAGCACCTGTTCTATTTTTTCAGTTATCTTAGAAACCTTACTTCTTATTTACCCAAATGGGAGGCGCTTTATAGCGTCTTTTTTTATTTTCAAAAGAACCTGCTCATTTAATCCATAAAAACATAAAGTAATTTGAATCCATTAAAATACATGAGTGACTCCTTATTTTTCTCCTACTATTTAAAGGAGGAATTATTATGGGCTTTGGTGGTAGTTGTGGTGGCGGTTGTGGCTTTGCAGGAGGATTTGCTTTATTAGTTGTATTATTTATTTTATTAATTATTGTTGGAGCTTCTTGCTTCTGCTAAAAAACTATCGGAAAAGGCACTCTTATATGGGTGTCTTTTCTTTATAAAATTTACATTAAATTAATTAAACTTTATAAAGAGATGTAGTAAAATATAAATTGGGTGGAACCCAGATATATTTGTGCTGTAAGAAAAGTCTTATGTAGATTGAGTAGAGGAAGGCACCTTAGGGTGTTTTTTCTTTTTGTATATACTAAAAAGCCTTGCTATCTTATAACACGGTAAGACCTTTCAACAAACAATACTTGAAACTATATAAATTTTACTTCACATTAAGGTTAGGGAATATTATTATACTAATAAAGTGCTAAATAGTAGGTGTCGAAAATGGAATTTAATGATTTGGGTATTACCATTAAAGAACTTAGAATTAAAAAAAATATATCTCAATCCGAATTATGTCATGGAATATGTTCACAGAGTCAAATTAGCAAGATCGAAAAAGGTGTGATTTATCCATCTAGCATATTGTTATATCAATTATCAGAAAGACTTGGTGTTGATCCAAATAATATATTTGCACTAACTCAAAACAAAAAATTAAAATATGTAGAAAATGTAAAATATGTAATGAGAGATTGCACAAAGCAAAAACAATATAAAGAACTATATGAAATAGTAAAACAAGAGAAAAACCAAAATAATTTCCAATCAAAAGAAGATAAACAATTTCTAATATGGCATGAAGCAATTGCTATATTTATGGTAAATAAATCAACAAAAATTGCTTTAAATCTTTTAAATCATGCATTAAAATTAACTTTAACCAATTCTGATTTTTTATCAGAAAGAGAAATAGATATTATGCAGACAATGGCTATATTTCATGTAGAAAATAAAGAATATGAAAAAAGTATTACTATATTAAAAAGATGTTTAACTAGTTTTAATAAGTTAGATTTTCCTAGAGATAAAGAAATTAAATTAAAAATCATTTTTAATTTAGCAAAAATTTTAGGCCTTACAAATCAACATGAAGAGGCAATAAAATACAATGATATAGGCATCAAATTAGCTATTAATCTAAATACTTTCTACCTATTAGGTGAACTGTACTATGGAAAAGGTTGGAATTTATTAAGACTAAAACAACATAATAAAGAAGAGGTTGCTGATATCATGAAAAAAGCATTATTTATATTTGAACTAACAGAAAAAGAATATCTTATAAAAATGATTAAAGAACACTATTTTGAAAACCAAAATAAAAAAACACTCATAACTTCTTAAAAACTACTTACAAAGCCCACAGGAAACTGTAGTTTTTTAAATCAGAACCATATTATTAAAATTAAAGTGGTTTAAGTCGGAGAAAGGCACCTTAAGGTGTCTTTTCTTTATGCATAAAAAAGCCTCATCTTCCTATAGAAAAGATAAGGCCTTTATATACTATTTATTATAAACACATTTTGCTTCTCCAAAAAGACCACCAGTGTCCCATTCGCCAGCACAATTCAAAGGTGTACGATTGTTTCGCATACTAGGATTTGAAGGTGGTTTATAGCCATTATTTACAATACTACCAACAATAAATATTCCTCCAATTACAAATACCATAGTAACAATTGATAGTGTTTCCTATTAGGACCAGTGACAATGTCGTTTACAACTTCTTTTGCTTCTTGCTAAGGTTCACCTTTTGAAAATAATGAAAGAATAATAGAGATTATAAATATGAAAAATAGCAAGATTATAAATTTCAGAAAATATTTCTAAAAAGCTTAGTTTCTTAGCTAAAAGTAACAATAATTCAAGTAGAAGTATTATTTTTGAACTTTATAAATATTGAACAAGAGAGAGGAGATATTTTTATGGATTCAAAAACTTATGAAAAACTACAGGCACTACGTAGATATAAAGAGCCAATTCAAGCGGTATTGAGAACGGTTAAAAGACACGATAAAGACGATCCAGATACTGAATATGCTGAGTTTGCCCTTGAAAACGGTAAGATTATAGGTGTTTGTAAAAAAGAGGACTTCTCTGATTACTCTTTTAGAAGTATTACACAATTCACAGGTAATATTTTTAATGTAGTAATTACTCAAATGTCTGATGAACTAGATGTAAATAAAGTTCAGGTTTCAGTAAAAGAAGCAAGTAGGAGATCTGCAGATGCTTTAATGCGTGAGTTAATAGAATTGGAGCAAGATGAAAGACTGCAAGAGCCAACCTACGAAGCAGAAGTAACTGGATACAATATGAATGCTCAGGTTCCAACTATATTTTTACGTATCAATGGTGCCGAATGCTTCATGAAATTACATGAACTAAACTATGGAAGAGTGTATAAAAATGCTGTGGATCGTTATGCACCTATTGGTGAACGCATCCCAGTCAAGGTTCTACAATTTAATCCGGAGCAACGATTAATCCACGTTTCTAGAAAAGCAGCAGTGGAAAACCCTTATCAGTTATTATCTGAATTAGCTGAAGGAGATACAATCGTTGGAAGGGTAGTAAATGTTGACCCGCGTTTTGGAGTTTTTGTTGAATTGGACCAAGGCTGCACAATTAAAGGAATTGTCCCTAAAACAATCGAACAGCAAGTATTGGATGAAGTAGTAAGTATGAGAATTGTGAATGTGGATGTAGAAAAAGAGAGAGGGTCGGGGGTTATCTTCAAGTTTCCTTTTGGGCGCAAAAAAGTTAACGACCCAACGGCGTTTCTATATAACTAATGAGTGCGCCACAGGTTTCCGTACAAGAGAATGGAAAGGCGGTTCAATATTGGCTTAATAGGGACCAATCTTTATCACTTTGGGATGACCCCTCTTTGCAGGGGGGACCAATTCTTCCAGATAAATTTAAACCACTCACAGATTTACGTAGTATTTATGACAGGATTAATTCAGGTTTTATAAATGAAAAAGATAATTTAATACTAAAGCTTATTTGGGATTCATTAGCAATTACTGAAGCTCAAATTAAAAATTTTGTGGAGTCTAAAATTAGTAGGTCTCAGGTTTCAGAATCGCTGAAAAAGCTAGTACTGTATGGATTTGTTAGTAGATGGGAGATAAAATCGGGGCTATTTCCGGATCAGCCTAAAACCTCTGCTCCAATTACATTAAATACTGCTGGTCATTTGATGATGTGGGCTTATCATAACCGTAATACAAATTATTCTTTAAAGCCAGAACAGTGGTTAAAGCTTGGGGTGGCAGGTGTACAAAGATTTGTCACTTTGAATCAGATAAAATATGAGTTTGCAGTAGGCCAACAATTATTAAAAAACTGGTGCTGGTATCCAAAGCTAAAAGGTACTGGTAATGGACATAATCCAATTGCTGTTGGAGAAATTCAAACTCCAATTGGAAATCAAAACTTCATATTTGAAAGGGTACAACAAGGTCAGCGATATGCACAACATTTAAAATCGCGATTGAAAATTTGGGAAGATCAAATTCAAAATGGACCAAATAATGTATTGAATTTCGAAAACACAAAGAGTTTACCAGGAATTTTTATATTATCTATATCTAATCTTGCTTTAGCAGAACATGTTAGAAAGGAGCTAATGTTAGACTTACAAAAGATTCCTATAATGCTTTTAATAGATGAATGTATTCACAGTGAGGGATTCGCAAAATCTTTTTATATCTCAACTCAAAACGGAATTCAGCAAGCACCATTACCATTTTTGAGATAACAAGAGCTACTTCAGGTAAATATGCTGAAGCGGTTCTTTGTTGTTTTAACGATGAATCGATATTCACAACTCAATTTTTGTTTGCAATATATCTAATTTCATTTTTTATAGACTTCAATTAGAGTTGTTTTAATGAAAAAACAATATGTTGAATAGATAATTAAATAAGGCTTTTCTATTCCTTCCTAGAATGAACAGTAATGTATAATCAAATGTCCCTAAATGTAACAAGGGGGCAGTAAAATTTGGTTTATATTCATTTTTTTAGCTATTTTAGTAGCTATTTATGTTGTGGCCCAATATTTTATTATGGATGGATTTCAAACAGGACTTATCAAAATGAAGTTTATGTTTGTATCTAAATTAATTGTTTTTTGGTATATAATGTTATTTATACATATTACAACTAGTATAGTAGCATTAGTAATCGGTCCGTTTACATTATCCACAAAATTTAGAGGAAAGAATATTAACCGTCATCGAATAGTTGGGAGAATCTATATGGTTGATATATTATTAGGCGGCGTTTCAGGACTGTACTTATCCTTTTACGCTATGGGGGATTGGTAGCAAAGCTTGGTCTCGGTTTGTTATCCGTATTTTGGCTAACATCAGCATATCAAGCATTAAATAGAGTTAAGAATAAGAAAATTCAAGACCATCAAAATTGGGTGATTAGAAATTATTCTTTAACCTTTGCGGCAGTTACATTAAGAATTTGGCTACCTTTGTTTGTATTGCTATTTGGATTACAACAGTTTGAAGTTAGTTACACTGTTATTGCTTGGTTAGCATGGGTACCAAATTTAACGAATTTCCCGAAAGAATTCTCCTTCCTCAAGCGTGTGAAGGGCGTAGCCCAACGGTAGTTGGGAGATGAATTTCGGTTTGGCGTAGCCAAAAGGTTTTCCTTTTTATTTTGCCTCTGATATAATCAGTCTTATAAATGATAAAGGCTGGTATATAAATGAAATTAGATAGTAATAACCATTCAGTATTCTTGTTGTATTATCACCTTGTGTTGGTCGTGAAATACAGAAGAAATGTGTTTGATGATGATATGTCAGACTATGCAAAAGATATGTTTGTTCGACTATCTGAAAACTATAACATC
>NZ_JBQAHM010000026.1:0-34051 GCF_051916885.1 Bacillus cereus group sp. MYBK14-1 | reverse complement strand
AGTGAAACCGGAAGATCCGAAAGAACCGAAGGAGCCAGAAGTGAAACCGGAAGATCCGAAAGAACCGAAGGAACCAGAAGTGAAACCGGAAGATCCGAAAGAACCGAAGGAACCAGAAGTGAAACCAGAAGATCCGAAAGAACCGAAGGAGCCAGAAGTGAAACCGGAAGTAAAATTGGAAAAATTAATTAAAGAGCCGCAAGTAAAAACAGAAAGAGAATTACCGAAAACAGGGGCAGCGTCTCCATGGATGATGTCAGTTGGTGCTGGAATTTCATTCTTAGTTGGCGGAGTATTATTCGTATTAGGTAGAAGAAGAAAACAATAATTTTTTCAGACGAAAAGCACACTGAGTTCGATAGTTTATCGAATTCAGTGTGCTTTCGTGGTATATAAAATAAAAGCTCCTTCCACGTATGGAAGGAGCTTTTATTTTTACATATTAAAACATGCTTGAGCTATGCATTGGTTGAAGTTTTGCATTTGGATCGAAGTAAGCTTTTGCATTGTTTACTGCTGTTGGTGCTTCACCGAAGCCGCAAGCAATGAGTTTTACTTTTCCTTCATATGTACAAATGTCACCAGCAGCGTAAATGCCAGGAATATTTGTTTCCATTTTTGAATTTACAAGGATGCTGTTTTTTTGTATATCTAAGCCCCAGTTTTTAATTGGGCCAAGAGAAGAAACGAAGCCATAGTTTATAATTACGTCATCAACATCGATGATAACTTTTTCTTCAGTTTTTACGTGCTGAAGAACGACTTGTTCAATTTTGTCATCACCAATGAGTTCAACTGGAACATACGGTGTACTTACTTCTGCACGAGAATTCATTAAGTTTTCGACGCTATGTTCATGCGCACGGAATTTATCGCGGCGATGAACGATTGTAACTTTTTCAGCGATCGGTTCTAACATCATTGTCCAATCAACAGCTGAATCGCCGCCGCCAAATACTACGACGCGCTTACCGGCAAATTTATTCATATCATCAACGAAATAATGTAAGTTTTTCTTTTCATACTTTGCTGTACCTTCTAATTCTAAGCGGCGTGGTTGGAAAGCACCATTGCCAGCAGTAATAATAACTGATTTAGAATAGTGAGTTTGCTTATTCGTAACAAGTTTAAATATACCGTCAGCTTGTTTTTCAAGCGTATCGACAGCTTCTTCTAAACAAACGGTTGGGTCAAATTTCTTCATTTGCTCTTTTAAGTTATCAACTAATTCTTGTGCGCGCACTTTTGGGAATCCAGCTACATCATAAATGTATTTTTCAGGGTAGAGTGCGGATAATTGTCCTCCAAGTTGAGGTAAGCTTTCAATGATTTTTACACTTGCTTGTCTCATACCGCCATAAAATGCTGTGAACAGCCCTGTTGGACCACCACCAATAATTGTTATGTCGTAAACTTTTTGATTTTCTGCCACTTTCATTCCCCCTATAGATGGAATTTTGATATTGATTTCATATATTGTTCATATGTACACGAAAATCCTGCAAATGATGACACTTTCAAATAAATGATAGCATATTTGAGTTCATAATACTTCTGAAAACGACTGAATTGTGTGTAAGTTTTCGCATAGGTTCTTTTTTATTGTATAAAATATACAGAAAGGAAAATACATGAAAAAAAGTCTAAAAAACCCTTGAAAACGCTATGTTATTTTAAAATATTGATAATTCTCCAGACGCTTGAATTCTGGAATAAAACCGACTAATATAGGGAAGTATTATGTTAAATTTCTATGACAAAATTCGTACGATTTTTTGACTGCGTTTTGTTATGATATAGAATGTGATAAATTCCACATTCTTGACAAATAGAGTTTTTAGTACTTGGTATTATTTCTCATTACTATTATATAAAGAAAAGGGTTGTGATTTGGTGAAGACTCCAAAAATCGTAGTTTTAGGTGCAGGTTATGGCGGGATGATTACGACTGTTCGTCTGCAAAAAGCATTATCTGTAAATGAAGCTGAAATTACGCTAGTAAACAACAACAGCTATCACTACCAAGCGACTTGGTTACACGAGAGCGCAGCTGGTACATTACAAGATGAAAAAATCTGTCTAGATATTCAAGACGTTATTGATACAAATAAAGTAAACTTTGTACAAGACACAGTAGTAGAAATTAAAGCTGCTGAAAAACGCATTATCTTAAAAGACGGCGAGTTAGAGTATGACTACTTAGTAATTGGTCTTGGTTTCGAATCAGAAACATTCGGAATTACAGGATTAAAAGAGCATGCATTCTCAATCGCTAACATTAATGCAACTCGTGAAATTCGTGAGCATATGGAAGCTAGTTTCTCTAAATATGCAACTGAACAACGCGATGAGTTAGTAACAATCGTTGTTGGTGGTGCTGGATTTACTGGTATCGAGTACGTAGGTGAGCTTGCAAACCGTGTTCCTGAACTTTGCAAAGAGTACAATGTACCACGTGAAAAAGCACGTATCATCTGTGTAGAAGCTGCTCCAACAGCACTTCCAGGTTTCGATCCAGCGTTAGTAGAATACGCTGTAAAACAACTTGAGAAAAAAGGTGTAGAATTCCGCATCGGTACAGCAATTAAAGAAGCAACTGAAGAAGGTATTATCGTTGCGAATGGCGATGACACTGAATTAATTAAGTCTGAAACAGTAGTTTGGGCTGCAGGTGTTCGTGGTAACGGTATTGTGGAAGAGTCTGGATTTGAAGCAATGCGCGGACGTGTAAAAGTTGATGAGTACATGCATGCTCCAGGATACGAAGATGTATTCATGGTTGGTGACGCAGCGTTAATCATTAATGAAGAAATTAACCGTCCATACCCACCAACAGCACAAATCGCAATTCAACAAGGTTACAATATTGCACACAACTTAACTGTATTAGTTCGTGGTAAAGGTGAAATGAAAAAATTCGCATTTGATAATAAAGGATCTGTATGTTCTTTAGGTCATGACGATGCAATGGGCGTTGTTATGGGTAAAAAGTTAACAGGTTGGAAAGCTTCCTTCATGAAGAAAGTAATCGATAACCGTTACCTATTCTTATTAGGTGGACCTTTATTAGTTCTTAAAAAAGGTAAATTAAAGTTCTTTTAATATATAGTAGAAAAAGCAGAAACGGCTAAGAGCTGTTTCTGCTTTTTTCATATTAAAAATATAGTATAATATAAAAAGAAAGAATATTCTGTCCGTTCTGAAAGAGGAGGTTATTACATCATGGAGAAACGAGGGAAGGTATGGCTAGCTGTTAGTGGTTTAGTAGCTACAAAAGATGGTAGGTGGCTATTTGTTAAGAAGAAATACAGTGGATTAAAAGGGAAATGGTCTTTACCGGCTGGTTTTGTAAATGAAGGTGAGACGGTTGATGAAGCTGTGAAACGCGAAGTGTTAGAAGAGACAGGCATTGTCGCTCATGTGAAGGGGATCATTGGTGTTCGATCGGGTGTTATTCGTAATGAGATTAGTGATAATATGATTATTTTTCTTTTGGAGCCTGAAGGAGAAAATATTATTATACAGGAGAAAGAATTGTCTGAAGTGGCGTTCTTACATCCGGATAAGATTGTAGACGATCCGAATACGTCTGTGCTTATTAAATATTTGTTAGAAGGAAGATCAGAACTACATCTTGAAGTGGACAAAACATTAAATCCAGGCGAACCATTTGGTTATACAGCTTATCACGTATTTACGGCACGTGCGAAGGAGAGGGGAAAAGAGTGAGTATACCGGTACTACTTATTTCAATGATGTTATTCTTTATTTTGTTCTTTGGAATTGGATTTTTACTCAACATGATTTTGCGAGCTACTTGGGTAATGGTTATTGTGTATCCGATTGTTTGTATGCTCATTATTAATAAAGCGAGTATGTGGGATTATTTTTCAAAACCGAAAGAAACATTTTCTTCATTTGGGACAAGTGTATCGCACTTAGGACAAGCAGACGTATTTATTCTATCTACTGGATTAGTAGGGGCTGCTTTAGCAGGAGTCGTAATCAAGAAACTTCGGAAAAGCGGATATCAAATGTTTTAATCTCCAATTAAGTTGGAGATTATTTTTTTGCATATTCCTTCATGATATAGGGAATGATTAACGATGAAGGAGTGTGGAATATAAAAATGTTAAAACGATATTGTATTCGCATTATGATGACTTGTTTACTTGCAATTGCATTATGCGTAACATGGAATGCTTTCACAGGAGTTTCTTTATTAGAGATTGTAAAGAAGTATGAGGGAACGAGTGCAAAAGAAGTACATGCAGCAGAAGTTAAGAGAAATGTTGCTCCGAGTAAAGAAGTGATAAATGCTTTAGAGCAGGCAAACGACTGGTCTAAATATCGTTCAATTGAAATGACTGCAACAGGTTATACATCGGGGATTGAGTCAACTGGTAAGAGGCCAGGGCATCCAGAGTATGGTATTACATATTCAGGTGTTAAAGTGAAAAGGGATTTATATTCCACAATCGCTGCGGACTTACGCGTATTTCCGATTGGAACGATTCTATTCGTACCAGGTTATGGATATGGTGTAGTAGCTGATAAGGGCGGTGCAATAAAAGGAAACCGTCTTGATCTATATTATGATACGGTGAAAGATGTTTATAGCCAATGGGGTAAGAAAAAAGTAAATGTGTACGTAGTAAAAGTAGGAAATGGTAAGTTTACAGAAGAAGAGTTAACGATGTTAAATCAAGACGAAACGATGCAAGTGTTTCGTGGTCAATATTTAAAACAAAGATAGTCTAGTCGTAATTACGCTAGACTTTTTTTCTTGGCTTATTTCATAATAGAGGGGATTTTACACGTCATATAACTGTAGTTAGAATTGTCGCATTTTATCGAAAATAAAGTTATAATGGTGGTAGAGAAATTTAGGGGGTCTGAACATGTTTCAAGTACAAAAAGAATTAGCAGGTCATGAAGCAGTAATTGTTGCTTTATTTGAAGAAGAGAAAATGAGTAGTTTTGTACAAGAACTGGACAAAGCGTTTGAAGGACAATTACAAGTTTTACTAGAAGAGAAAGAATTATCTACGAAGAAAAAGGCCATTTCGAAAGTGCATAGCTTAGGAAAAACAAATGTGAAACGTTATTACTTTGTTGGTTTAGGCAAGAAAGAGTCTTACACGACAGAAACGTTACGTGCGGCTCTTGGTAAGGCATTTAAAACACTGCAAGCAGCAAAAGTACAAGATGCAGCAATCTTACTTGATTCTTTCGTAACAGAGAAATTAGACGCGATTGATGTTGCTCATATTGCAGCAGAGGTACAAGGCCTTGGTACATATGAATTACAAACGTATAAATCAGATAAAAAGGATCGTGTAGAGTTAGAGAAGTTCACGGCTATTACAGCGGAAGATGCACAAGAAATTGAAGCCGCATTAACAGTTGGCTACGTACATGGACGTGCAACAAATTCAGCTCGTACACTTGTAAATATGCCGCCAAACGTATTAACAGCGACAAAGCTTGCTGAGTATGCTGTTGAATTAGCGGAGAAGTATGATATGGACTATAAAGTTCTTGAGAAAGAAGAGATGGAAGATCTTGGTATGGGTGCGTTACTTGCAGTAAACCAAGGTAGTGTAGAGCCACCAAAAATGATTGCTCTTATTTATAAAGGAAAAGAAGAGTGGACAGATGTCATTGGATTCGTTGGAAAAGGTATTACATACGATACAGGTGGTTATTCTTTAAAACCACGTGAAGGCATGGTCGGTATGAAAGGTGATATGGGTGGTGCAGCTGCTGTATTAGGTGCGATGGAAATTATCGGTGAACTTCGCCCAGAACAAAATGTGATCGCTGTTATTCCTTCAACTGATAACGTTGTAAGTGGTACGGCATTTAAGCCAGACGATGTAATTACATCTATGAGCGGAAAAACAATTGAAGTATTAAATACGGATGCAGAAGGTCGTCTAGCTTTAGCTGACGGTATTACGTATGCGAAAAAACTTGGTGCAAACTACCTTGTTGATGTTGCAACATTAACAGGCGGTGTAATTGTTGCACTTGGAAACTATACGACAGGCGCAATGACAAATAATGAAGAGTTATTTGAGCAAGTGCTAGAGGCTTCTATGGAAACAGATGAGCCAATTTGGCAACTACCGATTTTTGATCGTGATAAAGAACGCGTTCGAAACAGTAAGTTTGCTGATTTAAATAACTCACCAGGCCGTGAAGGACATGCGGTTATGGCAGGTACATTCTTAGGCGAATTCGCTGAAGATACACCGTGGGTACACTTAGATATCGCTGGAACATCAGAAACAAAAGGCGCGCACGACTTAGGTCCAGCTGGAGCAACTGGTGCAATGGTACGTACACTTGCAACACTTGTGGAGCGTTTTGGAGAAGAATGATTTTTTGAAGAAAAGGCTGTCTCAAATTTTTGAGACAGCCTTTTTTATTGGTATTTAATAGTTGATTTTCAATGTTATACTTATGTGATATAATTTTCCCTGTATTAGAAGTAAATAACAATTGAATAGGGAGGGAAAGAAGAGAGTGACAAAAATAGAAGCACTCTTATTATTATGAGGGAAGGGACTTTATCTCAACAAAATATAGTTGTATTGTTTTTTAAACAGTTACGCCCGAAACAGTGGACTAAAAACTTGCTTGTATTTGCAGCGTTAGTCTTTTCAATAAAACAAGTATCTTTAACTATGGTGGCACAAGCTGCAATTTGTTTTGCGCTATTTTGTGCAATATCTGGCTGTGTCTATATTTTAAATGATTTTATGGATATTGAGGCAGATCGACAACACCCTGTTAAGCGATATCGACCGATGGCATCGGGGGCATTAAATCCGTACTTTGCTATTACGGCAGGTTGTGTTATTTTAGTAGCGTCTTTAGTAGTTTCATACATATTAAATCCGTTATTGTGCTTAGTATTAGCAGCCTATTTTATTTTAAATGTAGCGTATTCAATTCGTTTAAAGCACGTTGTAATCATTGATATTTTAATTATTGCAGCTGGATTTGTTTTACGAGCATTGGCCGGTGGATTAGTTATTCAAGTGCCATTTACACCGTGGTTTTTATTATGTACATTATTACTGTCACTATTCTTGGCTATTAATAAAAGAAGACATGAATTAGTATTGTTACAGAATAATAAAGGTTCTCATAGAAAAGTATTAGAAAGTTATTCTCCTGCTTTGTTAGACCAATTAAGTACAATTGTTACATCGGCAACTATTGTAACTTATGCTATCTTTACTTTTAATGCAGGGAAAAGTATCTATTTAATGTGGACAATCCCATTTGTAATTTACGGGATTTTTCGTTATTTATATTTAGTTCACATGGAAGATAAAGGTGGAGAACCAGATAAAGTTTTATTAGAGGATCAGCATATTTTAATAACAGTGTTGTTATATGCGATAACAGTTATTATTATACTATTGAACTTTTAATTACTCTATTCGGGTTTGTTAAAACGTTTAAGAGGAGTGTCTTAAACGTTTTTTATTTGGAATAAAATATTTTTTGAATATAAACGGTTAAGGAGTATAGAGATGCAACAATTTTTAATGATTATTTTATCAGTTGGTATGGGAGTTGTAGGGCAAATTTTATTAAAGTTTGGCGCAATGAAATCACAAAGTTCAGCGGCTGTAGGTATTATGAATTTCATTAACGTACCGAACTTTTTCGGACTAGCTTTTTACGGTTTAAGTGCATTATTATGGATGATTGTGCTGAGAAAGGTTGATTTAAGTTATGCATACCCAATGGTGAGTTTCGGATATGTATTTGTTATTATTGCGTCAGCATTATTATTTGGTGAAACAATCAATTTCATGAAAATTGCTGGAATGGTATGTATAGTAGCTGGCATTTTATTTATTGCAAAATCATAGGAGGTAAAGCAATGGGAACATATTTATATTGTATACTTCCATTTATAGCTTGGGTAGCTTCGGGAGTATTGAAATTTTTAGTGAATTATCTTCGTTCTGGAAAAGATGCTTTTCGTTTAGTTGGAAATGGTGGATTTCCTAGCACGCATACAACGATTTTATCAAGTATGGTCATGACAATAGGGTTTCATGAAGGATTTAATACACCGATGTTTGGAATCGGGATGGCAATTTTAACAATTGTTATCATTGATGCCACAGGACTTCGCCGTACAGTTGGTAAACATGCAAGAATGTTGAATAAACATATAAGTTCGGAAGAAGAAAAATTAAGAGAGCGTCAAGGACATCATTGGCATGAGATTTTTGGTGGGCTTGTGTTAGGAACAGTTATTGGATACGTGGCACATCTAATTATGTTATTTCTACCGTAGAGAGGAGAAGAAGTATTGAATATTTGGAATGATTATAAAGGAAAGGGGATATTAGCCCTTGTCCTTTTCATTTTTTATTGGTCATTTTATTTTTTTATCGGTTGGAAAATGGATACTCACTCTAAGCTTTTTATTGAAGCGTGGGTGGTTGATACCTATTTTTCTTTTGATCAAGGATATTATATCATCTCCTTTTTCCTTGAAAAAGTAGATGTAGCAGCGGCGACCTGGTTCCGACATCCATTCCTTTATTATTTTATTCAACAATTCATGTGGATGCTGGAGACAGTAAAAGTAGGGAATATTGTACATGGTATTATATTCATTCAAACGTTTTTAAGCGCGTTCAGTGTAGTGATGATTTATACATTATGCTGTAAAATTTGTAAGAATACGATTGTTTCTTTTTTACTAGCGGTCATGTATGGATTTTCAGCTACAATGTTAGTTATTACGTGGACACCAGAATCTTTTAGCTATGCAAATTTCACATTGGTACTTATGTGCTTTGTATGCTATCCATTTATTACAGGGGAAAAAGAAGCGAAAATAGGATTTAGTATTGCGAATGTATTGTTGGCAATAGTAATAACAGGGGTTACATTAACCAATTCGTTTATGTGGTTTTTAGGTAGTCTGATGAGTTATAAGAAACTACGGAAAAAAATTATTTGGACTGGTATTTCGATTGTTATTGTCGTGGTCCTGTTTGTATTAGCAATGAACGCAAATAATGTCGTTCTTATCGAAGGATTAAAGGGTAGTATGGACTTTGCTGCGCAAGGACAGAGTTTTTCACCAGAATACGTTAAGCCATCAGGTATATTAGTATTTCATCTATTATTAGGATCTTCATTCATCTTTGGACCATTCTCGGAAGTTACTTTAAGACAAGGTGAGCAATTCGCACAATTAAATATACTTCCATCGCATACTATGATCGGGTGGATTGTGATTGTATCTGTGTATGCTTTTATAATAGTAGCTGTATGGAAAAACTTTAGAAAAGAGCCTTTCGTAAGGTTTTTAAGTTTCTGTTTACTATTTAATATTGTTTTACATGGAATTATTGGTTTTGGGGCATCTGAAGCATTTATTTATGGCGCACATATGCTGTTTACAATACCGTTATTATTGGCATATGGTTTTAAAGTGATGAGACGTGTAAAAGTAGTTGCTTTATGTTTAATATTAATATTAATAATTATAAATAATTTTGAAAGTATGCTATATTTTTATCATTTTGCAGTCTCCAATTATTCTTTATAATAAAATAGATTTTTAATAAAAGGGTACTTTATATAGGATTTCTAAAGTACCCTTTTTTACTATTTCTTAAAAATAGATAAAAAATAATAGCTAGAAGTGAAGCATTTTAGAAAACATATAGTTGTTATGAAAGAGGTCTAAACATGTTTTGAGTACAAAAAGAGTAGTAAGTGTACTTAGACATCCCTGTGAGCAAATAATTTATGGTCAGCTCGAGCAATGGTATAGGTAATTCGTATACTTTTCGAGCATTTTGTAGAAGAATAATTTTTTGAAGAAGAAGCTGTCTCAAATTTTGGAGACAGCTTTTTCTATTGATATGGTAGGTGTATTTGGTGGTAATTCGATATAACTTCATTTACTACCGTGCTGTTCAAAAAAGTGATAAAAAGTGTTTATAAAGAAATCGTATACAAAATCCCGTTTAAAGCAAAAGAAGTACGGCCCGTTTCTTCAGAGACAACTAATATAAGTGCATCACTCTTTTCTGATAAGCCAATTGCAGCTCTGTGACGTGTTCCTAGCTCAGGATCAACTTCTGTACTTTTCGTTAAAGGAAGAATATTAGCAGCTGAGACAATATGATTATTTTTTACGAGAACGGCACCGTCATGAAGAGGGTTACCTGGATAAAATATTGATTCGAGTAATGGTGCAGTTAAATGAGCGTTTAATGTCGTTCCAGTTTGAATGAGAGCTTCAAGCATCTCGTTTCTTTCCACAACGATAAGAGCACCATGTTTTCTGGCGCTTAAGTGTTGGATAGCTGTCGTAATAAAAGATGAACTTTCCGTATAAGGTGATAAATATGCCTGAATATAGTATGTAGCTGCCAATGTTTGTACATTTGCTAACATATGATGAATATCTTCCATTTTGCATAAAATACATTCGTCTTCTTTATCGATTGCGTTCCTCATAATCGATAGTTCTTTTTCAGCAATTTCAATCATTTGCTTTGTTTGTATTTTGAGCTCTTCTGACAAGCCCCATTCGTGCATAATCCTCATTCCCTTTAGTGGAGTATTTAACAATAGTGTATACAAATATTCCTAGTAAAATCCTGCTAGATTTTATAAAATATTGAGATACAGCATGTTTTTTTCATATAATAAAGGTATGACGAGCGAGAGGAGAGAGAAGAATGAATTGGAAACAAGAATTTAGTCGCTGGCTTTCTTACGCACAATTAGATGCAGAATTAAAAGAACAGCTAGAAAATATGAAGCAAGATGAGAAGAAAATCGAGGATAGCTTTTATAAAAATCTAGAGTTTGGCACAGGTGGTATGCGTGGTGAACTTGGTGCTGGTACGAACCGTTTAAACGTATATACAGTTCGTAAAGCAACAAAAGGATTAGCAAGCTTTATTGAAAAATTAGGTGAGGAAGCGAAAAAACGCGGTGTTGTTGTAGCCTATGATTCTCGTCATAAATCACCTGAGTTCGCAATGGAAGTTGCTGCTACACTTGGGGCACGCGGTATCACAACATATGTGTTTGAAAGCTTACGTCCAACGCCAGTACTTTCTTTCGCAGTTCGTCATTTACATACAGTAAGTGGAATCGTTCTTACGGCAAGCCATAATCCACCTGAATATAACGGATACAAAGTATACGGTGAAGATGGTGGACAGTTACCTCCAAAAGAAGCAGATGAGTTAATTAGCTACGTAAATGCAGTAGAAGATGAATTAACAGTTGAAGTCGCTGATGTAGAGCAATTAAAAGCTGACGGTTTATTACATATTATTGGACAAGAAGTAGATGATGCATATGCTGCAGAATTGAACAATGTCATCATTAATAAAGAAATGGTGCAAAAGGTCGGCAAAGACTTAAAAATCGTCTTTACACCATTGCACGGAACATCAAATATTTCTGTACGCCGTGGTTTAAAAGAAGTTGGATTTACAGATGTAACAGTTGTAAAAGAGCAAGAGTTACCAGATCCAAACTTCTCTACAGTAAAATCACCGAACCCAGAAGAGCACGCAGCGTTTGAGTATGCCATTCGTGATGGTGAAAAGGTAGGCGCAGATGTATTAATCGCAACTGATCCTGACGCAGACCGCCTTGGTGTAGCAGTGCGTAATCATAATGGTGAGTTCCAAGTATTAACAGGAAACCAAACAGGTGCATTAATGCTTGATTACTTACTATCTCAAAAGAAAGAAAACGGAACGCTTCCGGAGAACGGTGTCGTATTAAAAACAATCGTAACGTCTGAGATTGGCCGTACAATTGCGAAAGCATACGGTTTAGATACAGTTGATACGTTAACTGGATTTAAATTTATCGGTGAGAAAATTAGGCAGTATGAAGAAAGCGGACAATATGAATTCCAATTCGGTTATGAGGAAAGCTATGGTTATTTAATCCGCCCATTCTGCCGTGATAAAGATGCAGTACAATCTGTCCTATTTGCATGTGAAGTAGCTGCATACTACAAATCACAAGGGAAAACGTTATATGACGGTCTATTAGAAGTATTTGAGAAGTACGGTTTCTTCCGTGAAGACCTTGTATCGTTAACGTTAAAAGGAAAAGATGGAGCGGAAAAAATCCAAGAGATGATGGCAACGTTTCGTGAGAATCCGCCGAAAGAAGTAGCAGGCTTAACAGTCGTAGCAGTGGAAGACTATAAAGCAAGCATCGTTACATCTTTACAAGATGGACATAAAGAAGAGATTCACTTACCGAAATCAAATGTGTTAAAATATCAATTAGAGGATGGTTCATGGTTCTGCCTACGTCCATCTGGAACTGAGCCGAAGATTAAGTTTTACTTTGGTGTAAAAGATAGTTCTTTACAAAATAGTGAACAAAAGTTACTTACTATTAAAGAAGACATTATGAATCGTTTATAATACAAAGTAATTTTAAGTAGTAAGGAACAAAAGGGAGCGAAATCTCCCTTTTGTTTTATGTAGGAAATGATTGCTATTGATTCCGACAGGAGAGAGGGTATTTTGTGATGAAAAAAGTAAGAAAAGCGATAATCCCAGCAGCTGGATTAGGAACACGTTTTTTACCAGCAACGAAAGCAATGCCGAAAGAAATGTTACCGATAGTAGATAAACCAACGATCCAATACATTGTAGAAGAAGCAGTGAAATCGGGTATCGAAGATATTATTATCGTTACTGGTAAAACAAAGCGTTCTATTGAAGATCATTTTGATAATGCATTTGAACTAGAACAAAACTTATTAGAGAAGAAAAAATATGAGTTGCTTGAAAAAGTACAAGCTTCTTCAAAAATGGTAGATATTCATTATATCCGTCAAAAAGAGCCGAAGGGACTAGGACATGCTGTTTGGTGTGCGCGTAAATTCATTGGTGATGAGCCGTTTGCAGTGTTACTAGGTGATGATATTGTCCAAGCTGAGAAACCGTGTTTACGTCAATTAATGGATGAGTATGAAAAAACACTTTCTTCTGTTATTGGTGTACAAACTGTTCCAGAGTCGGAAACACATCGCTATGGAATTATCGATCCATTAGAACAAGAAGGTCGTCGTTACCAAGTTCGCAATTTCGTTGAGAAACCAGCACAAGGTACAGCTCCTTCAAACTTAGCAATTATGGGCCGTTACATTTTAACGCCTGAAATCTTTATGTTCTTAGAACAGCAACATGTCGGTGCTGGTGGTGAAATTCAATTAACAGATGCAATCCAAAGCTTAAATGAAATCCAACGTGTATTTGCTTACGATTTCGAAGGAAAGCGCTACGACGTAGGTGAAAAGCTAGGATTCGTTCAAACGACAATTGAAATGGCCCTGCAACACCCAGAATTACGTGATGACATGGTTGCAATGATGAAGAAAATTTTAGAAGAACAAGCGAATCAAGAGTCTTAATTTATAGGTAAAGTCCCTTTTGGATGTACAGTAGAGATATGTAATTTACTGTGCAATCTAAAGGGGACTTTTTATGAAAAAAAGACACTCTAGAGAGAGTGTCTTTAATTAGGACTTAAGTTTTTATCGGTCGGCTTCAATTCATTAGCTTTTGATTTAATTTCATTAGAAATAGCGATATTAATATTTCCGGCAGATTTTTTGTATTCTTGAATTAATGTATTAACATTTTGATTAAATGTAATTAAACTACCGCTTGGAGATTGAGATTGTTCATTAAGTGCAGTCACAATACCATACATTTTTTTATATTCTTCATAGGTTTCTTTGTACTTACTTGGCTGTTCTTTTGCAGCCTCAGAGACCAACCTTAAATCTCTTCCCATGCCGTTATAAAATACATCTACAGCTACAACCATATGATCAATTTCTTTTTTCTTAGATCTAAGAGCAGTATTGAAATCACTTCGGTTATTTATTGCGTTTGACCATGTAGTTGAATACTCGGACAATACATATGATGCAGAGTATTCGAAAGTTTCTATGGTGTTATAAAAAGATGCTGCAGCCTTTAAGTAATCAGCTTCTTTTTTCTTTTGAACTTGAATAGCCTGATATTCTTCCTCTATATTCGTTACTTTTGATATGGTGAAAAGGAAAATAAGGATTGATATAACTGATGTAAGAAATAGTATTATAGATGTTATAAAAACTTTTTTTGCTGCTACTTTTCGTATTTTCTTAATTAATCCGATGATAATAAAGATTACAGCCGCGCATAAACTAATTATAGTAAGAAATAGCAAGAAGAATGCTATACCGTTTCCAAGCATATAGTTCATTCCTAACTCGCCGTTTCCATATAATGTATAACTTCTGTATATACATAGCATGAAAAGTAAAGATAGTACGCCTACACCTATTTTAATAAGTGTGTTTTTTGATAGTTTCACTGACTTTCCTCCAGAACATTGTTTTAATTAAATGTACAAAATATAAGATTTTCTGGACTATCATAACAAAATTTATTTTTAATATGTGTCGTATATTGTCGAAAATAAAAAATGAGTTATTTCAGTATACTGAAATAACTCATTTTTTTTATTATGAAATCGTCGAATGAGAATGCTGATAAGCAGAGCGACGCACAGCATAGTATATGCGAGGTGCGATAATAGCACCGATAATTGTAAATGCAATATCTTTTACTGCAAACCACATCATAATCATCCAAGCAGCTTTATAGCTCATATTACCGCCCATAAAGAGATTGACTGCTCCGTACATGTAAGTAGTACCGATTATATAAGTTAAAATAATTCCAGTGAAAGAGGCAATTGCAAATGTAATGAAAGTGGGTCTTTCTTTTTGTTCTACTAGTTTTCCTGATACGTAAGCAACGATAATAAATGCGATAATAAAACCACCAGTAGGATCTAAAAGTGCTCCAAATCCAGCTTTGAAGTTAGCGAAGATTGGTGCGCCGGCTAAGCCAACGAGCATATATACAGTCATGGATAAGGCACCAAGTCTACTTCCAAGAAGAAGACCTGCTAAAATTGCGAAAAATGGTTGCATAGATAATGGGATGCCTGCTACTTGTAAGAAAGGTGCCCAAGATACAATATTTGCACCGATGGCCATAAGAGCAACGAACATGGCAGCTAATGCTAAATCTAAAACATGAAATCTTCTCATAATGTTAACCTCCTGTTGTTTTTAGGTTAACATTATCGTAGCGAAAATATTTACTTGTTGTCAATCAAAATATTTTGATAAGAAGGCTTTAAATAGTCTCTTAGCAACGTATATGGAATACGAAATTGCGGAATTCCACTTGAATAGGGAGCAATCTCATATAAAGGGAAATAAATGACGAGATTGTCTGGCTCTAAAAAGAAGTGAAATTTTTTCATACTCATTACTTTTTCAGTTGCATCAGGAAAATAAATGCTTTCATTTTGTTTAATTTGTCGTACAATCTCTGCACGGATTACATCTTTATATTTATCCTTTTGTTGAAATAAATCGTCTAAGTGCAGCACCTTTTTTTCGTTTAAATCAAATGTATTTGCCTTCCACGTATAAAGACCGTGTGCTCCGCCAGTATATTGATAGTAATTCACATATAGGCTAAGAAAAGGTGGTTTGTTTAAAGAGACTTTATAATCAACATTTGCTACGTACGGATGAAAGGGTGTACTAGATCCTGCTGTCTCTTTATAATATTTTTTTGCTTCTTTTTCTAATTTGTTTTTAAATTTGTCAGTGGATTTTTTGTAGTATAAATTGAGTTTATTTTGAAATTTAGAATCAGAAAAGTTGTGAAAAGAAGGCCTATTTATTTGATATTCTATATAAGGTTTCTTACCTTTTTGCGTTACAGTCTTAACATCGATTGTCAGGTTAGATGCTTTGGCTGTTATTGCACAATTTGGTACAATAGTCAGCAAGGAGAACATAAGCAGTAATATACAAAATTTCTGTTTCATTTAGGTGAAGCCTCCTTATATAAGTGTTATAAGTAGTTTGAAAATAAATAGGTAAAATTATACATTTAATTAAAGTAAGAGAAGGGGGAAGCGATATGGCAAAAACTTTAATGGATTCACTTGGAATTGAGTTGTTAGAGATGACAGAAGATAAGGTAGTTGCTACGATGCCTGTTGATGAGCGTACGCATCAACCGTTTGGATTTTTACATGGAGGTGCATCGGTTGCATTAGCGGAAACAGTGGCAAGTGTTGGTTCATATAATTTAATTGATCAAGAAAAATGTATTTGTTTCGGATTAGAAATTAATGCAAACCACATTCGCTCAAAGAAAGATGGAATTGTAACGGCGATCGGAACACCGATACATAGAGGACAATCGACAATGGTTTGGGATGTTCGTATTATTGATGAAAATGATGATTTACTATGTATATCAAGATGTACAGTAGCAATTAAAGAAAAACGTGAAAAGTAAAAAAGAGGCGCTCTTACGAGCAGCCTCTTTTTCTTATAATTAGAACTGGATTTTCTTCTCTAAGAAACCTTTTAGTTCGCTAATTGGCATACGAACTTGTTCCATTGTGTCACGGTCACGTACTGTAACAGCTTTGTCTTCAACTGAGTCGAAGTCGTATGTGATACAGAATGGTGTACCGATTTCGTCTTGACGACGGTAACGTTTACCGATAGAACCAGTTTCATCAAAGTCTACCATGAAGTCTTTAGCTAATTCTGCGAATACTTCAGTAGCACCTTCAGATAGCTTCTTAGATAATGGTAAGATAGCTGCTTTGTATGGTGCTAAAGCAGGGTGGAAACGAAGAACTGTACGAGAATCGTTTTCTAATTGCTCTTCTTCATATGCATCACATAAGAATGCTAATGTTACGCGGTCTGCGCCTAAAGATGGCTCGATGCAGTATGGCACGTAACGCTCATTCGTTTGTGGATCAATATAGTTAAAGTCTTCGTTTGAATGTTCCATGTGACGTTTTAAGTCGAAGTCTGTACGAGATGCAACGCCCCAAAGTTCGCCCCAACCGAATGGGAATTTGAATTCAATGTCAGTTGTTGCATTACTGTAGTGAGATAACTCTTCTTCACCGTGGTCACGAAGACGCATGCTCTCTTCAGACATACCAAGTGAAAGTAACCAGTTTTTACAAGTTTCACGCCAGAATGCAAACCACTCTAAATCTTCACCAGGCTTACAGAAGAATTCAAGTTCCATTTGTTCGAATTCACGTGTACGGAATGTGAAGTTACCAGGCGTGATTTCGTTACGGAAACTCTTACCGATTTGGCCGATACCAAATGGAAGCTTTTTACGCATAGAGCGTTGAACGTTTTTGAAGTTTACGAAAATACCTTGTGCTGTTTCAGGACGAAGGAAGATTTCGTTTGTGCTAGACTCTGTAACACCTTGGAATGTTTTGAACATTAAGTTGAACTGACGGATTTCAGTGAATTCTTCACTACCGCAATCAGGACATTTTACTTCATGTTCTTTCATTAAGTCAGCCATTTGGTCGAAAGTAAGACCGTCAACAACCATTTCGATGCCTTTTGCATCTAAAGCATCCTCAATTAATTTGTCAGCACGGTGACGAGCTTTACATTTTTTACAGTCAATCATTGGATCGTTGAAGTTACCAACGTGACCAGAAGCGATCCAAGTTTTAGGGTTCATTAAAATAGCTGCGTCTAAACCAACGTTGTGTGGAGATTCTTGAATGAATTTTTTCCACCAAGCTTTTTTAACGTTATTTTTTAATTCGATTCCAAGTGGACCGTAATCCCAAGTGTTTGCAAGACCACCGTAAATTTCAGAACCAGGGAAAACAAAACCGCGATGTTTTGCTAAGTTTACAACTTGTTCCATTGAATACATAAGAAAATCCTCCTTTTGAAAGTTAACGTATTGGCGATGACATACTCTGATACTTTGGAAACGAGCAGTATATGCTAAAAAGAACATAAAAAAACGCTCATCCCAAGGCTTATTTGCCTAGGGACGAGCGTTTGCCCGCGGTTCCACCCTAGTTGATACACAAAAGGTGCATCCACTTTATCATGTATTGCTCGGGACTGCCGTTTCCTTGCGGCTTCAGGCTTTCACTATCCCTGAATCGCTTTTTATGCAAGTACTTATAAGTCCGTCATCGCTACTTATATTAATAATAATGAACATATTCTAACACGTTCTTTTTTAAATCTCAATAGAGGAACGCGTCTATCTATGATAGAGTCTCGCCTATTTTTTCATTATTTATTCCGTAATTTTCTTTA
The DNA here is from genome assembly GCF_051916885.1 of Bacillus cereus group sp. MYBK14-1. NCBI lineage: Bacteria > Bacillati > Bacillota > Bacilli > Caryophanales > Bacillaceae > Bacillus > Bacillus cereus group sp. MYBK14-1. Next base: position 15,804 of record NZ_JBQAHM010000026.1, on the reverse strand, counting down.
ATATGCTTAATTGCTTCACGCTTACTTAATGGAGCGAGCTCATTGTTTTGAACGTATTCCCAAACTACATCCGGATTTGTTTTTGCATATTCACGAAGGACCCAGCCAATCGCTTTTTGAATGAAAAATTCTTTTGAAGAATGTAGTTGTCCAATAATCCAGAAAAGAAGTTCTTCATCCATCTTTTGTTTATATTTTAGTTGGAATAAAATAGCGGCACGTTGTAACCATATGTTATCTGATGCAATCCATTTTGGAATATAGGCAGAAATTAATTCTGGATGTTTTAAAAAGATATCGCCTAAAAATGTAGGGACGATGCTATCGACAGAGTCCCACCAAGATTTTGTGACAATCAGTTCTTCTAAGAAGGGGATATGAGTTTCGTTTATATGCTTTTTATATTTTTGCATAATATCAAGTGCGGCCGCTTGGAATTCACGTTCTGGTAAGTCCCAAAGCTCACGTATGATAATTTGGAAGTCTTTTTGATCTGGGAGAGTATGTATTTGAATGATGTCTTTTAATAATTGGCGTCTTTCCGGTGTTTGAATACCTAGAAATGGGAAGTGATTTTTCATATAACGAGCCATAGGTTCTGCTTTTTCAGGATTTTGATGAGCTGTGAAATGCTCTTGTAATGCTTTTACAAATGGATGCATAAGTGTTGCTCCTCTCTTATTCTCTTTCTTCTCTTATTATACAAAGAGTTTGGATAAATTTTAAAACATAACTTGCAATGTAATGAAATATGTTGAAAGTAGAGAGGAGAGGATAAGATGGAGGATCAAGGCGTATTAGCAGGTTTCTTTGCTCTTAGTTTTGCGTTTATTCTTGTTATATTGATTTGGGCAATTATTTCATATTTGTTAACGGCTTTTGCACTTTATTCGATGGCGAAAAATGAGGGTGCAACGGACGGGGTGCTTGCGTTTATTCCGTTTTTGAATAGTAAGACATGGGGTGACTTAGCGAAAGATAAATTACCAGATTTTTTGAAAGAAGAAGCAGGGTGGAAAGTATTCGGTATATACGTTGCATGTTTTATTTTTAATTTCGTACCAATTATAAGTTTACTAGCAACAGCTGTATCGATTGTATTGTCCATTTATCTTATCTACGCTATTTTAGACAGATACGGAACGAACTCTATATTATTTACGATTATTCATGTAATCACATTTTCAGTGTTCTTACCGATTCATTTATTTATCATTCGAAATGAACCGGTGAGATATAAAGAGTAGATTTTTCTTTTTTGTTGATAAGTCGATATATTTTAGATATAAGTAAAAAAGCGCCCTGATTATCAGAGCGCTTTTTTTACTACATAAGGTAGCGTAAATAAATATAAATGTGAGAAATGATTAATGAAACGATCATAATTGGGAAACCGACTTTTAGGAAGTCCATGTAACTAAATTTATGTCCTTCGCGGCTCGCGATACCTGCAACGATTACGTTAGCAGAAGCTCCGATTAATGTTCCGTTTCCGCCCAGACAAGCACCTAGTGCTAATGCCCACCATAATACATCGATTTGTGCGTCAGATGGTGATAAGCCTAGCCCAACTGCCATATCGTTAATAAGTGGAATCATTGTTGCAACGAATGGGATGTTATCAATTGTTGCAGAGGCGATACCAGATACCCATAAAATAAGGATGGATGCGTAAGAAATATCTCCGCCTGTTATACCAATTACTTTTTGAGCTAACATTTTGATAAGACCGATATCGATAAGTCCTCCAACAAGTACGAATAGCCCTGCGAAGAAGAAGATTGTTACCCATTCTACACTTGCGAATACCTCTTCAATTTCATGTTCTTTCACACCAATTAACATAAGTACAGTAGCACCAGTTAAGGCGATAATAGCGGCATCAATATGGAAAATAGAATGAGTCATGAAACCTACAATTGTAAGTCCAAGTACCGTTAAAGATTTTTTCATTAATACTGGATCTTTAATGTATTGTTTTTCATCTAAGCTCATTAATTTTTTAACTTGTACAGGATCGGCAATTAATTGTTTACGGTACATGAAGTAAAGTATTGTTGCTGTAACTGCAATAATAATAATTACGATTGGTGCTAGATTTAATAGGAAAGCATTGAAGTCTAAATGCTTATTTGCAGAACCAATCATAATGTTAGGTGGATCACCAATTAATGTTGCTGTTCCTCCAATATTTGAAAAAATAATTTCAGAAAGTAAATAAGGAACAGGATTTACTTGCAGTATGCGCGTAATAGATAAAGTAACTGGAACAACAAGAAGTACAGTTGTAACGTTATCTAAAAATGCGGAGCCAAGCGCGGTAAGTAGGGAAAGGGAAATTAAAATTTTAATTGGATTTCCTTGTGCCCCTTTTGCTGCTTTAATGGCAACGTATTGGAAAACACCTGATTTACTCGTAATGTTCACCAAAATCATCATACCGATGAGTAGCGTAATCGTTCCCCATTCAATATGTTTCGTAAAGGCGTTATGTAAATCGACGACCCCCACAATTACCATGAATGCTGCACCGAGAAGTGCGATGACAGCGCGATTAATTTTTTCAGAAATAATAATGGCATATGTAATTAAAAAGACTGCGATAGCAAAATAATACTGCCAGTTAGCGAGTTCTTGCGTTGTTTCGTGCAAAAATCTCATCTCCTTTCATTCATTTTTCTTAGTGTGTCAAATATTAACTAGATGAAACACACATAACGTCATTATAAAGTAGAAAAACTGCGGATGTAAATGAAAGGGGGGATTTTGTCATATTTTCTGCATAGGTCATTTTTTCTTATTTTTTAAAATATTTGTGGGCATTTGACATATATATAAGATACATCCAATCTGAATATTTAAAATGGAATTAGCATTCGAGCTTGTTCGTGTAGGAGTGTCAAATAGAAAGGAATGACAAAAATGATAAGGAAGGGATCGTATGGATGAACAACGATTTTTATTTTTAGACTTTGAGTTTACGATGCCCCAGCATAGAAAGAAACCGAAAGGATTTTTTCCGGAGATTATTGAGGTAGGACTCGTTTCAGTTGCTGGCTGTAAGGTAGAAGATACGTATTCATCACATGTCAGGCCGAAAACATTTCCTTCTTTAACGGATCGATGTAAGAAGTTTTTAGGAATAAAACAAGAAGTCGTGGATAAAGGGATTTCATTTCCTGAACTCGTTAAGAAGCTTGCAGAATACGAAACGAAATGTAAACCGACAATTGTAACGTGGGGAAATATGGATATGAAAGTGCTGAAACATAATTGTGAAATGGCAGGGATAGCTTTTCCATTCTTCGGACAGTGTCGTGATTTATCGCTTGAGTATAAGAAGTTTTTTGGAGAAAGAAATCAAACAGGATTATGGAAAGCAATTGAGGCGTATGGAAAAGTAGGGACAGGGAAGCATCATTGTGCGCTTGATGATGCGATGACGACGTACAATATTTTTAAACTAGTAGAAAAAGATAAAGAGTATTTAGTAAAGCCAGCACCTCCAACATTAGGAGAACTTGTTGATTTTTCAAAAGTGTTAAAGAAAGTGAGCACACAGTAACGACCAAATTGCACATTATGTAATTTGGTCGTTTTGTTTTTTAGAGTTTGTAGTCTTTCTTTAACTGTTGTAATGTTTCTAGACTACGCTCTGCAAAAGGTGAATCATCTTCAGAAAATGAATTCATTTGAGTTTCTAATGCTAATTTTAGTGACTCGGTATAATCCGGAATTTCTCCTTCATATTTTTTCACCATTTGCTCTGGAATGTTCGTCTGTTCACGGAAAGCTAAAGCGCGTCTTTCATGGAAAAATGGTACGTCAGCTTGTTTTACGTTATGTAAGTCACCTTGCACCGGATGTTTTAAAACAGCTAATACTTTTACGACGTAACTGCCAGGGCGGCTATTTGTAACTTCGCCGATGTATTTTCCTGTTTTATAAATACCAGTAACGATTTCGCCAATTTCAAATGTTTCTCTCATATTTTTCACCTCAAGTTTATAGTAAGGAAAGTAGGAGAAGGAGTCAAAGAAATCATTTGCTTTCAGAACGCCCCTTGAGAATATGGATAGGTTCCACTATAATTTAAAATTATATAACAGAAAATTCTGATGTTTTATAAATCCTATAATAAGGAGTGTTCTATATGATGCCTTTATATTTTCCGGAAGATAAAACAGAATATATTATTCCAGGGATTGTTTGCGTTCTATTTATTATCGGTGCTATTGCCACGTGGCGCATGTTTATTCGTGTATCAAAAAGAGAAGCAGAGCGATTGCAGAAAGTTGAAGAAAAACTATTAGCTGAAAAGAAACAGTAATGCATTTTTGTATGTTTCCCTCTATGCTCGGACAATCTAAGGGCAGAATATATTTTGGAGGGAATAAAATGAAGAAACGGCTTTTTTTCAGTTGTTGTTTATTATTTCTGATGGCAGGTTGTGACCAAGGAAAGCCGAAAGAAATTGAAGTGAAATTACATAATGCTTCAGGAGATGAAGTAGGGACTGCGAAAGTAGTGCAGCAAACAAGTGGCGTGAAAATTACGATTAAAGGAGAAGGTTTCACGCCAGGACCACACGGACTACATGTACATGAAATTGGAGAGTGTAAGGCACCTCGTTTTGAATCATCCGGGAATCATTTTAATCCTGATGATAAAAAACATGGTCTTCTTAATCCGAAGGGTGCAGAAAACGGTGATTTACCGAACGTAGTTGCAGATGGTTCTGGAAAGATTAAAGCGGAAATCGATGCACCTCACATCACACTTGAAGAAGGAAAAACGACGATTCATAGAAAAGATGGAGCGTCTATTATTATTACAGAAAACCCTGATGATGGTATGACTCAACCGACAGGTAAATCAGGGGATCGAATTGCTTGTGGCGTAATTGTAAAAAAAGCATCGGATATGAAGAAAAAGTAAAAGCTACCGTGAATGGTAGCTTTCTTTGTGAAATGTAATTAAAAATATATCAGCGATTATTGGAATATATCGACTGTAACTCAAATTATATCGGCGATTATTGGAATATATCGACCGTAACTTGAAATATAGCGACTTACCGACAAAATATGACAAAGGAGTCTGTCCAAGAATGATTAGGGGGACAGACTCCTTTCTTATTATGAAAACGTATGACGCAGTCTGTTTAAAATTTCTTCTAAAACAGATCGTGGACAGCCGATATTAATTCGAATATGTTCTTCGCCACCTAACCCGTATTTCTCACCAGGTTCAACAATGATTTTTCCTTTTTCCTCAAGTAATGCAGTACGCTCGTTTTGAGAAAGCTTTAGATGAGAACAATCAATCCATAATAAAAAGCTACCTTCTGGCTTCGTTACGGAAAGAGCAGGTATGTGAGTTTTAATATATTCACAAGCAAATTGAGCATTATCTTCTATATATAATCGAATTTCGTTTAGCCAATCATTACATTCTGTATAGGCACTTTGCATCGCTGTATAAGCGAAGATATTTAATCCGTGGAAGCCTTGTCTATATTGGATAGATGTAAAGGCTTGACGGAGTTTTTCATTTGGAATGATAATAATCGATGCTTGTAATCCAGCGATATTAAATGTTTTACTTGGAGCCATACAAGTAATCGTGCGAGCTGCTAATTCTTCAGATAAAGAAGCGAACGGTGTATGTGTATGATCTGCGTAAATAATATCGGAATGAATTTCATCCGCCACAACGATTACGTTATATTTAGTACATAACGATCCGAGCTGCAAAAGTTCCTCTTTCGTCCAAACGCGCCCGATTGGGTTATGAGGGCTACAAAGAAGCATGAGTTTGATGCCTTGCTGAAACTGCTTTTCTAAATGCTGGAAGTCTATCACATATGTATCATTTTGTTTCTGTAATGGACTCACGTATAACTGTCTGTTGTTTGTTGTGACCATTTCGAAAAATGGAGGATAAATAGGTGGTTGTACGAGAACGGATTCGTTTTCTTTTGTGAAAGCCTGTATGCTCGTACTAAGAGCTGGAACGATTCCGGCGCTAAAGACAATCCATTCTTTTTGAATATCCCAGTCGTATTGTTGTTTTGTCCAGTTACAAATAATATTCCCAATATTTTCGGGAGGAAGTGTATAGCCAAAAATCGGATGTTCGATTCGTTGTTTTAAGGCAGTTTGAATTGGTTTTGGTACTTCAAAATCCATATCAGCAATCCAAGCATGGATAAGTTCTTCGTTTTTATATGTATCCCATTTTATACTATGCGTTCCACGTCGATTGATTGCTTTATGAAATAGTTGCATAAGTTTGCTCCCTTCTTCTGTAAAACCAATAAGTTATGAAAGTTCTCTCTCTTCTTATAGAATAGCTGATGTGATAGGATAAAGAAAAGTATTAAAAAGTGAAAAGGCGGGAAGCGAATGGGTACATATGAAAAGATGATAGAGGTTGTGAAGAATTGGGATCCGTTTCAAATGGGACCGGAGTTTTATGAAACAGAAGCGAGCGATGTTGTGAACGTCATAAGTGTGTTTGACGATCCAAAATACATCGCAAAGAAGATTCAACATATATACTTTATGTCTTTTGAGGAAGTACCTGCGCTTGAAAAATGTGAGAAATTAGCTATGGAATTACTTGTAATAAAAGAAGGTGGAAGCTGTTCATTATAGGCTGTCGGAATTTCCGACAGCCTTTTTTATATTATCCCGCTATTTTCCGGGCAGTAAGACCCCGACCTCAAAATTCAGCGGAAGCAAAGAAGTTAGGTGGGGGCTGATTAAAGTTTCATTTTATTGCGCGGAAAAAGCGATAATTTCTTCATAAACATGTTCAGGCTTTTCTTCAGGTAGTAAATGTCCTGTATTTTCATAAGAAATAAATTTTGAATTCGGTAAATCTTTGTGTAGACGATGACCTACATGTACAGGGACGACGCGGTCTTTTTCACCCCAAATGAGTAGGATAGGTGTTTCGATTTTTTGTAATTCAGTTGAAGATAAGTCACCTTCACGGTCTCGTATCATGCGAGTTAAAGCGGGAAATATACGGTTGTCATAAAAAGGAGCGGAGTAACCTTTTTTCATTTCATCGTCAATTAATGAGTGATCATGAACGACATTCATTAAGTTATGAACAATGCCGCGCCGTATAATCCAGTTCTTTACGTATAAATGAAAGAACGGTAAATAAGAAGAGTATAGTAAAGGTAAGGTTGCGCGCGCTAAATAGCTCGAGCTACATAGTAAAATCGTCTTTGAAATGAGTTCAGGACGTATACGGTTTACATAGAGAGAAATTTGCCCACCCATAGAATGCCCAACTAATACAATGTTTGAGAGAGATAAATGTTCAATTAAATCAATAATAATCGTTGCTAAATTGTGATAAGAATACTTAAACAGATGAGACTTATCACTTTTTCCGAACGGTGGTAAATCAAGAGCAATGACTGTTCCTTCCTTCGCTAGTAAAGGAATGAGACGGCGGTAACTGAATGAGGAAGATAAAAAGCCGTGAACGAGTACGAAAGTAGGGCGTTCTGTTTTATTATCATGTTCATACAATTCGTAATGAACAGTAGTGCCGCGAGTGGAAAAAGTGAAATAAGGACAAGTATATTTATGATTCATTTTTTGTCACTCCATTGATTTTTGTTCATATCATCTCCAAGGAAGAAGAAAATATGTTAACAAAAAAAGGCAAGATGACGATGTCATCTTGCCTTTCGTTTATTCAGTATTACCCGCGCACAATATTAGGCGGTGTTTTTCCTTGTAATCCTGCAACTAAATTTTCAGCGGCGGTCATGGCCATTTGCTGACGAGTTTTTAATGTTGCAGATCCGATGTGCGGTAAAGTCACAACATTTTGTAATGATAAGAGTGGATTATCTTTTTGAATTGGCTCTTGTGTAAAAGTATCGATGCCTGCTGCAAAGATTTTCTTTTCTGTTAAAGCATGGATTAACGCTTCTTCATCTACTGTTTTCCCCCGAGAAGCATTAATGAAGATTGCTGTTTCTTTCATTAATGAAAATTCCTTTTCTCCGATAAGGTGATATGTTTCATCTGTTAATGGAGTAAGAAGAACAATAAAGTCAGACTGCTTCAGTAGCGTCTGTAAATCACAATATGTAGCATCGAATTTTTGTTCAGCTTCTTCTTTACGACGGCGGTTATAGTAAAGAACATTCATATCAAATCCGAATTTTGCTCGTTTTGCAACGGCTTCTCCAATTCGGCCCATACCGATAATACCAATTGTGCTATGGTGTACATCTAGTCCGAAGTGTTCTTTTCCGATTTCAGCGTTCCATTCACCATTTTTTACGTAAGAATCGAGTTCGCAAACGCGGCGCCCAGCTGATAGCATAAGGGCGAAAACGAGATCAGCTACTGTATCATCTAATACGTATGGTGTATTCGTTCCGATAACCTTTCGATTTTTCATCGCTTGTAAATCAAAATTATCGTAACCAACAGAAATGTTGCTCACTACTTTTAAGTTAGGAGCCACTGTCAGTAATTCTTCATTAATAGCAGATCCGAAATTTAATAACCCATCTTTATCTTGTATTTTCTCTAATAGAACATCACGAGGTACTTTCTCATTTTGATCCCATTTTTCATAATCACAGTGTTCTGATAAATAGTTTTCTACAAATGTCGGAACTGGTTCAGCAATATAAATTTTTGGTTTCACGGTTCCATCCCCTTTCGCTTTATCACGCATTTTTCCACTGATTAAAGTTTCACTTTATTTTGACATAATTCAATAGAAAAATCTTCTTTTCAAACTGGAAAGGGTATTTGTATAATTTAGACACAAACGAAAAGGAAGGATGATTTATATGGTGACAGAAAAAGAATTAGAATTATTAGCTTGTCTTGAAAAGAGTAGTCGATTATCTGTAGATACATTAGCGAAGCTGTTAAATATAGAAGTAGAAGAAGTAAAGAAGATGGTTGCGAGATTAGAAAATGAAAAGATTATTATGGATTATGTAACACATATCGATTGGACGAAAGTGAAAGAACATACAGGTTTAACGGCAATGATCGATGTGAAAGTTACGCCAAAGCACGGCGTTGGGTTTGATGCGGTTGCTGAGCAAATTTATCGTTATTCAGAAGTGAAATCCGTTTATTTAATGTCAGGGACATATGATCTTTCTATTACATTAGAAGGTAAAACGATGGGGGAAGTAGCGATGTTTGTTTCTGAGAAATTAGCAACAATTGAATCTGTCGTTTCTACAACTACTCATTTCATTTTGAAGAAGTATAAACATGAGGGCGTTATTTATGAAAAAGACGATGATGATAAGCGAATTGTGGTGACACCATGAAGCAATTTGAACTATCTAGATCAGCAGAATCTTTAAAACCATCTGGTATTCGAAAATTTTTTGATTTAGCAGCAAATATGAAAGGTGTTATTTCCCTCGGGGTAGGAGAGCCGGATTTTGTTACCTCTTGGAATGTAAGGCAAGCATGTATTCGTTCTTTGGAACAAGGGTATACGTCATATACAGCAAATGCAGGATTATTGGAGCTCCGTCAAGAAATAGCAAAGTATCTAAAAAAACAATTTGCAGTATCTTATGATCCAAGTGATGAAATCATTGTTACAGTTGGAGCGAGCCAGGCGTTAGATGTAGCGATGCGTGCCATTATAAATCCTGATGATGAAGTGCTCATTGTTGAACCAAGCTTCGTTTCTTATGCACCACTTGTGACATTAGCTGGAGGAGTTCCGGTTCCTGTGGAGACTAAGCTAGAAAACGAGTTTAAAGTACAACCAGAACAAATTGAAGCAGCTATTACAGCGAAAACAAAGGCGATTTTACTTTGTTCACCAAATAACCCGACAGGTGCAATGCTAAATAAATTCGAGCTTGAAGAAATAGCAGTGATTGTTGAGAGGTACAATCTAATTGTATTATCTGATGAAATTTATGCAGAGCTTGTATACGACGAAGCATATACAAGTTTCGCGAGTATTAAAAATATGCGCGAGCATACGATTTTAATTTCAGGATTTTCAAAAGGATTTGCGATGACAGGATGGCGTCTCGGTATGATTGCAGCTCCTGTTCAGTTTTCAGAATTGATGCTCAAAATCCACCAATATTCCATGATGTGTGCACCGACGATGTCTCAGTTCGCAGCACTTGAAGCGTTACGTGCGGGGAATGATGAAGTAATTCGGATGAGAGATAGTTATAAGAAGCGTCGTAATTTTATGACGACATCTTTCAATGAAATGGGCTTAACGTGTCATGTGCCGGGCGGAGCATTTTATGTTTTCCCTTCTATATCTTCAACAGGATTATCTTCAGCGGAATTTGCAGAACAGTTATTGCTGGAAGAAAAAGTAGCTGTTGTCCCTGGTAGCGTATTTGGCGAAAGTGGTGAAGGGTTTATTCGTTGTTCTTATGCGACGTCGCTTGAACAACTTATGGAAGCAATGAAGAGAATGGAACGGTTTGTTGAAAATAAAAAAAGGACAAAACGTAATACGTTTTGTCCATAAAAGGGGGGGAATACTAGAAAGCCATGTGTTAGTAGTCTATCCCAATATTGGAGAATTATACTTCTTTAAGGGAAATTTTTCATGAATTTTGAATGAGTTCTGTCATAGTGGTATAATTTACTAATATAAGGTATGCGCATTCTAGATATTGTTATCTAGAATGCGTACTAACCAATCGGATATTTAAAATAAATATATCTGCTTTGCTCTCTATAATTGTAGAGAGAATGGTAAACGTATGGGAGTGTTTCATATGTCAGAACAATATACAACAGGAGTGGTTGTAACAGGGAAAGTGACTGGAATTCAAGATTACGGTGCGTTTGTAGCGTTAGATGCAGAAACACAAGGACTTGTGCATATATCTGAAATTACAAATGGATATGTAAAGGATATTCATGACTTTTTAAAGGTCGGCGATACAGTAGAAGTAAAGGTACTTTCAATTGATGAAGAGCACAGAAAAATGAGTTTATCGTTAAAAGCGGCGAAAAGAAAACAAGGAAGGATTCTTATACCGAACCCATCTGAAAACGGATTTAATACGCTGCGAGAAAAGTTGGCAGAATGGATTGAAGAGTCCGAGTTAACAAAGTAAAAGAGGAACGCATATGAGCGTTCCTCTTTTACTTTATCTTATGATATATATTTGCAAATATGATTGCATGCAATCATATTCGTATGTCGGAGGTGAAAGGACATACTGATTATCGAATTTCGTTTGTTTCTGGGTGCGTACCAAGATTTTCAGATGGTTTAAACAGTAAACCAAGGTTGATAAGCCCAGATATACCAACGATGCCGTAAATAATACGTGCAAGAGCTGAATTTTGTCCACCGAAAATGGCTGCTACTAAGTCAAACTGGAAAAACCCGATTAGTCCCCAGTTCACAGCGCCAATTACAGTAAAGACTAATGCGATACGTTGCAAAGTACTCATGAAAAAGCCCCCCTTAATTGTGAAGCATGAGCAAGCGATGAGTTAATTAACTCTTTTATAGAATGGGGTAGTTATGTTGTTTTTATACATAAAAAATGTTTAGAAAAGGATGTATATACATCTATACCGAAAAATGCGAATTTTTATGCAAAAAATGAACTTTTTCTAAAAAATATATATTGGTTACGTTTACAATTGCCTAATCGCTTGATTTACAACTTCAGTTTCGCTAAAGTGAATACAGAAATACATATCCATAATTGGAGGGAAAAAGATGAGTACACATGTAACGTTCGACTATTCTAAAGCGTTATCCTTCATCGGTGAACATGAAATCACTTATTTACGTGATGCAGTGAAAGTAACACATCACGCAATCCACGAAAAAACTGGAGCTGGGAACGATTTCCTTGGGTGGGTAGACCTTCCGCTTCAATATGACAAAGAAGAATTCGCTCGCATTCAAAAATGCGCAGAAAAAATTAAAAATGACTCTGACATTTTACTTGTTGTAGGTATTGGTGGTTCTTACCTAGGAGCACGCGCAGCAATCGAAATGTTAAACCATTCTTTCTACAACACGCTTTCTAAAGAACAACGTAAAACTCCACAAGTGCTATTTGTTGGACAAAACATTAGCTCCACTTACATGAAAGATTTAATGGACGTATTAGAAGGTAAAGACTTCTCTATTAACGTTATTTCCAAATCAGGTACAACAACAGAGCCAGCACTAGCATTCCGTATCTTCCGTAAGTTATTAGAAGAAAAGTATGGAAAAGAAGAAGCTCGCAAACGTATTTATGCAACTACAGATAAAGCGCGTGGTGCATTAAAAACATTAGCTGATAACGAAGGTTACGAAACATTTGTTATTCCAGATGATGTTGGAGGTCGTTTCTCTGTATTAACGCCAGTTGGTTTATTACCAATCGCAGTAAGTGGCTTAAATATTGAAGAGATGATGAAAGGTGCAGCTGCTGGTCATGATGACTTCGGAACATCAGAACTAGAAGAAAATCCAGCTTACCAATACGCAGTAGTTCGTAACGCTTTATACAATAAAGGAAAAACAATTGAAATGCTTGTTAACTATGAGCCAGCACTTCAATACTTCGCTGAGTGGTGGAAACAGTTATTTGGTGAAAGTGAAGGAAAAGATCAAAAAGGCATTTTCCCATCTTCAGCAAACTTCTCAACTGATTTACACTCATTAGGTCAATACGTTCAAGAAGGGCGTCGTGACTTATTTGAAACAGTTCTTAAAGTAGGTAAATCTACACATGAACTAACAATCGAATCAGAAGAAAACGATTTAGACGGATTAAACTACCTTGCTGGTGAAACTGTAGACTTCGTAAACACAAAAGCATACGAAGGTACATTACTTGCACATAGCGACGGGGGAGTACCAAACTTAATCGTAAATATTCCTGAATTAAATGAGTACACATTCGGTTACCTTGTATACTTCTTCGAAAAAGCATGTGCGATGAGCGGCTACTTATTAGGCGTGAATCCATTTGACCAACCTGGAGTAGAAGCATACAAGAAAAACATGTTTGCTTTACTTGGTAAACCAGGATTTGAAGAATTAAAAGCAGAATTAGAAGAGCGTTTAAAATAATAAAAAGCGACCGGATTCCGGTCGCTTTTTATTATTTTATCGAAAAGTCCATCAGTATATTCAAACTAAAGTGGGTATGCTAAAGGAAAAGTCTAGGAGGGATGGGCTTGATTCCGATTCAATCAAATTTAGAAGGACGTACATATGCGTTATATAAGTTAGAAGAGATTATGAAACCACTTGGATATAGCATCGGTGGTAATTGGGATTATGATAAAGGATGCTTCGATTACAAAATTGATGAAGAAGATGGGTATCAATTTTTACGAGTTCCATTTACAGCCATTGATGGAGAACTAGATGTACCAGGCGTAATAGTTCGTCTTGGAACGCCGTATATTCTTTCGCACGTATATCAAGACGAACTAGATGATAATGTGAATACTTTAACAGCTGGAACGAGTGGAATGGATCAATTTGCTGAGCCGAAAGATCCAGATGGAGATGTGAAAAGAAAATATATCAATATTGGGAAAGTGCTCATGCAAGAATTAGAGCGTCATTTTACTAATGGTGAATAACAATGAGTATGTCGCTTTCAATGAGAACAAAGGAATGAACTGGATTAATCATATATTGTTCGTCGCGCTTTATACCTAGTAAGAGAATGTTTTGCTTTAAAAGAGTATAGCTACAATTGGCAAAAGTTTGTCCGGTGCAGGACGATGGAAGCTCCATCAGTTGTAATTTATTATCAGAGATTTCGTCGTAAAGTGAAAATAGTACACCTGAAATGGAAGGGAATAAAAGAGAAGCGGTAAATACATAGCTCGTTAATTTATTTCCTTCTATAATTTCTGACACGCCAGCTCTCGTTGCATTTTGTATTTGTTCAGAAGTAAGAAGTTCAGCGATGCAGTGAATGTTTGGGTTGAGCCCTTTTGCAGTTAAAATATTTAAAATGGACTGTGTATCCGCTAAGCTTTCGTTTTTTTCTTTATCAGCTGTTATTAATATGGTGTGTGCCGTTGCAATATTGGCTTTTAATAAAGTTTGATCGTGATGCGGACAACCTTTTATAAATTCTAAATGATGAAATGGTTTTGGGAGTAAAGAAAGTGTTTCATCAATTAAAACGATATCAAGGTTTGGTTGTAATACGTGCATTTGCTTTACAACATGTTTTGCGCGCTCATTCCAGCCAACGATAATCATATGACCGTTAGAAGTAGCGGCTTCTTCACCTTTAATTTTCATATATTGTTTATTAATCATTTCAGTAGCAAACAGCACCATATAATAAGAACAAAAGCCAGTTCCTAATAAAATAATACTTATACCTATTAGTTTTCCTATCGTCGTATGGGGAGCAAAGTCTCCATATCCAACTGTAAAAATGGTAACGATTGACCACCAAATTCCGTCAAACCATGTAGTGAAATGAAAAGGTTCTAATCTATGTATAAGAAAACCGGAAAAAGCAGTCAGTACAATAATAAAACAAATTAAACGAAAAATAATGGAATCACGAAATGTATCTACTAAATTCGGACGGGATTTCAATTGCCTATTCCTCCTTACTTTGTAGGACTACATTCATTGTTGCCATTATAGAAAAAAGAAAAACTCTCTAATTAAAGAGAGTTTGTTTTATGTTACATACTTTCCACTTCAGTTTGTTGGACACTTTCAAGATGCTGGAGAGCATAGTAAACATCAGCAGTATGTCTTTTTTGATCAATGGACAGTTTAAGATGTAAATAGTGAGAACCGTTTTCTAATGTTTTAAGCTTCATATTCTTAACTTTTATATCCATTTCTTTTATTTCTTCAATTACGATTGGGATATTGTCCATATTTCGTACAACAAGTTTCACAGCGATATCACGTTGACGAAATGATCTAGGGCCTACATATTTCATCGCGAGTGGTATAAGTTCGACACTAATCATAAGGAAACACATTCCGAATATCGCTTCAATATAGAATCCGGCCCCAACAGCAATACCAATACCAGAAGCACCCCAGATCATAGCGGCAGTCGTGAGCCCTGCAATGCTATCGTTACCTCTTCTTAAAATTACGCCAGCACCTAAAAAACCAATTCCTGATACAATTTGAGCGGCAAGTCGAAGTGGATCCATATTCATATGATCGGTATGTGGTAAGTTATAAGCTGCTTTAATAGAAACAATCGTTAGGAGGCAACTAATAATAGAAATAACTAAACACGTTTTTAAACCAAGTGGTTTCCGTTTTAATTCACGTTCTAAACCAATGGCAAATCCTAAAATAGCCGAGAGACCTAGTTTGATTAATAAATCGGTATAGTCCATATATATTCCTCCCTGTATGATATGCTATATGAATAAAACGCTTATTATAGAAAGAAACGTCTTTTGATAGAGTAACTTTATATAAAATATATGTAGGAATTGCTCATACATGAAAGAGATATTTCGTTTAAGTATATGATATAAAAAAAGAAATGTGGGCAGTTTTAAAAAAAGTTTATAAAAGGTGTTGCATTTCATTTTTCACCATGATATATTAATAACCGTCGCTGATGCGGAAACGCAGAAAACGACAAAAAAGAAATTGAAAAACTTAGTTGACATCGAAAAACGAAGATGTTAACATAAGGAAGTCGCAAATGAGCGACCAAGTAGTTCTTTGAAAACTGAACGAAACAAACAACGTGAAACGTCAATTTTTATTTTAGATGCTAGACAAACTAACTTTATTGGAGAGTTTGATCCTGGCTCAGGATGA
>NZ_JBQAHM010000025.1:0-36377 GCF_051916885.1 Bacillus cereus group sp. MYBK14-1 | reverse complement strand
GATTTGAGAGGAGATGAAAACAATGAAAGTAACACGCAAAACTACACGTGAAATGACACACCGTTCATAATAAGTGAAAAAAATGGATGTAACCTCAAGCCAAGGATCTGAGAGGAGATGAAAACAATGAAAGTAACACGCAAAACTACACGTGAAATGACACACCGTTCATAATAAGTGATTAAAAAATGGATGTAATCTCAAGCCAAGGATCTGAGAGGAGATGAAAACAATGAAAGTAACACGCAAAACTACACGTGAAATGACACACCGTTCATAATAATTGGTTCAGATCTGTGATAGAACCATTACATAAAATTCAAGCTAGAGATTTGAGAGGAGATGAAAAGAATGAAGGTAACACGCAAAACTACACGTGAAATGACACATCGTTCATAATAAATTTTTAATTATCACAAAGACTTGGAGGTTTGGAGTAATCCTTAATGCTCCAAGTCTTTTGATTTGGAGGAATAGATAATAATGTTACGTTTTAAAGAAGCTGTCGTAATAAAACATCAAACACCTTATTGTAGTATTTACTTTGGAACTAACCTTTTTGAAATTGAAGATCCTGATTTATGTTATTTTAATTTACTAAGTAAGAGAGAATGGGAAATTGAGGAACTATCAACTGAATTAAGAGACTTTTTAATAGATAACTCTTTAGTAGTAAAGCCATATAATATAGAAAAAATAGATGGGAAGCTTGTGAAAAATATACATTTTTTCGAAAACAAACAACCAAATTTTGAAAGTGACCCAGTAAATATTCAAAATAATATATGTCAGAAAAAAGTAATTATTCTAGGCTGTGGTGGAATAGGTACTGTAGTACTCAAAAATTTGATTTCTTTTGGAGTTAAGCACTTTTTGATAATAGAGTTTGATAATGTGGAAGAAAGCAATCTTAACCGTCAACTCTTTTTTGATGCTAACCATATTGGATGTAATAAGGGATCCATTATAAAAGAAATTATTAGTAGGTTTGATGAAGATATAGAAATTAATACAATTAATATTCGAGTTAATAAAGTTGAAGATTTACAGAGTGCTTGTAATGGGTATGATGCAGATTTCTTTGTTAATTGTGCCGATACACCTAAATGTATCAATGACATCGTTTATGAATATTGTAAAGCCAGAAGTATACCTTTTATCCAAGGTGCTGTTGGAATTGAAACTGGTTATTGGGGACCAATCTTTAAAGGTAATTTCAGTAATACTATACTTTTAGATACAGAGCATAGGGAACCAGTAATGGGATCTATCTCGTCTACAAACATGACTATTGGTGCTTTAATTTCAAATGATATTTTAGAATTTTGGATCAATGATAAACAAGAGAATCTTTATAGGAGAAAGTCATTGAACTTCAGAGATTATACTATAGAGTTTATGGAGAATTGATACATGAGTACTTTTATTCAAATAGATGATAAGCCACATGATTTATATACTTTTAATGCACATGATTTCTCGAGTAAATCTATACTAAGTAGCATGTACGAGCCCATTTTTTTTGAGAAAGATGGAGAATATAAAAGTTTTTATGTTAAGGAAAATTATAAGAATAACGTTTTAACCCTAGATTTTTTAGAATCATATTGGTCTAATGGATTACCATTAAATGCTGAAGATATGTATAAAACACTAATATATATATTGGAAGAAAGAACAATGTTTTCTTCATACCTAGATTTTATTGTGGGAGTTGAAGAATACTTATATGACGGGGATCCTATAGAAAATGTGGGAATACATCTTTTTCGAAATTCAATATATATTGAAACAAAATATAGCTATGACTATAAAAAACTCTTCTCAACAATACAATTTAGTCCAATATATTTTATTGATAGAAAACCTGTAAATAATGTATCAAATGGTAGGTTTCATCTTGATACTATATGTAACAGTATTATCAGGGTGAAAAATAACCCTTTCTTTTTCCGTGAAAGAAAAGTAAAAACAAAAGAATTGAATTTTATATATTTAGACAAACTATCAGACGGAATTAATAATTACAAGAGTAATAAACTAAATATGAGTTGTTCTACATATTTTCCATTTGAAATGATTGGTGATTTTGAGGGTGATCAAGATTTTTACATGAAAAATTCTAACATATTATTTATGTTAGAAATAAGTGAAGCTTTGCTTCCATATAAAAAGCAACTAGCAAGTTATGTTTATGATAAATTACATAATAATGAAATATTGAATAAAGGCTTAAATATTTCTGATGATTATTTATTTACTAATAATCTTAAGTATCAGAAGAAAAGATACAAACACAATAATGGTGAGTATGAGAATACTAATATCAGTAATTTAGTGAATTGTGATTTAAATGTATTGTACGCTGATTATTATCCTAATGATCTAATAGTTAGTGAAATAATTGGTTTTTTAGACAAAAACCACGTTCCAGTTAAATCTCATCCAATGTCATTAAAAAATTTTATTAAATCATATAATAGGAAACAATTCGATATATGTTTAAAATTAGTTTCCCCATTAATTAACTCAGAAATAGATTTATTATTAAACTATTTAGATACATTTAAAGATGAAAAAGTAAGAGATGGTTACATTGAATTACTCAATGATTATTTAGAGGAATGTACAGTGGAAAAGAAAGTACTGATTGACTTATATTTAGAGAATCATTCTACAATTATTCCTTTATATTTTGGTAAACATATCTACTTTCAATCTAAAGAACTTTCTGGATTCTATATAGATAATAATGATTTATATAAATTTTTAGAAATTGAATAACTCAAAAATACAAGATAAAGTGTCCTAAATAAAAAAGATCACATCTCCGTTCTGATAATATAGAAAAAATAGAATTCTTAAAATACGCTTATAAAAGGAGTAAATCATGAAAGTTTTAATTGATAGTGAGTATGATTTTTCTGATAAATACCGTGAAGTAATCAGAGTATTTGGGATTAATCCGAAAGTTAGACATATATATAATAATTTTGATTTTGAAGAAAATTTAGATGGAGTAACTTATATTACAGGGTGCTCGGGTAGCGGTAAGACTACTTTATCAAAAGAAATATGTCTTAATAAAGGTTATGTCCAAGTGAAAAAAGATTTTGAAAAAAATGTTCCTATTATAGATATACTCAATAAAAACTTTAAAGATACACTCTACTATTTGAATATGGTGGGATTGTCTGAGCCATATTTATATATAACAAATTATAATAATTTATCAACAGGACAGCAGTTCCGTTTTGATTTAGCTTATATGTTATCTAAGGGGTATAAGAAAATATTTATTGATGAATTTTGTAGTTATTTAGATAGACCTACAGCTAAAATTGTAAGTTTTAATACACAAAAGTTATTAAGAAAATTAGGTATTTCAGCTATTCTAGCTAGTGCTCACGACGACTTAGAAGAATATCTAAGACCGGACAATAAAATTTCATTGAATTTGGATAAAGAAATAAAGATTTTAAAAAAAGATTATGATAAAAGCAATCCTTTTTTAGAATCTATAAAAGTTTCAGGGGGTACATATGAAGATTATCTTGAATTAGAAAAATATCATTATTTTCCCCATTCATCAGAAGAAACAAATCAATTATATAATACTGTTTACTATAAACTAGAATTCAATGGAGATTTAATGGGCGTTATTATTCTTAAAAGCCCATATTCTAATGATCAAGAGGATGAAGAATTTATAGAAATAAACTCACAGGTGAAAATCTTGAGTAGGATTATTTTACACCCTTTAATTCGAGGAGCCGGATTATCAACTTATTTTTTTGGTGAAGTTGAAAAATTAAATGGTAAGGTACCTATGTACGTTTGTTCTGCTTTAGCTGAGTATATTCCTTTTTTCTTAAACATGGGGTTTGAAGAAATTCAGGAATATGAATTAAACAAAGAAGAAGACTATATTTTCATTGAAAAATACTTTGAAGGATTTGGAGATATAGATATACCTCATAGGGATGTTTTATTAGCTGAGGAAAGAGTCTTATCCAAAATAACTTTTTGGCAATATAAATTGTATTGTGGATTAGCTAATAAAATACCTAAGTATAATGCAGAGCACTTTAAGGGTTTTGTAACAGGGGTGTTTAATGAGAATGATATAAAGTGGTTGTATGAAGAAATAAAATTCATCAAGATGAAACATTATATAAAGAAATGATGGTGAAATAGATGAGTTTAACGTGGAACTTAAAAGATATTTATATTAACGAAAAAGAATGGAAGCAAGAACTCCAAAATTTCCAAGATAATATTGAAGAAATAAAATTTGAACAAATTATTGAACAAAATGATTTAACATTATTATATAAAGTACTTGAGGATATTGAAGAGGGATATAGAAGATTAAATAAAATATATAATTATGCTTTACTACAGTATGATACTAATATAAATAATGATCATTCGAATAAAGTAATGGTCGCTGCAGAGGATTTATATAGTTATTATGATAATTATTTACATAAGTTTCATGAATGGTTGGAAAACAATAAGGAATTAATTTATAGTCGTTCTAAAGTAGATGGGAAATTAAAAAAGTATCTGCATACGTTAGAGGATTTTGAAAATAAAACCAATGTTGTAGAAATGGAAAGTGCACTTTCTATAGAGATGATGTATAAAGAACTACTATATGCTGATAACGAAATAACAAGGTTTAATCACAATGATAAGCAAATTGTTGTGAGGAATGAAAATCATTTAACACTACTAGAATCTCAGGAATTAGATATAAGAAAAGGTACATACATGGCAGTATTAGAAGAGTTAGAAAAAAAGAAAGACTTCTCTGCTTTTTTATTAAATGCTCATAATAAAATTCAAAATATAAAGGCAAGAGAAAATGGAGAAGTTAATAGCTTTGATTACCATTTAAAAAATAAGATTGGATATCAAAACTTTAATTTTTATTCTAATGCAATTAACGAAAATTTGAATTTGTTTCACAAGATTATTGAGCTAAAAAAGAAAAATATGCAAGTAGATAAAATTAGCTATTATGATATGTATCCATTGATAGGTGAATTTAATGAAAAAATTGATATTGCTGAAGCGAAACATATTATTTTTGAAGCACTTTCACCGTTAGGTCAAGATTACCTTGACCTGGTAAAAAAAGTTTTTGATGAAAATTGGATCGACTGGTCTCCTTATAGTGGAAAAAGAACAGGTGGGTATTCTCTCAATGTATACGATGCGCACCCTTATATTCTTATAAACTGGCAATCTAGCATAGATAGTTTATACACATTAATACATGAAATAGGTGGGGCAATTGCATCCTACATTTCTTCTAAAAATCAATCTTTTATATATTCAGAGCAATCTATCTTAATTACTGAAATTTCATCTATGGTTAATGAAGGATTACTTAGTAGATATCTTTTGGATAAATATAGTGATTCTGAAATTAAATTGTCTATTTTGCATAAGTATGTCGATAAAATTAGAGAAAATTTCTTTCAGACATTCCAATTAGTTGAATTTGAAAAAGCATTAGCATTAGCCTCTTTAAAAGAAAGGTTAACTGCAGAATTAATCTCTAATATTTATGTAGATACAATATCAAAGTATTATGACAGTGACCATTTTGAAGATATTGAATTAAATAAATTTAATTGGGTAAGGATTCCCCACTTGTATAAAAATTTCTACAATTTAGATTATGTAGTTGCTGTAGGTATATCAGAATATATTGTCGAAAAAATATATGAGGATGACGAATTTAAGTATAAATACATTAAACTATTTTCTAACGGATGTAGTAAAAATGACATGGAAATCTTAAAGGATATTGGTATTAATATAAATTCGGATTCCCATGTGAATTCCATAATCAAGATACTTAATAAACTATTAACACAATTAGAGGGTTGATGACATGAAAAACAATAATAGTACAAATAGAATGTTTGTTTATATTTTCTGGGGTAGCTTATTTTTTGAAAGATCCATTTGGATGATTTACTTAAATTCTTCAGGAGTATCATTGTTACATATTAGTATATTACAGGCTATGTTAAACTGTGCAATGTTTTTATTTGAAGTCCCATCGGGGATAATCGCAGATAAGTTTGGGAATAAAAAGGCAATTACTTTGGGACATACTCTGATAATTGTATATCTCTTTACTATGTTGAATCCTTCTAATTTATATTTGCTAGCTTTAGGGTTTATATGCTATGGTATTGGATTAGCAATGATTTCGGGTGCGGATCAAACATTAATCTACAATAATTTGGATAAGGATCAATCAACTTATTATCAACGAATTATTGGTAAGTATAATGCAATTGCTATTATAGCTTTAGCTTTAAGTTCTTTTGCAGGTGGTTTTTTACAAAATATTTCATGGAAGTTTGTTTTTATTGCAGGAATATTAGGCCAATTATTAGCTTTGATAGTATTGTTTTCAGTTAAAGAAAGAAAAATTCTATCTGAAGAAGGTACAAAAGCAACAAAATCGAGTATTATAATGGAAGTAAAGAGCTTTTTGAAAAGTAAAAATAGTTTCAAGAATTTAATAATCACTATTGCATTATTGCAAGGAACATTGTCAGTAATATATATGTTTGGTCAAGTTTTATTTGTTGAAGTTGGATTTAGTGTGTCTACTATAGCAATTATATTTACTGTATTGTCCTTATTTAGTGCAGTAGCATCGACATACTCATATTATTTTGTAAATAAATTTTCTGAGAAAAAATTGATTTTTTGGAGTTTGATTATAAGTTTAGTATCGTTTTTAGCTATGTCGATACAAAATATGTTTATTATCTTATCGTTATTTATAATTATAAATGTTTTATTTGAAATTTGGGATACAACATTTAACGCAGTCTTACATCATTCAATTCCGTCTAATATACGAGCTTCTCTTGTATCGTTAGCAAATGTAATTTGTTCATTTGTAATGGTGGTTTTATCATTAGCATTTGGTGCATTAAGTGAGTACTTCTCAATGGTAAATATTATTATTATTACAGGTGTAAGTACTTTATTTGTATCATTAATATTGTTTACCATATACGCTAAACAAAGTGAAAACGAAAAAGACAATAAAAACGTAGCATAATTAGAGAAAACTAAATAGATATTATGGATGATAGTTTTTATCTTAACAATGAATAAGAAATTTATCACATGAACCTGCTATGCTTTTTATAGTAGGTTTTTTTATGGAGAATATTTAATTTTAGTAACGGTGGTAAAATGATTCTGTTGCAAAGTTTTTGAAAACATAAAGAGATGGGGAATATTGCGTACCAGTTTTATGAAACCATTAATAATTAATATAATACGTTATGAGTCGAAAAAACGAAGTTTGGTTAAAGACTAAGTTTATATTTGTACAGGGTATGAACAGGTTCTATACCTTTAGTAGTAAGTGAGGCATGGTGGAGTGTAGTAAATACAGCTCGAAAGAGGTCTAAAGAAACAGAGTTAAATCGTCAATTGAGTCGCTCAGGGCTTAATAGAATTCCTATTAAAGTTTCTAATTGACTACAAAGTTGAGTAAGAGAGGTAGTAGCGATTTGTTAATTTAGCAGGGAATATATTGATATAACTCTTCGCCAAATAAAGACAATTCTTGTGTTTGATTCATAGTAATTAAAAGCACGTCACCCCTCTTTAATAACATAAAAGAATAGTAATGTGCTTTTAATTAATAGTCTAAATCCTTAAGTTTAATGTAGTTTTGCCGGTACCTGGTGGCCCGATAAAAGAATCAAAATAATTATTCTTTTTTTACTATCCAATAAATTCTTCCAGATCCCGATATAAATCATTTCGTTGTTGCTCCAATATCAGCTTTTGTTCAAAAAGAATTTGGAGTTTTAGTAAATCTGTTTCTATTTCCATTCTCTGATTATTTTCTTGTAGAGAGTTTTCAACTTCCTCCAATTCAACTTCGAATTGCTCCAATTTTTCCCCTTCTTTATTTATCTGGACTTTGGTTTTTTCAACAGTTTTTTTTGTTTTTTCAGTTTCTTCTTTTTTAGTAGATAACTCTTGAAGCTTTTTTCGTGCCCAACTGTAATTTCCAGCAAAGTGATAAATAGCCCCATTCTCAATCCAATATGTTTTTTCAAACAGTTTATTTAATAAATAGCGATCATGGGACACCACTAAAATCGTCCCTTGAAAATCTTTGATTGCTTCCTCAAGCACTTCCCGAGAATCAATATCAAGATGGTTTGTCGGCTCATCCAATATCAATAGGTTTATATCCTGATGCATCAGTTGTGCCAAACGAAGCCTCATTCTCTCTCCTCCGCTCAATTGACCTACTTTGTGGAATACAGAGGGTCCGTAAAACAAAAATCCTGCTAAGATATTCCGCGCTTCTCCTTCTGGTACTTTCACTTCCGCGCGAAAAGCTTCAATTACCGATTCATTTAAATCATTCATATATAACTGCTGCGAAAGATAGCCAATTTTAACATTGCTTCCAACCCGAATTTCTCCTTCATCGCCTTTCACCTCTCCTTGTATCATCTTCAACAAGGTGGATTTTCCAGTACCATTATTTCCAACAATCGCTATCCGTTCTTTATATTGAATATGTACGTTTGCATTTTGAAAAAGAGTATTTCCTCCAAATGATTTACTAGCATTTTTTATAATAATCACATCTTTTCCGCTTCTATCTGCAGAATCAAATTGTAGCCCCATTTTTTTTCTCTCTAATACCGGTCGCTTTAGTTTCTCTATTCGTTCCAAAGCTCTTTCCATGCTTTTCGCTCTTTTAAATAAAGCATCGCTGGGGGGATATGACTGATTTGCCCACTCTCTCAACCGCTTTATGGCCTCTTTCATTTTTTTTATTTTCTTTTGTTGTTCTTTATAAGCCTGAAATTCCTCCACCAGTAGCTTTTCTTTTTCAATAACAAATCCTGAATAATTTTGGTGATAAACATTTACTTCTCCATTTTCTAAATCAATGATTTTAGTTACCACTTCATCCAGAAAGTAACGGTCATGGGAGACAATAACAACTGATCCTTTGTAATCCTTTAAAAACTGTTCTAACCATTCAACAGCTGAAATATCCAAGTGGTTTGTCGGTTCGTCTAACAGTAGTAGGTCGGGATTTTCCAATAATATCATCCCGAGGCATATTTTCGTTTTCTCTCCACCACTTAAGGATGAAAACGGAGTATCTAATAATTTTGTTACTCCCAAACCATTTGCCACCTTAGAAACTTTTGCATCAATCTCATAGCCATCTAGCATTACAAAAGATTCTTGCAGCGAACCATACTTCTCTAAAAGGTGATTTAAGTCTTTTTCTCCCTTTTCATCAGCCATGCTTGCTTCAAGTAACATCATTTTCTTTGAAATAGCAAGGACTTCTGAAAAAGCAGACATCAACACATCTTTACTTAAAGTCTGATCAGAAAAGACAGGGATTTGCGATAAATAACCGATTTTTATTCCCTTCTTCCATGTAACAATTCCACTATCCACTGTTTCGGTACCTGCTATGATTTTCATAATAGTGGTTTTTCCCCCGCCATTGTGGCCAACTAAACCAACACGTTCTCCATCATGAATTTCAAGTGAAAGATTCTCAAAAACTAAATTTCCTCCAAACATCTTACTTATTTGCTGTAATCTACTCATAATCATATTGAACACCCCTTTATCTCATTAAAATATTACATTTTATAAATTCATATGACTTAGATTCAAATTCAAAGTTTCCCTTGAATGTATTTTAGTAAATACAAAAAAACGTAGAAAAGAAGAAACGTTCTTTTCTACGGACAAAAAAGTTAGAACAAGAAAGGAACCCAAAAGGGAACCATCTTTCCAATCTATTTTGGCTGGGCGAAGAGACGTCTTATCATTCTGTATTTAGTATGCAATTGTTAAAAAAGGACAGACTTCCCCCTTTTTTTAATGCATCGTAAAAATTTGCGCGGCAAATATATATACGATCAATCCATTTCTCGCGCAAAATAACAGAACAATGCATCTCTTTCACCTCCTTAACATTCTTTTGATATTAACTATATTTTATCACGAATTTTCGAAAAATTACATAAAAACATTAACCGCTCCTGTAGTTTATGAACCATAAAAAGAAAAATACCCCGACCAAATTCACCTCTTTTCCTCCTTAAAATAATTGAAAACCCCTATGTATGTAAAAATTACATATTAAATACTGATGTTTAATCTATATCCCCCTCGTTTTTCTTATAGTAATCGTAATATCTTTTTAGGGATAAGTGAGATTTAAATCCGATTTGTTGCATGATTCGTTCGGGTGTCTGTTTTTGTTTAATTCCCCTTAAAACAAAGGTGTTCCGAAATTGTTGGGCAGAAATTCCCTTTCGAAGATTGGAACGTTTCACTTCTAAACGAATCATTTTTTGTACCGATATTTCAGTTAAAAATTTCGGTGCATCATCGTCATAGCTCCAGTGGTATGTCCCGCGAGTAATGTCAAAAGCAACGAATAGTGGATCATTGCTGTGATACTTAGGGCGTACAGGTTCAGGGATAGTTTGATAGTAATTGTATAAGTGTAATTTATCTTCTTCCTTCAAATGAATGGTTCTATTTACTTTTGAGTCTTCAGGAATGGATAAGGTATTATTTTCGAAATGAACGTGTATCATTCGTAAAGAAACAAGCTCCTTTAAAGATAATCCATAATTCAAGAGTAATGTAATGATAGAAATATTCCGCTCTAAGATCATTGGGCGTGTTGATTGTTGTTTTTCTGTAAGTCCTTCTAATGAAGCAACTACTTGCTTTAGGTGTTTCTCTTCTTGAAGGGAAATGAAATCTTCTCTACGTAATGCTCTATTTGGTTGATCTATGTGTATAATGCTCTCAATTGGACTTGGTAAATCTAAGTATTTGTACAACCTATTTAGAACAATATATATACGATGTATAGTTTTATCAGAGTATTGCCGATCTGCTTTTAAATAATTGAAAAAGGATTCAAAATCTTTTTTGTGTAATGAAACCCAAATGTTGTATTCATCATCTCTTTTTGATAAATGTAACCATTGAATGAAACTTTCCACATCGTAGATATACCTTTTGATTGTAGAAGGCTTTCTTCCTTTGTTTGATAAATAGGAAGAGAAGCCTTCTATTGTAGTTCGGGTCTCTTTTGTAGTCATGCTATATTTTTCACTCCTTACCCTCATGCCTTTTGACGACCCTATAAAATGTGGGGCTTGTCATATTACACTTCTTCATGGCGTATAGCGCTGTAATCTTTCCATCTTTCCAATCGTTATATGTATCGATAAATTCCTGAGTTATTTCAGTTTTGGGTCTACCCAAATGCTTTCCTTTTTTCTTTGCTGCTTCAATCCCCTCACGTTGACGAGTTTTTATTTTTGTTCGTTCTTCTTCAGCAAGCCAGGACAAGATTTGGAGTACCAAATCAGTAATAAGATTTCCCAAACTATCTTTATATTGAGTTGTATCTAAAAGTGGCATATCTAATACGACAATATGAGCTTGAATATTTTGGGTAATATCTTTCCACTCCTCAAGGATAGCTTCTTTATTTCTGCCGAAACGATCTAGGGAATGAATATATAAAATATCATCTTTTCTTAACATACGTTTTACGAGTTGATATTGATCACGATTAAAATCTCTTCCACTTTGTTTGTCGATAAAAATATCTCGTTCGTCAGTGATGAGTTGTTTCATTGCTTCGAGCTGCCGATCTTCATTTTGGTCTTTACTACTAACTCTTATATATCCGAATTTTCTTGTATTCAAAATAAATAGACATCCTTTCAAAAGTGTTTCTAATGAAATTATATCAAAAACACTTCAAAAGGTGTTAATAATTATTTAGTACTTCAAAAGTATATTTTTTAACCTTTCGAAGTACTAAATCAAGTGGGTTTTAATATACTTCAAAAGGTGTACCTTTTGAAGGGTGCATCATATACATTCCAACATTAAATTTAGAATTATCTCAATGTAAATTGAGATTGCATACTAGTACAACTCTTTTTATTTTGAAGGGAGGGAAAAAAATGAATCAAATTAGTTTAGGAATAAAATCATTTATAGTGCTGCTCGGAACGTTTTGTGGATATTTTCTCGGGGGGTGGGATATAGTTTTGATAACTTTAACTATACTTACAATAATTGATTATATTACGGGAATTATTGCAGCAGCGTATAATGGTGAATTAAAAAGTAAAATCGGATTCCGTGGTATAGCCAAAAAGGTTGTAATGTTCTTATTGGTTGGAGTCGCAGTGCAATTAGATTTGATACTTGGTAGTAACAGTGCAATTCGTGAAGCAACAATATTTTTCTTTAGTGGAAACGAATTACTATCTATTTTAGAAAATGCTGGTCGTATGGGAGTAAAATTACCTGATGTATTGGTTAATGCAGTTGAAATTCTTAATGGGAAAAAACAGAGAGATAAAAAAGGAGACGATATAAAATAATTTTCATATGAAGATATAAAACTTACAAATTATAAAATTTTGTTTTACTGCTGAAATTTAAATTTTATCTTTTCTAATAGCAAAATCCTCTGTACTTTAGATTTCTTACGATTTTTTTATTTAAGCACATTTTTAATCTATTCTTATATTTTTTATTTTGTAGGTTTAAAGTTGATTTTTTACTATATAGCATCTCTTTATTAATTATATATATAAATATCTTTTATAAATATTTTTAAAGGGAGCTATGTAAAATGGATTTAGAAAGCAAGGGGAAATCACTAAATGAAGATGAGGTAATACAAATTATTGAGGCTTTTAAACCTAAAATTAAAAAGAGCTTATTTAATACTTCACTTGGTGAGAGAGAAGACTTAGAACAAGAAATTAAATTAAAAATAGTAGAAAAGATTAACGATATATACAGCGATGAGGTTCCAGGGTTCTTTCAATTTATAAATAGTTTTTAAAACTATTTATGTTTAGTTAATGTTTTAACAAAGTAATTTTTAAATTTACAGAACACTTGGATTTACATTCTTATTATTCAAGTGTTTTGTATTTTTTCAGTAAAGGTTGATTTTTTTGTATTTGCCTCTCTTTATAACATATACAATGCGGCGGTATAGCCAAGTGGAAAGGCAAAAGTCTGCAAAACTTTCATCCTCGGTTCAAATCCGAGTGCCGCCTTTTATTTTTTTGAATAAGAAAGGAGATAGAGATGATTAAAGAAATTTTTGTATACACTAATCCAAATTGCTTTTTCTGTAATGTACAAAAAAAATGGATGCAAGAAAACAACATGGATTTCACTGAGAAAAATGTATTAGAAGAAGAGTATAAAGAGGAGTTTATAAAAAAAAATATCCAAGGTACTCCTTATACTGAAGTTATTTATACTAATAATTTCACTGAGACCATATTAGGTTTTGATAAGAGTAAATTAGAAAAATTCCTTCAACAAGTTAAGGAAATACAAAATAATACTGATATTAAAAGTGGGGTCTTGAAATATAATAAATTAAAATCTGATTTAATTAATATTGTAAAGCAGATTGATGATTGTGAAAAAACAGAAATTCCTTTCTATCAAGATCTAGCTATTTGTTACTCAAAAGAAATAAAGCGACTAAGTAAATCTATTGAGGATATATACGATTTAAAGATATGTCATTCTGATAATAATTAAATATTTTTTGGCACAAAAACAATTTATCACTTGACCCTGTTTGGATAAGTGATAAATTGTTTTTTATTAAGTTATAAGATAAGACACTATCATTTTGAAAAATTAAATCGTCGATAAAAATATGTTTCAAAAGTAATAGCCTGTATTTGTTTATTTTTAATATCGGAACTTAATAAAGAAAATTTTAATCTAGAATAATTTTAAAAATTAAAAAGCATAAATGCAAGTTAAAATATATTCTTAAACTGAAATGTTGTAGAAATTTAGCTGTGAAATTTATTTTTCACCTTTCTTTTCCTCTTTATAACAAAAGAGAGGTGGAAAAATGAACATACATCTAATTCCTAATATTGTAAACGATTCTGTTCGGGTGGCTGAGGAATTACCAATAGGAATTCAAACTATGAATATCCCTGTACTTTGGGAAAAATCTAATAAAGGAAAAGGAAATGTTATTGCAATTATTGATTCTGGATGTGAGGTAACGCATCCGGAATTGAAAGATAATATTATAGGGGGGGTTAATTTTACAAGGGATGATGATGGGGATCCTGATATATATACTGATTATACTGGACATGGTACTCATGTGGCTGGTATTATAGCTGCTCAGAATAATAGTAGAATTATAGGAATTGCTCCCGAAAGTAAATTACTTATCTTGAAGGTTATTGATCATTCTGATAATGGTGAGTACAAAAGTCTTATTCAAGCTATTCAATATGCCGTTTCATGGAGAGGAATAAATGGTGAAAAGGTTAATATAATTAACCTATCAATTGGGGGAACAATAGATGATCCAGGTTTATCAGAAGTAATTGATAAATCAATACAATCTGATATTATTCTAATAGCTGCTTCAGGAAATTATGGAGATGATATAGCTGAAACGGATGAAATACTGTATCCCGCATATTATAACAAAGTCATAGAAATTGGATCTATTAATCAGGCATATCAAGTTTCAAGATTTTCAAATAGTAATAATAGAATAGATTTTGTGGCTCCAGGAGAAAAAATATTGTCAACATATCTAGGAGGGACATATGCAGAGTTGTCAGGAACGTCAATGGCGGCTCCACACGTTACAGGGTTGGTTTCTCTTTTAATAAATCATCTTAATTTAAATAATTCTTCATACAAGTATGAGAAAATATATGCTTATTTATTGAATAGCTGTGAAGATTTAAATTTATCTAAAAAGCTACAAGGTAATGGATTAATCAGAATTAAGGACGTATCTTCCGATTTTTCTGAATAACCAAAAACTGCAAGTGAGTAATACAGCTATTTAATTTTGATATGAAAATATAAGGGCCTTAATACATTCTATGGTATTAAGGCCCTTTAAAATTGTTTAATTTTTATTATAGATTTAAAATATAGTTTGATAGATAAGGCTTTTTAAACCCAAAATCCATGGCGAAGATTTTCTCCGTGGATTTTGTTATTTTGCAGATTTTCCACTCAAACGAGCAGTTTTTATAGCTTGGTTGGGAGAGTTTGGACAAGAGCTATCAGCAAATCCTTATAATCAGAATACGTGTAAAAAAGTAAATTTCTCTCAAGTAGACAGTGCTTAAAAAGAGCAACTATGCAACCTAAGTTCTATATTTATATAAAATCAGGTTATTTAATTCCTTTTAAAATCTTTGATGATTATAAACAGTATATATTTGAAAACTGCAATATTAACCTCATCGATTTTACCTAAAGAATATAAATGGGAAAAATCTGCCTTAAAGTTACTGAATAAGTTTTCTATACAATCATTATCCTAAAAGTAGCCCTTTCGAGAAATACTTGCCTTCATCTAATATTGTTAAGTATTTGATTATATTAACTAGATGTATGCTAATGATTCTTGATCAATATATAAGGGAATTCCATTCAAGTTTCGTTTTTTTTTTTTTGTTTTTAAGTGTGTCTAAAATAAGCCTTAAGCATTTTCTATGACTGGTTTCATAGGAAACAATTTTATTAAATTACAAATGCTTAATAGTTGATAAGTACCATATTACATATGCCTCTTTTTTCCTGATTACAGCCTCGAAAAATTGTTTCACCCAATGACCTACAACCGAGGGATAAACACCTAATTTTCCCGCAATGAATTTATAGCTTATGTCTTCTTTTAAGTATAAATCTACAGTTTTATTTTTAAAATTCTACATCGTAAGTGACTCTAATTTTATATATAGAAAAATCCCCTTATAGTAAACAGGTTAATCTGCCTTCCTTCTCCTGTTTACTATAAGGGGACCATACCATATAAATGAGGCGCTATATGTTTATGTTCAATTAAAATGTCTTTTATTATTAATCTTGCAAGTATTCTATTTTAAGTTTTTTTAGAGCCCTTTTATGGATAGCAGATATATTTTGAGGTGAATCATTATAATATTCAGACACCTCTATGTTCGACAATCCTTTTACATAGATAAGTTCCAGTATATGTTGTTGTTTTGGGGTTAATTTTAAAAAAGCTTTGTATAGAGATTCATCTTCTATGTGACTCTTTAATCCTGATGAACTAGAAATCATTAGTTCCAATATGCTTTTTTCTTCCGCCATAATATATTTATCTGATTTTTCAATGAATTTTCCATCTGAATCATCCTCTCCGCTACCGTTTAAGGTAAGTAAGAAGCGTGAATGAATTTTTCTTCTTCTTTTGTCATAGTCAATTGAGTAAAAGTGAATAAGATTATCTAAGTATTTTCCTAATTTTGATTTCTTATAAAATATTTTAAATGATTTATCTAATTCCTCGATATGGTGTTTTGATTCAGGATGCTGTAGATAGTCTAAGAAGACTTTATAGTTATTTGAGTCTTTTAGAAACTTTTGGATTATTGGTTGTTTAAAAGCTTCTTGATACTTTTGGGTAAAGTGACACAAGTCTACTTGCTTAAACATATTTATCCCTCTCTTCTGTTAAGACCATTAAATTATAGATATTTTAGAAATTAATAATTCCACATATTAACAATAACATTTTTCCAAATATATACATAATAAATCTTTTATATATAAAGAGAATTAATATTTAGAATTATCAACTTATCTAAAAAAAATAATTCTTATTTAGATAAGGTTAAATTAAGTCCCTTACACTATTTTTTAATTAAATATAGAATATTATTTAGTTTTTTAATCTGAAAATTGATTTTTAAGTATCAAATCTCTCTTTATATGTTGTAACCTGCAGGGAGCAATTCAAAAAGAGGAGGAATTACAAATGAGTCAAGAAGCAAATCATAATATTTTTAAGTCAGAAAGAATTGACAAAGGACACCAAATTGTTCAGACATTGCTTTCTTTAAAAGAAGTTAAAGAATTTATGGAACAGAATGTTTTGGATTTCAGCTCTATTGATCTGAATAAAAATGAAACACAAGATGGAAAATCAATTTCTATTCCTGTGAAATCAGAAAATGAAGAAATTTCACAATTTATCCTTGCTTTTGAAAAAGAAGATGGTGTGCTCAAAGTAAAGGTCTTAACTTTAAACACAGAAGATGGTTTAAAAGTTAGTTTTAATGATTTAAATACTTCAAACAAAACAACAGGGATCTACGATGAGAATTTTAATTTAATTAAGGTAGAAAAAAATGGAGAACTACAATCTCAAGATATTGTTAAATGTATTTATAATTACTTTATGGCGTTACCTGGTTGGTTACAAGGATTTTGTGGTGGTGCTTGTTCTACCTGCCTCGGTGGTTTAGCTCCAGCGTGTGCAGCGTGTGCGGGTTGCATTGGTGGAAATGCTTGGGCATGTTTCTAAAATTATAAAGGGGGAAAATATGATGACAAATCAAAATGTAGCAGTTGTGACTGCTAGAATTGAGAAAACAAGTTATCTAATTGAGAAATTAAAACAGGTAAAAGAGATGAAAGAACTTGGAGATAAATATCAATTGAACTACGACGAAACTACAATTAATATGTACCCTGGAACAAATGGCTTCGCAGTAGTGATACCTGTAGAACAAGCAGATGCTTTACTTCAAAAGTTTGTGGTTGCATATTATGATGAAGATCATATGGTTAAAAATGTTAAAGTAATGTCTTTAGAATATAAAGATGGAGAATCTACGTTTTCATTTGCTACATCTGATGAGACACATAAAGTATCATGGAATATTGAAAATGGTGAATTAAAACCAGTAGTAAATTTAAGTGAGAAGCTACAGGGACAAGGTATCACTGACGTATTAGACTGTATTAGTAAGGGGTGGGATAGAGCACCGCTTGCAGTCAAAATTGCTTGTGGTACAGCTTGTGGTGGATTCTTTACAGGAGTTGGAGCCGCAGCTTGTCTTGGCTGTTTAGCAGGGTTCGGTATCACTTGTTAATAATAGGTAATTATTACTTTTAAATTAAGCCCTAAATTATGTTTTGAATTGAACATAATTTGGGGCTTTTTTTATATAATCAATATATTTAGAATAACAGAGATTTATTGTTAGGTTTATTGATTGGAATAAATAATTATGTTTGAATTTGAGATGGTTTCACGATTTAATCCTTTACATCGAAGGGAAATAGTTACAAAAAAACAACCTGAGTTCTTTATTTATATAGGACCAGGTTGTTTTTTATTTTTGAATATTGTCTATTTAATATGGAAACCCTTACTAATTGGAAGGGTTTCTAGGTTTTCTGAGAAAATTAGAAATAATACAAAGAATTATCCCTAAAATAATAACACCAGCAGCTAATAATTTGTTTGTATGTTCAAACAAATTAATTCCATTAATAATATTGAGCATCATAAGTCCCCAAAACACTAAAATTGACCCTATACCATACAATACCTTTCTTATTCGAGAACGATTCTTCATAATTCCTCCCCCTATCTATTTGTGTATTTCAAGTTTATCATAAAAAAACAGGTAATATTTAATTTTACAATTTTTTCAAATTACTTACTTAGTATGAATTATTTTTTTGATATTAAAATTTCTTGTTTGGGAACAACAGGGTTGCTAGTTTTACTATTGTAGATTGATAAAAACATTTTACTGGTCAATTAAGCACCAAGTATGTCAATTACAATATTAAGAAAATAGTTACGATGGCTTCTTAATAGATTTGCTTTTCATTAAACAAGGACAGCCAGCTGTATATTCGAGAATTATTCTATAAAATCTTTTATGAAAAAGGGATTCGGATGATTTTGTCGAATTTCTTTAAAAATAATACCTTTACATTCATCTCAATTATAATTGGACCACTTCAAACCTAAGTAGAGGAATTCAAGGGGAAATTGAGATGATAAGAAGAAATGTTTTGTTTTGATTAACAGAAACTGTATGTTAAGTCTAGCGATAAACTCCTTGAAAATCAAAAGTGCAATGAAAAAATTGTTCTAATCCCAACCCTTATTGTTAATTTTTAAAGTTACTTGACGTTTACGAAAGAAAGGAGTAGTTATGGAAACCAATACAGGATTAAACGATGATCTCACCAAAAAACCATCTATATTCAGTATAATCACTTCACCTACACTACAATTTCAAAGAATGCGCATCCACAAACCAATTATTGTACCGCTAATCATTATTTTGCTTTTAACAATTATTACGAGCGCTCTTATCTCATACGTCACACTAAATAATCCTACAATAAAACAAATAAATGGTAGTTCTGATTTTCAACCCGTTACACATATTATGTTCTTAACTACTTTCAGTTTTACTACGATTAGTGGAATTATATCCGTATTTTGCGCTCCCGTTTTCTACAAAAATATCATGATATTTTTTGGAG
Organism: Bacillus cereus group sp. MYBK14-1; assembly: GCF_051916885.1. NCBI lineage: Bacteria > Bacillati > Bacillota > Bacilli > Caryophanales > Bacillaceae > Bacillus > Bacillus cereus group sp. MYBK14-1. Next base: position 16,931 of record NZ_JBQAHM010000025.1, on the reverse strand, counting down.
TAGATACAACATATAAAGAATTACTTTGTGTTACGCTCTATGCTGTGTTCATTATGAAACTCGGTATGTTGTTAAATGGAACAATCGCTGTTTTTCTTGGGGATTATCAGATTTCCTATACAGGATTAGCTCCCTTATTAACCGATTATCCTATCTTGCATGCAATGGCGCAAAGAGTAGATATATTTGCAATTTGGTACTACATTGTTTTAGGAATTGGATTATATGTTTTAACTGGATTACATAAAAAGAAAATTTTGATTCTTGTGATCGTGTTATTTTTCATCACAACTGCTTTAATGAGCATCGGTGGGATTATGCAAGAGATAACACAGATGGGTTCTGGTGTAAAAGCTCCATGATATTTGTAATGAATCTATAACTCTTAGACATAGGGTATTACTATCTTTATATGGGTGCGTGATTGGTATAGGAAGGAAAATTCGAAAGTATATATAAGGTATAATGTATATGAAATGAAAAATTTTAGCTAGCAAACGATAAATAAATACTTTATTATTGATCCTGCAATATTTAAAATCTTCTATTCTAATACAATAAGAAAAGCAAAAAGAACTTGTAGGAATCCCTACAAGTTCTTTTTTAGATAATGTAAAAAATTTAACACAAACTATCTCATAATTTGAATCGGAGCAAACACTATAACCACGGGTTGATTTTATTATACACTGAATCTTAAAATATGTGTCTTTTATATTTGAAAATTTTGTGAATTTAGAAAAGGGTAATAAATAGCCATCTTGAACACCTAAAAAATCTCAATTGAATAATTTGAACAAAACACTTTAAATTAATATCTATATCATAATAAATTATAAAAAATATAGATATAGGTAAATAGAGAAGAATGGTGCATTCTTACAGAATAACATGTAATCAAATTTAAGATTAATTAGCTATAAGAAAATGAATTTCATATTATAACTAACTATAATTCTTGAATATATGTAAATGAGGTTTTCTTATCTTTTTTATTTATGTGATGAAGAAATTAGGGATAGAAAAATTAAACAAACATTTGTTAAAATATTTTAGCTATGAAACAATGTTTGAGATATGGATGAGTTATAGGGTTAATGGTCCGCTTTGTTAAATTATGATTTTACTATATAAATTTTATATAACAAAGAAAAAAGTACCTACTTACATAGGTACTTTATCGTATTTGTTTAATAGATGCTTTGGGTGAATTTGTTTACTTAAGTTTATAGGCATGTATGGTTACCCATGTTAAGAAACTTTGCAACAGAACCGATAAATGTCAATTCACAATTTCAAAGTGTACATTCCCAAAATTCCCACCTGGTAATGAATATTTAAAATGACCATCAGATGGAACAGCCATCAACCAATATTTTTCTGCACTGTTACGGCTAACATAAGACGTACGGTACCATGAATTGGAGGATGTCCACAAAACAATTTGTGCTTGTGTTGCACCAACTGATGCTAGGTTTGGAGTAATCTTAATCCGTTTACCCGTAGCATTTTTTAAAAATACATCATAGACAATTCCATAGTTTCCTAATAACTTTGAGTTTCCAATTACATTTGTACCTGTTTCGAATTCACCTGGATTGGCTGTGTATGCTGAAAGGTGAAAATTTGATACTGTCTTAGCATCTACAGTCAGCGTACGAGTATCAGAATTAAAGAACCCAGATGTCATGTCATTTTTTGTAGATGTTGCTTTTGGTAGTTTAAATAGCTCGTTTAAATTATATTTATTATCGGATACAAAGAAATTCCTTGCACTTAGCCCTCCTGATTGAGGGATAAATTTTACTTTTCCATTTACTATATATTGTGTTGGTGTAGCGATTGCAAGGATTACAACGGTTCCATTGGCAGGAATAGAAATTGTTTGATCATTGCTACTGTTCCCAAAATCGCGAAGTAAAGAAGATGCTGTATCTACTGTATATTTACCTGCTAAGATTGCTTTGTTTTGGACTCTCACATTTGCTGTGTAATTATTGTTATTTTTAATCGCTATCCCAACTCGTAAAGAAGCTCCAGTATAGTTGTGATGATAGAATTCAGAAACATAAGATGTGTTGTTTTGTAATGGTTGGTCTACTGTATATTTACCATACGGAGCTGTACTTACCATGTTCCCTTCAATGGATTCTGGATTATTTGAATAAATATATTTGCTTCCGCCTGATGTCATATTCACTAAATATGAAGCGTCAGCTGGTGTTGTAAAACCAATGAAACATATAACACTGAGTAAACCGACAAGCATTTGTTTTAATCTCATATTCTTTCATCCTCTCAATATTTCTTACCCTCTTTGAAAGCGCTATCGAATTAATGATATAAAAAAATTACAAAATTTTCTATATTAGTAGTGTTTTTTCAATACGAATCAGAAAATTCAATTTTATAAATTTGAATTCTAAATATAAATATCAGTACTTTCGCTTTGATACAAAGGTTGGTTGGAATGAAGCACTTTAACGTACAATTTTCTTTTTGTGATATGGTAACCCCATTGTTATTAAGCTAACAAAGACGGTTTACCCCAAAACGAAATTTTGTGTTAATTTGTGAAAGAAAAGCTCATTTTTTCGTTTTGGGGTATTTTCTCTCTAAACTTGATGGCCAGATTAGAACCACATGCCTTCAAGTTTAGGTTTTTAATTAGCTCTATAACGAAAGTTTTATACATCGTTGACTACTGATAATGAAGAATATGTAAGTTGAAAGGTAACAAAATAAATGAACACAATGAAGGAAAAAGGAAGATAAACTAATAACCTCTTGTCCATTATAAAAAAATTTTAATTATTAACTCGCCAATTAATTTAAATGTATCTTTGTTAATCCCAAAACTCACTTGCAATTTACCAACTCTGAATTTTATTTTCATGTGCCCCACTCTCCTTTTTGATTTGATAAATCATTTTAGTTAATCGGACACGTAAATATAATTCTTAAGCTGTTAGAGTGTTTTTTATGTAAAAGTAGCGATTGTCAATAACGGTGTTTTGAATGTATACTTTTTCGGTTATTTGTTCGAAATACGAAGAAATGGTATAAACACAGTGATTTTAATAAAATGAAAGTAAAAAAGAGCCCGCTGGAGTTCAGGCCCTTTCAGAAGTGATGATGTTTTCTCGGCTTCGGAAAGTGAGAAAATACAAAAATATAATACATCCAAATTTAGAGAATTTCAATATTTAAATTGAGGTTGAAAACTTAAATTTTTAAAAAATAAATTTTATAATCCAAAAATGCGGATTTTCATAAAAAGATTAAATTTTCAGATAAATAGTTTACATTTTCTCACATTTCATAATATAATTAAGTCGGTAATTATACCAAATATTAGTAGAGGGGGGGATTTATAATGGCGATTAAAATTAGCGTAAAGAAACTAGATAAGCAACCAGAAGTAACTCCATCTTGTGCACCTGTAGGCATGTGTGGTTAATTATTAATCAACTACAGCGGACAGTTATAAATTATGACTGTCCGTTGTTTTATCTAAGGAGGAAAATATGAGCCAAACAGTATATCATGATGAAATAACATCTCAATATAAACCAAGATTAAGACATTGTACTTTTGTTGAAAGAAATAATTCAGATTCACTTTTAATGATTGTAGGAACTGAATACTACGAATTAGGTCAAGAAATTGGTGACAGACAAAAATTTTATGAGATAAAAAGATATTTCGATGGTAGGCATACTATAAGTGAGATAAGTAACATCACTGATGTTCCAGAAGAAGATATTACAAGTATCGTTAGTACGTTTGTTGAAAATGATTTAATGAGGAAAGAAGAAAAAGTTGATTTTATTTCAGCACAAAAGTTTATAGATCAAATTAAAGAAAGTAGTCAAATGTGGAAAAAGCAAATTGGCTATCATCAACTATTCTCAAGAATGTATTATAAAGATGTTCCTAAAGAGGTTTTTGTAGGCTATATTCTTGAAAATTATCATTATGTTAAATCTGCATCTAAACATATTTCAACTGCTATTAACCATTGTAACGATCCAAAATACTTAGATATACTAAATGAATATTTTGTAGAAGAATATGATCATACGAAGTTAATTTTACAAGCATTAGAAAACCTAGGCTTTAGTAAAGAGGAAGTAGAAAATTCTCACCCAATTATTGGAACAATGTCATTAATAAATATGATGTCTGATATTGCTAGACAAGATACATTAGCATATTTAACTTGTACTTCCTTATTCGAAGCAAGAAAAGAAGAATACGAAAGTTCCAAGGCATCTCTAGAGAAAATTTGTGAGAATTATGGATATACTTTTGAAGATATAGACCCTTTCATTGAACACCTACGTGGTGATGTTGAAGCTGATCATAACAGCTTATTGGAAGAAGCTCTTGAACCACATGAACTTATTCCTGCGAATAGAGCGCACTTTATTGTCAACTGCATGCATGACCTAAAACACTCGTATGACCAATACCATGATCAAATAATTCAATACTATTCTGATCCTCAAAACTATATACCTAGATTAAAGGTAGATTATTTTTCTTTATAATCCTTTTGCTCCCCATGAAATAAATATAATATTGGGGAGCTTTAAAATTTGTAAAGGGGAAATACTTAGTGTTTTATAAAAAAAATATACTTAATAGCCAAATATGGAAATCAAAGGAATTTAATATTTTATGGTTATCACAATCTTTAAATGTTTTAGGAAATAGAATATTTTTATTAGGATTACCTTTGTTTGTATTTGAAATTACTGGTTCAGGTGCACAAATGTCTTTCACATTTGCTATCAGTATGCTACCTCATTTGATATTTGGAATAATAGGAGGAGGTTTAGCAGATTTTTGGGATAGAAAAAAATGCTTAATTGTAGGAAATTTTTTAGCGGCTATCCCTTTAATAACTATATTTATCTTGCATAATAGACAAGCATTAGAAATATGGCATATATATATATTAGTTTTTGTGCTTTCTTGTATTGAGGGAGTAAATTTATCTATATTTGAAGCATCAATTCCTTCAATTGTAAAAAAGGAGTTATTAATAGATGCTAATTCTTTAGTAGAAGTAACAAATTCGATTTTAACTATATTGGGACCAGCATTTGCAGGGATTTTAATAGCATATTTTTCTGCTTCATCTACTATTTTATTCACTGCTTTTTCATGTTTAGCAGCAGGTATTATAGCCTTATTTATAAAAATTTCAAAAGAGTATATCGAAAAAGATAATAATAAAATCAAGAATGCTATCAATAATTTTATGGAAGGAATTTTATTTATCCCTAAACATCCCGAGTTAAGATGGGGCATAATACTAAGTACGAGCACTAATATAACTATGGGAGCCTATACAGTATTACTAATTTTTTTTATGACTAATAATTTAAAAATTGAGGCAAACTTAATAGGAATAGTTTTTTCACTTTCTAGTATTGCCACTCTCCTTTCATCTGTTTACCTTGCTTCTATATTCAGTAAGTTTAAAAAAGGTTCTGTCATGGTAATAAGTCTAGGCATGATGGGTATCGGAATAATAGGATTAGGTTTATCAATAAACATTTATACGCTAATACTAGCTCAATTTATTTATATGGGATGTATGTCTCTTTATACCATTAATTGGAGATCGTTAAGGCAAATTATTACACCCAATAATATGATGGGAAGAGTCTCTGGAGTATGTAGAGGAATTGCATATTTAGGCTCAAGTTTAGGGGGCTTCCTAAGTGGAGTATTACTGACAAAATATAACCCATCAGTAATTTTTATTATTCAAGGATTACTTATTATAATATTTGCAATCTTCGCGTATCGGAGTCCTTTGTATAGAAGTACAGAGGTTCTGAAAGAAACAAATATCAGTTCATAATACTCCACTTAGGGATTATTTTAAAAAATTCAGGGAATGCCCTTTTTGGGCATTTTTTGCTTTCTTATAAACAATCCATGCTGCTGCCAAATCTTGAAATGGCATGCCTACTGCATGGTATATTGTATAATTATATTTTTCTATGGGATGTTTGAGAGGCTTTTTTAAGATAAAACCTAATTCTGCATCTATACAATTAGGATTAATCCCTAAGCTACCTATAACCCCAACGGATAATGCTAATTTTTTGCTATCACATACGAAAAATGATTTTTTAATAACCTCTGCAGACACTTCCACTTTCCCCTTTTCATCACTTCCCAGTGTTGTAATATGAGCTCCATGTTGCAAAAGTTCTGGTTGTATAAACGGCTTTGTTGACCAAGTAGCAGTTATTATTATCTCTGCTTTATGTAAAGCTTCATCTACACTTTTAGCAATTACTATAGGTATATTAAGATCATTGAAAATACCAACAAATCTTTCGGATTTTTCAATATCTAAATCGTATACAGTAACTTTACTAATCTTTCTAAACTTAAGTAATGATTTTAATTGGACCTCTCCTTGTATACCTGCTCCTATAATAGTAACTTTACTATAATCAGGATTAGCAACAATATGAGTGCCTAAGGCACCTGATATTCCTGTTCTAATAGCAGTTATATAAGTAGAATCCATTATCGCTAAAATATCACCTGTATTTATATCATTTAATTGAATAACTCCTTTTATTGAAGGTGAATGGTTAGGGTTCTTAGCATGAATTTTTATTGTATATGCAGGAATACCATCCAAAATTCCTGGGAATAAAACTACAACACTATTCATTTCACTATTTAAAGTTGATTGGTATTTTTCAATTGAATTATTTGTGGAATTTTGAATTAAATTAGCTAAAAATCCTTTTTTTATGTAGTAAAGTAATTCCTTTTCATCCATCATTTCTTCTACTTCAGTTTTTGATAAAATTAGAGTTGATTTCATTATAGTTACCGCCTTTATGAATATGAATTAGTAGTTAACTTACATTGAGAACACTTGCCATACAATAACAAATCATGTTGTTCCACTGAAACACCACTTATACTAGAAGCAACTCTCTCCAGATAACTTAAAGAAGGATAGTAGAAATCAATAATTTTATCACATTCAGTACATATTACATGATAATGATTATCAAGATTAATATCATACCTAAAACCAATTTTACTAATTAATTTATGACTTAATAAAAGACTTAAGTTTGAATACACAGCAGATACACTAAATGATGGTATTTCATCCTTCAGGTTATTTAAGATTTCTTCGGGTGTCGGATGATCTAATTTTTTAATTGCTTCATAGATTTTAATTCTTTGAAGAGTTACTGTAAGACCACTTAACTTAAATCGCTCTTTCACATCCATTTTATCCCTTCTTTTAAATAATTTAGTCTAAATCCAAATTTTTTTTACAATTATCTATATTGAAAATACCATAAAATGAAAATCGCAACAATGTTATTTGTAAATTATTGATTTTCTGATTTATTTCAAAAGATAAAGTTTGTAAAGGTATACCTTTATAAACGGTCAAAGAACATCTATGAAACATTGAAATATCAAGTTTATAAAGGTGATGTAAACATGTTTATAAACGTTTATTTTAATGAATACCTTTATAAACGAAAATCTTATAATTAAGGTAACAAATGTAAGGAGGATACCAAACGTGGCGAATATTTATGGATATATACGAGTAAGTACAAAAGATCAAAATGAACAACGTCAATTACATAAGATGATGGAACGTGGGGTGGAGGCTCGGCGCATTTTTGTCGATAAAGCAAGTGGACGACATTTTGATCGTCCTCAATATCAATTATTACGAAAAATATTGAGTACAGGTGATATTGTTTACATAGATGCTTTAGATCGTATGGGCCGCAATTATGATGAGGTAATTTCAGAATGGAAGTACATAACAAGAGAATTACAAGCTGATATTGTTGTTTTAGAAAATGAAACACTGTTTGATAGTCGAAAGTTTCGTGAGATGGGGGATATGGGCCGTTTAATGGAAGACCAATTTTTATCTTTGCTTTCCTATGTTGCGGATCAAGAGCGTAAAAAAATTCGCCAGCGACAAGCGGAGGGGATTGCTGTAGCCAAATCTCAAGGAAAACACTTAGGACGTCCTCGGGTAAACCTTTCGACGCTAAGCAAACAACAAATATATATAATAGAAGAAACTTATTCAAAATGGAAGAGTGGAGAAGTAACAGCTGTTATGTTTATGGAAATGTTAGAGCTACGGAAAAACACGTTTTATAAAATAATGAGGGAATATGAAGAAGCAAAGTAGCATCTCTGCTATAAGAAATGCTACTTTACCACTAGTTGCAAAAACTTAAAAACTTTTACAAATAATCTCTAAACCCTGGACTATTTCTCTATAAAGGTGTGTAATCGGTATGGAAAAACAAAATTTATTCAAGTGAAAGCATTATTAAAATCTTTATAAACGACTCTTTATAACACCGGCCATAAAGTTTAAGATAATATTCGCTGCAACATGTGGTGTATAATTTTGTTGATGATCATACCAAGGGCTTACTTCATTAATATCTATTCCAACCACTTTAGATTTTAATGCAATTTCATAAATACTATCAATTACCTCATATGGATATAATCCATTTGGATTAGGAACACTACATCCAGATATAAAAGCTTGATCCATAGAATCGACATCTACAGATAAATATACCCCCTCTGTAGATTTTGTCACATGATTTATAGCTTCTTCTATAACCTTTTCTCTTCCCATTCTTCTCAAATCATATAACGTCCAAATTTTAGCTCCTCTACTTTCTAATTCTTCCATATAATAATTAGAATAAATAGGCGCTCCAATCCCTATAATTGCGACATTATTATAATCAATTTTATCTTGCAAAGTTTTTAACCAATGACCTGAGTGCTCTTTACCTTTTAACGGATCTCTAAAATCAAAATGTGTATCGAAAATAATAACACCAAATGAATCATTACCTAATCTATTATACATCCCTCTAATAATTGGATCAGCAATAGAGTGGTCACCCCCTAAGAAAATTGGAATATGCCCCTGTTCAATATTGGATACAGCTTCTTCCATGTTTTTATAAGATTGCTGCAAATCATGTACAATATCTACGGATCCTAGATTATAAAAAACGCTTTTATCTAGAGAGACTCGTTTATCAGCACAATAAAGACTATAGCTGTTTAAAACATCTAAAATGCTTTGTGGACCAAATCTAGTACCTGGACGATGACTAACTGCATAGTCAAATGGGAAGCTTAGGAATGAGAATTTTGTCATTTCATTATTTTTTGATAGATTGTCAAGTGACTCCCAATTATCTGCTATCCATTTCACAGAAGAATCGTTAACTACTTTTAGTTTATGAATATCCATAATACCACTTCTCCCTTAAAAAATTCGATTTCTATCTTCTATTCAAAAGTAATACATCGGCTTGTTTTGCAGCATTTTTAGCATATTGTAAGGCCATTTCTGGAGTCTTTGCTTCTGTAACTAACCTAGCAACAAAATCTCCATTAGAAAGTGGTGGATAATTAACCTTATCACCAATTTTCGCCATAACCTTTAAATCGGAGACCCCTGGCAATTTTTTTAGTGATTCTAAATTCGAAATCCCTCCAAACTCTCCAGTTTCTGGTATACTTATGCCGAAAATAGCTGCTCCTTTATTTGAATTAACTTTCCAGGTCAATGAATTACCCAAGGCAGTTTCTACTACCATTTCACATGGATTAGAATCAAGGGCTAACTGAATCATATGACTTCCTGCCATATCTCCCATTAGTCTTGGATTTATTTCTATAATCTTCACTTGTCCATTTTGAATGCGACACTCTGTATGAATTACCCCACAATCTATATTTAACATCTTAAGTGCCAATGCCACCTCCTTGTACAACAAGTTCGTATAAGCATTGTTTACAGGAAAATAGGCTCCTGCTTCTACAAAATACCCTCTCTCAGTCCCCATTAATGCTTTACCAGTTACACCAATAAGTTGAATACTTTCTCCTTTAAATTGAATGGTTTCCACGCTAAATTCATCACCATCAATATACCCTTCTAATAGTACTCCGCTTGCTAATGATTGTCCTGATGTATTAAGCCCCCAGCTTTCAGCTATTTTCATGTATTCTATCAATTCATCTTCAGAATTAATCTTTACTACATTCCAACTATCATTTGCATCTTGTGGTTTGGCGATAAATGGGTATCCATTTATTCTTGCAAAATTAACAGCTTCTTCAATTGAATATGCCAATTGAAATGGAGGATTCAGATATGGACAATGCTTTTTAATATTAAGTCTCATTTTATATTTATTACGAACATCCTTTGCTGCTTGATAAGAAATACTAGGTAAACCTAAATCTTCAGCTACAAAAGAGGCTTGTGGCACATAATAATCGTGCGTAGTAGTTACACCATTTATTGTATATGTATTATTTAATTTACGAACTGCTTTTAATAGGTGATCTAGATTATTTGTATCACACTCTAAATAATTAACATCATTCGGTAAAGTGGTATTATACTTTTTTATATCCTTACAAACTACAGTAATTCGGTATCCTCTTTCAATAGCATAGTCTATTGCTTTCTCTCCTGCCCCGCTCATACTAACCTCAATAAACACAATATGCTTATTCACGAAAATCCTCCTTATTTAATAACAACAAATAGATTGCTATTTCTCTAATTACAAATATACTACCTATTGTAATTTCATTTACATTAGGTAGTATATTTTATATTTTAGTTGCTCAATACTTTATCTGGATTTTCTCTTCTATATAATCCTTTTAACACTACTTCATCTGGTGTATTATTTTCCTCCCAACTATTGTAGTCTTCCATTTTTCGATCAAATCCTTTTAGATTAGTCTCATCCCATACTCTTTCTCGAACTGCACAGTATCCTTCTTGCTCTTCAGCTCTTACATGAGTTGCAAATTTTGAATTCCAAATTTCTTTTAAATTATTTATTCGAATATGTCCTAAAAATCTGCCTAAGCCATTACAGTCATACACTTCTCCATAAAGATTTACAAACATCCCAACATTAACTTGACGACATTTGTAACCTCCTGCCATTGGCAAAGAAGGATTATAAGTAATTCCAAATTCTTTTTCATCAATTTCTTTTAAACGATTAATAAAGCTATTCGCTCGTTCTTTTTCAAATAGTTTTGATTTTTTATCTGCAATTCCTTCTGGAATTAATGTAGTAATATAGTTATGAACATTATTTCGACGACACCATCTAAAAATTCTTTCAATATCTTCAAAGTCCTCATTCCTAGGTGTGACAACTAAATCAATTGCTAACCTTGTTGGAATTGATTTGGTGAAACCTTTCACAACTAGTTTTTCAAGAATTTTCTCTAGATACGCACCGTATCCTTTTACCTTAACAATGTCATCGTTAATTTCCTGACTTGTAGAATTGTACTTTAAAAATATAGTTGCCCCTAAATTATATAAACGATCTATTGATTCATCATCTAAATGCCACCCACTTGTAAAAATAACTGGTGTCATTTCATTTTTATGAATAAACTCAATTACTTCCCAAAAACCCTCATCAATCATCGGTTCCCCAGAACCAGGGAATTCTACAGTACGTGCTCCCAATTCTTTTGCTTGTAAAATTAAACTTTTTCTATCTTCCGTAGTTAACGGCTGACGCTCACCTTTATTAAAACGATCGGGAGTACGATCACAATAATAACAATGTAGTTTACATTCACTTGTAAAGTCCATATCCAATAATAACATTCTATTATCCGCTTTAGCTGCCTCTACTTCTTCTTTTGAAAAATCAGTTCCTTTAGCCCACAATACTTCAATTTTTTGCTTTGCTTGTTCTAAATGTTCTTTACTAGTTAAAACCTCAGGTAACATTTAATTTCCTCCTCTTAATATTTAAAATATTGGAAATCCCCTTTTTCTCCCTTATTATACCAAAATACTCCATTTTTCCAATATAATTATTCAACAATTTTAATTATTTTAAATATATTTTCACAAAATATTCATTTTTTAAATTTTACCAAAAAAATGAATATTATTGTAAAATATACTTATAGAATATGTATGAAGGAAGGTTGTTTTATTGAATATACCTAAAATACATCCATTAGGAGTTAATATCATTATAGGAACATTGTTTGCTAGGTTAGCAACTACTATGAGTATGCCTTTTTTAGCTATTTTGTTAACAACTCAAAAAGGGATAAGCCCATCGGTTACAGGATTAATTATCGGCATCAGTGCATTAGTAAGCATCTTTACAGGTATTATAGGTGGTAACTTGTCTGATAAATACGGAAGAAAGTCCGTTATGATGGGATCAATTTGCCTTTGGATTCTTGTTTTTTTAGGTTTTTCTATTGCTGATAGTTCAATATCCTTTTTTATACTTAGCGCATTAAATGGCGCTTGTGGTTCTTTTTTTGAGCCTTCTTCACGCGCGCTACTTTCTGAAACAACAGACTCAAAGGATAAACTACTAGTTTTTAATTTAAGATATACAGCCATTAATATAGGAGTTGTTTTAGGTCCGTTATTCGGATTATTATTGGGAAGTTCTCAATCAACTTTCCCATTTATATTTACAGCACTTATATACACTGGTTACATGCTGTCTTTAGTAATAACATTTAAAAAATATCCCTTACCTGCTGTAAAGGATATTTCAAAAAACAATATTACTATGAGGAATTCAATATTAATTCTAAAAAATGATTTCATTTTTTTAATAGCATTAATTGGGTTTATTTTTGGGCTTATGGGATATTCCCAATTTACTTCAACATTCCCTCAGTATTTCTCTCATAGTACTCTTTTTGATAACGGGGTAAAATTATATACGTACATTATTGTGCTAAATGCGCTAACAGTATTATCTTTACAATATACTATAATTAAAATTGGGAAAAAGTATTCCCCTCTTATTTCTATTTTATTCGGAGTAATCTTAATAGGGGTTAGTCTTATCGGAATAGGTTTTTCTAAAAGTATTTTTTTAGTATTTACCTGTATTTTTATATTTACAATTGGTGAAGTTTTAATCTTTTCTATGATTGATATATTTATTGATTTTATTGCCCCAGATCAACTAAAAGGTACGTACTTTGGAGCAATAAGTTTTATGAATCTAGGACAAGTATTAGGTCCTTGGCTAGGTGGAATATTACTTGGATACTTTGGATATGTAAAGGGGAATATAGTTTTTGGAATTCTAGGTCTTATATGTATTTTAGGTTTTCCATTCCTATTAGTTGCTAAAAAGAAATTAGATTCTAAAGAAAATATAAAATACCTAAATAATCGAAAACGCACCTCTTCATAAGGGTGCGTTTTCGATTATTACAAATACAAATTTAATTACGGGGATAACTAACTTGTATAAGCAATTAAAAAGGCATAAAAGGATTTTATATCCTAATCATTATTATACATTGAAATTACCACTAGAAAATAGCTAATTTTGAATATTTTGTTAAATTTTTGAGATGTATTACCAACACCAGAATTACTAGCATTATAAAACTTATTATTACCAATATACATACCAACGTGAGTAATACCATAGAAAGATGCATGATATCACTGGTTTTAATGAGTTTAACATTTTGTGTATTTTGTAAAACTCATTTATTAAATAAAAAAATCCCTTCACGATTTGTGAAGGGGTCAGTATACATTGAAAGGGTACTTTCATTTTAATATGTAAAAGAAAAAACTCGTATTGATAAAATTAAACTTTTTGTTTTTGCCGCTTTTAATTCACTATAAAGAAACTATAAGGATTAAATTCATCCTCTATAGAATTTATGTGTTTCTCATTAGACATGTATATTTGATAAATCATATCTTTTATGCAATATTGCATAAAAAATACCTGTTACTCCTGCTATAATTTTGAGAGTAAACTGTTGCATCCAACATTTTATAATCTTCTATATTCATTAATATAGAGACCCTAATTGCAGGAAAAAGGAAAGAATATTGGTGGTTCTTCCCTTTTTCCTTATTATTTTAACTGTCTAATGATTCATTCTATAGTCTAAAATATTTTTATTAATGAAACCTGTTAAATTACAAAATTTTAGTTAGCAAATGAGAAATAAACACTTCATTATTATTTCTGCTATATTTAAAGGGCTTTTTTCTAATACAATAAGAAAAACAAAAAGAACTTATAGAAATCACTACAAGTTCTTTTTGCTTTAAAGCGAATACACGGGACACATAAATTATCTCATTATTCATAACGGGGAAACCATATTGATTAAGGCTTGATTCCATTATATAACAAATATTAAAATCCTGAGTTTTAATGTTTGAAAATTATATGAATTAATAAATAAAGGTCCACCCTTCCTCTAAAAATTTATTGCTACAAGTTATTCTTAATCCTTTTTCTTCATGAGAAGTAATTAATTTTTAAAATCTTTCTAATATTTCTAACCACTATTTGTAATTCAATCCACATTTTGTTGATACCATTACAGTTACAGATATATTAAAATTCATTTGAAACATTGCTTTTGGGAAGACAATTGCTATCATAGCGCAATTTATTTTCTACAATCTGATTGGGTTTAAGCCCAAATTGCGGTTTTATTCTGCAGTCCTTAACAAATTGTTAAGGACCTTTTTTTATTTGTCCTTTAGTGCGAAAAAATAAAATTTTTTTAATGGGAATCGTTAAAATTATTAGCTTGATAGTGATGTAAAAAATCTTGATTTTGATTTACCCCCTATAATAAAAAAATTACGAATTGTTGACTCTTAATCAGGAAGACTATGTAATTATATAGGTAACAAAATTAGAGGATATAACGAAGGAAAAAAGAGAGTAAACTAATACCCTCTTGTCCATTATAAAAACATTTTGATTATTAACTCGCTAATTACTTTGCATGTATCTTTGTTGATCATGAAATCAACTTTCAATTTACCAATGCTGAATTTTATTTTCATGTGTCCCACTCTCCTTTTTGATTTGATAAATCATTTTAGTTAATCGGACACGGAAATATAATTCTTAAGTTGTTCGAGTGTTTTTTATGTAAGAGTAGAGATAGTTTATAACAATCACAATAACAGTATTTTAAATGTATACTTTTTAGTTTATTTATTGGAAATACGAAGAGACATTATAAACACAATGATTGAAATAAAATGAAAGTAAACTTTTTGATAAAAGTTTACATTGGAATTTTCAATCATTTTATAACTAATTTTGTAATAAATTTCTCAATATAGATATACTTGTTAATTATGGTTATAATATTCAAAGTTTACAAAAAATAAATTATAATAACAATATGATAGTTATCCTTTTGTTTACTCCTTGTGCTAAAGATAAGATTGTGTTCCCGATCTTATCTTTTTTCTTTGTAGATTTTTGATACAAAAAAAGAATCCTTATAATAAGGATTCTGCAACAGGAAAGAACAAACATATAATAATAAAAAGAATTACTTATATTATAGTTTATATAGTAATAATATAATATTGAGAAATTTTTACATAAGCCCAGTATGTATTACATAGTAAGTGAGGTACCGCCACATGCCCATCAAGCTAAGATTTTGAGACATCTCCATTACGAGAAATTTACTTTTTTACAGTTATTTATGAGAATTTGACTCATTTTTTTGGTTTTGGAGCACAATCAATTTTTTAAGTTGATGACAATGGGGTAATTCTAAATTCTAAAGTTGATGGGCATGTATGGTGACCCCTATTTGTTTAAAGACTGTCAAGTAGCTTGCAAAACAAGTTACTTGATGCTACAATTTAAAAGTAAGCTAACTTGTATAGCAACATACTGAAAGGAGATGAATTGATGCATAGCCAAATGCTAAAGGGTGTATTAGAAGGCTGTATTTTATATATCATCTCACAAGACGAGGTATATGGGTATGAACTAAGCGCAAAGTTAAATCAATATGGTTTTACATTTGTAAGCGAAGGCAGTATTTATCCACTTTTATTACGCATGCAGAAAGAAAAACTCATTGAGGGAACTTTAAAAGCTTCTAATTTAGGACCTAAGCGTAAATATTATCACTTAACAAAGAAGGGGTTAGATCAATTAGAGTTATTTAAGGAAAGTTGGGATATGGTATCGACAACTGTAAATCAGTTATTAAAGGGGAGAAAAGAAATTGAAACCTGAGGAAATGATCAAAGTTAACAATGAAAAAAGAAAACTGCTAACAAAAGAAAATGAATTGGCTTATGGGAACATCTTGGTGTATATACGTTGTTCCAATGTTCCGGAACAACAATCGGAAGAACTATTATTAGAGATTTTAGATCATCTTCTAGAGTCTCAAAAAGAAGGTAAAACGGCTTACGATATTTTTGGAGATGATTTACAAGCATATTGTGACGAATTAATTACTGCGTTACCTAAGCAAACAATGTTTGAAAAATTTGCATCTATAGGCTTTATTGTAAGTCTATTATTGGCTTTTCAATTTGGAATAGATACTATATCCGCAATGATAATTTCAGTTTCACCCAAAAAACATGCACTTCAAGGTGTATCATTTGATATATTAGGTACTTTATTATCTGTCACAATCCTTACTGGGGGCATTTATATTATTTTTCATATATTAAAAGGTTTTTCTTTTGATGTAAAAATGAATTGGAAAAGCCGGATTTCATTTGGATTAGCAGTTTCTATCCCATTTGGCTCTGCAATACTCATATATATTTTCTTTAAAAAACATCCATTTCTTTCATATAACATAAGTTTATGGCAAGGCGCCCTGACGGCTGTCTTCTTCTATATTTTATATAAATTTTTATTTAAAACATCTAGACTCTAATAGGGGTTCAGCCGCATGCCCATCAACTTAAGAAATTTTACTACCCCCAATTGTCAAAAAACGTTATTCTTTCTACAAAACTAACTAGAAAGGATGACGTTTTTTATGAATCTTTCGATTCAAGA
>NZ_JBQAHM010000024.1:0-42408 GCF_051916885.1 Bacillus cereus group sp. MYBK14-1 | reverse complement strand
GGTCGGCAACACTCTATCTACAAATTTAAGTATCTCATAAAAATAGATACTCTTGGGTTTATAGGTACATCCCGTCCCTAAAAAACCTAACTTAATCATACGAGGAGGTGATACAAGCTATACGAAATCGATATTCAATTTTATTGAAAAAAAGGAGGATGTCTAAATGACAAAGAAAACAGAAATTCCATCACATTTAAAACCATTCGTATCCACACAACATTATGATCAATACACACCGGTGAATCACGCTGTGTGGCGTTATATTATGAGACAAAATCATAGCTTCTTAAAAGACGTTGCTCATCCAGCCTATGTGAACGGACTACAATCATCTGGTATTAATATAGATTCAATTCCAAAAGTAGAAGAAATGAATGAGTGTTTGGCACCAAGTGGCTGGGGTGCTGTAACGATTGACGGACTTATTCCCGGCGTAGCATTCTTCGATTTCCAAGGACACGGATTACTACCGATCGCAACAGATATTCGGAAAGTAGAAAATATCGAGTACACACCAGCGCCAGATATCGTACACGAAGCCGCAGGACACGCACCGATTTTACTTGATCCTACATATGCAAAATATGTGAAACGTTTTGGGCAAATTGGTGCAAAAGCTTTCTCTACAAAAGAAGAACATGATGCATTTGAAGCTGTTCGTACATTAACGATAGTAAAAGAAAGCCCTACTTCTACTCCTGATGAAGTTAAGGCTGCTGAAAATGCTGTAATTGAAAAACAAAACTTAGTTTCTGGTTTATCAGAAGCTGAACAAATTTCACGTCTTTTCTGGTGGACAGTAGAATATGGATTGATTGGAAATATAGATGATCCAAAAATATATGGTGCTGGTCTCCTTTCTTCTGTTGGCGAAAGCAAACATTGCTTAACAGACGCTGTAGAAAAAGTTCCATTTTCTATCGAAGCATGTACAGGGACAACTTATGACGTAACAAAAATGCAACCACAACTATTCGTTTGCAAGTCCTTTGAAGAATTAACAGATGCGCTTGAAACATTTTCTAAAACAATGGCCTTTAAAACAGGTGGAAAAGAAGGTTTAGAAAAAGCAATTCGCTCTGAGAACTATGCAACAGCTGAGCTAAATAGCGGATTACAAATTACAGGTACATTTAGCGAGACAATTGAAAACGATGCAGGTGAATTAATTTACATGCGAACAAATTCGCCAACGGCATTAGCACTTCATAATAAACAGTTAGCGAATCATTCTACTTCTGTACACAGTGACGGATTTGGAACACCAATTGGATTACTCACTGAAAATATTGCATTAGAAAATTGTACAGACGAACAACTACAATCATTAGGAATTACAATTGGAACTATCGCTGAGTTTACTTTTGCAAGTGGTATTCATGTAAAAGGAACAGTAACAGATATTGTAAAAAACGATAAGAAAATTGCTCTTATTTCCTTTATCGATTGCACAGTTACTTATAACGCCCGCGTTTTATTTGATGCTTCATGGGGCGCATTTGATATGGCTGTTGGCTCACAAATCACTTCAGTATTCCCAGGTGCCGCAGATGCAGCAGCATTTTTCCCAATGGATGAAGAAGTTCAAGAAATTCCTGCTCCACTTGTACTGAATGAACTTGAACGTATGTATCAAACAGTTCGAGATATTCGAAGTGAGGGGATTTTACACGAAGCGCATATCGATCAATTAGTAGCAATTCAAGAAGTATTAAATAAATTTTATGCGAAAGAATGGTTGCTGCGCCTTGAAGTATTAGAGTTACTTTTAGAGCATAACAAAGGGCATGAAACATCTGCAGCATTACTACATCAACTTTCTACTTTCACAACTGACGAAGCTGTAACACGCCTTATTAACAATGGTCTTGCGTTACTTCCAGTAAAGGATGTGAAAAATGATGCTAAGATTAACTGAAGAAGAAGTTCACGAGGAATTATTGAAGGTAGATAAATGGATGGTAAAAGATGAGAAATGGATTGAACGAAAATATATGTTTTCCGACTACTTAAAAGGAGTCGAATTTGTCTCTGAAGCCGCCAAACTATCAGAAGAACATAATCACCATCCATTTATCCTTATCCAGTATAAAGCAGTTATTATTACTTTGTCATCTTGGAATGCAAAAGGTTTAACGAAACTAGATTTTGAGCTTGCAAAACAATTTGATGAACTATTTTTACAAAACGAAAACGCAATTATAAGAAAATAAAAAAGAGAAGCCTTTTTAGGCTTCTCCTTTTATTTTGAAATGGATACAATGTCCAAATGGATCCTCGACTTGTAATATTCCATCTTTGTACGTAGCAATCTTGCCAATATTTTTTAAGCTTTCACATACTTGCTCTTTTTGTTTTTCATCCGCTAGTACAATTGTGAAATATTTTAAACCAACAGAACCTGGCATTTGCGGTGGTACCCCTTCACCTTGCCACGTATTTAAACCGATATGGTGATGATAACCACCTGCTGATACGAACAACGCTCCATTACGAGCTGGGATCGTTACTTCAAAACCAAGACCATCAACATAGAAACGTTTCGCTTCCTCTAAATCAGCTACATGGAAATGAATATGCCCCATCACAGTACCAGCTGGAAATCCATTCCATGTACTTCCTTGCTGTAATAATTCTTCACCAGCTAACGGGTTACTAACAAATGGGAGTTCTCCATTCTCATCACGCCAAACTTCTTTTTGTCGATCATGATAAATTTCAATCCCGTTTCCATCTGGATCAGCTAAATAAAGAGCTTCACTAAAGTAATGATCGGCTCCGCCATGTAGTGGATATACCATCTCTACAAGATGACGAAGAACATTCGCTAAATCCTGCCTACTTGGTAATAAAATTGCGTAATGATATAACCCTGTTCTTCCTCTTTGTTTCGGAAAAGCTTCTTTCTTTTCTTCAATGATAAGAAGTGGTTCATCATTTTCATTCCCAAATGTAACGACTGCTTCTTCTTCTTTTAGCACCTTCATACTTAGTACTTCCGTATAAAACTCTAGTGATTTCTTTACATTAGATACGTATAAATGAACAACATCAAGTGTTGTATCGGGATGAAGTTGAAAACTCATCTTGTTAGCCCCCCCATTTAAATTAGTTCTTCTTTGACATTTTTTCTTTTAAGAAATTATCTACAAAACCATCAGCTTTTGCAACAAATAAATATGCACCCATTGCTAATAATGCAAGTTCTAATTCGAAACCAGGATTTTTTCCATCTCCCAATAAACCAGCTGACCATTTCACTTTTACGATTGCTCCAACCATAACAAGTGCAAATAATAATCCAATATATCTTACACCTAAACCTAGAATTAATAATAGGCCTCCAACTAATTCAAATGTTGCTACACCGTATGCAAGTCCTCCTGGTAAACCAATGCTTGTAAACCACCCTGCAATATTGTCAATTCCTGATTGGAATTTTGTTAAACCGTGCATGAAGAATGTTACCCCTAACACGATACGAATAATTAAGTTACCAATATGTTGATTCATTTCTTTCTCTCCTTTATAGTTTTATTATACAAAACTTTTATTTACATTACAAAACATACACTAATTTTTTTTATTCGTCAATTCATTTTCACTGGGAAAAAATATATTTTTTTTGCTATGATACAAATAGTTGTTTACAAAAAGGAGCTTGATTTTATGAATATTGGTTCTGCAATACGTGAAATTCGTCAACGTAGGGGCATAACAATCGCACAAATTTGTGAGGGAACAGGTCTTTCTAAAGGATTTATGAGTCAGGTTGAAAATAATAAAACATCACCATCTATCTCAACTTTAGAAACGATCTCCAATTTTTTAAACGTTCCCCTTCCCTATTTATTGTTAGAGCAAAAAGATCGATTAAAAATTGTCAAAAAAGAAGAACGGAAATACAGTGTATACGGCAAAGATGAGCAAAGAATTGAACATGTTGCGGAGCAAGGGGGCCTTCGCCTATCTTTAGTAGAAATCCCTACTGGATTCCCGAAAGAAAATTCACCAAATGCCCATGAAGGGGAAGAATGTCACCTTGTATTACGCGGAAAATTAGAAGT
Organism: Bacillus cereus group sp. MYBK14-1; assembly: GCF_051916885.1. NCBI lineage: Bacteria > Bacillati > Bacillota > Bacilli > Caryophanales > Bacillaceae > Bacillus > Bacillus cereus group sp. MYBK14-1. The sequence continues at coordinate 38,338 of NZ_JBQAHM010000024.1, read as the reverse complement.
TCAGCACGGTGAGGATATTGCAATTGTAGAAGAAGGTGATTCTTTCTCATGGAATGCATGCGTTCCTCATATTGTTCGTAATATAGGAGAAGAAACTGCATTATTACTCATCTCTAGTTATGCAGAAAATCGAAAACGTGTTTACTAAATAATAAAAAAGAAGCCTGTTAAACAGGCTTCTTTTTATCCCCTTATAATTCCATAACTTGTCCCAACTAGTACAGTCTTTTCATGCTGATTGCGATAAACTGACTCGATTGAAACTTTTTTATAGCCTTCCATTTGCTCAACATTTGTTAAAGTTAGTTCACAAGTGATCGTATCTCCTGTGAAAACTGGTCTAATAAACTCACTTACTAATTCTCTTGCTATGTAATGTAACTCTTCTCCCACTTTCGTCCCAATGCTAGCAGTCAATAAACCATGAACCATTAATCTTCCATTTTCATCGTATTCCACATGGTGTCTACCTTTATCACCGGTAATATTTGCAAATTCAAAAACTTCTTCCTCAGTAAATCTTCTTTCATATTTAAATACATCCCCAGCTTTTACACTCATTTTTATCCCCCTAATAATAAACAGAATTTTCTTTTATTTTATCATAAAACGAGCCTCAATCCATTCTCTATTATCAAAAGTCTCAAAATTACCTCGCTATACTTTTTTACTTTCCATTCATTTATCGGTGACCATCTCTTTTTGCGACTTGATATCCATAATACGCACATGTTCCATTTCTCGATAGCTCTCTAACTTCAAATCCACAGCTTCTATAAAAATCAAAATTGTTCGCTGATGTATGCGCAAACCAATCACCGTGGGGAAGTTTTTGCAGGCAAAGAGCTACAAGCTTCTTACCTAATCCCTTCCCTCTATATTCACACTTCACAACTAAATTTACTATGTTCGCAATCATAATTCCATCAGAAATGACTCTAACCATCGCAATCATCTCTTCCTCATCCCAAATTGTGAAAGCCCATGTTGAATTTTCGAATGCTATCGTAAATTTTTCAATTTGCCAAGAAGGGATATTATCATTACTCCAACCGGCATCTTCAAATAAAGCTTTAATTGCATATGCTGGTACACTACTCGTTCCCTCACGAATAATAAGTCCATTATGATAAATGTACATGTAACCCCTCCCTTTATTTTCATATACCATTCTTCAAAAAATGCAATTTACCTTTAAAAAAGTAATTTTTTCATCCAACACGCTTAATAGAATAAACTAGAGCATCGATTCCATGAAATGACGTTGTTTTCTCGTAGCTGAGCCCAGTTTTTCTAGCAACAAATATTGAGGCAGGATGATTCGGATTAATAAGAGAAATTAATTTATTCATTCGTAATGCTTGGAAACCATAGTCACGAAATGCTGCCGCCGCTTCTTTTGCATACCCTTTTCCCCAATACTGAGGAAGTAACCAATAACCAATTTCAATTTCTTCTTTTCCATCTATTTTCTGCTTTACCAGCCCTGCATGACCAATTCTTGTTCCCGTTTCCTTTTCAATCAATACAAATAAACCGAGACCGTTTTTATAGCTAGGAATCACCCATTCCTCCAGACTTTTTTTACACTGCATATATGTTTTTAATGTCCCATTTCCAATATAACGCATTACCTTCTCGTTCCCCCATAGTGAAGCGTAGAACTGTAAATCATCCATTGTATATTTGCGAATTTGTAAACGTTCTGTATGAAACATGCTGGCACTCCTTTCCACTAATTTATTCTTCATTTCACGATCATGTTTTGTATGTATACGGTATGTTACTATTTATTATAAAGTGAAACTTTAATCAGTGGGGAATTTTGTTCACCCCCACTGATTATTAGCCTTTACCAATCGGACGTTTACGGGCAGTGGATCTCCCGTCTAACTTCTTTGCTTTAACTGAATTTTTAGGCAAGAGTCTTACTGCCTGGAAAATAGCGGGATAAATGAACCAACGATAAAATACACAATATTCATTCTAAATAACTAAAAAAAGCAGTAGACAAATATTGTCCACTGCATCCATATCATAACTAGCATAAAGAAAACTACAATTGAGGGGGGTGTAGGATTTTCAAATATACTAGATACTTATCCCGTTCTAACGGGCGGTAAACTTTCCAATTGTTTCAAGTGAAAAGTTTACCGCACATAAGAACTTCCTTCGTTCATTAAGATAGTATTGCTAAATAATCATATACACGCTTAGATTTCTCTCCACCCATTCGTGCATGTTGAAGAAGAGAAATACCATGAGGGCCAGATGCACGCAATGCTTCTGGTTGAGCTACTAAAATAGCTTGTACAACTTCTAATTCACCAAGCATAGCTGCTGCAAAAATATCCATCCGAGCACCCTTTTCTAGTAAATAAAGAGCAATATCTTTACGACCTACATGTGCCGATGCGCCTAACGCACTTTCCCAATCTGATCCACCCCAATTATAAGAGGCGTGAAGTAAGCTTGGTGATTCAACCAATAGCTCTTGTACTTTCTCTAAATCCCCGTGAGCTGCCATAACAAATTCTCTTACTAATTCAGTGGTAATACGCTCTTCTGTTTGCATCGCTCTTCTCCCCTTTTAGAAATTCGTTTCGGTGTAAAAAAAGGCTTGTCACTTCCCTGAAAAATATCTACATCTATGCCAAATACATGTTGAAACATTTCATGGCATAGTACTTCTTCTGGTATACCATCATACTGAATCTTTCCTCGCTTTAATACAAGTAAACGATCACTATATTGAGCAGCTTGGTTAATGTCATGTAAAACCATTATAATTGTCATTCCAAACTCCTCATTTAATCGTTTCACAAGTTCCATTACTTCCAACTGGTGAACGATATCTAAAAAGGTTGTTGGTTCATCCAATAATAAGACATTTGTACGTTGCGCTAGCGTCATCGCAATCCAAGCACGTTGCCGTTCCCCTCCTGATAAAGAATGTAAAAGACGATATTCATACCCTTCAAGATTTGTAACAGACAATGCCCAATCAACAATTTCTTCATCTTCTTTATTTAAGCGGCTACTCCATGATTTATGTGGACCTCTTCCGAACTCAATTAGTTCTTTCACTGTTAAATCTAATTGATGATCATGCATTTGTGGTAACATTGCTAATTGCTTCGCTACATCAGCACTCTTCATCATATGAATATTTTTCCCATCTAAAATGATGTCCCCTTCGCTTTGTTTCAGTAGCCTTGCTATTAAACGAAGCAAAGTAGATTTTCCCGATCCATTCGGACCAATTAAACTAACGATTTCTCCAACCTTAATATGTACATTCATATTTTGCATTTGAAATCTTTCAGAGTGTGCGTAAAACACTTTGTTAACGGAAATCACTTTGTTTTCCTCCTCTATGAATTAAATATAAGAAGAACGGACCACCTAAGAAGGACAGTAAAATACCAACAGGCAATTCGATTGGGTCAAACCAACTTCGAGCTATTGCATCCGCAAAAACAAGTAATACCCCGCCGCCAAGGCATGATAAAGGTAGCAAATATCTATAATCATTTCCAACTAATAAACGTAGCATATGTGGTACGACAAGACCGACAAATCCAATAAGACCAGACACACTTACTGCAATTCCAGCTAATAATGTACTTACTACGATTAAATAAAACCGACTTTTTTCCACATTATGTCCTAATAACTTTGCCATTTCATCTCCAAGCATTAACACTCGAATATGCTTAATACCAAAGAAAGCTAATATAATGGCGAATATTGCATAATAAATAATCATGTTTAAATGTGCCCAACTTACACCACCAATACCGCCCGCTAACCACGGTAACACCGATTGTACTTTGTCACTATGTAATAACATTAATGCTGACGTTGCTGCACCAATTAATGCATTGATCGACACCCCTACTAAGACGATTCTTGAAGGTGGTGCCCCTTTTTGCCATGATAAAGCATAAATAACCATCGCTGTTATGAAAGCTCCTAAAAACGCCCCTAGTGGTAAAAAAGCTAGATGCTGTGGGAATAAAATCATGATGACAATTGCTACAAGGCCTGCTCCAGATGAAACTCCGATAATACCAGGATCTGCAAGAGGGTTTCTCATAACCCCTTGTAGCAGTGTACCAGATGCAGCTAAACATGTTCCTACTATAAACCCAATAAGCACTCTCGGTATGCGAAGATCCCATACAATTCGATGAACTGTCGAACCTTCCTCTTGTATACCTGTTAAAATATCTCGTATAGAAAAGGATAAACTTCCTGCGAAAAGACCGTACAAGAGACCTAGGATTGTTAATATAACTAAAGTAACTGCTATTATCCATCTTTTTTTCGCAAAAGGATGTTCCTTTTCTCTTACTACTTCACTACTTTCCATACGTATCATTTCCTTACATCTTGTATACTTTTATACATAAAGTCCATTGCTTCTGTAACTTTTGTACCAGGATTAGATCCAAATAAATCAGGTGGCAAAATAACTACGCGGTTTTGTTTTACTGCCTCTAAATTTTTCCACGCTTCATTTTTCATCATTTCGCCTTCGAATGCTTTTTTCACACTTTTTGGATCTCCGTGTGTAATTAAATAAATCACATCTGGATTCGCCTCAATAATACGTTCTACACTTAGCTGTGCATATTGCGGATATTCTTTCGTTTCTGGAAAATCAGAAGCAATATTTTTTCCGCCTGTTTTTTCTAAAATATCACCTGATAAAGATGTTGGTAATGCCGCTAAATAAGTACCTGGTGCGCCATACACTAGCAATGCTTTCACATCGCTCTTTTTCTCATATTTCTTCATTTGATCATTCATTTTTTGATTAATTTCTTTTGCTTTATCTTCTTTCTTCATTACCGTTCCATATAATTCAATATTTTTTTGAATATCTTGTACAGAATTCGCAGAAGAAATGATAACTTGCGTTCCTTGTCCTTCAACCGTTGGCACATTCTTTTGGAATCCATTGTTAGCAACAAGTACATCGGGCTTTAAACTAGCAATTTGCTCAAAATTCGGTTGATGTGCATTCCCAATTACTTGTGCTTTCCTTAACTCCTCTGGAAGAGTTAATTTCGTATCCGGGCGACCTACTATTTTTCCACCTAAAGCATGAATAATATCCATGTCCCCCATACTTAATGTTGCAAAACTTTCTGGCACTTTATCGAATGTTACCTTTCTTCCTGATAGGTCGGTAATTTCGATTTTCTCTTTTCCTTTTTCTGTTTTGGTTGCAGACGCTTTTTCGTCCCCTTTGGCACTGCAACCTATTAACAAGAAAAAAATAGATAAAATCGCTGTAAATAGCGTAATAGATTTTTTCATTCCTTCACCTCTAATTGATAATGATAATCATTAACTACTATTCTACTTTAATTGATAAGGATTATCATTGTCAACATGAAACGCATACATTTTTCTACAAAAAACAAAAAGCGTGACAAAAAGATTTTTTCTTTTCGCCGCGCTCTAGTTAACAATATTATTCACATTCATTTTCCTCTAGCTGGTCACGCATCACTCTCACACGCTGAAAGAAAAAGAACGATAAACTTAAAAATATAACGATGCTCCCCATCATAACAAAAAATTGGATTGTCTCTTTTGCTCCATTCGGAATCAACAAGCCAACCATTAACAATGTACTTACAGCGAGAAGAATTTGTCCGAACCGAGTATAGTCTTCTATTTTTCCTTTTAATTCTTTCATTATATTCTCACTCCTCCATTTCACTGTATCATATTCTATGAAACTGAAAGACCAGTAAATACAGCCATTCTGGGAGATGTTTTCCAATAAAAAAAGAGCCGCTTTACTGCGGCTCTTTTTTAATCATTATTCACCTTTATATGCTTTCATATAAATTTCTTTCAGTTCTGAAATAAGCGGCAACTTTGGATTAGCAGTTGTACATTGATCTTCAAAAGCTCTTTCTGCTAATACTCCAACAACCTCTTCAAATTGCTCTTTATCTACTCCTTTTCCTGCAATACTCATATTAATATTTAAGCTTTTTCCAAGCTCAATAATTGCTTTGACGAGTGATTCCACCCCTTCTGCTGCCGAGCTTGCTGGAAGCCCGAGCATTCTCGCTATATGTGCATATCTTTCATCTGCCACAAAGTGCTCATATTTTGGGAACAATGCGTGTTTTCTTGGCTTAATAGCATTATAGCGGACTACATGCGGCATTAGAATGGCATTTGCGCGTCCGTGCGGAATATGGAATTCTGGTCCAATTTTATGTGCTAAGCTGTGATTAATACCGAGGAAAGCATTTGCAAATGCCATACCTGCAATTGCAGAAGCGTTATGCATTTTTTCTCTTGCTTCTTCATCATTTCCATCTTTATATGCTCTCGGTAAATATTTGAATACGAGATCAATAGCTTTTAATGCTAATCCATCTGTATAGTCATTTGCCATAACAGACACATACGCCTCAATTGCATGTGTTAAAACATCCATACCAGTATCTGCTGTTACATGTGGTGGTACTGTCATTACAAATTGCGGATCAACAATTGCTACATCTGGTGTTAATTCATAATCTGCAAGCGGATACTTTATATTATTTTTCTTATCTGTAATAACCGCAAATGGTGTCACTTCTGATCCCGTTCCTGATGTCGTTGGAATCGCAACAAACTGCGCCTTATTTCCTAATTCCGGATATTTACATGTACGTTTTCTTATATCTAAAAACTTCTGTTTAATGCCATAGAATGTCGTTTCTGGATGCTCATAGAATAACCACATTCCTTTTGCTGCATCCATAGCTGAACCACCACCAAGTGCGATAATTACATCTGGCTTAAAGCTTCTCATCATTTCCGCACCTTTAAAAACAGTTTCATCTGATGGATCTGGTTCGACCTCAAAGAAAACTTCAACTTTCACATCATTTGCATGCTTGTTTAAATAGTGCGCGACTGTATCGACATAGCCATGTTCAACCATTCCAGGGTCCGTTACAATAAATGCACGTGAAATGTTAGGCATATTTGCTAAATAAGCTGTAGCATGTTTTTCAAAATAAATTTTTGGTGGCAATTTGAACCACTGCATATTCTTTTTTCTATTTGCCAGCCTTTTTATATTTAATAAATGAGTGGCTGTTACATTTTGGGAAACTGAATTCTTTCCGTATGAACCACAACCAAGTGTAAGTGATGGAATAAATCCATTATATATATCCCCTATTCCACCTTGTGATGAAGGTGCATTTACAATGAGACGGCAAGCTTTCATACGTAACCCAAATTGCTTTTGCACATCTTTATTTGTAGAATGGATAACTGCTGAATGTCCTAAACCACCTAGGTTCAACATTTCTTCGCAATATGTAAATCCTTCTTCTAATGAATTCGCCTTCACACAAGCTAATACTGGACTCAGTTTCTCACGAGATAACGGATATGCTGCTCCGATACCTTGAATTTCAGCTACAAGCATTTTTGTATGTTCAGGAACAGTAATCCCAACTAAATCGGCAATATACTGTGCTGATTTCCCTACAATATCACTATTTACTGCACATGTATTTTCATTTATAACAAGCTTTTCTAATTTTTTTCTTTCTTCTTCTGTTACAAAGTAACAATTGTTTTCAATCATTTCTGTTTTAACATCATCATAGATTTCTTTATCGACAATGATTGCTTGTTCCGATGCACAAATCATACCGTTATCAAATGTTTTCGATAAAATTAAATCATTAACAGCTCGTTTTACATGTGCTGATTTTTCTATATAACACGGTACATTACCAGGCCCAACGCCTAACGCTGGTTTTCCAGTAGAGTAAGCTGATTTCACCATACCAGCGCCTCCAGTTGCTAGAACGAGTGCTACACCATCATGGTTCATTAATTGTTTCGTCGCTTCAACAGACGGTCTTTCAATCCATTGAATACAGTGTTTTGGTGCACCAGCTTTCATCGCTGCATCATATACTGTTTTCGCCGCTGCCACAGAACATTTTTGTGCGGAAGGATGAAACGCGAAAATAATTGGATTTCTTGTTTTTATCGCAATTAACGCTTTAAACATTGTTGTCGACGTTGGATTCGTTACTGGTGTTACCCCAGCTACTACACCGACAGGTTCCGCGATTTCTATTATTTCTTCATGAGAATCTTCGTGAATAATTCCTACCGTTTTATCTTGTTTTATACTATGCCAAATATATTCAGTGGCAAAAATATTTTTAATGCATTTGTCTTCATATACACCACGGCCAGTTTCTTCAACTGCCAATTTTGCTAGCGGCATATGTTGATCAACACCTGCTAATGCCATTTCATGAACAATGTTGTCAATTTCCTCTTGTGTAAAACTTTCTAATGCTTGTAAAGCTTGTTGACCATTATTTACTAGTGTATCAATCATCTTTTTTACTTCCTGCATTTCATTTACAACTTTCTCTTTGACTACCATGTAAATTTCCTCCTATTCTACTATCACGGTCCTTATATGTCCCTATAGGTCAAAATAAGTCCCAATTAACATAAAAAAATAGAGATGCTTTCCTACATGAATTTCATTGTTTGTGAAATTTTTCACAAGTTTGTTCGTGAGTAACATTTCCTGAATTCAATATACATGAAATCATTTCGTTTGTGTATGTCTATTTTGTGAAATGTTTCACAAAATGATGTAATAAAAAAACACACTGCTAATATAGAGCAGTGCATTTTTTTATTATGCTAACGCTTGTGCTAAATCTTCAATTAAATCTTCACCATCTTCAATACCGACAGAAATACGAATTAATGTATCTGTAATTCCTAATTCTTTGCGGCGATCAGCTGGGATTGATGCATGTGTCATTTGAGATGGAATAGAAATTAAACTTTCTACTGCTCCTAAACTTTCAGCAAGTGTAAAGTACTGCAATTTCTCAAGTACTTTATTTAATGTCTCTTCACTATCTACATCAAATGAGATAATAGCACCAAATCCATTTGCTTGTTCTGTTGCTAATTCGTGGTTTTGATGTGATTCAAGACCTGGGTAATATACTTTATTTACTTTTGGATGATTATTTAAGAACTCAGCAATAGCGCGTGAATTCGTTTCATGTTCTTCCATACGAATTCCTAACGTTTTTAAACCACGAAGTAGTAAGAAGCTATCTTGTGGCCCAAGAATACCGCCTGTTGAGTTTTGTACAAAGTGAAGATCTTCTGCTAGTTGTGGGCTATTTACAACTACTAGACCTGCAACTACGTCACTATGACCTCCTAAATATTTCGTTGCACTATGAAGCACAATATCTGCTCCTAAAGAAATCGGCGACTGCCAATATGGCGTCATGAATGTGTTATCGATAATTGTTAATAAGTCTTTCTCTTTAGCAAGAGTAGATATTTTCTTAATATCAGTAATTTTTAGTAGTGGGTTCGTTGGTGTTTCTACATAAATTGCTTTCGTATTTGGACGAATCGCTTCTTCAACTTCCTCTAAGTTTGTTGTATCTACAAATGTATGCTCAATACCGAAACGGTTTAATACTTTCGTAATAACGCGGTATGTTCCGCCATACACATCATCTGTTAAAATAACGTGGTCACCTTTTGAGAACAACATAATTGTCGCTGTAATAGCAGCCATTCCTGAACCAAATGCAAATCCAGCATGCCCATTTTCTAATACAGCAATCATTTCTTCTAAAGCTGCACGTGTTGGGTTACCTGTACGTGAATATTCATATCCTTGATGCTTACCAACTGCTTCTTGTTTGTACGTACTTGTTTGATAAATCGGTACGTTTACAGATCCAGTTGAAGGTTCTCCTATGCGAATACCATGAATTAACTTTGTCTTTGCTCTCATTTTTTATTCCCATCCTTTGTATATGTCTTTACTTAAATAGCGCTCACTGCTATCTGGAAAAATGGTTACAATATTTGTACCTGGTGCTGCCTTCTCTGCCTCAAGTAAGCTCGCATGAAATGCTGCTCCTGAAGAGCTTCCAACGAGAAGTCCTTCTTTTTGCGCTAATTCTTTCACTCGTAAAAATGCATTTCGATCAGAAATCGTATGAATTTCATCAAAATAAGATGTCTTCAAAAATGGGGGGATAAATTCCAGTCCAATTCCTTCGGTCTCATGTGAACCAGCCTTACCACCATTTAAAATAGATCCTTCTGGCTCTACGATAACTGTTTTAATATCTATATTTTTTTCTTTCAAGTAAGATGCAGTCCCCATAAACGTACCGCCAGTTCCTGCTCCAGCAACAAATATGTTAATCTCTCCATTCAATGCGTCCCACAGTTCAGGTCCTAATGTTTTAAAATATGCACGAGGATTTGCCTCATTTGCGAACTGACTTGGAGAGTATGAATTCGGTATTTCATTTACTAACTCTTTTGCTTTAGCAATTGCACCGGTCATTCCTTGCTCAGTCGGTGTATGCACGACAGTTGCACCTAGTGCTTTCATTAATTCTTGTTTTTCAATACTAAATTTCTCTGGTACACAAACAATAACACGTAAATCATGTTCTAATGCTGCAAGTGCCAGTCCAATACCAGTATTCCCAGCAGTCGGTTCAATAATTGTTCCACCCTGGGTAACAAGCCCTTTTTCTAGCGCATCTTCGATTAATTCTCTTCCTAAACGATCCTTAACGCTTCCGCCTGGATTATAAAATTCAAGCTTTGCAAATAAACGGACCCCTATTGGAAGTGAAAAACGAGTAATTTCTACAATTGGTGTATGACCAATTAACTCATGAACTCCACGATATACATTCATCGTGTTCTCCCCCTTGTTTGCCAATAAAGAAAAGGCAACTGTATGTATTTTCTTTATATGAGACAGTTGCCTTTTTGTTACATTACTTTAACTCTTCTAACACTTTTACGATAAAGTTTGTAGAATGAAGAGCTGCTTGATCTAAAAACTGATCAAATGAAACATTTGATTCTTTACCAGCAATATCAGAAAGTGCGCGAATGATAACAAACGGAATTTCATATTGGTGGCATACTTGTGCAACAGCTGCTGCTTCCATTTCTACCGCATAAAGATTTTCAAATTTATCACGGATGGCTGCAACGCGATTCGGATCACTCATAAATGAATCACCTGTTGCAATCATACCTTTTACAACTTGAATATTTTCTTCAGCCTGCATACATTTCTCAGCTAATGCAACTAACGCCTCATCAGCTTTAAATCCAGGCGGCATTCCTGGTACTTGACCATATTCATAGTTAAATGCTGTTACATCTACGTCATGGTGACGAACTTCAGTGGAAATAACTACATCACCAACGTTTAGAGAATGATGGAATCCACCAGCTGAACCAGTATTAATTACTTTTTCAGGCTTATATTTTTCTAATAAAATTGTCGTTGACATCGCTGCGTTTACTTTACCAATACCAGACTTTAACAAGATTACTTCATGCCCTGCTAATAGCCCTTTCGTAAATTCACAACCAGCAACCGTTTCTGTTTCTGCTTGTTCTAATTTGTCACGTAAAATACGTACTTCTTCTTCCATTGCTCCAATTACAGCAATTCTCAATCTAATCCCTCTTTCTATTGCTTAGTTGCCTCCATTACCCAAACGAAATGATTTAATCTCGTGAAAGTTACATGGAAGCCATTGTTTTCAAAAATAGTCTGCATAACTGGAATACGTGTATAGTATTCCGTTTGCAAATCGTTTGCTAACTGGTGGAAACCTCTTTCTTTTGCTGTTTCAACAGTTTTATCATATGCATCTTGATCTGCAAATATCGTATCAGCAAACACTATTTTACCACCTTTGTTTAGCAATTGACTATACTTCGCAATCGCTACATTTTTTTCATCATCTGTTAAATGATGAAATGCATAGGTGCTTACAATGGTATCAATTGAATTTGGAACTTCAAACGAAAGAAAATCACCCTCTGTAATTGAAAATTCTTTTGGCAATTTCTCTTTTGCAATCATGCGCATTTCACGCGACGGTTCTATACCGTAAACTGTGCGGCCAGCAAGTAATAATTTATTTGTTAAATTACCTGTACCGACACCAAATTCTAATACATTACCAAATGACTTGTTAACTACATCCTCTAGAATGTCCTCATAATGAGCGAAAACTTCTTTATATTGTATATCTTCGCCTTGTACAAATGAGTCGTACGTATGAGCCCACTCATCAAATAAACCATTAAATTCTGTACCCATAAAAATTCCCCTTTTTCTTATCGGTTTTATCAGTATGATATTCCCTCTTTCTAAAAATGTCAATTGAAATGTACATGGTATTTCCTTCTTTTCTTTGTTACACTATAGTTGATTACATAGGAGAGGGGCCGTCTTCATGTCATTTACCTTTGAAATGTTAGAAGATAAAGTAGAGTTTTTTGAAGCGGGAGACTTAGCTTCTTTAGAACGAAAAATTAGTGAACAAATTGATAATAATAAAGCACTTATGCTTGAAGTTCATCACATCTCTCATCAAATGGTTATGGATCCTGAAAGCAAAAGACCGTATTATAGCGCGGTTGTTCATTTTAAATTAAAGAAATTGCGTTAACAAAAAAGAGAAGCTCCTAAGGAGCTTCTCTTTTTTAGTTTAGAGTTTGAACAAGTACTGGTTTCCAGCCCTCATTGTCTACCCAATCAATATTTACGTAATATCTTTTCCCACTTTGCTTATCTTGAACATCACCATAAGCTTTGCTCTTTCCAGTTTTGTCTCTTCCAACAAAATGGAATACTAATTGCTCTTTCGGTATCTCAACACCTGCAGCAATTGCACTTTGCATCTCATTCCAATCTGATGACCCTTGTTTAAACGTCATCGCCGGTGATGAACCTTGTTCTGTTCCTACAGCTTTCCAAGAAGGTTTTGTGTAAGCCTCTTTTGCCTTAGATACAGTTTTTTCAGCTGATACTTTCTCGTTAGCTTTCGCTTCTTCTTCAGCTTTTTTCTGTTCTTCTTCAGCCTTTAGCTTCTCTTCTTCAGCTTTTTTCTTAGCTTCTGCTTGCTCTTGTTCTTTTTCTTTTTTCTTAGCAGATTCTTTATCTTCTGATTTTCCAGCTTTCTCATTCTTTGTTGTTTGTTGAGAGACTTTCTTATCAGTAGAAGATGCTTGCTCTTTCGTACTAGGAACGAACAATTGATATGCTACAATAGCTACTAATAGTAATACAATAGCGATTGCAATATTTAAAACACCGTTTTGACGACGTTTTTGTTGTTTCTGTTGGAATCTTGATCCTCCTGCCATTCTCCAAACCTCCATGCAGTTTTTCCTAATTGCTATTGTAACATTAAATCTAGAAAGGTTGAACATTTACAATGATATTTTCATGAAATGAAGACATTTCACTATAAATTGCAAGATTACTTTTCATTCTCTAATTGATAGATTGCTCCCACCATATCTTTAAAAGTAGGTGTAACTTTATTCACTTTGCTATCAGTCTCTAGATCAACAACAACTAAAGCATATCTTGGATTCTCATACGGAAAATAACCTGCAAACCAGCGATTCACCTTCGTCCCTTTCCCCGTTTGCGCTGTCCCGGATTTTCCAGCGACACTTAGTGGCAACGAACGGAATGCCGTTCCTGTTCCTTTCTCCCTTGTTACAACGCCTCTTAATAACTCTTGTAATGTTTTCACTGTTTCATACGAAAGCTGTTTTCCATTTAACGTATGGCTCTCAAATGTAAAAAAATCCGCTCCATTTTTATATACTATTTTTTCAACAGCTTTCACTTCCATCTTTTCTCCATTCCTCGCAATCGTCGCCATCATATTTGCAATTGCTAGAGGTGATATACGTACATCTTTCTGTCCAATCGCTGTTTGTTCTACCGCTTTTTTATTACTTTTATTTTCTTCATTCCCCCAAATAGTAGTGCCTTTCTCTTCTGGCATTTGCTCAAAATGAGGTGTATGAAATACAGAACCTTTCCATCCAACCTTTTCATTTGCTCCTAGAGCTGCTACGTATGTTTCTAACACCGTCCTATCCTTTTGTAATAGCTCGTTACCTAACTCGGAAAATGTCCTGTTACAGCTCCTAGCAAAGCTCTCTTTAAAGTTAAGCGTACCCATCCTAACTTGCGGGTCGTTTTCACCATATAAATCTTTATTACAGTTAAATGTCCGATTAAACAAATTTACTTTTTGATCAATGACTGCAGCTGCAACTACTGTTTTAAAAACAGAGCCTGGAAAATGTGGCGTTAACATTTGATTTTCAAGTGTAGTTTTATATAAATTCTCATCCCTTACTTGTAAAGACGGCTTACTAACCATCGCTAATATTTCATTTGTCTTTACATCAAGTAATACTAATCCCCCCTTCTTTATTTCGTTTGCTTCAATCACTTCTTCTGCTTTTTGCTGCAACTCTTTATGTAAAGTAGTTTGAATCCTAACTGGATAAAATGGATTTCCTGGTGAAGTGTATTTCGCTTGCTTTCCGAAAATTGGTTCTCCTTGCCGATCTACTTGATATAATACTTTTGCCTCTCCATCAGTCAATAGAAATTCATCAAATGATTGCTGTAATCCTGAAATACCTATCGGCGTTTGTTTTGAAATTTTTTTCAATTCTCCATATCGCTTTTGAAATTCCCTTTCGTTCTCCCCTACATCACCAATTAAATGACTTATCTCTCCAGTTTGTTTTAATCGCACTTCAGCTGCTACAATACCTAATACATGTAATTCATTTACCTTCTCCATCTGCTCTCGTGTCACTCGAAATGGAGCAGTTTCTCCTTGTAGGGTAAATGCATTTTTGTTATTTTTCATTTGTCTTCTAATCTCTTGTCTCGACACACCAATGATATGCGCGATTTTCTCTAACATGTCATTTTTTATTTGTAAAAATGGAAAAATAATTAAAACAGGATATTTTTCCTCACCTATTTCTTTACCATTACGATCTATAAACTGCCCACGTCCATCGTCTACTGTAATGGATTGTGTGCGTTGCGTAACACTTTTTTCAATTAAATTTATTTTGCGATCAGTAAATGATTCTGTATCTATAATTTGAATTTGGATTAAACGACAAAGCAATAAAAACATAACGCTCATAAAACAAATTAAAACAATTGTAATTCTCCGTTTTATTTTCATAAAAAACACCTCATCTATTGTAGTTTAGACGAGGTACTATTTTATTTATACAAGCTCCAAAACAAAAATAGATATTATATAAAGCTATTATTGTTTTTTTGGCTTCTCTAAAAATTTCGTAAGAAGCGATTTAAATTCAGTTTCATTCACTCCAGTGTTTTTAGCAACTTCAATTACAGTAGTTGTTACATTAGCCGCTACTTTTAAATAGTCCTTACTGAAATTATCCATTTCATTTCTTTTTTCTTTTGCATTCTCAACTGTTACAGAATCAATACAAGTAATCATCTTATCTACAATATGTAAATAATTATTTTGTGCATCTATTATTTTTTGAACGTCATCTTTATTACTTACTTTCGATTGTTTTAAATATGTATATGCTTGATTCACTTCATCTTTTAAAATTTTATCATTATTTTTCGCCTGTTCTTGTAACATATTCTTCATATCATCTATTGTTTTTTGATCCATCGAATCTCGCAATAAATAATCTGGATTCCCAATCGCATAATCGTACTTAATCGTTACATCTTGAAATATTTTCATCACAATAGCTAATTGATACGCTACATCAAAATCATTGAATTCCTTTTTATCTTGTGGATTTGCTAAGGCTTTTGAACTCTCAGTTGCTTTAATATCCTGTTTTTCTTCTTGCTTCACTTTTTCTCCCTTTGATGATGTAGTTTCCTCTTTCGTTCCGCAGGCAGCAAGTCCTAATATAGAGATACTACAAACCAATCCTGTAAAGATTTTATGTTTCATAATTAGCCCCTTTTCCCTTTTGAAACCTATATTCTCCAATTATGATATCAAAGTTTAAAATGTTTTTTTGACATTTTTTGTCGAATCACTCTAAGGTTTACACAATTTTTTCTATTCTACAGATAAAGTGAAACTTTAATTAGCCCTCACCAAGCGGGCGTTTACGAGCAGTCCGACGCCCACCTAACTTCTTTACTTCCGCTGAAGTTTGAGATAGTGGTCTTACTGCCTGGCAAATAGCGGGATAAAAAAAAGATTCTCCCGATAGGAGAATCTTTTTTTTATTTTACAGAGACAATCTCTACTTGCATTTCTCCGCCTGGTGTTTGGATTGTTACTTTCTCACCAATTTGCTTACCTAATAAGCTTTTTGCGATTGGAGAATCGTTAGAAATTCTTCCTTCAAATGGGTCAGCTTCCGCGCTACCTACGATTGTGTACGCTTCTTCATCTCCATTTGGTAATTCTTTAAATGTTACTGTTTTACCTAATGTAACAACAGTAGATACTTCGCCATTATCTTTAATGATAACTGCGTTACGAATCATATTTTCTAATTGTGTAATACGTCCTTCTACGAACGCTTGCTCATCTTTCGCTGCATCGTACTCAGAGTTCTCAGAAAGGTCCCCGAAGCTACGTGCGATTTTAATACGTTCTACTACTTCTTTACGTCTTACTGTTTTTAATTGCTCAAGTTCGTTCTCTAGTTTTTGCTTACCCTCTTGCGTCATAGGGTATGTTTTTTCTGTTGACATATTTTCCACTCCTTTTATATACCAATCCCCCGAAAAAAAGAGGAGTTCCATATGAAAACTCCTCCGCTTCCATTGTTAGCGGAGGTTTCTAGTACCCTTGCACTAGCGGAGTTGTCACATACAACCCCGTATTTCCAATTCTTCTTTATATAAAGAAGATATGTATGGAAAGTTGATATAAATATGCCCTCACCTATATATAGATGAGGTTGCATGTTTCATTGTATTCGATAGGAAGGGAAAAAATCCCTTCCTACCGTATATCTTTTACTATGCTATTACAAATTTACTTTTTGTTCAAGAATTGTTGCAATTTTTGTCACCATAATATCAATTGCAACGTGGTTTTGTCCACCTTCAGGGATAATAATATCCGCAAATTTCTTAGAAGGCTCAATAAATTGATTGTGCATTGGACGTACAACATTTACGTACTGATCAATAACTGAATCCATCGTACGACCGCGCTCTTTAATATCACGCTGCATGCGACGCAGAATACGAAGGTCAGCATCCGTATCAACGAATAATTTAATGTCCATTAACTCGCAAAGACGTGGGTCTTCTAAAATAAGAATTCCTTCTAAAATAATTACATCTTTCGGCTCAACTGGAATAATTTCTTCTGAACGCGTATGCAATGTATAGTCATATACAGGCTTATCAATTTGCTCATATGCAAGCAACTGCTGCAAATGTTCAATTAACAGATCATTATCAAACGCAAGCGGATGATCATAATTTGTTTTTAAACGCTCTTCCATTGGTAAATGGCTTTGATCTTTGTAATAATAATCTTGCTCTAAGATTAAAATAGAATGACCTTTAAAATGGTCAAAAATCGCTTTCGTTACACTCGTTTTACCTGATCCCGAACCACCAGCAATTCCAATTACAACAGGCTTATTCGTCCCCATTCGACTATCACTCTTTCTTATTGAAGTATGCTTTTGCGCATCATATTATTCACATACACTCGTTGATCCACTTTGAATTTCACGATTTGCAACGGATGTCTCGCTGCATCTAATTCGTTTCCATCCTCATCCCAAATTTTCTCCACCGTTTGCGTAAAGTTTTCTATTTCTGGTCCAAAGAACTCCACTTCATGTCCTGGTTTGAAATGATTACGTTGCTCAATCGTTACGATGCCCGTTTCTTCATTATAATCTAACACTAAACCAGCAAAATCATACGTTGTTTTCTTACTATGATTTCCAAACATTTGCTCTTGATGTCCTGGAACCCCTTCAAAGAATGCAGGAGCTGTATCACGATTTGCACATTTATCAAGCTCATCTAACCATTCTTGTTTAAACTCAAAGTTATCTGGATCCGCACAATAAGCATCAATTACTTTACGATATACAGTTGCTACAGTCGCTACGTAATGGATTGATTTCATACGTCCTTCTACCTTTAAGCTATCGATTCCGATTTCAATCATTTTCGGAATTGATAAAATTAAATTTAAATCTTTTGGACTCATCGCAAAGTGAGCATCTCCTTCTTGGAATAGAGGAAGCTCTTTTGCATCTTTATGTTGTGATACTGTTTGAACTAAATCATAATCCCAGCGG
This sequence comes from Bacillus cereus group sp. MYBK14-1, assembly GCF_051916885.1. NCBI lineage: Bacteria > Bacillati > Bacillota > Bacilli > Caryophanales > Bacillaceae > Bacillus > Bacillus cereus group sp. MYBK14-1. The sequence continues at coordinate 20,113 of NZ_JBQAHM010000024.1, read as the reverse complement.
CAAGATTGGCAACAACCACCACGATTAGAATCACGCGCTGTCATATGGTTACTTAATGTGCATCTTCCTGAATATGCGATACACATTGCACCATGTACGAATGCTTCAATTTCAATATCCACTTTTTCTTTAATTTCTTTCATTTCTTCATAGCTTGCTTCACGAGCTAATACAAGACGATGTAAACCTTCTTCTTTCCAATACTGTGCTGCTTTCCAGTTGGATAGTGATTGCTGTGTGCTTAAATGCACCTCAACAGAAGGCGCTACGCGTTTACAAGTCTCAATGATAAGCGGATCAGCAACGATAATTCCCGTTACGCCAGCTTTTTCAATCCCTTTTAAATATTCCTCTAGCCCGTCCATATTTTCATTATGTGCAAAGATATTTGTTGTTACGTATATTTTTGCTCCATACTTCTTTGCAAACTCAACGCCTTCTGCCATTTCTTCTAGCGTAAAGTTACCTGCATTCGAACGAAGACCAAATTCTTGTCCACCTAAATATACAGCATCTGCCCCGTAATGGATAGCTACTTTTAATTTTTCTAAGTTACCCGCAGGGATTAACAGTTCAGGTTTCTTCACAATAACACGTTTGCCATCGATCACTCGTGAAATTTCTTGTACAGTCATTTCCTACACCCTCCTCGTTTAGTAAACCGTTTCTTTAAAGAAGAATCCTGTATCTAACGGACGATTTACTGGTTGCATTTCTTCTATTTCTTTATATAGATCATCTTTCACGTCATAATATGCATCACGATCTTCTACGCATAAATCAATCGCTTGACGATATTTCTTCGTTACTTCAATAATGTATTCAGAGCTTTTTAGTACACCGTCGATTTTTAAGCTATCAACTTCAGCTTCGATTAGTTCCTCTAATTCATCGATGAAACAAATATCGTTCGGACTCATAATGTGAGTACCATTTTCATCTTCATAAATTGGATATTTATTGTTACGCTCTGGGTCATATAAGAACATATTCTCTTCATATTTTTTCTTTTCAATGTCAAGATTACGTCCTTGATACTCAAAGTAGTTTCCTACTAATGAACGCTTCGATTGGAACATACAAGTCATACCGTGAATTTGTACTTCTAGTTCCACTTCAGCATTTTCTTTTAAATCAACAATTTCATCTAAGCTCAGCTCACGAGCTAATACAGCGCGCTTCGCTCCTCTTTGTCCCCAGTAGTTACAAGTGAACCAGTTTGTTGCTGTCGTTTCTGTATTCCAGTGCAACTGCATATTTGGTGCTACTTCGCGAACAGCCATTAATACCGCTGGATCTCCGAAAACAATTGCATCTACATTTACTTCGTTTAAAAATGAAACGTAATCTGTTAATTCTTCTACTTTATCGTTGTGGAACATAGCGTTCATGGCTACGTATACTTTCACACCATTTTCATGTGCAATCTTCACAGTTTGTTTTACATCTTCACGTGAAAACTCCCCTGCTAAACGTAAACCAAACTTTTGCTCACCGATCATTACCGCATCTGCTCCTGCTTTCGCAAGAGGTTCGATATCCGCCACCGCTCTTGGCGTTACTAACAATTCAGGTTTCTTCATACCTTGGTCACCCTCTCTTTTTACTAACAGCTACTCCATCACCAATTGGGAAAATCGTTGTATCATATCCTTCATGATTCATAAGCCACTCATTGTACGTCTTAATACGACGGATTAAACCACGTGTACGTCTGTTTTCAATTTTCTCTTTTGTCGTTACAAGACCGTGGTACATAACATTATCTGAAATAATTACTCCACCAGGATTTAATAACGGTTCATATAAGTCAAAAAAGCGACGATACTGTCCTTTTGCTGCATCAATAAAAATAACGTCAAATGTCCCGTGTTCTTTTACTTGTTCACCTGTCTCTAACGCATCACCGTAAATAACTGAAATACGATCTGTTACTGGGGAACGTTCTATATATTCAAGTGCTTTTTCATATCTCTCACGATTGCGCTCAACTGTCACAATACGTGAATTTGGAATAGCTTGCATCATACGAATACTAGAATAACCGATTGCTGTTCCAAGTTCTAAAATGCTTTTCGGTCCAATTAAACGTAAAAATTGCAGCATAAATTCCATTCCAAGTCGATCCATAATTGGCACATGATTTTCTGTTGCATATTCTTCCATTTCAAGAATTAATTTATCTTTCGGATCAATAAATGATAATAGGTACTCGTTAACTGCATCCTCCATAAATGGTCCTCCTTATTTACATGGAGAAGTGCCTCTATGACGTCTTTTCACACATAGAATGCAATAAAAATACAAGCCAGCTTTACCCTTAGCTTGTACGTCCCGTTTTGATATTAAAAACGATTCTTCTGCCAGTTTTTAACCCGATATATTTTACCACAAAAAAGAGGGATGTGCGACTTTTTTCGCTATCCCTCCCCATTTCACTGTTTTTTCGTAATGTATTTTTGCTTTAATGCATTATGCTCTTCTAATGTTTTCGCATAATACACTTCACCACTTGGTGCAGCTAAGAAATAATAATAATCTGTTTGCGCAGGTTCTAACGCAGCTTCCACTGAATGTTTACCAGAGTTTGCGATCGGCCCTACCGGCAACCCTTTTACAACATACGTATTATACGGTGAGTTGACCTTTAAATCTTCGTATAATACACGTTGTTTATGCTTTCCAAGTGCATATAATACCGTTGGATCCGTTTGAAGTGGCATACCTTTTGTTAAACGATTATAAAAGACACTAGAGATCTTTTGACGATCTGTAAAACCAGTTGCCTCTTCTTCAATAAGTGAAGATAATGTTAAAAGCTGATGAACATCCCAATTCTTCGCTTTCATTTTCGCCTCATTTTGAACAATGATTGCATTTGTTTTCTCAAGCATTGGAATTACAATTGCTTCTAACGTCGTATCTTTCTTATAAAACGAATACGTTGCAGGATATAAATAACCTTCTAATGGGTATTTAATATTACTATCAAAGATTTTATCTGTTAATAACTTCGGATACTTTTGCTGCATTTTTTGAATAAATGCTTTATCGTTTAATTGACGCGTAACATCATCTTTATTCCACTTTAGTTCTGTCGCAATCGTTTCTGCAATTTCAGTTACTTGCGCCCCTTCTTTAATCGTCACTTTATAAAGAGCTGGACGATGCACGTTGCCAGATGACATTTGTTCGATCACATCTTCAGCATTCATTGAAGGATTTAATAAATATGTACCTGCTTGTAAACTTTTCGATTTAGCCTTTGTATAAAAACTAAAAACTGTACCGTTTTTTACAGCGCCTTTTTCTTCTAAAATTTCTCCAATTTTACTTGTAGATGATCCTTTCGGAATTTCTACTTCAATCTCTTTTTTATTCCCGCTATCAACTGGTCCTAATGCAGATGAAATATACGCATAGACTGAACCACAAACTAAAAGCAATGCAATAATCGAAAATAAAAAGATGCGTCTACGCTTCTTTTTCACTTGATTCTCTATCAAAACATTTCCTCCTTACTTAATTGTAGACCGTATGTACACCTTTCTATACAGCACGATGTAAAAACGCAACAAATTCACTTATCTTTTTTAATTGACACTTTATTTTTCTACAATCCGTCTCATTATACTACAAAGACTTACACAGTTTCGACAAAAAATCTTTCATTTTACATATAAATACAAAAAAAGATGGACTGTATGTCGTCCATCTTTTCAGTACTTATTATTCAGCTTCTTGCTCATCAGCTAGAGTGTTGAACATTTCTTGTACCATTTCCCACTCTTCTTCAGATTCGATTGGAAGTAAAGTTCCGCCCTCTTCCTCATTTTGCTCATAAGCCATTGCATCATAAATTTGGTCTCCATCTTCGTCTACTTCACCGATTGGAGAGAAGACTACGTATGATTTTTTGCCAAATTTTTCAGCGTCAAAAGTGAAAATAATTTCACATAAATGTTCGTTACCTTTTTCGTCTACAATTGTAATTTGATTTTCTTCCATTTTGGTCACCTCTTATTTACTATCTAAAAATCCTTGTAAGATTACGACTGCAGCCATCTTATCAATTACTTGCTTTCGCTTCTTACGGCTTACATCGGCTGAAATGAGTAGACGTTCCGCTGCCATTGTTGACAAACGCTCGTCCCACATTACAACGTCTAATTGTAACAGCTCTCGTAGGTTTTCTGCAAATTGTTGGCACGCTTCACCACGTGGGCCAATTGTACCATTCATATTTTTAGGTAAACCTACTACTATTTTGTCCACATTGTACTGCTTTACTAACTCAGAAATACGATCAAAACCAAAGTGACCTCGTTCTTCGTTAATCTTAATTGTTTCTAATCCTTGTGCTGTCCAGCCCATCTCGTCGCTAATTGCAACTCCGACTGTTTTTGTACCTACATCTAAACCTAATATCCGCATAAACTACTCCTCACGATGATGTTTCAAGTAAGACTTCACAAGCTCTTCAATTAACTCATCACGTTCAAGCTTGCGAATGATGCTACGTGCATCTTTATGGCGAGGTATGTATGCTGGGTCTCCACTTAATAAATAACCGACGATTTGGTTAATCGGATTATAGCCTTTTTCTTGAAGTGCATCATACACAGTTAAAAGTACATCATTTACATGGACACTCTGTTTTTCATCTTGAATGCTAAACTTCATTGTTTTATCAAAACCGTCCATTTCAAGCACCTCACTTATATAGTAAGTATAGGGAGAAGAACTTCTCCTCTCCCTACCATTGTACACTACTATCTCTTTATTTTGAAACAGATTTAACGTACTCTTGTACAAATGCTAAAGCTTCTTCGACTTGAGCTGGGTTTTTACCGCCTGCTTGTGCCATATCAGGACGGCCACCACCGCCACCGCCGCAACGAGAAGCTACTTCTTTCACAAGTTTACCAGCATGGTAACCTTGGCTAATTAAGTCTTTCGTTACACCTGCTAGGATGTTTACTTTATCGTCATTAACAGACGCTAATACAACAACTGCTGATTCTAATTTATTTTTCAGATCATCCATCATCGTACGTAAGTTGTTCATATCTGCAACATTTACTTTCGCTGCTAATACATTCACACCATCAACTGTCATTACAGAATCAGTTAAGTTTCCAGCTTCGATATTGCTTAATTTCGCAGCAAGAGATTCATTTTCTTTTTGCAGTTGTTTCACTTCAGCAAATAGACCATCAACTCTTGTTAAAATATCTTTCGGATTTGTTTTCATTTTTCCTGCTGCTTCTTTTAATAAACCTACTTGATCGTTCATTAATTCGTATGCAGACTTACCAGTTACTGCTTCAATACGACGAGTTCCTGCACCAATACCAGACTCAGCAACGATTTTGAAAATACCGATAGAAGCTGTATTATCAACGTGACAACCACCACAAAGCTCTAAGCTGTAATCGCCAACTTGTACAACGCGTACAACATCTCCGTATTTTTCACCGAATAATGCCATTGCGCCCATTTCTTTCGCTTCTTCGATTGCTTTTTGAGAAATCTCAACATCAATACTTTCCCAAATTTTTTCGTTTACCATACGCTCAATTTTTTCTAATTCGTCAGCTTGTACTTGACCGAAATGAGAGAAGTCAAAACGTAGACGTTCAGAAGTTACAAGAGAACCTGCTTGGTTAACGTGTGTTCCAAGTACGTCTTTTAATGCTTGGTGTAGTAAGTGAGTTGCTGTATGATTTTTTACAACGCTACTACGGTTTTTCGTATCGATAATAGCTTTTACAGCCGCATCTTTCGTTAATGTACCTTCTTCAACAACAACTTTATGCAAGTTTTGGCCGTTTGGTGCTTTTTGTACGTCTTTTACAAGAACTTTCACACCATCTGCAAGAAGGTAACCACGGTCTGCAATTTGTCCACCACTCTCAGCATAGAATGGTGTTACATCAAGAATTAACTGTCCTTCTTCACCAGCTTGTAAGCTGTCTGTGTATTCGCCGTTTTTCACAAGTGCAACAACGTTACTTTCTGTTGCAACTGTACCGTAACCAACGAATTCGCTCGCTACTTTAATTTCTCCAAGGACACCACCTTGAACTTGCATAGAATCAACGTCTTGACGAGCAGCACGTGCACGCTCACGTTGTTTTTCCATTTCATTTTCAAAACCTTCATGATCAACTGTCATGCCAGCTTCTTCTGCATATTCTTCTGTTAATTCAATTGGGAAACCGTATGTGTCATATAGACGGAACGCATCTACTCCAGAAATAACAGTTGTTTTTTCTTCTTTTGCTTTTGCAATTACTTCAGCTAAAATCGCTTCACCATCATGAAGTGTTTCATGGAAACGCTCTTCTTCGTTCTTCACAACTTTCGCAATGAAATCTTTCTTTTCAAGTACTTCTGGATAGAAGTCTTTCATTACTTCTCCAACAACCGGTACTAATTCAAACATAAATGGACGGTTGATGTTTAATTTCTTCGAATAACGAACAGCGCGGCGTAATAAACGACGTAATACATAACCACGGCCTTCGTTAGATGGAAGAGCACCGTCACCAACAGCGAATGTTACTGTACGGATATGGTCAGCAATTACTTTGAATGCCATATCTTTTTCTAAATCGCCATTACGATATTTTTCACCAGAAATTGTTTCTGTTGCACCAATCATCGGCATGAATAGGTCTGTATCAAAGTTCGTAGGTACATCTTGAACGATAGATGTCATACGCTCTAGACCCATCCCTGTATCAATGTTTTTCTTAGGAAGTGGTGTATATGAACCGTCTGGATTATGGTTAAATTGAGAGAATACAAGGTTCCATACTTCTAAGTAACGCTCGTTTTCTCCGCCTGGATATAATTCTGGGTCACTAAAGTCATTACCGTAAGCTTCTCCGCGGTCATAGAAAATCTCTGTATTCGGTCCACTTGGCCCTTCACCGATATCCCAGAAGTTTTCTTCTAAGCGGATAATACGCTCTTTTGGAACGCCCATTTTCTCATTCCAAATTGTGAATGCTTCTTCATCTTCTGGATGGATTGTAACTGATAGTAATTCTTTATCGAATCCGATCCATTTGTCGCTCGTTAAGAATTCCCAAGCCCATGTAATTGCTTCTTCTTTGAAGTAATCACCAATTGAGAAGTTTCCTAACATTTCAAAGAATGTATGGTGACGAGCTGTTTTCCCTACGTTTTCAATATCGTTTGTACGAATTGATTTTTGAGCATTTGTAATACGTGGATTTTGTGGGATTACACGTCCATCAAAATATTTTTTTAATGTAGCTACACCACTATTAATCCATAGAAGAGATGGATCTTCATGTGGAACTAGTGATGCACTAGGTTCTACTGCATGTCCTTTTTCTTGGAAAAAGTCTAAAAACATTTGACGAATTTGTGCGCCTGTTAGTTGTTTCATTGTATTTTCCTCCTTAAATATAAAAAACTCCCGTCCCTATAAAAGGGACGAGAGTTAACTCGCGATACCACCCTAATTATGAATTGATTACAATAACAATCAATTCATCACCTCATGGTGCCGTAACGTGGCAAGACGGCAGTGATTAGCTGCTCTCAGGATTAGCTTTCTGTTACCCTTCATTTAAAGCTTCTTTCAGCCATATGGAAGCTTCTCTCTATAAATGGACTGTAACGTACTTGTTCCGTCATTGATTTAATGTATTATATGACTAAATATAATAGAATTCTCTTAAGTTTGTCAATGTAGATAATCATTTATATTGTATTAATTGCTTATTAATCATAGGTATTCTACTATTCATTCTTAACAGCCTTTTCATATATTATGCGTTTATTAACAAATCGGAATCTCCTTATAAGAATGATTTATAAAAATTTCTAAATATTACTTTTTTTGCTATAATTAAATTATTGTTAATAAAATAAAGGAGCGATCACAATGACAACCTTACTTAGCAAAGCTAAAAACATATTAGCGACTGACGAAACGATATTATTTTACGCAGCATGTTCATTAGACATATTTATTTATCGTTCCGTCGCAAGGCCAGGATTGCTAATTTTAACGAACAAAAGACTATTCTTTTATGGGCCAGATGTAAGTAAGAATCCAATATTTGAAGAGTACTCTTTCGCAAAAATTTCTAATCTAAAAGAACAAAAGCGTCTTTTCAACAATCAAATTATATTTATGTATGATAACGAATGGAAAAAAATAAAACATATTCAAACAAATGATGTGAGCTCCCTCATTCAAAAAATACACGAGCAACTTTCTAAATAAATATATGATTAGCCCTCTATTTCTTACATAGAGGGCTTCTATACTTACACATCTTCTTTTTTCAAGAGCGGTCTCACATGAACAATGACAGTGCGAATAACTGCTAAAACCGGAACCGATATTAGCAATCCTACAATCCCAGCTACCTCTCCCCCAACTAGTAAGGCAAGCATAATAATAACGGGATGCATACGAAGTGACTTACCAACGATGTAAGGCGATAAAATGTTACTCTCCACAAATTGCAAAATCGCAATCGTGATCCCCGCCTTAATAAGTAAACTCGTTGATACTGTTGCTGCAATCATTAACGTCGGGATCGCTCCTAAAATAGGACCGAAGTATGGGATTATATCCGTTACCCCAATAATAATGCCAAGCAATAATGGATATTTCATACCGATAAACCAAAAAGAAAGAGCTGATACTCCCCCTAATACTAAACAAACAAATAACTGTCCTCGAATATAGCTTCCAAGTGACTTATCAATTTCTTTCGCAAGCATTTGCCCCGTACCTCGCCATTTACTTGGGACTAGTTTCCAAAAGATATGATAAAACTCACCATAATCTTTTAATATGTAAAATACAATGAACGGTATTAAGAAAATAATGAGCAATGAATCGAGTACACCACGAGCTGTACTCATCACTTTATTTAAAAGCGCTTGAATCTTCGTTTCCACACCCACAAAAAGTTGTTTCACCTTTTCATGAATGAACGAAGGGAAATTCGCTGTTTGTTCTGTAACGCCATCCATCCACGAATCGTACATCTTTGTAAACTGGGGAAATTGTTCATTAATCTCTTGTAACTGTTTAATAACGACTGGTGTTCCTTTATAAATCCCATAACCAATTCCGCCAAAGAAAAGGATATAAATGAGCAAAATGGCAAGTGTACGGGGCATCCCTTCCTTATGAATTTTTTCAATTAAAGGGTGCAATAAATACGCAATAAAACACGCGATAAGAAACGGCGTGATTGCTACTTTAAATACAAAAATAATCGGTGCCCATAGCGGCTTAATTTTTAAAAAGACGAGCAGACAAAGAAAAACAAGTAACAATAATCCTAAACGATATATCCAAATGATTTTAAGATTCTTCACATGAAAAACCTCCTCCACCTTTATTTTGAAAATAAATGGGGTAGGTTATGTGCGAAACTTTTAAAATCTTTTCATACGGACCATACTGTTTTTTAAAGACGTACATATAAATAACATAACAAGGACAACCACCCCTGAGAATACAGCATGAATTAATATAATCAGGAGGGCTAATTATGGTTTTGTTTATGCTTGGATTATCAGCAATTTTTATGATTCTTGAATGGATTTGTATCGGGTTCGGTATTTGGAAGGGGTTCTTTATTCATTCCTCACGTAAAGAAAAAGCGAAGCAATTATGGCAGTATGGAATACTTGGCGTTGGCTGCTACGGTCTATCTTATCTTTTCTCAGAGATCGGACTTTTTTATTTGCATATGGGTGCATAAAAAAACTCCCTTGTCTACAAGGGAGTTTTTCAATTTATCGAAATGATTATAAGTAAGACTTAATCATCTTACGTGCTTTTTTCATATTGCGTTTTGAAAATACATCTTGTTTACGAGCATATTGATATGCTGCAGCTCCAACACCTAATGCGATTAATGAATTGCGTAGATTCAAAGTAAATCCCCCTTTTCGTTATCCGATCGTTCTTTCATTCTCATCAAATAAATCATCAAGAGAGCTTAATGAACCATCTTCCTCAACTTGATGTGTATGGATTTTCCCCTTTGAAACCGATAATTCGATATAACAATTCCAGCAATAAAATTGGTTGACACCTATTTTTCCAATGTCTTTCCCTTTGCAATTTGGACAAATGAACATATGGCTTTCATCTCCTTACAGTCTCCCAGATTCTATTCGCCATTATGTCCAAACTGCATTCATTTATACATTACTGGAGCCTTTCAACGCTATGCGTTTGAAAGTTTCACTATATAATTTCACCTTGTTACATGAAATCATACGGTGAAATGTTTTCCACGTCCATTTCCTCGCCATTAACTGTGACCATCTGTACTTCTCCTTGTGATTCTTGCAAGCGACTAGCTAAAGTTGTTTGACGCATTGCATCATCAAGGCGATTTACACCAGATTGGAAAGCTGCTTCCTCCCCGCAAATAATAAGGAACTTCTTACTTCTTGTAATACCCGTGTAAATTAAATTACGACGTAACATACGGTTGTAACTTTTCACGATTGGCATAATAACAATCGGAAATTCACTACCTTGTGATTTATGAATGGAACAACAATATGCATGCGTAATTTGATTTAAATCGGGCTTCGTATACGTTACCTCAATTCCATCAAATGAAACGATAATCATATCTTGTTGCTCAACGTTTTCTTTTGCATAAAACACCGAAACAATTTCCCCAATATCACCATTAAACACTTGGCTCTCCGGCTGATTCACGAGTTGCAGTACTTTATCACCTCTTCGGTACACAACATCACCGTAAGCAATTTCTTTACTCTTTTCCCTCTTCGGATTAAATACTTGTTGCAGCGCTTCGTTTAATACATTAATACCAGCAGGCCCGCGGTACATCGGTGCTAATACTTGAACATCCCTTGCACTAAAGCCTTTTGTTTTAGCATTTTCGCAAACTTTTTTCACAACCTCAACAATTTGAGCCCCTGTACAGCTGATAAACGAACGATCTTTTTTGTTTTGCGCTAAATCTGGTGGTAGAGTTCCATTTTTTATCGCATGGGCAAGTTGAATCACTGATGAGCCTTCCGCTTGACGATAAATTTCAGTAAGCTTCACTGTCGGAACTGCGCCTGCATTTAATAAATCTTTTAATACTTGTCCAGGTCCTACAGATGGCAACTGATCTTCATCACCTACAACGATAACTTGAATATTCGTCGGCAACGACTTAAATAGCTGATTTGCAAGCCAAATATCAACCATTGAAAATTCATCGATAATAAGGAGCTTACCTTGGACAGGATCCGTTTCATTACGCTGGAAAGATCCTTCTGGCGTCCAACCAAGTAAACGGTGAATTGTGCAAGCTGGAAGTCCTGTCGATTCACTCATCCGCTTCGCTGCTCTTCCTGTTGGAGCTGTTAATAGTATTGGAAATGGATTATCATCACTGTATTCATTCGGATTTAACGATAATCCGTGAAGTGACGCATACATTTCAACAATCCCTTTAATAACTGTTGTTTTCCCTGTTCCTGGTCCACCTGTCAATAACATCATCGGTTTATGAAGTGCCGTTTGAATTGCTTCTTGCTGAAACGGTGCATATTGTACGTTCAGTTGTTCTTCAATTTCACCTAACGTTTTTAACACTTCCGCTTCTGGAAATGAAGGTGTTTCTTCTTGATTCATAAGCCTGCGAATAGACTTTACAACACCTTTTTCAGAGTAGAATAACGTCGCTAAATACACTCGTTCTTCTTCTATGATGACTTTCCCTTCACTTTGCATCGTTTCAATACAACCTATAATATCTTCCTCAGTCACTCTTCCTTCTTGATTGTTTAAAAGTGACATCGTTTCTCTTACAAGTTGATCTTTCCTCATATAAACATGACCAAGTTGTAATGAGACATTCTCTAATGTGTAAAAACATCCCGCTCGTACACGGTCGTCATGATTACCCGATATCCCTAACGCACGCCCTATATCATCCGCTCTTCCAAAACCAATCCCGTCCACTTCTTCAATAAGTTGATACGGATTATTACGAATCACTTCTAATGTCATCTCTTTATATTGCTGGTAAATCTTAATAGAAAGTTTCGTTCCAAAACCGTAGCCATTTAAAAAGCTCATTACTTTCTCTAATCCTTGATGTTCAACAATTGTCTCATATATTTCCTGAGCCTTTTGTTTATTAACAACACCATTTAACGCCTCAGGGTCATCCATAATTTTAGAAATAGCATGTTCTCCGAGATGGTCCACAATTTTTTCAGCTGTACGTTTTCCTATCCCTTTAAATAAATCACTCGCTAAATATTGCACCATACCTGCTTTTGTTTGTGGCAATTCTTTTTTAAATGTTTCAACCATATATTGTTTTCCATACTTTGGATGGTCCTTAAAATGACCTGTCAATGTAAACACTTCATCTTCATGCATGCGGGGAAAATGACCGTTTATCATTACTTTCTTTTCGTCATACGTTTCATTCGTTTCAATGACTTTCATACTGACAACGGAATAGAGGTTTTCTTCGTTGTGGAAAATGGTATGAAGAACTTGCGCTTTTATAAACTTTTTCTCTTCCTCAAACAAATCCATTGCATGTTGATTTCCCATCTTTCCTCTCCTTTCCGATATTTTCACTTTAATGAGCAGTACATCCCCCACCTTTTTAGATGAGGGATAACTACCCATTAAACTATATTTTTATCTTATTCAGCTTCTTGCTCTAATAAACGAACGCCATTACCCGCTAAAAAGTGATCTGGCTGAATTTCAGTTGCTTTCTTAAATAAAGCGAGAGCCTTCTCATTATTTTCCTCAAATACGTACGCAACACCTAAATTGTAATACGCATCTGCATGCTCTTCATCCATTTCTAATACCTTTTCAAAATAAGGTTTCGCCTCTTGAACATGTTCTAATCGCGCGAAGCAAAGTCCGCACTGGAATACAGCTTCTACATCGTTTTCATCTAATTCTGTTGCTCTTTGTAAGAATGGTAGTGCAAGACGATCATTTCCAAGCTGTACATGTGTGATACCTAACATAAATGTTACATCAGCTGATTGTAATCCAGCTTGCATTGCTTGTTCAAATACAGCTTTCGCCTCAGTAAATTGCTCTTGGCCATAATATACATTTCCTAAACCATAATAGGCAGCTGCAGATTTATCATCTAACTCTAGTGCGCGTTTATAAAATAAAATCGCTCGCTCGCTATCACCTAATACGTCTAATAAATTTGCAAAATTAATGTATCCAAGCGCATCTTTCGGATTTTCTTCGATTGCTTCTGTAAAATTTTTAGCTGCTTCTTCCCAGTTTCCTTCTTGCATATATTGAATACCTGTTTCAAGTTTGTTTGACATGTCCTTCACCTCTACAACAAATTATAACAAAGAATGTATTTTCCAAGCGAACGAAAATTCGCTTTATGTAAAAGAAACCTCTAACCGCTAATCGGCAGAGGCTTCTCGTTTATCCTAAATAATCCAATTTCTTACCACTACGGTATACTTCATCAATTGTAGCACCGCCTAAGCACTCATCTCCATCATAGAAAACGACTGCTTGTCCTGGTGTAATTGCACGAATTGGCTCATCACAAAGAATACGAACTGTATTTTCATCAACGATTTGAACCGTTACTTTATTGTCTTCTTGACGATAACGGAATTTCGCCGTGCACTTAAATTCGGTTTCTTTTTCTTTGTTACTTACCCATCCTACATTCGTAGCAATAACTTCATCACCATATAGAAGTTCGTTATGGAATCCTTGATCAACATATAAAATGTTTTCTTTTAGATTTTTCCCAACAGCAAACCATGGATCACCATTACCACCAATTCCAAGGCCATGACGTTGTCCAATTGTATAATACATTAAACCGTCATGCTTCCCTTTCACTTCACCAGATAATGTTTGCATTACACCTGGTTGTGCCGGTAAGTAGTTACTTAAGAAATCTTTAAAGTTACGCTCACCAATGAAGCAAATACCTGTACTATCTTTTTTCGCCGCTGTCGCTAAGCCAGCTTCTTTCGCCATTTCACGAATTTGCGGTTTCTTTAATTCACCTAACGGGAACATTGTTTTTGATAATTGCTCTTGGCTTAATTGATTTAAGAAATATGTTTGATCTTTATTGTCATCAACGCCGCGAAGCATTTTATATTCGCCGTCCATATAAGCAACGCGTGCATAATGGCCTGTTGCCACATAATCCGCACCAAGCGCAATTGCATGCTCTAAAAATGCTTTAAATTTAATTTCTTTATTACACATTACATCTGGGTTTGGTGTACGACCAGCTCGATACTCATCTAAGAAGTACGTAAATACTTTATCCCAGTATTGTTTTTCAAAGTTTACTGCATAATACGGAATACCAATTTGGTTACACACTTCAATTACATCATTGTAATCTTCTGTTGCTGTGCAGACACCATTCTCATCTGTATCATCCCAGTTTTTCATAAAAATTCCGATTACATCATAACCTTGCTCTTTTAATAAAAGTGCTGCTACAGATGAATCGACGCCACCGGACATTCCGATGACAACGCGTGTTTCGTGAGGTAGTTTGTTCATCATGTCACCTCCCATGCTAATTTTGTGTTAATCGCTTCACGATTTTCACTGTTTCGTACGCCGCTTTTTCAATTTGCTCTTTCGTATTTCCAAGTCCAAAACTAAAGCGTACGGATGAACGTATTTGATCGGAGTCTTTTCCAAACATCGCTACTAATACATGTGATGGATCAATCGAACCAGCTGTACAAGCAGAACCGCTTGATACTGCAATGCCAGCAAGGTCTAAGTTCACAAGAAATGGTTCAATGTTCATTCCTGTAAAACTTACATTAAGTACATGCGGTAAGCGATGTTCTAAGTTTCCGTTTACCTCGAAAGTAATGCCTTCATTTTTGAAGACAGATACCATTATATCTTTAAACTCTTCATATTGGGCATTTTTTTGCTCACGAGTTTTTTCAGCTATAAGAATTGCATGCTGAAGCCCAGCAATACTAGGCACATTTTCCGTACCAGCACGGCGTTTTCTTTCTTGCTCTCCGCCTATTAATAACGGTTCAAATTTCACATTTGCACCAGCGTATAAGAACCCTACACCTTTTGGCCCATTAATTTTATGAGCTGAAATTGATAATAAATCAATTCCAAACTCTTTCACATTAATTTCTACTAAACCGTAAGCTTGTACCGCATCTGTATGGAAATAAGCTTGATGATCTTTTAGCAACTTTCCTATTTCCACAATTGGTTGCATTGTCCCTACTTCATTATTCCCAAACATAACAGATACAAGAATCGTCTCTTCTGTTAATGCCTTTTGTATGTCAGAAACTTGAATAAGCCCTGTTTCATCGACAGGTAAATATGTCACTTCAAACCCTTCACGCTCTAACAATTCGCACGTATGCAAAATCGCATGATGTTCAATTTGCGTCGTTATTATGTGGTTACCTTTATGACGGTTCGCACGTGCTACACCGATAAGCGCTAAATTATCAGCTTCTGTACCACCGCTCGTAAATATAATTTCATTCGGATTCGCATGAATGCTGCGTGCACACACTCGTCTCGCCTCATCTACTGCATGGCGAGTTTGACGTCCATAAAAGTGAATACTAGACGGGTTCCCGAATATTTCTGTCATATATGGAATCATCTTTTCGACCACTTCTGGGTGAGTCGGAGATGTCGCAGCATGATCTAAGTAAATGCGTTCCATTAAATCTCCTTCTTTCCAAATCGTTTCACAAGGAATTAAATGTAAAACATATAGCCCCCGTGATTTTCTTCCTCATAACGTACTAAATCTTCTAACGTTGTACTATCTAACACTTCTTGCACCGCATCACGAACACGCATCCATAACTGGCGCTGTGCTGGCTCTTCTTCTTCTATCATTTCTACAACACTAATCGGTCCCTCTAATACACGGATTACATCCCCAGCTGTAATGTTAGCCGGTTGATCAGATAATACATATCCGCCGTATGCCCCGCGCGTACTCTTTACAAGACGAGCGTTACGAAGTGGTGAAATTAATTGCTCTAAGTAATGCTCGGATAAGTCATGCGCCTGCGCAATTGATTTTAATGAAATCGGACCTTCACCAAACTTTTTTGCAAGATCAATCATAATTGTTAAGCCATAGCGGCCTTTTGTTGAAATCTTCATCTATTTTGCACCTCTTTTCAAATTTTCACTTCTATTGGTTATATCTTATTTATAAAAAGAACACAATTTAAAATCCTATGAAATTATAGCATAATATAGTATTATAAGAAATTTCAACTTGTGTATCAAAATGATAACATAAAATCACATTGAAAAACTCGGAAATTATTACAATTGAAAGAAAAATGAAAATATTAACCTTCATTTTTCCCATAAAACAGCATCCTATTTCAAATTCCGTAGAAAAAAATGATACGATAGAACGAGATTATATATTAAGGGAGACGGTCCAAATGAAACAACCACTCGCACATCGAATGCGCCCTACAAATATTCAAGAAATTATTGGGCAACAACATTTAGTTGGTGAAGGAAAGATTTTATGGCGAATGGTCCAAGCCAATCATTTTCAATCTATGATTTTATACGGTCCTCCAGGTACAGGAAAAACATCCATTGCCAGTGCAATTGCAGGAAGTACCGGTACCCCGTTTCGTCTATTGAACGCTGTTACTCACAATAAAAAAGATATGGAAGTTGTCGTACAAGAAGCGAAGATGCATCGACACCTCGTTTTAATTTTAGATGAAGTTCACCGTCTAGATAAAGCAAAGCAAGACTTTCTATTACCTCACTTAGAAAGCGGACTTCTTACTTTAATTGGTGCTACGACAAGTAATCCATTCCATGCAATAAACTCCGCTATTCGAAGCAGGTGTCAAATTTTCGAATTACACGCACTAACAGAAGAAGATATTTTAATTGGGTTAAAAAGAGCTTTAGAAGATAAAGAAAAAGGGCTTGGAGAATATGCAGTAACGGTAACAGATGAAGCACTACATCACTTTGCAAACGCCTCTGGTGGTGATATGCGTTCCGCTTATAACGCACTTGAGCTTGCTGTATTATCTAGCTTTACTACAGACGATCAAGCGGCTGAAATCACACTCGAGATTGCAGAAGAATGCTTACAAAAGAAGAGCTTCGTCCACGACAAAGGCGGCGATGCTCATTATGATGTGTTATCAGCATTTCA
Source organism: Bacillus cereus group sp. MYBK14-1 (assembly GCF_051916885.1). Lineage (NCBI taxonomy): Bacteria > Bacillati > Bacillota > Bacilli > Caryophanales > Bacillaceae > Bacillus > Bacillus cereus group sp. MYBK14-1. The sequence continues at coordinate 2,867 of NZ_JBQAHM010000024.1, read as the reverse complement.
AAAATCAGTGCGCGGAAGTGATGTAAATGCAGCACTCCATTATTTAGCACGCCTTATTGAAGCAGGTGATTTACAAAGCATTGGCAGACGCCTTCTTATTATGGCTTATGAAGATATTGGACTTGCTAGCCCACAAGCTGGACCACGTACACTAGCTGCAATTGAATCAGCTGAACGAGTTGGATTCCCAGAAGCACGCATCCCACTTGCAAATGCCGTTATCGAGCTATGCTTATCACCAAAATCAAATTCAGCTTATAAAGCACTTGATGCTGCATTACACGATTTACGCAACGGTCAAACAGGTGACATTCCAAGCCATTTAAAAGATAGTCATTACAAAGGCGCAGAATCACTTGGAAGAGGCATTGGATATTTATATCCGCACGACCATCCAAACGGCTGGGTAAGGCAACAATACTTACCTGATAAAATAAAAAGCAAGCAATATTATAAACCGAAAACGACAGGAAAATTTGAGCAAGCACTTTCTACTGTTTATGAAAGATTACAAACTTCGAATAAAACGAAAAATAAAGGGTAACATAAACGAAAACGTCACCATTATGGAGGCTTCGCTTATGAAAACACGTCAAGATGCATGGACAAAAGAAGATGATCTCCTTTTAGCAGAAACTGTTTTACGACATATTCGCAGCGGAAGTACACAAATAAAAGCATTTGATGAAGTTGGCGATGCGTTGAACCGGACTTCAGCAGCTTGCGGCTTTAGATGGAATGCTGAAGTAAGACCGAATTACGAAGATGCGGTGCAGCTTGCAAAAAAACAACGTAAAGAATTAAAACGTTCTGAAGCTAATATAGAAAAAAATCGGTTCACGAAAACGAAACAACTCGTAATTGACGCCGATTTTTCAGAAGATATTACGCCAAGTAAACAAGATCTTACAATGCAAAATGTCATTTCATTTTTACAAAATTTAGAACATAACAATCCTTCACTTGCAAAGTTACAAACTGAAAATGATGTATTACAAGCTCAACTCACCTCTCTGCAAAAAACGAATCATGAACTTGAAACGAAATTAGCGGTACTCACAAAAAAACAACAAGCAATCGAAGAAGATTACGCGATGCTTGTTCGAATTATGGATCGTGCTCGAAAACTTGTTTCAGTCGAAGAGCAAGAAGAGCAAATTGCCCCGATTTTCAAAACCGATCAAAATGGGAATTTAGATATTATTTATTCTGCAGAGAATTAAAAACAGGGATGTCACTTTTTTAACTGAGTGACATCCCTGTTTGTTTTCGGTGAACCATATATAGATATCGGTAAATGAAATTATATTAACGGTTTTTCGAATATATCTATCACAACTTGCAATATATCAACGATTTTTCAAATATATCTATCACAACTTGCAATATATCAACGATTTTTCAAATATATCTATCACAACTTACAATATATCAACGATTCAATAAAGGATATCGATTTAACGACAAAGATTGACAATAACATTCCTCCTTGTCATACAAGGAAACTCCTAAAACGAATTGGATATTTTTTACTAAAATGTTATTATAAACATATACCTTTAAAGGGAGATGGTTGCTATTTCATTAATAATCTTCAAAATAACTCTTGGCCTTCTCGTCCTAACTTTAGCTCTTTTCACCATTAACAGTCTAAAAAAGACATCCGCCTATAAATCAGATAAATATGATTATTGCTTACTAACCTTACTTACATTTGAACTAGTAGTGATGCAAATATTCATATTTCTTTAATACATATAAAAAAGCATATATCCAAAATGGATATATGCTTTTCTTTTATTCTTGCCCTACACGTTTCACTTCTACGTTTTTAATGCGTTCACGTACAACGTGACTTGCCATAATTAAGCCTGCCACAGATGGTACGAATGCATTTGATGAAGGCGGTAATTTCGCCTTACGAATTTTTGCATTCTCGTCTGGTACAATTTCTTTACGTACTTCTTCACGAATTACGATTGGGTTTTCGTCAGAGAAGACAACTTTTACACCTTTTTTAATACCCTCTTTACGAAGCTTCGTACGAATGACTTTCGCAATTGGATCTGTATGTGTTTTAGAGATGTCCGCAATACGGAAACGAGTTGGGTCCATTTTATTCGCTGCACCCATACTTGAGATAATTTTAATTTTACGACGTAAACATTGTTTAATTAAATGAATTTTGAACGTAATCGTATCAGATGCATCCACTACAAAGTCTAAACCGTACTTAAAGAACTCTTCATATGTTTCATCTGTATAAAACATTTCTAGTCCAATTACTTCACACTCTGGGTTAATGTCCGCGATACGCTCTTTCATTAATTCTACTTTTGAACGTCCTACAGTAGATACTAAAGCGTGAATTTGACGGTTTACGTTTGTAATATCTACAACGTCTTTATCAACTAATACGAGACGTCCTACGCCAGAACGTGCTAACGCTTCAGCTGCAAAAGAACCTACACCGCCAATTCCTAAAATACCGACTGTACTATTTTTTAATATTTCAAGTCCTTCTTTACCGAAGGCTAATTCATTACGTGAAAATTGATGTAACATTCAGCTCTACACTCCTATTACAAAAATGGTCTACCATGTATTCTAGCGTTTTTCCGACTATTTGTATAGAAAAAGTTATAGAATTCCTAAAAATACATATTTCGAGAATGAAAACATAGACCAGAATTTTATTTCTTCCTAAATACACGTTTAAAAAAGAGGATTTAGAGAACCGAGCAGATCAAGGCGCTGAAACCAGGAGGAGCGCAGTGTAGAAACACTACTCGAGCACCAGACTGGCGAAGCAACGATGAGATGCGACAGTTATCTGAACCAGACTTTTTAAACTTCCTTTCAATACA
>NZ_JBQAHM010000023.1:0-45762 GCF_051916885.1 Bacillus cereus group sp. MYBK14-1 | reverse complement strand
TGTGAAAAATATGTCATTGTCTGAGCGAGTCTATTCTTGTATATGCGGTGTAAATCTCGATAGAGATTATAACGCAGCTATCAATATCAAAAATGAAGCAATACGCCTATTAGCGTTAGCATAGATAGTAATAAAATAACCCTTGGAACAAGGGAGTTAGCTCGGATGTCTTAGGACGAATTCGTTAGCTACCAAAAGTAACGACTAACCGAGAAGCCCCCACTTCAAACAGTCCGTTAGGACGTTAAGTGGCGGGTAGTTCACCTATTAACAATCCTTTTTATATCTTCTACACTTACTGAAGTTGCTTCCTCTATGATTTCAACTGAAACACCTAAATTGAAAAAGTTTTGTATTAAATGAATACTTTCTTGTTCTCTTGCTTTTTGATCAACCTCTAATAATTCTTGTAATAAATCTGTACTCATTGTAAACACTCCTCATATTTTTTTTAATAACAAAGCAAATCAACCATCTTCTCTGTTTTCTTAGAAATTTTTTTTATAATAAAGAAAAGCTGATGGATAAAACCTCCATCAGCTTTTCTATTTCTTGCTATTCAATTAGAAGCTAATCGTCGCTGCTTCCTCTCCTGAACTAATCATTCGTTGTTCAATCTTTCCTAGCAGTTCCTTTATCTTACTTGAATAAAGTTTAACTGCTTTCGTAGATTGAGCATTCATAAGCTCTTCTGTCCATTCTGCTAAATCTTCCTTTTCTTGATCATCTAGATAATCAAAAACTTCCTTTCGAGACATGGGGCTCACCTCACCTCAACTCAACTCTTTGTATTTGGCCGTTACATAACCAAATCTCCTCATCTCTCTATTTCTATTTATACCAGATTACTCCTCTTTCATTCCTTATTCTTTTTTTCGAGTTCGGTCAATTTCTTTGAAATCGACTGAATCTCGTTGCTTTTGACTTGTTCCGTTGCCAAGCGATTGTGCAGCAAGAAGGCTTGCCCTGAAACCCCAGCAAGAATACTCACCTTAAGAATTTCCATCATTGTTTCAGGGTTAAACATTGCGACACCAACGAGTGAAGCAATACTGCCTACAAACATCTCTCCCAAGAAACCCGGGTGAAATGCAAGCTTGCTCTTACGAGGCAACAAAACTTTTTGTTTGTGATGTAATGACTAGCCAACCCTGAGACCATACCAGCCACAACTGACACAATTACTGTAACCAACATAATATGCACCCCTTTTCGAAAAACTTTTGACATTGCAGCAGCAGTTTCTATTTAATAATTAGTTCCTATGACATAGCATCACCCCTTTCAGGCAAAAACAAATAACCTTCCAGGAAAATGAATTGTTTACACAATGAAATAAGGTAACATAAAGTTCCTTTTTGTGTAATTTCATTAACCCGAAAGGTTATAAGTAGTTATTGATATAAAAAAGAAAAAGAAAAAAATGCAACTAAATTATATCACAATGAGGTTTGTTTTATCTTTAAATTCAGAAAGTTTTTCTATTATTTAACTTTCTCAAGTTAACAAATCAAATTCTTTGATACCTTTATACTTTCTAATAATTCGAAAACCTGATTATTATTTACTTTTTTCAATCTCCTATCAATTATGCTGTAAAGTACAATACAATTTTAATGAATATAGAATGCCAGTATCTCAAATGCTACCTGTTTTTCCTCAACGTTTTCATAATTGTATAAATTTATTATTCTAGTTCCTGTCTCATGTATTAACCACAATACCTTACGCTTAAATAAGAAATAATACTATATATCAAAAAAATAAAAATCTTCTTGATATCCTATTAGCTTATTTCGTATTATATTTTCCATCTTTATTAATTCTGTATATTTTCCCAAATCTATTTCTGTCGGTGCAATACAGGTATTCCCGTCTAAATTTTTTCAAGAATTTGCAATGTCTTCAGTACTTCGTTAAAACTGCTTTTTTTGTTTCTTTTCTCTCTTTCCATTCTTTATTTTCGCGATTATAAATAGACACATTCATCAATATACACTCCTTTTTTATCTTTTTTATTAAAATAAGGTTCTATGACGAATATTACAAGTTACCATCTTATTGTTACTATCTTCAATTACATGTTGTTCTTTTTGATACTGATCCCATTCAGCGGCTGTGATATATGAGATAACATCTCCTACATGAATATAAACCGTATCACCTACTCTAACACCTTCGAGTTCTGTATCGATTCTAATTAATCGTTTGGTAATAAGTTTCCCTTTAGTAATTTTCCATCGATAAGCATTTAAAGTAACAGGATGTATTGTTTCTGAAAGTCTCAATAAATGATTCAAATTATCACTCCTTTTTTAAGCAAAATAAAAAAGCAACCTAAAAGGAGAAGACATAACACATTAAAAATGCGTACTCTTCAACCCGATAGGTTGCTTTAATTACAGAAAAAAAAGAAAAAAATTATATACTTATTATACCATATCAATAACTAAAAACAGCCAATTCATATATAAAATCAGTGTAGCCACTCTATAATTTTTATGAACATATAATTCTTAATCCCCAAAATAAAAAACCAATATTTTTATCTTTTCACTACAATACATGTAAATTTCATCTCCATTTTTTTGCTGAGAATCCAATGCTAATTAACCAATGATTTCAAAGCATTACCCACCAGACGCATTCCCTCTCTTCAGTTATTAAATTTAAGAAGTTTACTCATTATTCCAGAAAGAAAACATTAAGATTTTATGGTACAATAATTATTTGTTTCGTATATTAGAAAGGAGAAATTTATGAATTTAATTAAAATTAAGGTGACTGCATTATGCTTTGTATTATTTTTATCGGCATGTTCGCCAGCTCAGAATGACTATGATTTTAAGAACGATAAGGATGGCTATTTAGAAGCTGTCGCAGAAAAGGAATATTTAATTAATAAAGAGTTAGAGGAAGTTGAAGATACATCAATTTCTGTTGATGAAAGAAAAAAATATATTGACAAAGCAATTTCTATTATGAAAGAGGCAAAAAAGATCTCTGCACCATCTGAATATAGAACTGCAGATAAAGAATATGAAAAATATCTAGATTTATTTGCTAAGTTAGTAGATGAAGCAAAAGGAAACCTTAAAAATGTAACTGCTGTACATAAAAGCTTTAGTGAAAAGGATTTAGAAAAGTTGGTTAAGCAGTATGAAGCTTTTGAAAAATCCTTAGGTAGTGATGCAAAAGAAAGTCTAATCAAAAAACAGCGGGAACACAGACGTGTAACACAAGAGGAATATATCGATGTAGTTAGGGTAGAAATTAGGAAGTTTTATGATTGTTTTGGAGATGGAAAACTATCTGAAAGAAGTTCATATGAAATAAAAACGCTTGAAAAAAATGCTAGGGAACACTTATATAAAATATCAGGTACTGTTCCACCTAAGAAGTTTGATGATGCAGAGAAAAAATATAGAGAAGCAGAAAAAAAATTCCACGAACTCTTAGATTTACTATATTTTGACCCAGAGATGAAAGAAAGTAAAACAGCTGAAAAAGTTCCTGTTTTATTTGATGAGGGTATGAAATTGAATAATGAGTTTATGGATATGTTAATAAAAGATAAATAATAGAATAAACTCAATTAGGTATATAAATTTCTGCACAAATTAATTCATTATGAAGTGAAGTGTATGGACTTATAAATCCATACACTTCTACTATTCTACTCACTCTAAATTAACGTTTTTAATCTATTAACCTTCTTGCCCTAATAGAATTTCTTCTTCACAATCTGTACAACATGATAATATTTGATAACCGCCTACAATTTTAGTATCATAAAAATCTGATTTTCTTCCACAAAATGTACACTTATTCATTATTCATTCTCCTTTCAATATCCCGTTTGATACTCAAAATCAAATTACATATTTTAAATAATTATTCTTTAATACCCTTATTTGTTAGATTAAACAGCTTTCTTTGTTCCTCAGTTACAGGAAATACCCTGCTGTATCCCTTTTTCGCATGAAATACCATATGATGATTTAAAATCAAATATTGATTAACAATAAAATTCAACATATTATTAACCGCCAAAGCCGAGTATTGATTTGTAATGCGCCTTTGTGGCTGCGATACTATTACTTGATCACACGAAATATCACTGGGTGCTATTGTACCCTCATCTGTTAAAACATCTGGATACAATTCAGCAACAGGTGCTAAAATTGTTTCACCTTTCACTCTTAGCCCTGTTACTGTTTGCCCTGTATAACCGCTCTCTTCTTGTTGTTTTATAATTTCCTCATTTGGATTTCCTTTTATTAAATCCACTGCATTATTCCTTGTAATCTTGTGTAAAATAGTATAATTTCCAACTATTTTAGGCCGCATATAATCAACAGCTGCCACTATAGATTCAGGTTGAAAGTTCTGATCCAATAGCTCTTTAACCAAGAATGAATCTTCACGTATAAACTTTAGAACTTTTGCTAAATCAATAGGTACCATTAAATTAGCCACATCTGATTCACGATTATTCATCTCTAACAAACAATTCTCAAATTCTTTGTAATTAAAGACGGGCACTTTTTTTATCATTTTCATAGTCGATATATCCACCCTTCTTAGAAAATAAAAAAGACAAGGAATTGATCCTCGTCTTTTTTATAACTGCCATTAATTTTTCTCTTCATATTCAATTACTATAACCAAAAGCGGTTGGCCTTGTTCACGTTCCATGAACCGGCTTGGTGTTATTTTTTTAACTATTTTCCCATGATTAGTACAATACTTCAAAAAACCATTCACTTCTGCATCAATTCTTAATGCATCAGCAATAATAGTTCTAATTTGTACTAACATAATAAATTCCTCCTAATATTTTTTTATTTTAAATATGTAATTTCAGAAATTCGAAATCCATCTATTTCTGGTACATATTTAAATTCCAGAATTAAGTCGTTTTGTTTTACCAAAAACAATCCTTTTTTTTACTTTTGTAACAGTTCTTGGTTCTTCATAATTAAATAGACTTGGTTTACTTTTATAAGTAACTTTGTAATTCTTATCTGTACTAAAATAGTCTGATGTAAATTCATCAGCTAATTCTGCAGTAGTTATATGATTTCCTAAAAACATTTCTAGTTCTTTTTTGTTTTGATAAATAGTTACGTGACCGTTCTTATCAATATCATCAAATATTAATTTGAATTGCCCACCTATGTCATTAATCACATTTTGTGATAATTCATCTTCAAGCAAATAATCGTATTGAATCTTTTTTTCAAATCTTCTACTTTGATTGAAGTTAAAGCATCTGTTTGAGGTTCATCCTTTATAAAGGTGTTATATAAAACCAACACCATAGCTAAAACGCCTAATACTAAAAATAATCTTTTAATCTTCATAAAATCTTGATCCTTTCACAATGTGATGTTCTCCAAAAAAACGCAAAAAAGCCCTTTTCGGAGTTATATTTAAAAAGAAAGTAAAAGTAAAAAACTCAAACTATCTTTGAAAATCGAAACCCCGAAAGGGCTATAGTAGTTATGGATATAAAAATTGAAATTAAAAAAAGGTATACTTAATTTTAACAAATTACACCTACAAAAACAACAATGTTCAGAATATTTAATCCGTTAAATTTATGTTATGATGAATATAATAAACCCTCAGAATGGAGTTTGATTTATAATTGAAAAAACGTCTAATTTCTGTTTTTCCAATATTAATATTTATAATTGGCGTTACCTTACTTTTACTAAGACAGTTCGTTTTTTTTCCATATAAGGTTTCTGGAGTCTCTATGGAAAATACCTTATTTAATAATGACAAGGTTTTAATTAATCACCTCACCCATTCAATAGACGATCTGCAAAGATTTGATATAGTTGTTGTTAATCCCCACCTAGAAAACACTTCTAATAATAAAACAATTATAAAAAGAGTAATTGGTTTACCTGGAGATACAATAGAATATAAATCACAGCAGCTTTATATAAATGGACTTGTGGTAAAAGATCTATACGCAAAAGGTAATACAGCTGATTTTTCATTAAAAAGTATTTACGGTTTCGATAGGGTTCCGAATGATACAATTTTTGTATTAGGAGATAATCGCGAAGAAAGTTTAGACAGCAGATTTAAAGAAATAGGCTTTATAAATTTGAATAATATAGAAGGCAAGGTAGTTCTACGCTATAAACCACTCAATAAATTTATGAAATTGTAATAGAATTAATTAAACATATAAAAAAGCTCCAACTGTAGGACAGTCGGAGCTTTTTACAATATAATTTTGATTAGTTAAGTTCGACTGATACAAAAACTGATAGATGAACCTTCTAAAATCTTATTTAGCTACATCATTAGAATTTAATGCAAGTAATCCATTACCCTGCTCTTTAGATGTTGTTTCTGCTGTTTTCTGTTCTGGCTTTTCTTTCTCAAGAACTACCACATTTACTGTTTCAGTTGAGCTGTTTCCTGCCTTATCAGTTGCCGTTACTTGAACTGATATTGTGCCTGGCTTACTTGTATCATATGCTCCTACTGTTACTATTGGATTTGAATCTTTATTATCTTTTACACTCGCTAAACTTCCTGGACTTAATTTATCTCCCACATGTACGGTTACAACTTGTTTCGCTGTTATTACTGGTGCTTCCGTATCCTTCTCCTCTTCCTTTTCTACTACTTTTACTGTTACCGTTACAGTTGAGCTGTTACCCGCATTATCAGTTGCCGTTACTTGAATTGATATTGTACCTGGTTTACTTGTATCGTACACTCCAACTGTTACTACTGGGTTTGAATCTTTATTATCTTTTACTTCTACTAAATCTTCTGCATTTAAGCTATCTCCTACATGTACAGTTACATCTTGTTTTGCTGTAATTACAGGTGCTTCTGTATCTTTTTCCTCTTCATTTTCTACTACTTTAACGGTTACTGTTGTACTTGAGCTATTTCCTGATGCATCTGTTGCCGTTACTATTACTTGAATTTCCCCTGCTTTACTTGTGTCGTATGCTTCCACTGTTACCACTGGGTTTGGATCTTTATTATCTCTTACGTCTACCAAATCTCCTTTGTTTAAGCTATCTCCTACATGTACAGTTACACCTTGTTTCACTGTAATTACTGGTGCTTCCGTATCTTTTTCTTCTTCTTTTTCTACTACCTTAACGGTTACTGTTGTACTTGAGCTATTTCCTGATGCATCTGTTGCCGTTACTGTTACTTGAATTTCCCCTGCCTCACTTGTATCGTACGCCCCCACTGTTACCACTGGGTTTGGATCTTTATTATCTCTTACGTCTACCAAATCTCCTGCGTTTAAGCTATCTCCTACATATACAGTTACACCTTGTTTCACTGTAATTACTGGTGCTTCTGTATCCTTTTCTTCTTCTTTCTCGACTACGTTGACAGTTACTGTTGTACTTGAGCTATTTCCCGATGCATCTGTTGCCGTTACTGTTACTTGGATTTCTCCTACCTTACTTGTATCATACGCTCCCACTGTTACCTCTGGGTTTGGATCTTTATTATCTCTTACGTCTACCAAATCCCCTGTATTTAAGCTATCTCCTACATATACAGTTACACCTTGCTTCGCTGTTATTACTGGTGCCACTGTATCCTTTTCTGGTTTTGTTGTACCACCACCATCATTATCTCCACCTGTTGGTGGTTTTGTACCGCCTCCACCATCGTTACCATCTCCGCCTGTTGGTGGTTTTGTACCGCCTCCACCATCGTTATCATCTCCGCCTGTTGGTGGTTTTGTACCACCTCCATTATTACCTTCACCACCTGTTGGCGGTTTCACTTCCCCGCCACTAGTGTCACTAGAAGTAGGTGGCTTTTTATCATTATTAATTGGAGGTATTGAGTTATCTGCAATAGCCACACCATCATTAATATTTAGATCGCCACCAAATACAAAGTTCTTACTATCCTTATTATCCGAGACAGAAGGATTGTTTGTTGCTGATGCAATTGAAGTATTTAAATCTGAAAAACGATTATTTGATTTATCACCGTCAATAACTGATGCTAAGTTTCGATCTGAGTTTATAGCTGCGGTTGCAATTGAATCTGTTAAGTCATCAAATTTCTTTTTGGTTTTGATATTTTCAATGATACCGGCTAAATTTTGATCAGAGCTACGTTTTGCATTATCAATGATTTCATCAAAATCATTAGTATTTAGATTTTCAGTCGTTTCATTCTTACTTTCATCTTTCTTCTCATCTTTTTTCTTTTCTTTTTCACTATCCTTTTTCTTTTTAGATACTGATGCCGTTTTAGTGCTCTTTTTTTCAGAAGAAAACAGCGAGCAGCCTGTAACTACCCCAACACTTAAGGTAGTTACAGTAGTCGTAAGTAACACTTTCTTTAAAATTTTCGAATAATCTAAAGGCACAATCAATTCCTCCTCATTACCTAACCTGCACTTATAGTTGCTACAGAAGTAGCAGAACTATTAGGTGTAGAATTATTAATTTTTTCGAGTAAATCCTTATTTCCAACCTTTTGAGCAAATTTTTTAGCTTCCTCAGATTTATTTAATTTCAAATAACTATTAACAATAATTCCTTCTCTTCTGCCATCTAGTGGCACTTGATCTCTTAAATTGATAACTTCTTCATGTTTGTTATCTAATGCAGCAATTTCAAAATTAATTAGTGGATTTTTTGTTTTTAATTCTTTTACTTTTTTCAAATTATCTACAGCTATATAATATGAAACTACTGATTCTGCAAAATCTTGTTCTAAGTCAATTGCTTTTTGTGCTTTACCGCTTAATAGATACGTAAATAAAACTGCCTTTTTATCTTCTTTTCCTAACTTTTTATAATCGACTTTATCAAATTCCAAGGCAGCATCTTGATATTTTTGAACTGCAGATAATCTTAACCCATTTATTAAATTCGCATTAACTTCTAAACTATTTACATTATTTGCAGATGCAGCCTGTGAATTTTTCATATTGCTAAAGGCAAAACCTGCTACTACTAATAAAACAATTGATGCGATTCCTATAATAGCGTACTTTAATTTTTTCATATTATTTAAGATTCCTTTTTTATCGATTGCGACTTTCTCTTCTTGTTCAAATTTAGGTTCATTTGGTAGATTTCTTTCATTATTTAAATTAATTTCATCAATATCGGGCTCCCTTTTCACCACAGCTATTTTTTGTCTCTTTTGTGCTTCTTTTATTTTCTTTTCTTCCTCTAATCTTCTTTTTCTTACTTCTTCAAGTTTTTTCTCTTCTTCCTTCCGTCGTGCTTCTGCTTCTTTTCTTGCTTCTTCTTCGGCCCTTCTACGCGTTTCCGCTTCTGCTCGTTTTCTTGCTTCTTCTTCGGCCCTTCTACGCGTTTCCGCTTCTGCTCGTTTTCTTGCTTCTTCTTCGGCCTTTTTACGTGCTTCCACTTCTTCACGTTTTCTTGCTTCTTCTTCGGCCTTTCTACGTGCTTCCACTTCTTCACGTTCCCTTGCTTCTTCCTCTGCTTTTCTACGCGCTTCCACTTCTTCACGTTTTCTTGCTTCTTCCTCTGCTTTTCTACGCGCTTCTGCTCCTGCTTGTTTTCTTGCTTCTTCTTCTGCCTTTCTACGTGCTTCTTCTTCACGTTCCCTTGCTTCTTCTATTTTTAAATCATTTTCAGAAGTGCCTGCCTGTTTTTGAATTGTAGTGATCCAAGCAAGAGCTGGGTTACTATTTGAAGGTTCATTTTTTGGTAAATTTACATTTACACTTTCTTCACGTTGGTTCCGCGGCTGTTCTGAATGCTCTTGTTGTATTTGCTCATTTATTGGATCTTTGTAGACATCCTCATATTGTTCTTCTTCCTCTGCTAGTAATCGCTCACGTCGTTCTTTTTCTTGTCTAATTCTTTCTTTAATTACGTTTCTTTTTCTATTATTTTGCATAAAACAACAACAGCCTCCTTTCTATCAGTACCTCATTAATGAGAGTAATTAAATTATTCATCCTTCATAATTAATCATTAGATATTTCCACAAAAAAACTAAGGAAAATTAGTGATAATATTATTTTTTAAGCATGATAAATTAAAAAAGGATAAATGGTCTGCACCCATTTATCCTTCTTTTTACTTTACATCTATTGAATTCATAGTACATGTTCTCCTCTTAATGCATCACTTTGTTTCAAATTTTAGATAAAAAAAGATACTACACACTTACTGCATTGAATATTCAGGGATATATGAGTTTATATTTTCACACCATATTAAGTTCATCCATAACTTTCAACTTTTCATGTAGTAGATTAAAAATTTCATCTTTATAGTCACATTTCTTCAATTTTTTAATTGCTTCTTCCTTTATTTGTGACACTCTTTCAGTTGTTATCATAAGTGCTTTTGCAATTTCTTTATGCAAATACACTTTACCATCTAAAAGACCAAAACATAGATTTAGTACCATCTTTTGTTTTGGGTTTAATACTTCATCAAATATTAACCATATCTCGTAATTTAAGTCTTCAATTACCATCTCATTTATTGAAGGAATTGCTGATTTATCATCATGGGATGAATTTGATATACCTATATCTTCATTTATTGTATCTATATCCAAAGTCATAGTAGTAGCTCGCTTATAATATACGTTGTGCCTAATGACTATTTCGCTAGTTACATCTAACTCTTTTACAACTTCCTCCACCGAAGGGGGTCTGTTGTACATTTGTAAATATTTATCTTCTAATTCGACATATTTTAAATTAAATTGATTCACATAGTTAGGTATTTTAAAAGGTCCCGACCTTTTTTTACATATAATTCCTAACATCCTTTTTTGTATCCACCAAAAAGCGTATGTGGAAAAGCAATAGCCTAAAGCTGGATTAAAATCTTCCATTGCCCGTAACATTCCCTCATTTCCTTCTTGAACCAGATCATCAAACTCTATATCAGGGTGCTTGTTTTTGTACTTTCTTGCAATAGATAATACTAACCCTACATTCACATGAAACAAATAATCACGTAGATCCTTTTCACCATGTTTGTACCGCTGAAATAAATTTAAACTTTCTTGTTTTGAAAGTACCTGATAATTTCCTATTTCCTTAATTTCAAAAGTGTTACCTTCTGGATAAGCCATTGGCTTAATACTTCTTGCAGTAGAACCTTGTGTTATAGTTTTATTTAATGACTCATCGCGATTCAAGCTGCTATATGATTGATTCATACTTATTCCTCCCTTCTCATTTTTAACGAATTGTTTCTAAAAACATCTTTGTCTCCTTTTGTACGTTACTAATCAACTTACAGTTCCTTGCGCATGTATTGGCAACTTCTTTATGTGCTTTCGTTTTTCTCAATTCTATATAAATATCGCATCCTTTGCAGATGCTACTAATACCTTCCATTATTTCTAATTGTCTTCTTCTTTCATATAAAAACTGCTCTTTTGTTTTCTTCTCGCTTACTCGTCTCCCCATTTGTTTCACCTCGTATACATAAATAGTATTATTTAGTACTTAAAAACTACTATCGGTATTACATAGATACGAAACTTCTCCTTCAAAACTCTTCCAAATTTCTCCTGTATGTATATGATATAGGATTATAACAAAATGTAAAATGAATTATTCTAAAAATTTCAAAAATTACCAGGATATTAAAATATCCATCATTTCCTTATGATTAAACTAATTATATATACAATTTAAACCCTGATGACTATCAAGAATACGTATAAAACAATGGATGTATTGTATTCTTCTATACAATACATCCTTCGATTTTATAAAACCCACTCATTCTAGTTATGGTATAGAAAAGTACTGAATCATTTCTACCCCTTATTAATATATATCTTAATTCACTTCAATTAAAATAGCGTTTATCTCACTTTCTCTATTGCTGGAATATAATCGTTTAACAGTAAATCATCTAGACCCTTTCCAAGATTAATATCCCAACTTGCATAATTAATACTTATCCCTTCTTGATAAAGCGCTTGCGCACATTCTAATAACGACCGCTGAACATCTGAATTTGTAATCATATCCATATCTAAAGCGAACGTCGCCTGTCTAACTCCCATTTTTTTCAATGGTTCAATTAATATTCTCCATACTTTAACCCCTGGTATTGATACAACTGTGGTACCATACAATACTTTTTCCTCATTTGTTAGAAGCTCGTCTAAATTTTCTGCAGCAATATCAGACTTTAGAGCGCCTTCTGAAATCCATACATTATCCTTTTTTATTAGTTCTCCACGTTCCAAACTTTTCAACTCTCGACTAGGTACTGCTACATGTATTGGCAATGGGTTCCCAGCTCCTGTTCCATGGAATTTCCCACCTGAACTGATCCAAATATATTTACTTTCTAACTTTAATTGTACTTCACCTAATTTTTCACCTTCATAATTAATTTCATACCATTCTTTAACATCGATTTTACCTTTAAATATAGACTCTATCTTCCCATTGATTTTATAGGTCACCTCTATAACATTGGGTTGCTCAATAACTTCTGCCTTAAAGCTTGGTTTATGATTTTTTACAACTGTCATATATTCAGGATTATCAATTCTACATTGAAAACCGCATATCTGATTATATATATTTCTCTGCGGTATTAATAAAGAATCTCTCCTTCCTGCAAACGTAAAATATCTTCCATCCTTTGTTTCTTTTGCATAAAATCCTGGAATTCCAACAATATAGCTTGTTTTCCCTCCTACTTTTTTTATTAGCTCTTTCGTAGTATCCCAAGGTTTAATAGGAAAACTTTTGTAATTTCTAACATTTATTACTTCACTTGTAACCCTATGTTTCGATCCCATTAACATTTTAATATGTTCATCTCGCATGTCTAAAAATTCTAGGAATAAAGTATAAATAATATCAAGGTTGTAATCATTTTTCTTCCTATGTTCCTTAATCATCTGATTTTGAGAAAAGTCATATCCCCTTTTT
This sequence comes from Bacillus cereus group sp. MYBK14-1, assembly GCF_051916885.1. Classification (NCBI taxonomy): domain Bacteria; kingdom Bacillati; phylum Bacillota; class Bacilli; order Caryophanales; family Bacillaceae; genus Bacillus; species Bacillus cereus group sp. MYBK14-1. The sequence goes on along the minus strand of NZ_JBQAHM010000023.1, from coordinate 32,834 downwards.
TGATCTTCAGCTATTATATGTAAATAGCCTGCTTCCCCCAATACTGTTTCAGATGAAATTCGTCCACATATTATTTTAGTTTCAGAATCATTAACCATGCACCATCCTTGCTTACCACATATAGGGCACGTTGTTCTATAATATTCAAACCACCTCTCATTACTCCCCTTATTCATGCTTCTCACTGGCCTTAATATTCTACTTGCTGCTAACTTTTCAATTGACATCACATATCTCCTTTCCCCTTGAGCAAATAAAAAAGCCCTTTGGAATACGGAGGTTAAATACCACACAAACGTGTAATTTAATCCGTAACCCGAAGGGCTTCATGTAATCACTAGAAATTAAAAAAATTAACAAGTTATAATAAGAATATACTAAAAATTCTTTATTTAATCTAGAGGTTAATTATAATATTATTAAACTCCCACTATAATTATACATGGGCATCTTACTGCTTAACCCCTTTTGGACCTTTTGAAGCGAGAACTTCTTCGGAATTAAATACTATTTTAGCAATCTATATTTACTAAGCTATAAGGAGCCTCCTTATTAACCGTCCACTAATGTTTTTCTGCTAACTTTTTTTGGTACAGTATACTCTCTAATAACCAATTAATTGCGCTATTAAGGGCACAGTTGTTAACCATAATCGTTTTCTTGTAAACAAGCATCATAAGATTATATTTTGTTCAAATTTAATTAATCCTACTCAAAAACACTTTAGAATACGGACTATAAAACAGTCATATAATTATCAATCTCATGTTGATACCAACAGAAAATCAACACATCTCACCCGCATTTGACATTGACATATCAACTGAGATTAACATGTCAAATGCAGCGCACCAACTTTATCACTAGTATCCACCGGTTAACATTAACATAACATTAACAAGCAGCTACTTATCAAAAACGTTTGTACCTATCTAAACTTCAAAATCTATATTAGATGAACATTAATCCACTCCAACTGATTGTACGGAAATAAGTTAATTAATAAACTACCTTTGCAAATGTTTAAATGCTAGTACGACATAAAAAAAGAAACACCATGAAACTATCAATCTCATGTCGATACCAATGAAAAGAGAAATGGTTTTCAATCTCTTATTTGTTATTAACATGTTAACTGAGATTAACATGTTAATTGATTATTTCCTTTTGTTATCAATATCATTTCGAATAAGATTGACATAACATTGACAATAAGATTTCAAAAAAGAAGAATCGTTTATAGCTTTCAAGATTTCAAAATCTATATCGATTGAATTTTTTCTTCTTCGGCAGTTTTCTTGAAGTGAATCTAGTGATGATCTATCCTAGAAAATGTCTCGACACCATTAAAACATAGTTGAAAATTTAATTGGGATAATAAATGATGACAGCATTTTACCCTTTATTTATCATTGACATTTAGTCTAAAAACAACACATAGAAAGGAATACTGTTTATATTGTTAATCTCATATCAACAATTTGCGTTTAACATTAATATGACATTAACAATTAAGTAGTTAAAATACACATAAATACAGATCTTAGGTCTTCGAGATTTGTATTAGTTATAAATTTATCTACCACAACAGATTTCTATCGAAAAACAAAAAAACACTTTAATAGAACTATAATTGTGGTTAGAAGCTAACAAGAAATCCATACAATTGATGGTTTCTTATTAGTGACATCAAAAAATAACAGTTTTCTTTTCATTTATCATTAACATGTAACTTGAGATTAACATGTTAAGCACTCGTATTCTTTTGTTATCGATATTATTCTAATTGATGTTGATAAGACGTTAACAATAAGGTATCAAAAGCGAAAGCGTTTATGGATTTCGAGATTTCAAAATCTATATCGGTGAAAATTTTCTTCTGTGGAGGTTTACTCGAAGCAAATTTAGTGATGATCTATCCTAAAAGATGTTTTCACACTATCAAAACATAGTTAAAATTTAATCGCAATGACATATAGTCTAAAAGCAAAACGTAAAGAGACATGCTATTGAATTATTAATGTTATATCAAAAATTTGCATTTAACATTAATATGACATTGACAATTAAATAGTAGAAATGCACATAGAAGCAGATTTCGGGTTTTTAAAATCCACATTAGTTAAAAATTTTATCTACTACAACAGATTTCTATTAGAAAACAAAAAGGAAAACACACTAAAAGAACTATAATTGTGGATAGACATTAACAAGAGATCCATACAATTGATCGTTTCTTATTAATAACACACGAAAATTAACAGTTTTCTCTTTTTTTATCATTGATATATAAACTGAGATCAACATGTTAATAGGGCTAGTTATTAATTAATGGTAGTTTCATATCAACTATTGTTGATTAATATCGACATAACATTAACAATTTCTGATTCTAAAGTTGAGAATATACATACAGATAGAGTTTTAGATTCTACATCTATTAAAGGACTTTTTTCTATAGTAAAATTCACTGCATAAACTGCGGAAGATATCATTCTTGAAAACATTTTAATAGTAATAAAAAATAATGAATCGCTTTTTATTACTTACGATTTAAAAATAACAATTGTATAAATCCATTTTGATTATATAGAGATCACTTGTAAAGGGTGATACCCCTTAAAAAAGTAAGTTTATATTAAACCACATAAAAATACTTCAATAACCTATAATAGCCTTTACGTGCATTCTAAAGACCTACTGAAACCAATTAGCTATACAGTTCTTGTTTTTCTACTACCGGGTATCATAAATTATAATAAATATAGGCCTTTATTTACTATTAGTATGGACTTTTCTCTTTAGATTTATACATGCTTTTTAGCTTTTAAGTCTTTAAGTTTAATGCTATATCCTCATAATTTATTTACAAATCACTAATATTTTCTTATCATTAGTATATTGTAGACTAATTCGTTAATTTCATAGCAACAATAATCATTAATAACTAACGGATTATTAATAGGACATTAACAATAGTTAATTCAAAAGCCTGATTTATCAACTTTATGTTAACAAGTGATACTTTATATATATCAATTACACATTTCATGTGAATGTCAATTAATAAAGGTATTGAGGTTTATATCGCCGAAAGACACTTAACATGTTAATCTCACTTTATATGTTAATTACATTTTGCTATGGCCATTATATTTCAAGGAGGTATAACGATGATTGAACAAGATAACAAAAATACAAATGAACATATGGAGTCCAATAATACAAACTCTAGTCATGAAGATACTTTTGAAAAAGCTTGGCGAATAACAGAGTTTTCAAAACTAGTAGGCCGACATCATAACACTGTATACAATTGGTTCAATATCCTAGAGGAAAAGGGGTTACACGGAACATTAAGAACCAATAATACAAATGAAAAGCTATATAATACACTGGATTTAGACATAGCTTTATTTATCAAGCTAAAGAGGGATGAAAAGTGGTCGCTAGATGCAATTATTGAGCTTTTACCACATCAATTTGAACTAAGACCAGTTTCTCCAGAAAATCAAACCAGTGAAGTCTCAACCCAATTAAACATGCAGGAAGCTGCAGCGACTATTGAAAAAATAGTAGAGCAAAAGATTCAAATGCATTTACAAAACATTGAATTAGAGTATCAAGGAAAGTTTGAAGAGGCTATACGTGCAGTGCTACCTGAACCAGAAGACCCTGAAAAGTTAAAAGAGCGCCAAAGACAAGAAAGACTAGATAATATAATTATTCAGCATAGAGCGCGTACAGAGTTAAGAAAACAAGCTGAAAACGAGTGGAATACACAGCCAGAAGAAACTCGTATAAAAAAAGTTGGTTGGTTTAAAAAAGAAGAAGATCTTGCGAGAAAACAACTTTTCATAGAAAACTATATTGATGAGAACATGATTGAATACATGAAAAATGTAATGAAAATAGAAAAATAAGCCTGGAAGATTCCAGGCTTATTTTTTATTTAGTTCCGAACATCTTATCTGGATCCATAAATGCCGCTAATTCTTCATCATTTTGCGCTTGTGATTCTTCATCTTTAACTGGTTCTAATTCAAAGTAATCACCAAAGTTAATATTGAAATCATCATCCGAGTCTTGCGCTTCAATAGTATTAATTTGAGACTTTGTATATTGAATTTGACTTTGTTTTTCTTTAAATTCATTATATTCTTCAACTAATCCTTTAGATAAACGTGATGGTAGTGCATCTGTCTTATAGAAAGTATACACGCTGCCCATAAAATCATTTTTACTCACTAAATAACCATTAAAAACAGTTCCATTGATTGGTAGTTTATTTGTCACTTCTACTTTTGCATCATCCATAAATGAATCATCAATGTTCTTCTGTTCATCTAAAATTGCTAACATACCAAAATGATGCACCTTCGATGCCTCTAAATCTCCATTTTCATTTGTCTTCATCAGGTCAATAGGGTGATGGAATGAGCTTCCTTTCAATGATTCTGAGAACATATCTACAATTTCTTTACTGTTTTCAATTTGATTCATATTACGTGAAACCTTATTAATGACTAAACAGCCTGTTCTTTCTAGTAAAATTCGTTTAAAGTCCTGAGAATCTAGAATTACTGATGTTCCTGAACCATTTGCAGCTGTGTTTAACTCATGAATAATATCTCCAATACGCTGATTTGCATAGTCTCGTGAGTTTCCAATGCCTTTTTTCTCATTCTCGTTTAATCCTTTAAACTCATCATAGAAATGTTGGTTATCTGCAAATACAACAAATGCAACGCCTTTGGCTGGATCATTAGCTAACTTCCAAATTTCTTGTGAGAATTTATTTACCTGTCTTAGTACATCCGGCCCATCTGCTCTAACTGGAAGTGTAACCACAATACCCATTTTAATAAAATCTTTACGCTCAATAGCATTATTGAAAGCAATTCTTGCATACTTTTGTTGATTTTTTATTAATTCTTCTCTAGGAATTTTCATTGCCATACTTTTAAGTTCTTCAGCAATTACAGGTTTATTATGAAAAGCGGAGAATTCTTCAATTGCTTGAATAATTGTAGATGTACCTGTACCACCACCTAAACCAGCAAAAAATAGTACTAATTCATCAGTTGGTCTAACACGTTCCGTTATAAATTCTTTTAGTTTATCTTTAGCTTCTTCATTAGATTCTAAGACCTTTACAGCACGCTCAGGATTCTTACCTAAACCACCTAATTTTAGTGAAACTTGGTTACTTTTCGGCACATTTTTCAGTTCAGCTAAATCTCCATCATTACTATTCAATGCTAGACAATTATAAACTGCTGTACCGTCTGTATGCTTATACTCAGCAAATTTATCTACCATTCTAGTTCCAGCTTGACCAAAACCAACCATAGTCATTTTCACAGCTACTTCGTTTTTCAGAAAGTTTTTTGCCATTATTTTATCTCTCCCTTATTCTCATTACTTTTTTTACGTTTCCCTAATTCAACTAATACTTGTTGTCCCCTAATAGTTGAAATTAAAAACTTATACGGATGCATAATTTTTTCTGTTATTAATGACATTGAAGCTAAAGTAGCAACACTACCTTCTGCCGATCTTCTTGAAATGTTAGTTCTTTCAAGTTCTAATGAATAGGATTTACCCTTAGGTTTCTTTACTCTCCTATCAATAACAACACTTTCTACTATTTCATTTATTGAGATTCCTCTCATATACTTTGTCTCTTGGTATTGTTTGTTTACTTGTGACCCTATGTAATGAAATACATTGTAGAGTATTTCGTCTTCTTCAATAATGTCTGCAAACATTTCCACAACTTCTTCAGTGAATTTGTTTTGTTTATATTTTTCACTTAATACCTCGTTCAAGTTGTCCCCCCCTTAAAACGTTGGTTAATTATTCCTAAAAATATATTACATCATTGTAAGACGTATATCAAGTCATTATATATAAGTCTTATATTAAGTTGTTATATACAAGACTTATATAATATTTACAAAATGTAAAATCGAAGCAATGTTATATATATCAATGTTAAATATATAAGACGTACATGAAAGTCGTTTATATAAGCAGTAAATAAAACATGTTAATATGAGGTTTCATATAACTAACAATAACTATTAAATTATAAATATGAGTGCAGTATTTATGTATATTTTTATCTAGAATTATAATTCCAATATATAATACTCCTAAAATAACCTACTATTATCATGGTTATTTCATTTATACGTCTTATATATACAAACTATATATAAGACGTATAAATAAACACTTATTATTAAAGGATTTATATGCTTTTATATTAATTTCATGTCAATAGAATATTACCACGATTTATTACACGCCCTATTTAAAGGTCTTATATGAAAGACTTATCAATAAAACGTGTATATAAACCTATAAAAAAGAGTAATACTTCTTAAGTATTACTCTTTTAACTATATAGTTTTATATAAAACACTTAGTTTATTAAACAGATCTTTATGATCCTGCTTCTTTTTCAATAACTCATTTTTCTGTTGGTTGTCTACAGAAAGGAAAGGGGATGTCAATGTCATGTTATATTTCGTTATTTCTTTTATTAATTCCGTAGTTATTTTTGAGATTCGTAGAAATAACACATAAAATTGTGATTCATTTTCATTCATTTGTTTTTCTCTAAAATTAAGTTCTACAAACTTGTCAGTATAACTTGTCAATTTCATATCAATATAATCACTATAACTCACATGTAAAGCCATAAAGCGATTAAACTCTGATAAACTAATTAATTTCTTTGTTAAACATAGATGTACTAAATAAATCTTATATACAGCTTTAAATGAAATAACATATTTAGTTCCTTTTTTTATTAACTGGATGTATTCACCGTATCTGTTAATTAAATACCTTAATTTATTAGGTTTCAGTCTCAATAGTCTACTAACTTGTGAAGTATTGTAGATTTTATAAGGATCTAGAGCAGCAAACTGTAATGGAATTATCTCATATTCATTATTTAATGTGTTAGTTACCATATTATAAAGAACGTCTGTTTCAAATTCACTTTGTATAATTGTTTTTATTAGCTCATATTCTGTGTTCAAATTCCGCATTTTTTCACCCCTTAAATTAGATTGTAACATGCAAAATATGAAATATACACAATTTTCATTTACTTTATTATGTTTATTTACTTATTTCTTTTATGATGTGATTTTTCCTTCTGATAAACAAATAGCTCTACAGAATTAAATACAATTTTGTTTAATACTTAATATCATCTATGCAAAAGAATATTCACTGTACATTTTATTTATTTTTGCTACTCTACACATATATGACGAGATACATATGACGAACCCTTTTTTCATCATTAGAGTTCGTCATATGTTCTTTTATCTATGTCGAAGTACAAATGACGAACTCTAATAGTAAATTCCCACTTGATATCATTGATTTTAATTACCCACACCTGACGAAATAATATGTGTTTTTTAAACCGAGAGTCCATATGGGATAATGGGTTACTTTTTTGCAAATTTCAGTTAAAATATACACTAATCATTTTTATGTACTGAACTGCTTAATTTATCCAACATTTATTACTTTCATTTCATGACAATCGCACCCGATTTTATGCAGATTCCCGTATATTATTTCCATATCAAGGGAGTGTTTTAAATTGAAAAAATCATTTGATCATGCCGTTAAATATATCGTCGGAGAGAATGACCGTGGAGTTTATTTTAATCGTTCTGACATTTTTACAGTCTTATTTTTATATGAACAACGAACAGTATCTCAAATTCAATTACGAAAATTTTACGAATTGATAAGTGGGGGACCTATAAGTCGAACCACATTTTCATCCAAGTTAACAAAGTGGGCAAAAATGAAATTAATAAAAAAAGAAAATATAAGTGTGAGAAAAAAGCGCGGCTTTACATTGGATTTCGTTTCTATATCTTCAAAAGGAGCAGAAATATTACATCGTTTAAAATTAATTACTGATTGCAATACCTCGTTTGTTACCAAAAGACAATATGAACACAATATAGCTATTACACAATTTGTGCAAAATCTACTTGAAGCAGAATCCAAAAATGAATATACCGGTGCAATTGTAGGTGGTAATGGCGATTATCTTTTTCCATTAAACTCAATTGTGAAGCAAAATTTACATTTACCCAACCTAATGTATTCCGATTCAAATGATGTTTACTTCTTATACGAAGATGAAGAGTATCGCGAAATGTTTCAGCCAGAACTTCAACCCGTTTCCTTCCAACAAGATTTACCTCAACTCGTTTATTCATTTCGTCCATCTAAAGAGTTTTATCCGGACTCAAAGGGAAACCCATTAATCATTCCTGATTGGGTTCTTACATGTAACGATTCTATTATCAATATTGAAGTTGATACAGGAACAGAAAACATTCCATTTCTAGAAAACAAACTAAAAAAATATCTTGATATCGCTGCTTCTAATCCGTCTAAACGGTTTTACGTGTTATTTTCAGTAATCGATGATTCTTATCACACAATTTCTACTTACAAAAAAAGAACTACACGTGTAACAAATTTAAAAAAGGCTTTCAGCAATATACCACGTTTAAGTGTAGTGAATAACCTACATGTTTACGTATGCAATATGGGTGGATCAGAACTTGTAATAAACAATATTCTTCAAGAAATTCGCGAAATTAATAGTTTAAGCAAAAGTCATCTGTTCAAAAAGATCACTGAACGTTTGAACATAAATTCTTCTTTCCCTTATTCGGTAGAGTGGATATCTAATAAAAACGAAATGCAAACGAAAGGGATTCAGCATTCTAAACTACTTGAGCTAACTGATGACATTTTGGTATTACGAAAAAAAGCACCTTATGAAGAAAAAAAATCTTTAGATTACTTAGAAATATTATGTATATTAACAATACTTAAGGTAGGGGAGGTTAACACACACTTTAAATTACAGAAATTATCAGGATTGTTGGCCATGCAAAATCAACACCGAACACTCAATCCAATTAAAATTTTAGGGATATATGAAGCGGATGAATTAGAGCATGGGCAGCAAGCCATTTTTACTGATCTGTATCACAATTCCATAGCACCAGAGAATATATTATTGGCTACTTCTGCTGAATTGCTTAATTTCACCGCTGCTTTTTATTCGTTAAAAGAGAGGGTGAAACAAGAATTTGGAGAATGCAGTTCAAAAGAATGCTGAACTCAATAATGCACCAGGTAATGGGGAGGATCCAAAAACCGAAAAAAGCAAAAAAAATCCCTATATAGTGACAATCGACATTACAAAAAGCTGGAAATATCGTTTAGCAGCCCGCTCATCTTACTATGTTGTGACATTACTACTTCTGCTAGCTTGGTATTTTGCTTTTAGAGGAATTTATAAATACGCTTCTTTCTGGTTCATACAAATGGGGGCTCCATTACCTACTTTAAGTATCTTCGGTAATCCGTTTGAAACTAATTATTACATTGAAACCTTTTTTAGCTTTTGGATTTTAATTTATACTTGGAAACTATCAACCAAAGTTAAGACCTATCAGGAGATAAAGCGTCGATGGTTTATTTTCTCGATGATGTTAATTGGTATAGTTGCCCAGTACTTATGGGCGTTTAGTGTTCCATTAGCTAAGATATTTATTCCATTCTTACATTCGAAAGCTGGAGAGGTTTCACTAAATGACAAAGGATTAGAGGATACTATACTTTCAAATTTTAGTAATATCATGCACCTTGTATTTGCTATACCTGTAATTATTATTATTCTCGTACTCTTATGGCTCTTTAAGATTTTTTATGAACATAAAAAAGAGCTTATAGATGAATTCAGAAAATGGGAATACGTATTTAAAATACCTGGTTGGATGCTTTCCTTTTTGAATGATGATCGTCAACGGAAACTTGCTACTTCATTACACAAATTTTTCACTGAAAAAAATCCATCAAAATTGCCAGAACCTGATATATTTCTTGGTCCTAACAGTGCTACACGGGAAATGGCAGTTATACAGGGCAAGTCTCTAACGCTTAATATAATGATCATCGGTAACATTGGTACAGGGAAATCAGCTGCACTAGGTTTGCCAATTGCCAATCAAATTCTTGACTATATGGCTTCAATGATTAATAACTTTAAAACCTTATATGCAAGAAAAGATTATCATTCAGAGGATGTAAAAGGAACGCAGGTTAATGGTCTTACAGTTATCGAGCCATCTAATGACTTCTGCGAAAAAGTATATAAATTGGTATTAGCACACAAGATTCCCGAAAGTGTTATTTTCTATTTAGACCCAACAAATCCTGATACCCCTTCAATAAATTTTGTACGTGGTCCAGTTGATAAGGTTGCTGAGATGTTATGTTCAGTATTAACGGGTCTCTCTGATAATGGCGCAGGAAATCCGTTTTTCGTTCAATCTGAGCGTTCCCATCTTAAACAACATATTTATTTGTTAAAACTCCATGATTCTAATTTTGAAGCTAGATTTGAGCATTTAATTGATATGTATAATGATGCTAATCTCGTGTTTGAGATGCATCTCAAATTAAAAGAACGACTTCCAAATGATATTGAATCCATTCCAGATAGGGATGAACGAAACCATTTCCGCATAATGAAACAAGTTGATGAATGGTTTGAATTAAATTATATTCCTGAAATTTCTGGTGGCCGTGGGGGAGGGGAAGTTGTTTATCATACTGAAGGGAAATACTATGGTCAACCCAAGATAATTGATAAACAAGAAACCTTTGTTCGCGGTTTGCGAAACACATTAAATGATATTTCTGCTCAACCTCTGCTCCGACGTGTTTTATGTGGTCCATCGGATTTTGATTTTGAGAAGCATTTGGAATTTGGAGGTATTCTGTTAGTCAATACAGCGAAAGGTGAACTTTCTGATTTATCTGATGTATTCGGTAAATTGTGTTTATATGCCGTACAGAACGCTGTTTTCCGTCGTAAACCTAACGTATCTCCTTATCATCCGGTTTTAGTCGATGAGTTTGCGGATTACATTTATAAAGCATTTAAAAGTTTTCCTGCTCAATCACGTAAATATAAAGCACCTTTAATTGTTATTGCACAAACCATTAGTCAATTAGCAATTGAACATGGCCCAAGATTCATGGATATCCTGTTAGGAACATTTCGTAATAAACTTGTTTATGGTGATGTTACAAATGAAGATGCTAAATTGTTTAGTAAGCTAATGGGTACGAAAACAATTTATGAGGCACGTGAAGGTGATCAAGAAATTGATATGGTAACTGCAGAAACGAAAACTCAAAGTACACGAAGAACATCCTACTCTTATTCGAAACTAGAGGTACCCATTCTTTCTGAAAATGATATCTTAATTCAAAAAGCATTCCAGTGTGCGGCTAAAATTGTAAAAGATAATGCTCCACAAGGAGGAATACAAGTAAATGCTAACTTTGTTCCTGCCTCTGAGTTTAAAACAGCTAAGATTCAAGTTGATGCAGAAGCAGCTGCTTATTGGTTAAAAATTCGTGAAGAGTCATTGAATACGGAAATTAAATATGATGATTATGTCACAGATACAGATATTGATAGTGAAGAAACTATAATTGAGGAATTGAGTACACCTAAAACAGCACCTACTGCAATCGAAGGTTGGTTACAAACGTTAAACCCTGATACTTACGATTTTTATAATAATGACGATGATAATGACAGTGAAGGTGAGTTAGCAAATAATCAGTCTGTGCAAGATTACTCAAGAAATTCCGCTTCTAAGCTAAAAAAGGAGGACGCTACGGCATCAATTGCTACTTCTACTACAACAGAACCCGCAAAAATTAATGAAGTAATAAATGTTAAAAAAGAAAATATACCAGACAAAAGTAAACATAGAGAACCTATTGAAATTAACAAAAAAGCATCAGTTATTACTGAAACCTCAATAGAAGTGCCAAGGGCGAAGCATACACCACAATATAGAGAGCCAGCTTACACATCGATTGTAACTCATAATCAGCAAGAACATGAAATTCAACGAACCGCAGAAATCAATGGTAAAAATACAACATCTAACTTAACAATGCAATGGTTACAGCAACAAATGGCTGCTACTGTTCCTCAAGAAGATGAAAATACATTACCTTTAGATGAAATGGAAGGTGGCTCTCGTCTTCACAATCGTAAAGTAGCAGAAGTAACTCCAGAAAGTGCGGCAATTAAGGATAAACTCAGTCAATATATCGAAGGTGACATTGATCATGATTGATGCACTAAGCAAATAACGAATATTTCTACTGATAAAAAGGTGTGGGTCGTAAACTCATACCTTTTTATTATTTCATATGTAACTTTCACTAAGGGGATCATTCCTTTATGCTAAAATTTAATTGAGTTTGTGTTGAAGGAGAACATGGATTAAATAATAAGGGGGAGAAAGGACATTGGAAATAGACAAATTAAATTTACCCATTGATGGTAAGCATTTTTTACTTAATCATCAAATTAAAGAAAATGAATTTGAATGTCTCAATATTGAATTTTACACCTATTCTAATGGTTTTCTTTTAGATGTAGTGGAATGGACAAAACAAAATGATTTTTCTTTATCAATATTGGATAAAGAATATACAGAAGCGTTTTTAGCGAGTTTAGAGAAGTTTAAACCATACCTTGTTATTGGGAGTAATATGGATTCAGGTAATCTAATTACTATCTACCAGCCCACAGGCGAGATATATGAGCTAGAGCATGAAATTACAGAAAGAGTAGAAAGATATTTTGTTAATTCTTCTATAGAGAAAATGCATTCCTGCTTCAATTGCTTTAAAAAGTATTGGGTTCAGCTAATAGGGCAGGGGCACTACAAAGATTGTGATCTAATAAAGACTTTTCATAATTTGAAGAACAAATTAGTCGAGCTTGATAATAACATATTAATTAATGATGATAACTACAATAGACACTTTTGGAATTGTTTATATCACAACAAGTTAAACTTCTTTTTACAGAAATCAAACAAAATATAGATTATTTCTAATGAGGGATACTTACATGAAATAAACTTTATATCAAAGTAAAAACAATTTTTTTAGAAACAAAAGCAGATAATAGGAAATCTCCTTACTGGTTAAAACTTTCACTAAATAAAAAACAGTAAGGAGTGTTTTCTTAATCCCGCATTGCACCTGCTTCTCGGGAAGTCATTGCTCCTTGTCCTTCCCTTACATCATTTTGAATTTCTTGTTTCACTTTTTGCGCATCAGTTTCTGCAAAATTTGGTTTCATAATAGAACCAGACGTTTCTATATCTTTTTTATCCTGTTGCATACAAACCCTCCTGACTTTAATATTTGCAAATCTTATTATGTACAAAAGGACACATGGTATCCACCGAACAATCGAGCGCGTTTATGGATTAATACAGGCAGAATATGAACAAATTAAAAAGAAGCAGGTACCTCTCCATTTTTAAAAGGTATCTGCTTCTCTTTACATTGACTCTATAATCATTTGTCTTTCATACCACTTGTTTAGTTTTTCATTAACACTTTTTGAAATACGCTTCATTTTGTTATTACAGAATCTTGATAGCGTAGCAGGGGATAGACCTATTTCATCAGCTATTTCACGCATTGTTTTATTTTGATGCATATGCTGATACATAATTTTTTCTCGTATCATATCTTCTGATCCTTCAGGAGTTTGTTTTACAGTCTCTGCAATATAATGGTCCTCCGGATTCTCTTGCATACCTATTGCTTTTTTCTTTACCATACTATCTATATTATTCATCAATTCTTTTGGTGGTAAGATAATGATTCCTAATTTTGAATAGTAATTCTTAAACCAATTACGTTCTCCTATCTTTGTTTCATCCAATTCCTCTGCATACGCCCAATGTGAAATTACATTTTCTTTTTCTAAATCAATTAAAACATTTTCTAGTTGTTCACGAATTCGAGTTGGGCGACCCTTTGTGGTTGTAATACCCATTACAGATAGTAAACCTTTTTCTCCACCAATGGAGTATGGTCTTTTTAAAGTACTGTATTGTTGACGGATTCGCCACTGCCAGGATAAATAACGTATTAAACGTTTATGAAACTTGTGTCTATAGCTATTATACTCTAATGCTTTTTTCGATAATAAAGCAGTTGTGCTATTAGATCCATACAAATAGCCTGATAAAAAACTACCTGGTTTAATCTTACAGGATTCTATCCCCATATATTCATTAGTATTCTTATCTCTCCATAACACTACAGAGTCCAGTACGAATAACCTTTTGATTACTTCACGTTTCACTTCAAATTTTTCCCCAGTTTCAGCTTGATCGTTCAATACTACAACTTCATTATCATCATTCAAATAAATAAAGATGCTTGCTAACGCTGCAATACGTTGTGCTACTTTTATCTTATCTTCTGCACGATAATACTCTACACCGTTTGCTGAGGCTTTCGGCATATTACATAATTCCAACACATTTTCATAACTAAAATCTATGAATTCATCTGGAGATTTAGCTTGATTTAACCATTGTATTGTAATGGTATCCAAACAGTCTGCTGTAAGATCATCCATATTACTAATTACTCCATCAACTAATATAGACCATCTTTCTGCTTCGTTTGTATTCACTAATCTCAAATCCTCATCCTTATGTGAAGATAGTTGTGCAACTCCGCTTGAATTTTTTGTTTCTAATGGCAGTACCGGTTTTGCTACTGCTTCATCTTCCTCAAAATGATTTTTTGCTATTCCATCACGTAATTGATAGTACATTGCGTCATTGGTTACAGGATAGTAATCATCAGATATATCTTCTATATGTTCTGTTACCTGACTATCTTCAAAAATTGAAATTTGAGTTGGTTCAACTGCTTCAACTTTTCCTCCGAATTCTTGTTCAATGATCTTATCTAGTACATTTTGAATCTCAATTTTATATTTATTCAGATTGGCATAAATGTTTAATAACGATATTCCTTGCTCTTGTTTCTGACCTAACCAAGAAACCAGCGTCGAAAAGGAAGGGGACATATTAGCTGATGTTACTAATTTATCGTGATTCTCTTGTACTTCTTTATAATATTTATTCCATTTGGCCCATAACTGCTTGTTTTCTTCATAAATTGGAGCAGCAAGTAGGAGGGCATCACTAAACAATGCTAACACTTTCTCCATATTTAAATACCTCCTAACAATATTAATTACAAATATAATTTGAATCTTAAAAATGTGAAACGTCATAGCTATATGATGGCTATATAACCTTTAAGTTGAAATATTATCAGAATAATCAGCACAATTGTTGATTTTTACTTGTTCTATTATGGATCATTTAAATTCTCTTTACTTGTCTTTAATTATATAAAACTGCTTCTATTTGTAAAATCATTACTTTACAATACAATTTCAATTTTTAAAAGTGTTTAATGCTCAAATTTAGTTACTGTTACATTTTTAACATCTATATCTTTGATTCAAAAAGTTGTAAACCCGAGTGGTAAATATGTTGATGCAAGTCCTTGAATATCGTATTCTTCAGTCTTCCATTCCCTAAATCTTCTTCATCAACAATAATAGTTTTTGGGGCGACTCGATTTGTTAGCTTGATAATTATGGGGCTTTCCTCTAAAAGAACCAAAGTAAACAATAAAAGCGCTTGCATAATTAAAAATCCGAGTTATAATACTTGTATACAAGTATACTTGATTAACATGAGGTGAATTTATGGCGAAATCAATGGAATTTCTTTATCCTGAAAAATGGCTTTCAAAAGCTTCTACAGGTGATCGTGTTGCGAGCGAACTGAGAATGCGCATTATTGCAGGGGAGATTGAAAGCGGTACCATCCTGTCGGAAAATAAATTAGCTGCCGATTTTTCTGTAAGTCGGTCACCCGTTCGTGAAGCATTAAAAGTACTAGCTTCTGAAAATATTATTCGCTTAGAAAGAATGGGCGCAGTTGTCATTGGTTTAACCGAGAAAGAAATCGAAGAAATATATGATGTTCGTTTACTTATAGAAAAGTTTATCTTTGAGCGACTTGTAAAGATGGACACAAATGATTTAGTAAGAGAACTAAATAAAATAATGGAAATGATGAAAATCGCCATTAAATATCATGATTCTGATGAGTTTTCTTATCAAGATCTTTTATTCCATGAAACGATTATTCTAACCATTGAGCATTCCTACATCCTGATGATTTGGAATAATTTAAAGCCTGTTATGGAAAGCTTAATCCTTTTATCAATGCGTACTCGTTTCAAGGAAAAGTACGAAGACTTTGAACGGGTTATTAAAAATCATGAGCTTTATATAAAAGCAATCGAATCAAAAGATCGAGCCCTCATGATTGAGGCCTTACATCTAAACTTTGATGATGTTCAAGGGAAAGTTGAAGATTTCTGGATGTCACAACAAATGTTATCTAAAGGAGTAGAGCAAGGACATGAGTAGCTATATGTTAGGTATAGATATCGGTACAACAAGTACGAAAGCAGTTTTATTTACTGAAAAAGGCGAAGTCATCCAAACCGAGAATATTGGTTATCCACTTCGCACACCGGATATATCCACAGCGGAACAAGATCCAGAAGAGATTTTCCAAGCTGTTTTACAAGCAATATCAAATATAACGAAACAGCATTCAGATAAAAAACCATCGTTTATTTCATTTAGCAGTGCTATGCATAGTGTCATAGCTATGGATGAGAATGATCATCCGCTGACACCTTGTATCACTTGGGCAGATAATCGTAGTGAGGCATGGGCACATAAAATCAAAGATGAACTGAATGGCCATGAAGTTTATAGACGAACAGGAACACCTATTCACCCAATGTCACCATTAAGTAAAATTACATGGATTGTGAATGATCATCCGGAAATTGCTATTAGAACGAAAAAATATATTGGAATCAAAGAATATATCTTCAAACAATTCTTTGATCAATATGTTGTTGATCATTCCATCGCATCGTGTATGGGTATGATGAACTTAAAAACAATAGATTGGGATGAGGAAGCTTTAAAAATTGCTGGTATAACACCAGCTCAATTATCTGAACTCGTACCAACCACCCAAACATTTAGCAACTGCAATCCAGATTTAGCCCAAAAGATTGGTATCGATTCACAAACACCGTTTGTCATTGGTGCCAGTGATGGGGTGCTTTCTAATCTAGGTGTGAATGCAATTCGAAAAGGTGAGATTGCTGTCACAATTGGGACAAGCGGTGCTATTCGGACCATCATTGATAAACCACAAACAGATAAAAAAGGAAGAATATTTTGTTATGCCTTAACGGAAAAGCATTGGGTAATTGGTGGACCGGTAAACAATGGAGGGATGGTCCTTCGCTGGATTCGTGATGAACTTGCTTCATCAGAAGTAGAAACTGCGAAAAGACTAGGAATTGATCCATACGATGTATTAACTAAAATAGCTGAACGTGTGAGACCTGGTGCAGACGGATTATTATTCCATCCATACCTCGCAGGGGAACGTGCACCATTATGGAATCCAGATGTACGTGGCTCCTTCTTCGGTTTAACGATGTCACATAAGAAGGAACATATGATTCGTGCAGCTTTAGAAGGTGTTATATATAACTTATACACTGTATTTTTAGCATTAACCGAATGCATGGATGGTCCTGTAACTCGTATTCAAGCAACAGGTGGCTTCGCAAGGTCTGACGTTTGGCGACAGATGATGTCCGATATTTTCGCATCTGAAGTCGTTGTTCCAAAGAGCTACGAAAGCTCTTGTCTAGGTGCATGTATATTAGGTCTCTATGCCACAGGAAAAATTGATTCTTTTGAAATCGTTTCCGAAATGGTTGGCAGTACCTACAAACATACACCGAAAGAAGAAGCAACAAAAGAATACAGACAATTACTGCCTATATTTATTAACCTATCAAGGGCGCTAGAAGATGATTATACACGAATTGCAAATTATCAAAGAAATTTAATAAAGTAAAACTTTCATCAGTAATCCCCCACGCCTCGCTTCTATCTAAATCTCGAGGTGGGGGGCCTTACTTCCCGCGAATACCGGGATAAATACAAATACAGCTAAGATTAGGGGGGAACTACGATGCCATTAGTCATTGTAGCAATTGGGATTTTAGCATTACTTTTACTGATTATGCGCTTTAAATTAAATACCTTTATTTCATTAATCATTGTATCGGTCGGGGTTGCTTTAGCACTTGGAATGCCACCAGAAAAAATTTTTAAAACCATTGAAGCGGGATTAGGCGGAACACTTGGTCATTTAGCACTCGTTTTTGGACTTGGTGCGATGTTAGGTAAGTTGCTTTCAGATTCTGGGGGCGCACAACGTATTGCCATGACACTTGTGAAAAAATTTGGTGAAAAGAACATTCAATGGGCTGTTGTGACTGCCTCATTTATTATCGGGATTGCATTATTTTTTGAAGTAGGATTAGTATTATTAATTCCAATTGTATTTGCGATTTCAAGAGAATTAAAAGTTTCTATCTTATATCTCGGTATTTCGATGGCAGCAGCTTTATCTGTAACACACGGATTTTTACCGCCACACCCAGGACCAACTGCTATCGCTGGTGAATTGCATGCAAACATCGGTGAAGTATTACTTTACGGTTTTATGATAGCGGTTCCAACGGTTGTGTTAGCTGGACCTGTATTTACTAAACTTGCAAAAAAACTAGTACCTGATGCGTTCACAAAAACCGGTAATATCAAATCTTTAGGTGAGCAGAAAGTATTTAAACTTGAAGAAACTCCTGGCTTTGGAATCAGTGTTTTTACCGCTTTACTGCCTGTTCTTTTAATGGCAGTCGCTACAATTATTACTTTGCTGCAAAAAACAATGGGATTCAAAGATAATAGTTTACTAGCAACGATCGAGTTTATTGGGAATGCGGATACTGCCATGTTGATATCCTTACTGGTTGCAATCTATACAATGGGATTGGCAAGAAATATTCCAATCAAAAACGTGATGGAATCTTGTACAACAGCAATCTCTAATATTGGGATGATGCTTTTAATTATTGGTGGAGGCGGCGCTTTCAAACAAGTATTAATTGATGGCGGCGTTGGTAACTATGTAGCCGAATTATTCAAAGGAACTTCATTATCACCGATCTTGCTCGCATGGATTATCGCTGCCATCTTACGTATTTCATTGGGGTCTGCTACGGTTGCTGCATTAACAACTGTCGGTTTAGTGATTCCGATGTTAGGTCAATCTGATGTTAACCTTGCTTTAGTTGTCCTTGCAACAGGGGCTGGTAGTTTAATTGCTTCACACGTGAACGATGCTGGTTTCTGGATGTTCAAAGAGTACTTTGGTTTAAGCATGAAAGAAACATTTGCAACATGGACTTTACTTGAGACTATCGTTTCTGTAGCCGGATTAGGGTTTACTTTATTACTAAGTTTATTTGTATAGATCTTTCTAAACAGTAAAAGGGATACGGCAGCTGTTAAATGTGATTTTTCATAATTAACCGGTTATTCTTCATGATTGATTAATAAGAATGAAAATTTCTCTTTATTTTTTAACTCGATAGTGATGTGCCGTGTCCCTATAACCTTTTGCACGAATACTGGCAGAGCCTATTGAAATGAAAAAGATTGATTATTTGATTAAAGTGTTATTTTAGGTATATATACTATAATACAGAGTAACATACATGGAAAGGAACGATGGAATATGAAAAAGTTACAAATTGGAGTTGTTGGTGTGGGCGTTATGGGAAAAAGCCTCGCACTTAACTTTGAGAGCAAAGGGTATTCTGTTGCCCTATATGATATTTCAAAGGAAAAAGTTGATGAAATCATTGAGGAAAACCGTGGTAAAAACTTAGTTGGTACTCATATAGTTGAAGAGTTTGTTAACTCACTTGAATCACCTAGAAAGATTTTATTAATGGTTAATGCAGGGGAAATTACAGATAAGGCGATTGATTCTCTAGTCCCTCACCTCGATAAAGGTGATATTTTAATTGACGGTGGTAATACATACTTTGTCGATACAATTCGCCGAAACAAACGTCTTGCCGAAGAAGGAATCAATTTCATCGGGGCAGGTGTGTCAGGCGGCGAAGAGGGTGCATTGAAGGGACCATCTATTATGCCAGGCGGACAGAAGGATGCATACGAAAAAGTAAAGGATATGCTTGAAAACATCTCTGCAAAAGTGAATAACGAGCCTTGCTGTTCTTATATCGGCCCTAATGGGGCAGGCCACTATGTAAAGATGGTTCACAACGGTATTGAGTATGGAGATATGCAATTAATTTGTGAAGCATATTTCTTCTTGAAACAAACACTTGATTTGACTGCAGAAGAGTTCCATGAAATATTTGCTGAATGGAATAAAGGTGAACTGAACAGCTATCTAATTGAGATTACAGCCGATATCTTCAAGAAGAAAGATGAAGAAACTGGTAAGCCATTAGTGGATGTTATTCTTGATACTGCAGGACAAAAGGGTACAGGGAAATGGACAAGTCAAAGCGCACTTGATTTAGGTATCTCTCTTCCTATTATCACGGAATCTGTATTTGCACGTTGCATTTCTGCTTTAAAAGAAGAGCGCGTGAACGCAAGCAAAGTTTTATCTGGCCCTAAAGATAAAACAGCGATTGGAGTTGAAAAAGCTGAATTAATTGAAGCAGTGCGCCAAGCTTTATATATGAGTAAAATTTGTTCTTATGCACAAGGATTCACGCAATTGAAGGCAGCTTCTGAGGAATATGATTGGAACCTTGATTTTGGCAGCATTTCTATGCTTTGGAGAGGCGGATGCATTATACGTGCTGCCTTTTTACAGAACATTAAAGAGGCTTATGAGACAAACACTGACCTACCGAACCTTTTACTTGATCCATACTTTAAAGAAATTGTAGAGTCATATCAAGGCGGATTACGCCAAATTATCTCAATGGCGGTACAACAGGGCATTCCGATACCTGCATTTTCAGCAGCAATTTCTTATTATGACAGCTATCGTACTGCCAAACTACCTGCAAACTTGTTGCAAGCGCAGCGCGATTATTTTGGAGCGCATACGTATAAACGAGTAGATAAAGAAGGTACATTCCATACAAAATGGATATAAAATAAGAAATGGACTAAGATTAAATTCTTAGTCCATTTTTCATCCCACAATTCGCAGGCTATAAGACTCCCACTGATGGAAGTTCACTTTAAACGAATAACTGAATCAAAATGCGTTTATTTTTCCCATTTAGATGAAAAACCACACATAACCTTTAAGGTGAAATGTTATCTGAATAATCCGCACGATTATTGGTTTTTACTCCTTTTATTTTGGATCATTTAAATCCTCTTTACTTGCCTTTAATTATATAAAACTGCTTCTATTTGTAAAATCACTACTTTACAATACAATTTCAATTTTTAAAAGTAAATTAGTTAAACACACTTATTTTTTGCTTAACGCCTAGATAACTTGTTACTCTAAGTCAAAATTCAAATACCCCAGCTGCTTCTTATTTAAAACTACATAGCCTTATCACGGCTATAAGCTATTATTTGAAACTATATAGTCTTATCGCGGCTATTACTTCTTACTTGAAACTATATAAGCCTTATCACGGCTATAAACTCTTATTTGAAACTATATAGCTTTATCGGGGCTATAAATTCTTATTTGAAACTATATAGCTTTATCGAGGCTATAAGCTATTATTTGAAACTATATAGCCTTATCGCGGCTATTACTTCTTACTTGAAACTATATAGCCTTATCACGGCTATTACTTCTTACTTGAAACTATGTAGCCTTATCGCGGCTATTACTTCTTACTTGAAACTATGTAGCCTTATCGCGGCTATTACTTCTTACTTGAAACTATGTAGCCTTATCGCGGCTATTACTTCTTACTTGAAACTACATAGCCTTATCTTGGCTATTACTTCTTATTTGAAACTACATAGCCTTATCTTGGCTATAAGCTATTACTTGAAACTGCATAGCCTTATCTTGGCTATAAGCTATTACTTGAAACTGCATAGCCTTATCACGGCTATTACTTCTTATTTAAAATTGTATAGCTTTATCACGGCTATACTTCTTACTTGAAACTATATAGCCTTATCATGGCTATAAGCTATTACTTGAAACTGCATAGCCTTATCTTGGCTATAAGCTATTACTTGAAACTGCATAGCCTTATCACGGCTATACTTCTTACTTGAAACTATATAGCCTTATCGTGGCTATAAGCTATTACTTGAAACTGCATAGTCTTATCACGGCTATTACTTCTTACTTATAATAATGAATAGCTGTATTGTGGTTATAATTTCGTAATTTATGAAACGTTATAGCTATATGATGGCTACAACTAAAAAAAAAATGAAACGAGAATATCCTGAAAATCATTCGACTAAAAAATTTTTTATTCTATGTAATTTACTAATAAACGTTGATATAAAGCCATTTCATTAAATATGAAAGAAAAAACGATAAAATTATTATAGCTATATGATGGCTACAACTTTCACTTTAAAACTTCAAACAAATCTATATATACCAAGGGTTACAGCAACTTTCAATAAAATATAACTTATTTTAAAAACATGAAACGTTATAGCTATATGACGGCAGGAAACATGAAACGAAATGAAACGATTATAGCGTTATGATGGCTACAACTTTTCATTTAAAAACAGTTATAACTCCCTATATATCAGTGTTTATACGAAATCTATAGAAATTTCTTAGTCAATCCAAAATATGAAACGTTATAGCTATATGATGGCTACAACTTTAAAACAAAATTAGCATAAAACCCTATAAAATCAATGGTTGAGTAAGATTTCTCCCGCAACATACTACGTTTCATATTCAAAAAACTTCATAGCCCTATGGTGGCAACAAACTTTTTTTTATGAAACGTCAAATCCCTTGTCCCCCAAGGGATTTGGGCACGTTTCATTTTTTTATTTTTCCTCTTAAAGGGACAGATTTCACCAGTATTCGATTTGATATAATCAAAAATGAAATTCTATATCTAATTGTGGGGAAAACTGCAACTTAACATAAAAGGAGGTGAAAAAGATGGCAAAACCTTTCGTTATAAAGAACAAACGTAGTTTGAATGGTGAAACAACAACACCGGTAATTGTAACAATTAAATCATGGCAAAAGTTAGTAAATGCTTTAGAAGGTAAGTATTACAGTTTTAAAGATACTTATCTAGAAGACATTGTGAATTCAATGTCCTATGAAGAACGAATTGCAGATGAAGAGGGGTTTGTTGCTAAAGCAAAGCCATCTTTTTCACTGAAAATGAAAAAGATTGTAGATAAAGTAAGTGAATTTGATAAAAACGAAGGCAGAAAACATAAGCTATATGGAATTACAAATGCTGATTTAGAAGTATTTCTATTTCTTCATAAAAAATGTAATACATATGGTGAGCTTTCGCATGTATCGATCCATATGCTTTGGGAAGATTATAAAAATTATAAAGAAGCATTTGCACATATTCACCACTCACAATTTTATGTAGCTTTGAAGAAGTTAAGTTTCCATAACATCATTACAATCGAAAATGAGTACAGTGGTAAATATAAAATCACCTTAACTGATTTCATGAATAAAGAAACGAATAAAGCAAATGCATATACATTTATTAGCCCGATAGTATTTACCAAAGAATTCTTTGAGTTATCCATTGCAGCTAAGAAACTATTCATGGATGTAGCAATGCAGCAGAAACGCGAAACTACCCTGAAACGTTCTTTATTCAAAGTTGATGAACAAGGAAACTCAACACACTTTGGTGGTATGTATCGTTACTTACATAAGAAATACCCACATCAGATTCGTGCTGTACTTGAGGAATTAGAAACAAAACTTTCTGCTACTGGATCTCCTTTATTTAAAATTTGCAAGTTAGAAAAAGGGAAGCAGAATAAAAAGCAATACACAACATTGCATTTATCTGTACATCCTGATTTCTTATGTGCAAAAGAAGAAGGAGCAGAATACCGTGATCCATTTACACCACGAGATACATATAAGCGTAAAGCTAAATTCATAGAAAACTTGTTAGTTGAAATGAATATTTCTGAATTTGCAAAGGATATGAACCAATTCATTAACGTTTTAAAACACTCCTGTCATCGTCAAATTCGCCAAGTAGTTCGTGGCTTACGGGAAATGATTGATCGACAAGAAGGATATCCGAAAAAGCTTGTTTATACACTAAGTAAATTATTAAAGCAATCTTCTCAATATCGTGTATTAGACACAGCTGCTAAAACTGGTATTTATCCTTTAATTACACACAATGTACCTAAACATGAACAAGAAGAGGCCATTTTTAAATTTGGTACTCATTTTGCTATATACTCTTTACGCAATGTTCAAAAGCTATTCCGTAAAGCGCATGACCTGCTTCATGCGAAATATGCTGTACCTGTAACTATAGATGCATATCATCGTAATTACATGCAGTATCAAGAGGAATCACTATTTAGAAAATATGCTTATGAGCAGGGCGTAAATATTAACGCATATACAGCATTAGAAATTGAAATTCGCGAACTCTTAAAGGCTAGTGGACATAAAGGAAATCAAATCCCTAGCGATATTCGTGAACTGTTCATTGAAAAAATTGATAAATTGCCGAAGGAAAAGATTCGTGTAATTGAAGTCCCTGAAGACTTTGATTTAATTCCGTTCCTACAATCTTTAGAAGCATATTACCGTTCAACAAATGAAATACCACATACGGTTGATCAGCTGCTTCCAGCAATGCAATGATACAGCTCTCTATTTTTGAAAAAAGCAAAAGTGGAGGGCTATTCGTGTTGGAGATAACATGTGAAGAGTATTACTTCAAACAAAACAGAGAGTAAGTTTTCAATTTTAATGATCACGACTCTCTATTTTTTATGCAATTACATACATTGCACGTAAATCAAAATAAGATATTCACAATTTCTGTTTTTTAAAATCTGAATTTTCGATTCTTTTGTGTCATTTTATCTACAAAAAAGCATAAATATTTTTTTATAATTCTGTTGATATCTTAATAATTTTGACCTGATGTGTATAACATAAAGCCTTAAGTACTGTTCTTATCATGTTTTACCTCTAAATCTACTTAAAATCAGCAAAACTTCTGTTAGTTATGTTTAAAAAGTGGATTCTGTTCCTAACTTTGACCTATTTGTTAATAAATTGTGTGTAGTTTTTAAGAAATGTGGAAAGCTTGTTCATAAATCAGCAAAATTTACATTTATTATTTATTCATTTACTCGCATCAAATTAACGATGATTATATGTAGTTTTTATATACCTACTTTACGATATTTTGTAGTTTTTAATCATCATCCAGCTCATTAAGTTCATTCCCAGTATTTACTTTTTATGATTTTTTACGGCTAGAGTAATGATGAACCCTTAGCACAGCAATGTTTTAAGACGATTTTTTCTCTGTATAAAAGTCTTATCTTTTTTCTTTATATATATTAAAGATATATATTATATTAGGTTTTTATATTGTGTAATACTTACTATAGAGAATAGATCCTGTGTAAAACCAATTTCATTTCTTAATGGAATTGGTTTTTTTATGTACTTTAATAAACAGTATATTTAGTTTTAATCATTCTAAAAAATTTTTGATATAAAACACAATTTTTTTTATTTCTCTTAGATTTCCGAAAAAAGTAAATCATACTTAAAGTAGATAGTTGATTAGTGGAAATTACAATGAACTTGGTAATCTCCTAACCATTTAAAAAGAGAGGTGAAGACATGGTAAAAAAGAAATCCCAGGAAAACGCGGAAAAAAAGAAATTTACATTCTTTAAAAAAGCAAAGAATAAAACAACTGAAATATTAGATATGCAACAAGAAAATTCAGAAGCACTTAAAGAAAAGAAGAAACGTAAAACAAGGGAGAAAGTTCCAGCGATAACAGGAAGAAAAGTAGGTAAGGTTACATTTTGGTGTGTGATGGGATTCGTGTTTGCAGGAAGCTCCCTTTCATTTATCCAACTTGCCGGTCCTCCTAGAGCAGTAGCTGTTCAGGAAAAGAAAGAGGAACCCGTAAAAATTAAAATGTCAGAAGCAGAATTAATTGCATATGCGAATAGTTTTGCCACCAATTATTTTAATTGGAAAGTTGATATGAATGTAGCTGAAGAGCGAAAAAAACGATTAGAGAAATTTCTAGTTGATGGATCCGATGAGCAAGGTGGATTAAATAGGGATACTTTAAAAAACGCTTCTAGTACTTTAGTCAAATCGGAAGCAGTAGAAGTCCGGCAAAAAGGAAATGAAGCAGAAGTTACATTGAAGATCATTCAGAAACTAGAACCTGTAAATAATCTTGCTCCTGGAACGACACAAGCTCCAGACACACAAAAAGAACCAAAAGAAGTTACAAGGTACTTCTCTATTCCAATTTTAATGGAGAAAGGGAAGATGGTAGTCCCTAACAACCCTACAATCGTTCATGGAGAGAGAGAAAAGGCACCTTATAAAGTAGCCACTTTCAAATCAGAAGGACGAGAAATTAATACAGAAGCAGAAATAAAAAAAGTAGAACAATTTTTACATTCTGTATTTAAAGTGTATACAGAAGGAACACCAGAAGAAATTGCTTACTACTTTGAAAAAAGTAATATAACAAATGGACTAAAAGGTATTATGACATTTAGCAAATTAGAAAACCTACGAATTTATGAAGATAAGGATAAAGGATACAGAGTCTTAGTTGATGCCAAGTTAAAAGACAATGATAGCAGCTTAGAGTACACATACACATATGATTTAAATCTTGTAAATAAAGATAACAAGTTTTCAATTAGCTCTATGAAGAAATTTGAAAACACATTAGAGAAAGTGGAGGGTAAATAATTATGGAGCTTTTGGGATTAGATATAGTTGCTCAGCTATTACCTGCTATTACAGATGCCGCGGTTCTAGGGAACATTAATTTTGGGGTAAATATTAAAAACTGGTTAGTAGCTCAGTTAGGTCCCATATTTTTAGTTGTAGCAATCATCGGTGTAATAGTTTTACTTGTAAAAAGACAAATGGCTGGTCTAATTGGTTGGTTAGTACTTTGTGCGATTGTATCTGTGTTTGTATTCACTCCAGATGTATTCAAAGACCTTGGAACAAAATTATATAATTTATTATTTAAATGATCATTTGTAAAAAATAGAAATTTTAAGGAGTTGGTATAAGTGACTCAGAAACCGACTCGCAAGGAAGTAAGGACTTACAACTCTATCTGGGATATTCCTAAGAGTTTATATGGGATAAGGGATATAACACTCCCTTTCCCTGTACCTTACAGACAGCTGGGGATTTTTGTTGGAACACTATTAATAATAATATTCTTAGAACAAATTTTACCATTAGGAAACAACGTCTTTTTCAAATATCTAATATTACCTGGTGGTATAGCGTACTTCTTTGGAAATGTAGAATTGGATGGAAAAAGTCCACACAAATTTATATATCGATTCTTTGTATTTACATTTGAAAAAAAGAAGTTAAGTCGTTATAAAGATACAACTGGCAATATTGGAAGCTATCAATATAAGACAGTAGTTCGATTTAAGGATGATTCAATTAAGAAAAAGTAATTAATTAATCTATACGGAAGAATTAGTTTAGTCTCATATTCTTCTCTAAGGAGGCACAAATGAATCAGGTTGAATTTCCAGTCAAATATTTTCATGATAATTTGATTTTTAACCAAGATGGTTCTTGCTGGGCGTATTATGAGGCATACGGGATTCCTTACGAATTTAAAGGAGACGATGATAAAAATACGTTGTTTATGCGACAACTCGGATTATTTTGGAATTATGAAGAAGAAAAACATCTCTTAATGATACCTGTTTATCAGAATTTCAAAGAAAAAGCCGATGAGTTTAAACAAACAATCAGTGGAGAACTAAAAGAGCTTGCAATCGATCATACTGATGATGTTGTCCATGAGTTAGAAAGGAAATTTGGTAAAAACGCTGTAGAATATCGCTACTTTATAGGTGTGAAATTAAAAGTAAGACACATACAAGAAGGACTTAAGGAAATGCTTTATACAGCATTTCATACCTTTAAAAATACTGCAGAACAGTTTGGATTACTTGGTGATACCAAAATATTAAAAACTGATTTAGAGATGTTTAAACGGGAATCTAGCGCTTTTAAAAACAAAATAAGAAAACATTTAGCAGTAAGAAGTCTAGAAACAAATGAAACTCAATGGATTGTGTTACGAAACTTCTATCGTACATTGGAAGCACCTGTTACAGCAGGGTGGACGCCACCTGTAGTTGATGATGATTCTGCTATCTTTCCGAATCAAGAGAGTTTATTACGCTTAACAGAATCCGAAATAGACGTTAAAGGAAGACATATAGAAATGTCTCAAATCGGTTCTGATGGATTAGAGTATCCAGCATATATGAGTTTCTTATCTGCATCGAAGATTCCATACACAATGGAATTTCCAGACCAAGAGTGGATGTATATGATCCAAAATATAGATTTTCCAATCGAACTAAGTGTTCGTACAGAAAATATTAACCATCGTAAAGCTCTATCTAAACTTAATAAAAAGAAAAAAGATTTAGAAGATCAAGAAGCACATGCAAGGGAAAATGCACAAACTGTTGGGCTAAACGTGTATGAAGGTGTTCAAGAAGCTACTGAATTACAAGCCCTCATACAAAAGACACGTATGCCACTAGTTAAGACATCAGTATCTTTCTGTATATGTGCTGAAGATATAGATACAATGCGCCGAAATACAAATTCACTTATTTCTATTTATAGAGAGATGATGATTGAACTAGTAAGACCATATGGAGATCAGTTCCTGCTGTTTAATGAATTTATCCCTGGTGCTAGAAGATATGTAAATGATTATATACACTTTATGGAGCCTGGAGTTCTAGCGGCCGGTATGTTTGGTGCAACACAAGATTTAGGTGATAATATCGGATTTTATATAGGTACAACTGGTATTTTAAACAAAGCAGTTTATATGACACCTTCTCTCGCAGCGACAAATACCGTTGTAAATCAAAAAACGAGCGCACTTTCAGTTGCAGTAACAGGAAGTACGGGTTCTGGTAAATCATTTGGAACAAACTTAATTGTTTACCTAGCGGTGCTAGGAGGGGCCCAAACACTGATAGTCGATCCAAAAGGTGAGAGGGGGAACTGGACAGAAGATCTACATGGCTTAGAAGGTAAGGTAAATGTAATTACACTAGGGACTGATAGACGAGATGAAGGGAAACTAGACCCATTTATCATTCATAAACATAGCCGAAAAGATGCAATTGAGTTAGCGATGACAATTCTTACTTTCATTACAGGTATTAAACCAGATAACTCGGAGAAATTCCCGCGCTTAGCTTCAGCCGTAGAATTCGTAGCAGGAATGGAAGAGCCGTGCTTAACAGCTGTATCTCAATACCTTGAAGATAGTGAGGATAAAGTGGATCAACAATTAGCTGCTCATATTCAAGCATTTGAGAATTTATCATTTGCACACTTAATCTTTGGTGATGGAACAAATAGAGATATTGAACTTGATACAGCAGTAAATATCATACAAATTCAGCATCTTGATATGCCTGATATTCAAAAAGATCCGAAAGATTATACCTTACAAGAAAATTTATCAGTTAGTATGCTGATGTCTCTATCTTCTTTTGCAAGAAAATTCTTTCAAAAGGACCCTACTAAATTCAAAATTGTTCTATTAGATGAAGCATGGGCAATCATGGGAACTTCTCAAGGGCGAGAGTTAGCTCGTAAGCTAGTTCGTGAAGGTCGTGCCTTAAACTCTGCAGTATACTTTGCAACTCAAAGCGCAAGTGACCTTGGAGATGAGACATTTAAGAATAATATCGGTATGAAGTTCTCATTCCGTAATACCGACAGTAAAGAGATTTCTTCAATCCTAGATTTCTTTGGTTTACCTGATAATGAAGAAAATCATGCGATTATTACTAATTTAGAAACAGGACAATGTTTATTCCAAGATATCCAAGGAAGAACAGGTGTTGTCACAATGGATGTAGTGTTTAAGGATTTATACGATGCATTCGATACAAGACCAAATGCAAGAAAGAATTATAGAAAGTCAAATGATGATGAAAAGCAGGAAGTTAATGCAACCTTTGTCGAAGAAGGGGGAGAAAAAATAAACGTAGGAGTGAGTTAACATGGTAAAAACTAAACTAAAAAAATTAATGCTATCTAGTCTTTGTGCTGGCGCTCTAATTCTGAGTGCTGCATGTGGAAATAGCGAAACAAATGTAGGGGAAGAAAAAGATAAACAGGGGCACACTCCTAGAGAAATGATGTTGGATTTTGTAAAAGCCGACTTACAAAATGATAATAAAACAATTAGAAAACTTATCGTCGATGGAGATAAAAATAAAATTTTAGATCCGAATCAAGGACCACAAAATAATTTATCTTACAAAGATTATACAGTAAAAGAGTATGTGGTAGATAAGGATACAATAATGTATAACTTTATTTCAAAGAAGCCCCCTAAAAATATCGATAAAGCAGTGAAATGGGTAAGAGTAGTTCGTACAGAAGATGGTTTCAAAGTTCGTAGTTATGCCGCCCCTTATCGAAATGAAATCGATGAAGTAGCAAATACTAAACCTACAAATGAGTTTAGTTCGAAAGATTAATAGGTTTCCCATTAAAGGGGGAGTAACATGTAATGAAAAAGTTTATTACCCTATTGTTATTAATTTGTACTTTGATTTTAGCATTTAATTTACTTTTTAAAGCTACCCCAGTATATGCAGAGGAAGAACCCAGACCTTCTCTTATAGATGATATTATTCCAAAGAGTAAGGAAAAATTAAAATATGAAGAATACCCTCCAAGTAGCTATGGGATTGATATATATACACCAGAAGGTGGATTTGGTGAATCCCTTAAGTTTTGGAAATGGGGGGATAAAGTTAAAGAACAAATGGTTGCTGTATTATTTAGTCTTATAAGTATTGGATGGACCATTAATCTTGGAGTTAGTACTTTTGTTACAAGTATGGTTGGCCAATCTATGAGTCTTAATATTGTAGCGGATGTAGGAGATAAATTAGGCGATGTAATTTCTAAAGCAGCAGGGTTCAATGGTTCTTGGGGGAATGGAATATATAGTGAATTAATTGGACTCATGTTAGCTTTATTAGCTTGCTGGGTTATCTGGGTAGGCTTTGTACAACGACGTCAGTCAGAGATGCTAGGAGGATTGTTAAAAGCATTAGGGATCTTAGTTTTCACCTTAGGTTTTTTCGCAAATTCAAGTTATATTATCAAAGGACTGAATACCTTTTCTGAACAAGTAAATAAAACTGTTCTTGATTCAACTCAAAGTATTAGTGGAGCGAGTGAAGGATATTCAAGCGGTGTCGATTCTATTACCGATTTAACACACACTTTATTAATCAAACAACCGTATACATTATTGCAATTTGGTACAACGGATATGAAAAAAATCGGTGATGAAAGAATTAAGAAAATGTTAACAACAACAGCAGTAGATGAAAGGCAGGAGCTATTAAAAGAGGAAGTAGAGCAGAAGAAAAATACGATATTAACTTTGGATGCTACTTTTGAGCGTGGCGCTTTAGTATTACTACTTTTCTTAATCAATGGACCATTATGGGTTGTCTTAGGCTTATGTAGTATGGCGATGTTGTTCTACCAATTAATGTTTATTATCGTAGCATTAATGTCACCTGTAATGTTATTGATGGCACTAGTACCTGCATGGACTGGGACAGCAAAGAGATTTTTATCTGAATTGTTCCGAACGCTGCTTATGAAAGTTGCAATTGGCTTTCTTATAACTTTAATGTTTTGGGTTTCTTCAATCTTATTTAGCGCAACTGATAAGTATGGTTATTTAGTAGTTGCTGCATTACAAGTACTTTCGTTCTTAGGTGTTTGGTTATATCGTAAAACAATTTTTGATGCTATTACTACGGTACCAGCAAGTGCAGGAGCTGCACGCGCATCAGATGCTATGAGTAATATTAGGCAGAAATATCGTGATGTTAGACGTGGATCTAAGACAGTTGGAAGAGGTGTAGCAGTAGCTGGAGCCGCGGGTGTTGCAAGTGCGGCAATGGCTGGAAAAGTGGGTAAATCAGGCTATAGTAAGTTTAAACAGTTGAAAGAAAACTATGCTGATAGAAAAGAGAAGGTAGCAGATGGTAAACGCAAGGAAAAAGAACAAATGCAAGCAGAAAAAGAAAAAAATATTAGTCAAATGAAAAAAGAAGAAAATTTAGGTGTTCGTGATAGAAAAGGACATCAGGAGCAAGAAATGGTTCAGGAAGAAGTAGCCGCAACTAAAGAAAATCCAGAATTAGCAGTACGAGAGAAACCTCAAGATAATAATATTGAATTACAACAAGCAGAATTAAAAGATAAAGAAGAAAATGTAAAGGCGAATGTTAAACCAGTAGCACCATTAAATGAGGAACTAGGTAATAAAGAAGAAGATGTAAAAGCTCAAATCAGACCAGCTGCGCCTCAAAATAATAGTGGTCTTGATAATAAGCAAGAAAATGTAAAAGCGGAAGTAAAACCATTAGCGGCAATTAAAACACCAACAGGTCAAACAAAGCCAGTTACAACACCACAGTCAGGAACAACACCGTTACAATCGAATCCGATTGAGAGTAAACCAATTACAACACCACAGTCAGGAACAACACCATTACAATCGAATCCGATGGAGAGCAAACCAATCACAACACCACAGTCAGGAACAACACCGTTACAATCGAATCCGATGGA
>NZ_JBQAHM010000022.1:0-47793 GCF_051916885.1 Bacillus cereus group sp. MYBK14-1 | reverse complement strand
ACTTCACATAGCACTAACGTGCTTGTAATGTTGTTATGATAATATGTTAATGGAATCGCTACTGACTCCCCTACAGCTTTAAATCCTGCAAAGTGAATAACTGCTTCAATTGCATTTTCTTCAAAAATTGCGTCAAGCGCTTCGCGATTTAAAACATCTTCTTTATAAAACTTAAATTGTTTTCCTGTTATTTCTTTCACTCGATTTATAGATTCTACCGAGCTATTCGAAAGATTATCCACTACTATAACTTCGTAACCGCTATTTAGTAATTCTACACATGTATGACTACCAATATATCCTGCTCCACCTGTTACAAGTATTGCCATAATTATAGTCCTCCATATTTCATTCATTATAAACTTCTCAAAGTATATCACATATTTCTTATCCTATGTTTAACATGCGAACACAGAAACTTACATTTTATCCCATAATAAATTTATAACATATACGATTCTAATCAGGTAATAAAAAAACGCCACATAATTTTTATTATGTGGCGTTTTTTTATTAAATTACATAACAATATACACTTAGAAAATGCGCAAGACTACCTAATAATACAAAAACATGAAAAATTTCATGATGCCCCATATATTTAAACTCTAACCATTTTGGCTTTGTTCCATAAATAAATCCACCAATTGTATAAAAAATGCCCCCAAGTACTAAGAAAATAATGCCTCCTGTACTTAAATTCTCAGCTAACGGTGCAAAGAATAACACAATTAACCAACCCATCGTAATATAAATTGCTGTCGATAACCATCTTGGACAATTAAACCAAAACATTTTAAATACAATGCCACAAATCGCAGTTGCATAGACTAAACAAAATAATAGTAAACCACTTGCTGAATTTAATGTAATTAAGCAAAAGGGTGCATATGTACCTGCAATTAATATAAAAATCATAGAATGATCTAGCTTCCTAAAGAAGTAAATAACACGTTCATTGGCCACAACACTATGATACACAGCTGACGCCGTATAAAGGACCATCATTCCAATACCAAACAAAATAACAGCTGTAATTGCAGCAAATGATGGCATCTTGATAGAAACTTTCACAAGCATAGCTAATAAGGCAATAAATGATAATATTGCTCCACCTAAGTGAGTAAATGCATTAACCGGTTCCCTTACATAAGCATTCATAATAACACTCCTCATATAATTACATGTAGTTTTGATAACTACATGTAATTATATACACATTTCTTTTTAAGGTCAACATTTACAATTCATTTGTTTCGTAATACCATATTTAAAGATATATTAAACATTAAGTTCCACTAAGTTATAAAAGTGAGGGATTCTACGTGGAAAATATAAATGAATTACTTGAGACATTGCATTTAGAAAAAAACATTAAACTTGAGGATATTCCAAATGTTGACTTATATGTAGATCAAGTTGTTCAACTATTTGAGAATACTTATGCAGATACAACGAGAACTGATGATGAAAAAGTATTAACCAAAACCATGATTAATAATTACGCAAAAGGAAAACTATTCATCCCCATCAAAAATAAAAAGTATTCAAAAGAGCATATGATTTTAATTAGCCTAATTTATCAATTAAAGGGAGCTCTCTCCATTAACGACATAAAAAGTTCATTAGAAACTATAAATGACTCCTTATTAAATGATGATTCATTCGAATTAAATACGTTATACAAAAATTATCTTGCTCTTACTGAAAGCAATGTCGAAAGCTTTAAACAAGACGTAAATAACCGTGTTACAGAAGTAAATGAGATTTCTTCCTTAGAAGATACAAAGCTAGAAAAATTTCTACTACTAACATCCTTCGTGACTATGAGTAATATGTATAGACGTTTAGCGGAGCAACTAGTGGATGATTTAAAAGAATCATAAATAAAAAACTATCCACCTATTAAAGTGGATAGTTTTTTATTTACTTAATTGCTTCATGAACTTTTAGTTGTTTCCCTTTAATCGTTGTAGTCTTCATGACTTTCAAGACGAGTGGTCCTTTTCCATTTAATATTTCAACATAAGAAACATTATCTTGTATCGTAATAATACCTATATCTTCTGCTGTAACACCTTTAATTTTAGCAATTGTACCGACGAAATCTACCGCCCTAATTTTCTTTTTCTTCCCGCCATTAAAGTACAGCTTCATAATGCCTTTGTTGATGTCTGCATTTTTATCTTTCTTTATAATTGGTTTAGCATGTATCTTTTCTTCAAATGCAGCTTTCTCTTTCATAACTTCTTCTTTTGAAGGTCCAATTGCCTTTGGAATTTCAAATCCAATATACTCCTCAATCTCTTCTAAAAATCTATTTTCATATGGTGTTATAAATGTAATAGCTTTTCCACTATTTCCAGCTCGTCCCGTTCTTCCAGTACGATGTACATAGCTTTCTTTTTCAAGTGGAATATCATAATTAATAACATGTGTAATATTATCAATATCAATTCCTCTCGCAGCTACATCTGTTGCTACTAAATAGCGGAATTTTCCTTTTCTAAAATCATCCATGACTTCAAAACGATCTTCTTGTACCATACCACCATGTATTTTGTCACAGGGATAGTTAGCTCGTTTTAATTGTCTATATACATGATCTACATTTTCTTGTGTACGGCAAAAAATAATACAGCTATCAGGATTCTCAATCGTTGTTACATCTTTAAGTAGTGAAAGCTTCTCGTCTTCTATCACCTCAAAAAGAGTATGTTCAATTTTATCCGTCGTAATCCCAGCCGCTTTAATTTCAATATGAGTTGGTGAATTCATATATGTACGAGACAATTTCTCAACATCTTCTGGAAGTGTTGCTGAAAATAACATCGTCATTCTTTTTGTAGGTAATTCATCAATAATTGCCTCTACTTGATCGATAAAGCCCATATTTAGCATCTCATCTGCTTCATCAATAACTAAATACTTCAAACACTCTAAAGAAAGGGTACCCTTCTCAATATGATCCAACACACGACCAGGAGTCCCAACTACAATATGTGTCTTTTGCTTTAATTCTAATTTTTGACGTGCAAATGGAGATTTCCCATAAACTGCCGCAGCCTTAATCCTTTTGAATCGACCTATATTTGTAATATCTTCTTTTACCTGTACCGCAAGCTCTCTCGTTGGTGTTAAAACTAATGCTTGTGGTTTATTCTCTTCCCACTCCACCATTTCACAAAGTGGAATACCAAATGAAGCTGTTTTTCCACTTCCAGTCTGGGACTTCACAACAAGATCCTTCTTTTGTAATGCAACTGGAATAACCTCACCTTGTACTTCTGTTGGATGATCATACCCTAACCCAGTAAGTGCCCTTACAATTTCCTTACTTAATTTATAATCAGAAAAACTTTTTTTGCTCATATATTAACCTCATTTTATTCTGTATTATTTTCTTTTTTATCTTTTGTATACGTTACTATCACCCTACTTATTATACTTGAAACCTCACATAAAAGGTGAATCATGCCAGATTCATCTTTTTATATAGAAATAAACCTTTTCATTTCATATATTGTTCAACTACTTGATAACATCTTTTGCTCGTATTGTTAGCATTAACCTTTTTATAGTATCCTACATCCAATCAAAAAAATAAAAAGAATACATACAACCTTCTATAATTATCTTAATTTTTCAACCCTTCCTATAAACGAACAATATAATTTAAAAAACGTTTTAAATTCGTTTTTAACGTTGTTTTTCAGGTATAAAATCTATTTTTTCAAAAAATGTTAAGAAATCCTTTGACTTCTTAATAAAAATAATGTAAATTATCCTATGGACGAACATTTTTGATTAATAAAAATAAAATATTCGTATTTTAGGGGTGTAAATGATGGAAAACGTATTCGACTATGAAGATATTCAATTAATTCCTGCAAAATGTATTGTAAATAGCCGCTCTGAATGTGATACAACTGTCACTTTAGGAAAACATAAATTTAAATTACCTGTCGTGCCTGCAAATATGCAAACGATTATTGATGAAAGAATTGCAACTTATTTAGCTGAGAACAACTACTTTTATATCATGCATCGTTTCCAACCAGAG
Organism: Bacillus cereus group sp. MYBK14-1; assembly: GCF_051916885.1. NCBI lineage: Bacteria > Bacillati > Bacillota > Bacilli > Caryophanales > Bacillaceae > Bacillus > Bacillus cereus group sp. MYBK14-1. The sequence goes on along the minus strand of NZ_JBQAHM010000022.1, from coordinate 43,730 downwards.
AAACGAATCTCATTCATTAGAGATATGCAATCACGTGGATTAATCGCTTCTATCAGCGTTGGTGTAAAAGAGGACGAATATGAATTCGTACAACAATTAGCTGCTGAGCAACTTACACCTGAATATATCACGATTGATATCGCACACGGTCATTCTAATGCTGTGATTAACATGATTCAACATATTAAAAAACATTTACCAGAGAGCTTCGTTATTGCTGGAAACGTTGGAACTCCAGAAGCGGTAAGAGAATTAGAAAATGCTGGTGCCGATGCAACAAAAGTTGGTATTGGACCTGGTAAAGTTTGTATTACTAAAATTAAAACAGGCTTCGGAACTGGTGGTTGGCAGCTAGCTGCACTTCGCTGGTGTGCAAAAGCTGCAAGTAAGCCAATTATCGCTGATGGTGGTATTCGTACACACGGCGACGTAGCTAAATCTATTCGCTTTGGGGCAACTATGGTCATGATCGGTTCTCTATTCGCTGGTCACGAAGAGTCTCCAGGGGAAACAATTGAAAGAGATGGAAAACTTTATAAAGAATACTTCGGTTCTGCTTCTGAATTCCAAAAGGGTGAGAAGAAAAACGTTGAAGGTAAGAAAATGTTCGTTGAGCATAAAGGTTCTTTAGAAGATACGTTAATCGAAATGGAACAAGATCTTCAATCTTCTATCTCTTACGCTGGCGGAACAAAATTAGACGCTATTCGTACTGTAGATTATGTTGTCGTGAAAAACTCGATTTTCAATGGTGACAAAGTATATTAATTCTTAAATTAACTCGAAGGACAAGCATTTTCATGCTTGTCCTTCTTTTTTGTATATGAAAATGTAAAACATTTTAATTTAACTGAATTTTCTAGTATTATGTGTTTAGATAGTCTTAATAAGGGGGAGATACGACTTGAAAAATGTAATAGAAAATCGCCTTAATCGCGCAGAGGTACCCGCTGAACTAACATGGGATTTATCCGATTTGTATAATTCTGATGTCGAATGGCATACTGCATTAAACGCATTGGAAAATGATATACAGAAACTTGATTCATTTAAAGGGCATTTACATACTAGCTCCCACACTTTATTAAATTGCCTACTTTTAGAAGAAGAGCTTTTAATGACGTTAACAAAACTGTACTCATATGCAAATTTAAAAGAAGCTACTGATCGTACAAATCCAAGTATTCAAGCGAACTCTTCCAAAATTTCTGCTTTATGGACGAAAGTACATACTGCACTATCCTTTATTCATAATGAAATCCTCTCATTCGACGAAGGAACAATTGAAAGATGTTTAACTGAAGAAACAAAACTCGAACCTTTCCGTAAATCTTTACTAGAGATACTACAAAAAAGACAGCACACACTCTCTCCTGAAACAGAAGAAGCACTTGCTGCACTTGGCGAAGTTCATAGTTCTCCATACAAAATTTACGGCATGACTAAATTGGCCGATATGGATTTCACTTCTATACAAGACGAACAAGGAAACGAACTTCCTGTTTCATTCTCATTATTTGAAAGCAAATATGAATTTTCTCCAAGCACATATATACGTCGAAAAGCATATTCATCATTTGTTTCCACACTAAAACGATATAAAAATACAATTGCCACAACATATGCTACTGAAGTAAAAAAACAAGTAACACTTTCTCGTTTACGTAAATATGAATCCGTTACTCATATGCTATTAGAACCACAAAAGGTTCCACTTGAAATGTATAACAACCAACTTGATATTATTTATAAAGAACTAGCACCTCATATGCGCCGTTTTGCAGATTTAAAAAAGAGAGTATTAGGACTCGATCAAATGCTTTTCTGCGACTTACATGCACCTTTAGATCCCGAATTTAATCCGGCGATTACTTATGAAGAAGCAGGCACGCTCATTCAAGATTCTTTAAAAGTATTAGGCGATGAATATAGTTCCATAATCCAAAAAGGATTCAAAGAAAGATGGGTAGATCTTGCAGATAACGTAGGCAAATCAACAGGGGCATTTTGCTCAAGTCCATACGGCTCTCATCCCTATATTTTAATTACATGGCAAAATACGATGCGTGGATGCTTTACATTAGCACATGAATTTGGACATGCTGGTCATTTCTATTTAGCAAATAAAAACCAACGTATCATGAACGTACGCCCATCTATGTACTTTGTTGAAGCACCATCAACCATGAATGAATTACTATTAGCTCAGCATTTACTAGCGACTACTGACGATAAGAGAATGCGCAGATGGGTCATTCTACAACTACTTGGCACATATTATCACAACTTTGTTACTCATTTACTTGAGGGTGAATATCAACGTAGAGTATATGCTCTAGCAGAAAAAGGACAGGCCCTTACAGCTACAACTTTAACTGAAATTAAAACAAATGTCCTTTCGACATTCTGGGGAGATTCTGTAGAAATCGATGAAGGTGCGGGCTTAACTTGGATGCGTCAGCCTCATTATTATATGGGTCTATATGCTTATACATATTCCGCAGGCCTCACTGCATCCACTGCAGTAGCTCAAATGATTAAAGAGGAAGGACAACCTGCTATTGATCGCTGGTTAGATGTGCTTCGTGCTGGTGGTACAATGAAACCACTTGAACTAATGAAACATGCCGGAGTAGATATGTCAAAACCAGATGCAATCCGTAAAGCTGTTTCTTACGTTGGTTCATTAATTGATGAATTAGAGCATTCTTATCAAGAATAAAAAAATAAGCCCTCGCTTTAATGAGGGCTTATTTCATATTTACTTCCCAAAACGTTTGCGATATCCACATTTCCTGCAAAGTTCTTCAACCGCAACTCTTTTCGAAAATCCATCGACAATGTTTGTTGCCCTTTCACCTTCAATAATGTTAGAAAATGAATCATTATTAATATTCCCAAGGTTAATAATCCCTTCACCATCTAAACAACAAGGAATAACTGTTCCATCCGCTAAAATACCCGCTTGATTACGAAGTCCATGACAGAATCCTTTCCCATCATCCTCTTCCTCATGTAATGCTGGCCACTGGAATTCATAGTCTTGATTAATAAAGACACGTTCTGCAATTTTTATACCTTTTCCTGGTGTAAGCTTCTCTTCAATTTGATAAGCTAGATCAAATTCATTTTCAATTATAGATAATAACTCTCTATTTTTCTGGATTTCAGCATTTGTTTTATTATCCTGAGTTAAATTCCATAACCTTAACGATACAATTAAATCTGATTGACTTGTCGCTTCCCTAATGAAGGAAAGTATACTCCTTACATAGCCCTCTTTATCTTGCGAACCTGGATGTCCATCAAAACTATGCAGTGAAAAATTCATTTGTCTTAACGCAGGCTTATTTAACAGCCTATGTCTTCTCTTATTAATTAACGTTCCGTTCGTTGTAATATTAACTTTAAATCCTTTTTCATGACTTAAGTCTAATAGTTGATCTATTTTCGGATGGAGCAACGGCTCACCCTTCACGTGCAAATAAATGTAGTCTGTGTGAGGTTTAATTTGGTCTAATCTTTTAGCAAAATCCTCCACAGAAATGAATTGCTTCTGCCTTTCCGTCGGCGGACAAAAGCTACACGCAAGATTACATACACTCGTAATCTCCAAGTAAAACTTCTTAAACTTCTTCACCTTTAATTCCTCACTTCTCTAACTACTTATACTTTTTCCTCTTCATATTACAGCATATTTTTATGGAAATAGAAACATACTTATTTTAGGAAATCTACACACCATCTAATAATATTTAAAAGACCATCGGTAATTTTTGTCCAATGGTCTTTTTATCCTTTTATATACAAAGAATAAATTTATTTATGATACGGCTCATCGTAACTATTCTAAATAAGGTTATTTTTTATTATTTTCATAATTAAATTTAACAAAAAAGGTAGTGCCTTCCGATCCTGTTTGAATTTCTATTTTTGCATTATGGCGGGCAGCAATGGCATAACATACACCTAACCCCAATCCAGTTCCATTATCTTTGGTCGTGTAAAACGGCGTACCCAGTTTCTCTAATACTTCAGGCCTGATACCTTTTCCTTGATCCCGCACTGCAAGCACCACACAATTTTGACCTTCCTTGTAAGTGCTAATGGTTAGAACTTTCCCTGTATTCATCGCTTCTAAGCCATTACGATATAGATTCATTAATAATTGCCGTATCTCATTACGATTTAAAAGTAATTCTGGAATGTCATTTGTATCGACTTGAATATATTTATTTTGATTGTACGTATCAATCTTTATTAAAGGAATAATATCGCGGATAATTGAATTTAAATCTAACATCTGCAAATCCAATTTCCTTGTATTACCCATTGAGAGAAATTCAGTAATAATAGAATTGGCACGGTTAAGTTCTTCAATCATTAAATGAAAGTACTTATTATGTTTCTCATAGGTATTCTCTTCTTTTAATAACTGTAAAAATCCCAGTACTGTTGTCATTGGATTTCTAATTTCATGGCTGATACCTGCTGCCATTTGCCCTATTAAATCTATATTGGATAATCTTTTCAATTCCTGTTCATATTTCTTTTTTTCCGTTATGTTTTTAAAAATACAACAAATACCATCATCATATGGGTATGCAATAACTTCGTGCCAATATTCATCTGCAGTAGAAAGAAATTCGAAATGAACTGTAGTTCGCTCTGACATCGCACGATGAAATTCCTTATACATAACTGTTTCAATTTCACTCGGGAAAACATTCCATATATTCTTTCCTAATACATCTTTTGCTGTTTTTCTTTTCGGAAAATATTGGTGCTTATTTACGTACGTAAATTCCCATTTATTATTTAAAATAAAAAATCCATCCGTAATACATTCAATCACACTTGTAACTTTTTCATTAGCAGCAGCTAGCTCTCTCGTTCGCTCTTCCACTATGCTCTCTAGTTGATCCATATACAACAAATTCGAAAACGTAGGGGCTGTGGCATCAACGATAGATTTTGCTAGTTGAAGTTGGGAATCATCATAATTGTGAGCTTTTCCTTCTTTGCCAACGATGATTACCCCTAATACTTCTCCCATTGAAACCAATGGAATCATCAATAGACCCTTACTATCTATATTTTTTGTTTGAATAACCTCTTGGATCTTGGCTTCATAGCTTTTCTCTGTCCAATCCGCTTCTGTCCAATGACAGTCCTTACTTAATTTCGTTGTTTTAATTGTTGTTTTGTCTAGCGGATCTAGAAGATGAGCAGTCATATTTTTACTCTCTAAAATCTGTTCTAGGTAAAAAAAGCATTTATCAAAACTCTCCTGTATCGAGGAACACATCGATAAATCACGTGTAACATTTAGTAACAGTTGTTTCTCAGCAATAAGGTTTTCCTTTTGTTTTAAATTATTTGCGTTTTGAATTGCAACCGCAGCCATATTTACATAAGCTTCAACACTTTGAATTTCTGAATCTGTTAAGTTCATCGGAATTCCATAATCAAATAAAAAAACCAGACCAAATAACTCTTGCCCAAATGAGATAGGCAGAGCTAATAAGGACTTAATTTTGAATGCATTAACCGGTCTCGGATCTGGTCGATGATCCTTTGAGGTATCAGGAATATAGATGGTTCTTTTCGTTTCAATAACTTCTTTTGCCAGTAAGTCTATTTCAGGATCAATTACTTGAGTATCGAGCGTTACACCATTTATAGTCTCTGGTTTTCCTGCAAACCCTCTAAATGTTCCATCTTCCTGGGGTAAATAAATTCCAACAGCGTCGCACCTAACAATCTCCTCTGATATCGCCATTGTCACACGCTGCAATACGTCACGTAGTTCTAATTTCGTATTTATTATTTTTGTTATATTCGCGAGCCTAGAATATCTCGTCTGATCACTTACCATTCACATAGCCTCCAGTTATAGGCATAATAAAATAAATATGATAATATCAGTGTTTTATATAGAATACATTACTTATGATACGGTTCCCCACGATTAATCCGAAACGCTCTATACACTTGCTCAAGCAACACTAATCGCATTAATTGGTGTGGTAATGTCATCTTTGAAAAAGAAAGTGATTCATTTGAACGCTTCATCACTTCTGAGCTTAGTCCAAGTGATCCACCAATTACAAATGCGACTTTACTCTTTCCGTATGTAGCAAGGCGATCTAGACTTATCGCGAATTCTTCTGATGACTTTTGCTTTCCTTCTATAGCTAATGCAATCACATGTGTGTCATCAGAAATTTTATCCAGTATACGTATACCTTCTTTTTCCTTTACAATTAACATTTCTGCTTCACTTAAATTTTCTGGCGCCTTTTCATCAGGCAATTCAATTACTTCTACTTTTGCGTATGCAGATAATCGTTTTAAGTATTCTGCTATACCTTGTTTCAAATATTTTTCTTTTAATTTCCCAATTGAAATAATCGAGATATTCACACGTATCCTCCACCTTACAAACATGTTATCCACAAAACTTATCCACATATCCACAAATACTACCCACATATTGTGTGAGAATCTGTGTTCGATACAACATATGTCGCCTCATTTTGACAAAATTCACATGTTTTTTTCTCTTTTTCCGAGTTATCCACATTGTTGATAACTGGCGCAACTTCACACTCATCCACAATAATATCTAACGCTAATTCAACATGCTCTAAACAACAAGGTAAATTCATTTTCTTCACCTCACTTTTCTACAATAGAAAACAGGAGGTAGGCCCTCCTGTTTTTAATACTTTTGAATGCCTAATTTCACTGTTGTTGTTACTCTTTTTGTGCCACGATAAAACGTAAGAGTCATTTTATCATTAATTTCCTTATCATATAAGGCCGTACGGAATCCAATAATATCGCGAATCGGTTTTCCATCTACCGCCACAATAACATCATGTTCTCTTAAACCAGCATCCGCACCTGGCGAAGGACTTTTCACATCCAAAATACAAACTCCCTCTGTTACAGTACCTGGTAAATGTAATGTTTTTGACCAATAATAGTTTGGAATTTCATTTAATGACCTAAGTTCAATCCCAACATATGGTCTTCTTACTTTTCCATACTTCTCAAGTTCATTCATAATCGGAACAGCTCTAGTCACCGGAATAGCAAGGCCGATTCCTTCTACTTCTTTTGCAGCAATTTTCATTGAATTAATACCAATTAATTGTCCTGCTGCATTTACAAGCGCACCGCCACTATTCCCCGGATTAATCGCTGCATCTGTTTGTAACACTTCTACTTGCCAATCATAATGTCCATCTTGATCTAAATCTACAGGGACAATACGTTCATTAGCTGAAATAATACCTTGTGTAACTGTTCCAGAAAATTGCAGTCCAAGCGGGTTTCCAATCGCAATAACTGGCTCTCCTCTGCGAACAGTATTAGAATCGCCAATTTCAATTATTTTTTTCACATGCTTTGCATCTATTTCTAATACAGCTAAGTCTGTGACTACATCGGTTCCTAATACTTTTCCAGGAACCTTCTTACCGTCACTTAGACTTACTTCAATACGATTCGCTCCAGCTACAACATGATTATTCGTTACAATATAAGCTTGACCATCTGTCTTTTTATAAATTACTCCTGATCCTGTACCGGCCTCTGAATCTGCCTCTGAAAAGTTATCTCGTTGAATGTTAATAACACCCACAACAGCTTCAGATGCACGATCAACAGCATCTACAAAGCTAATCTGTTTAATCCCTTGAGTTTCGGCCATATTACTTCCGCTTGCTTCAGCTTGCGGAAGCGTATCAGCAGAATTTGAAAATAAAGGCGCTCCAAACGCGAATAAAGAAGCTCCTACAATTGTTCCCGCTATACTAGAAAGAACTATACCTTTGTGCTTCTTTTTTCCTGCACGTTTCATACGATAATTTTCTTCATCAATAAAGGACATATTTGTTCACCTATCTTCCTGAAAACAACTATATTCACCTTTATTGTTTACTAAAATGAAGAATTATACGTATTGAATTTTTGTAGGCATTTTTGGATCTGTATCGTGAATTTCAAAGGATTCACCCACTCCAAATCCTTTTTCCTCTAGTACTTGTGATACTGACATACGCGCTAGTTCTTTCATGTTATTATCTAAGCTTAAATGGGCTAAATAAATATGCTTTGTCTCATCTGTAATTACATCTGCCATCGCTAATGCAGCATCCTCATTACAAACATGCCCAACGTCACTTAAAATACGTCGTTTAATGCTCCATGGATAACGTCCCATACGAAGCATTTCTACATCATGATTACTTTCAAATACGAAAGCATTAGCTCCCTTAATAACGCCTTTCATACGGTCACTTACGTATCCCGTATCTGTAATAAGCGCTAACTTCCTATTATTGTTATGGAAAGCATAAAACATCGGTTCTGCCGCATCATGAGAAACTCCAAATGACTCGACTTCAATATCACCAAAGGTTTTCACATCACCAACTGAGAAAATAAACTTTTGTTCAGTTGGGATATTTCCTATTAAATGTTCCATTGCATTCCATGTTTTCTCATTCGCATAAACAGGTAAATCATATTTACGTGCCAGTACACCTAAACCTTTAATATGATCACTATGCTCATGCGTTACAAGAATACCTGATACATCATTTATATTCAGTTCTGCTTGTTTAAATAAAGCCTCTGTTGCTTTACCACTTAAACCTGCGTCGACTAGTAATTTTTTTTCATCGGTTCCTACGTATAGCATATTTCCTGTACTTCCACTTGCAAGTACGCTAAAATGCAACCCCATTCTTTCTCACTCCAGTATGTTCATCAACCACTTGATTTTCCTTTTCTCCTAATTCCATAACTTGTCCTTCAATTGCATTCACAAAGAAGTCCTGCTTCTGCTCCGTTTTCAAATTCCACGTTGGAGCCAGTACTTGGTTATTAGAAGTAGATGCGGTAAGAGTGGCATAACCAATTTGCGCTTCTTTAACATGCGTATTTCCATGAATTTTATTTTTTAAATACAAATTTTCTAAAGCTGTTTGAGCCGTAATAATTTCTTGCTCTTTCGTTTTTTCACCTTCGCCCATTTCTTTTAAATCAGTTAGCATTGTCTGCGTATATGAAACAAGTTCATTTTTTTCATTTAATTCCACAACAATCATCGCCTGATTATTATAGAAAATAGGCTTATCTTTATATTTTTGGAAGAAATAAATTTTAGAGTCTTTCACCGCTCCAAATTCATACTTTTGTCCATCCAATACATAGTTCTTCAAAAATTCATTATACTTATCTTTTGATAATGATTTCGTATTTAAAAAAGGCTCTTTTAGCTTACTTTCTATCTTGTACATATTTTGTATATGCACCGTTTGATTTTTCAAAGACTGTATATCTTCTTCTTTAAAAGCTTTATTTTCTGCTCTAATAAATGACTCTTTTTTCGGTTCTTTAGGGATATTTCCCATCGTAATTTTGTTTGCTTTTAATTCTTGATCTATCTTTGTTTCTGCAATAAGCTCCAATTGATTACTATCTTGCTTTTGAATGAATTGGAAAATGAGAAAGAGGTCCAAAACAAAAAAGGTCACAATAAATATGGTTTTAATCCGATCCCAATCCATTTAGTCCTCCCTCACTCCACTCATAGATTTTCTGTTTACCTGTTTCATCTTCAACAAGCTTTACATACCAAATTGGTTGTAATCGAACTACTTGTCCATCTAGTGATAACTTGTATCCAATACCAATATCCTTAATTACTTGTTTCTTTATCTCTGGATTATTTTCTAGGGATGCTATTACAACATGCCCTGACGGAAGAGTAACCTTCTGTTCTATACCTTTAGTATTTAAAGACAGCAACGGTCTTTCATATTCCATTACTTCTTCTGATCCCCATATTTGTCTCAATTCAGCTAATCCATCTTCATTGAATACTGAATATCCATCTTCATTTAAACGAAATACTGTCTCTCCTTTATTCATATAGTCCAAACGATATGAATCCAAACTTCCACTGTGACCACTTACGAATTCAAAGCTTTTTTGTAAAAGCATTAAATTATCTATCGTTTTCTCAGTTAAGACAGAAGAGTTTTTATACTTTAGCATGTGACGATCGTTTTCAATTTCCATGGATCTAATACCATCTGTAAATGTTTCTTTCGACATCTCGGTAATCGGACTTAAATAACGAGGATCACTAAACAGAGCATTCTTAAACGTATCAACTGCTAAATTAGATGAAATATATGTTATATTGTTTAACTCTGTCGTTCCATCTGGTAAAAATAACTTTTTCATATCATTAAGTTGATAATCAAAATAAGGCTTTGCTGATACTATAAATTGATTTTGGGCATTTACAATATCTTTTAAATACACGCCACTTAATTTTGCCTCGTATATTTTAAAGTTATCACCATCAGAAACAAAGTTAATTTTAATTTCTTGATCCTTACTTCGAGAAGGATCGAGGAGAATACGGTTAAAATGTTTAGGCTTATCTGTACTCTTCTCTTTCATGTTAAACATGGATTTTACTGCATCAAATGGGATATCGGTAGGGAAAACAAGTTCAACTTTCCCTTCACCATGCACATATGAAAGGAAATCACCCTTAGTGATTGATATCTCTTTAAAATCATGTAGTTCCCCTACTTCCAGAGGCTTATAGATTGATTCTATATCTGCCTCTCTTCTGCTCCCATAATGATTTTTATCTTTATGCACGATGATAGAAGTAGGACGGACAACATCGGAAATTTTAGTTTGGTTCATTCCTTCATTTCCCTGCACAAATTTCGCGTTTTGCATGGATGTAGAATCTGGCACATACGTCCATAGGTTAAAAGTAAGAAATAGGCTAATTACAACTAGGTTAATTAAAACTATTGTTTTAAAGTTTTCCATACTCATTCCCAATCGTCCTCTTCATCTGCTGCCATTGGTAACGTGAAATAAATAGTTGTCCCTTTTCCTTCTTCACTCTTCGCCCAAATAGAGCCACCATGTGCCTCAATCATTTCTTTTGCAATTGCTAATCCAAGCCCAGTACCACCCATTTGTCTTGAACGAGCTTTATCTACGCGATAAAAACGTTCAAAGATTTTATCAACGTTTTCTTTTGGAATACCCATTCCTTGGTCACTTACACTAATTTCTAATAAATCACCGCGATCACGTAAACGATATGTTACTGTTCCACCTTCTGGTGAATACTTTAATGCGTTAGAAATAATGTTATACAGCACTTGAGTAATTTTGTCAGTATCCATATCAATAAATCTAGATTTCTTAGAGAAAGATCGTTTGAAACTTACATTTTGCTCTTTAGACATTTCAAAGCGATCAATAATATTATTAAAGAAATCAGTAAAGTCGACCCATTCTTTCATTAAACGATGCTCTGTACTATCAAGTTTAGATAGCTGTAACAACGCATTTACAAGTCTAATCATTCTTTCTGTTTCTTCTTGTGTAACCGTTAAAAATTGTGGTGCAATATTTGGATCCTGCCATGCTCCATCTGTAAGTGCCTCTAAATAACTGCGCATCGTCGTTAATGGCGTCCTTAATTCATGAGAGACATTCGCCACAAACTCACGGCGTTCCCGTTCTATACGCTCCTGCTCTGTTACATCATATAGTACAGCAATTAAGCCGTTTGCCTTCCCTGTTTCTTTTTGAATAACAGAGAAACTAGCACGTAAAATATATGGTTCGTTTCTCGTACTAAAATCTAATAAAACAGAATCTGGCTCTTCATATAAATGATCGAGCGTAAATTCTTCCTGTATCCCTAATACCTCTAAAACAGATTGATCGAGCGCTGTTTCACGAGAAACATTTAACATCTTTTCCGCAGGATCATTTAGTAAAATAATATCCCCTTTTCGGTCAGTAGCAATTACTCCATCTGTCATATGTGATAAAACAGATGATAATTTACGCCTTTCACTTTCTGTAGAAGAACGAGCTTGTTGTAATTTTTTTGATAAATTATTGAAGGATAATGCCAGTTGTCCAATTTCATCATGGCTATGCACTTTTACTTTTCTCGAATAATTTCCTTTTGCCATTTCGATTGCTTGTCTCCGCATATCTGAAATTGGTCTTGTAATTGTTTGAGCCAATAAAATCCCAAGTACGGCCGTTACTAATAAAGCAATTACTGTTCCCGTAGCAAAAATTTGATTTATATCCTTCATTTGTTTATATACATCTTCCATAGATGCCACAATGTAAATAACACCAAGCGCATCCTTACCGTTATCATCTAGAATCGGAGTAAGCATAACTTGAACACGATGACCTGTACTACCATCCTTCTCAATTTTCACTTCCGGCTTTTTTTGTACTAACACTCGCTGAACAGCTATATCAGTTGATGTTCGATTCACCTTATTCTGCTTTGATTCATCTGAAATAGCCAGTAACTTTCTGTGCGAATCAAATACACTTACCTCTTGTATAACTTTCTTCTGATCAGAGGCAAATTTTCGAATTGAAGTTTTAATCGTTTCATCTGTTGACTCTGTTTCTGCTTTTGTATAACTTTTTTTAAACTCTTGCTTCAAATTATATGATAATAAGTTTGTTTGCTGCGTTAAAGAATCCCTAAAACCTTGTACTAAGCTCTTCTCTAATTCCCTTACGAAATATACTCCAATAACTTGCATCGCTATTAATATTAATAGCATATATATAAGCACAAATTTTAAATGAATAGATTGAAAAAAACCAACTTTCTTCATATACTATTCCTGCTCTGGGTCACGCAAGTAATACCCTACTCCACGTCTAGTTACAATTAAAGTAGGATGGCTTGGATTATCTTCAATTTTTTCACGCAAACGACGTACTGTAACGTCTACTGTGCGCACATCTCCAAAATAGTCATAACCCCAAACTGTTTGTAATAAATGTTCGCGTGTCATAACTTGTCCTAAATGTTTCGCTAAATAATGTAGCAACTCAAATTCACGATGTGTAAGCTCGATATTTTCCTCGCGCTTCGTTACACTATATGCATTTGGATTAATCACAATTGGTCCAATAACCATTTCTGTATTTTCTTCTTTTTCCGCAGCACCACCTTGTTGATGGCGGCGTAAATTCGCCTTCACACGAGCAAGTAATTCCCTCGTACTAAATGGCTTCGTTACATAATCATCTGCCCCAAGCTCGAGCCCTAATACTTTATCAATCTCAGAGTCCTTTGCTGTAAGCATAATAATCGGCATTTCTGAGCTTTTACGTATTTCACGGCAAACCTCTAAGCCATCTTTACCTGGTAGCATAATATCTAATAAAACCATATCTGGTTGCTCTTCATTAGCCTTTTCAATTGCTTCATCACCATCATGCGCCATTACTATTTCAAAACCTTCTTTTTCTAGGTTAAACTTCAAAATATCTGCAATCGGCTTTTCATCATCAACTACTAAAATTTTCTTTCCCATCATCGTCTATTTCCTCCTTATAAAAATATGGTCAATAATCCCTAAACATATTGATGTTTACATAGTATGTCCTATATGACCGCATCCTTTGTTTAAGTATTTTCTCCTCTATTCTCATAGACTCATGTATGATCCACTTTTACACGGCATCCTATACGATCTATAGAAAAACCTCTAGCTTCAACTGCTAGAGGCTCCTCGTTCTATTTTAAAATAACTACTCAGTTTTGTAAAATTACATAAATAAAAAGGATATTAAGTGGGCCCACTTAATATCCTGAGAGTGGCTCGGGACGGAATCGAACCGCCGACACGAGGATTTTCAGTCCTCTGCTCTACCGACTGAGCTACCGAGCCAAAACTATATATAAAACCACTAATGGTGGTATAAACAAAAGTGGCGGTCCCGACCGGGGTCGAACCGGCGATCTCCTGCGTGACAGGCAGGCATGTTAACCACTACACCACGGGACCAAAAATAAGCAAAAAAAAACATGACCCGTACGGGATTCGAACCCGTGTTACCGCCGTGAAAGGGCGGTGTCTTAACCACTTGACCAACGGGCCACGAAAAATAAAATGGTGAGCCATGAAGGACTCGAACCTTCGACCCTCTGATTAAAAGTCAGATGCTCTACCAACTGAGCTAATGGCTCATACTCACCAACGTCATATTTTCGTGACGACAAGATGTATCATAACATGTATTCTGTATTTATTGCAATACTTTTTTTGTTTTTTTATAAAAGAATAAGAAAAAAACTCATGCAGACATGAGTTTTTTTTCAAAAAATGTTAATTAAGCTTCGTATACGTTACGTACAATATTTGTTTGGTTACGATCTGGTCCAACTGAGAACATAGATATTTGAATTCCTGTTAACTCAGAAACACGTTCTACGTATTTTCGTGCATTTTCAGGAAGTTCATCTAATGATTTTACACCAGTAATATCTTCTTCCCAACCTGGAAGCTCTTCATATACAGGCTCACATTTCGCTAAAATGTTTAAGTTAGCTGGAACTTCATCAATAACTTCGCCATTGTATTTGTAAGCTACACAAATTTTAAGAGTTGGAATACCTGTTAAAACGTCGATAGAATTTAATGATAGATCCGTTAAACCACTAACACGACGTGCATGTCTTACAACAACGCTATCGAACCAACCTACGCGGCGTGGACGACCAGTTGTCGTTCCATACTCGCGACCAACTTCACGAATTTGATGACCAATTTCATCATGAAGCTCAGTAGGGAATGGACCATCACCAACGCGGCTTGTATATGCTTTACATACACCTACAACGCGAGTAACTTTCGCAGGACCAACTCCAGTTCCAACTGTTACACCACCAGCAATTGGGTTAGAAGATGTAACGAACGGGTACGTACCGTGGTCAATATCAAGCATAACACCTTGCGCACCTTCAAATAATACACGGTGATTATTATCTAATGCATCATTTAATACAACAGACGTATCACATACATATTGCGCGATTTGTTGCCCGTACTCGAAGTACTCTTCGAAAATTTCTTCTACAGTGAAACCTTCTGTATCGTACATTTTTTCAAATAAACGATTTTTTTCTACTAAATTGCGCTCAAGCTTCTCTTTAAATGCTTCACGGTCTAAAAGATCAGCCATACGAATACCAATACGAGCAGCTTTATCCATATATGCAGGACCGATACCTTTTTTCGTTGTACCGATTTTGTTATCACCTTTACTTGCTTCTTCTAACTCATCTTGTTTTAAGTGGTAAGGTAAAATAACATGTGCACGGTTACTTACACGTAAATTATCAGTACTTACACCACGATCGTGTAAGTATTTTAACTCTTCAAGTAATGCTTTTGGATCTACTACTAATCCGTTTCCGATTACACAAATTTTCTCTTTATAGAAAATACCAGATGGAATTAAGTGTAATTTATATTTAACTCCGCCGAAAACAATTGTATGTCCCGCGTTATTTCCACCTTGATATCTTGCAACTACTTCCGCATGCTCAGAAAGAAAATCAGTGATTTTACCTTTTCCTTCGTCGCCCCATTGTGTTCCTACAACTACTACTGAAGACATTATTAAAGCACCTCCGCAATTTTCAAACGATCTATTCAAACAATATAATTGTACCAAAACCGAAAGAGAAGTCAACCGAAAAGCGAACATTTTTTCACAAAAAAACATTTTCGTTCGTAAGAATTATATATTTAACTTATGAAAGCCTTATCTTTCTTATAAAAAAAAAAGAAACACATCTTATTATAAGAAATGTGTTTCTTTTTTATACTGCCTTTATGCCGGTGGAGCATGTCCATCCTCAAAACGACGTTCTAAGTTAACGAACTTATTGAACTCTTTGACGAATGCAAGTTCCACTGAACCTACTGGACCGTTACGTTGTTTTGCAATAATAATTTCAATTGTATTTTTGTTTTCCGTTTCTCGATCATAGTAGTCTTCACGATATAGGAAAGCTACAATATCAGCATCCTGCTCAATACTTCCAGATTCACGAATATCAGACATCATCGGGCGTTTATCTTGACGAGATTCTACACCACGAGATAACTGTGATAAAGCAATAACAGGCACTTGCAATTCACGCGCAATCCCTTTTAAGGTACGAGAAATCTCAGATACTTCCTGCTGACGGTTTTCTCCTGATTTCCCACTTCCTTGAATAAGCTGCAAATAGTCAATCAAAATCATACCAAGACCTTGTTCTTGCTTTAATCTACGGCATTTTGCTCGAATCTCATTTACTTTAATACCTGGCGTATCATCAATATATATACCAGCATTTGAGAGACTCCCCATTGCCATTGTTAATTTTGCCCAATCATCGGAAGTTAATGAACCAGTACGAAGTCTTTGTGCATCAATATTCCCTTCTGCACAAAGCATACGCATAACAAGCTGATCAGCACCCATCTCCAAACTAAAAATCGCTACATTTTCATCCGTTTTCGTCGCTACGTTTTGTGCAATATTTAATGAAAATGCCGTTTTCCCTACTGATGGACGTGCTGCCACGATAATTAAATCATTTCGTTGGAAACCTGCTGTCATCTTATCTAATTCAGTAAACCCAGTTGGTATCCCAGTAACTTCACCCTTTTGATTATGCAAAAGTTCAATTTTGTCATAAGCATCTACAAGAACATCTTTAATGTTTTGGAATGCTTTTGCATTCGTTTGATGGGATACTTCTAATATTTTTTTCTCAGCCTCGTTTAAAAGACCATCCACATCATCTTCTCTCTCGTATCCATCCGATACAATATGAGTCGCCGTGCGAATTAAACGACGTAAAAGCGCCTTTTCAGCGATGATGCGTGCGTAATATTCTACGTTAGCTGCAGTTGGCACAACTTCTGCTAACTCTGCTAAGTAAGAAACCCCACCAACCTCTTCTAGTAATCCTTGATCAGCCATTGCTGATGTCATCATTACTAAGTCGATCGGCTCTCCCTTATCAGATAGCCCAAGCATGACTTCAAAAATCTTTTGATGTTTCGTTCGATAGAACGAATCAGGTACCAATAACTCTGATGCTGAAGTTAACGCATCTTGATCAATCAATATGGCCCCTAAAACCGCCTGCTCAGCCTCTATATTATGCGGAGGGGTACGATCAGCAAGTACATCACTCATACGCAATCCTCCTTGCTTAATTTATTTTTATTGTTCACTAACATGAACTTTTACTGTTGCTGTTACTTGTGGATGCAATTTCACAGTAACGTTTGTATAACCTAACGCGCGGATTGCATCGTCCATTTCAAATTTACGTTTATCAAGTTTAATCTTGTGTGATTTTTGCATTGCATCTACGATTTGTTTGCTTGTGATAGAACCAAATAAACGGCCACCTTCTCCAGATTTCGCCTTTAATTCTACAGTTAATTTCTCTAAAGTCTCTTTTAACTCTTTTGCATTTTCAAGCTCTGCTGCTGCATCTTTTTCTTCTTTACGCTTTTGAGCTTCTAAAGTTTTCATACTGCTATTTGTTGCTTCAGCAGCTAATCCTTGTTTTAGTAAGAAGTTGTTTGCATAGCCATCTGGTACGTTTTTTACTTCTCCTTTTTTACCTTTACCTTTTACGTCTTTTAGAAAAATTACTTTCATGATTGTGTGCCTCCCTGTAAATAGTCATCAATAACAAATCGAAGCTTCTCCTCAGCTTCATCTACTGTAACATTTTTCATCTGTGTGGCTGCATTCGTCAAATGCCCGCCACCGCCTAAGTTTTCCATAATTAGCTGCACATTCACTTCACCTAAAGACCTGCTGCTAATTCCAATGAGATTCTCGTCACGTTTCGCAACAACAAATGATGCAATAATCCCTGTCATCGTTAATAACGTGTCTGCCGATTGCGCAATAAGCACTTGATCGTAGTAATCATCACTATCAACTTTAGCAATCGCAATTCCATTTTTATAAATGTACGCATTTTTTATAGCTTTTGCAACCCGTAAATACTGATCCATATCTTCCTTTAAAAGTTCTTGTACAAGTACAGTATCTGCACCATGTGAGCGTAAATAAGAAGCAGCATCAAATGTACGAGCCCCTGTCCGGAATGTGAAACTTTTCGTGTCGACAATAATACCCGCTAACAATGCCGTCGCTTCTAACATTGTCATCTTTAAATTTTTAGGTTGATACTCAAGTAATTCTGTAACCAATTCCGCCGTTGAAGAAGCATATGGTTCCATATAAACTAGCAATGGGTCTTCAATAAAATCTTCTCCACGGCGATGATGATCAATAACTACTACATTTTCAATTTTATGTAACAGTTTTTGCTCCATCACCATAGAAGGTTTATGCGTATCGACAACAACAAGTAACGACTCATCATTTGCAAATTCCATCGCTTGCTCTGGAGTAATAAAATGAGACCATAACTCCTCATTTTGTTTCACTTTGTCCATCAAACGCTTAATTCCTTTATCGGAATCATTTTCATCTAACACAATATATCCTTTACGCTCATTTAATTGAGCCACTTTTAAAATACCAATCGCAGCACCAATTGCGTCCATATCGGGAGCCCTATGCCCCATAATAATGACATTACTACTTTCTAATACTAAATCCTTTAACGCATGCGAAATGACCCTGGCGCGTACACGGGTACGTTTTTCAACCGGATTTGTCTTACCTCCATAGAACTTAACTTTACCTGTCGCTTGTTTAATAGCTACTTGGTCTCCCCCACGCCCAAGCGCAAGATCTAAACCAGATTGAGCCATTGCTCCAAGCTCTGATAAAGGTAAATCACCTGATCCGACACCCACACTTAATGTAAGTGGTATATTCCTTTTAGATGTTTCTTCACGCACCTGATCTAAAATGCTAAATTTCCCTTTCTCCATCTGCGTCAAAATACTTTCATTTAGCACAACGAAGAATCTTTCTGAAGATGCACGTTTTAAATAAGCACCATACTTAAGTGCCCATTCATTTAGTCGCGATGTCACAAGACTTGTTATATTCGTACGTAATTGATCATCTAATCCTTGTGTAACTTCATCATAATTATCCAAATAGATGACAGCTAAAACAGTCCTTTGATCCTCGTACATCTTTTCGATTTCTGTTTGTTCCGTTACATCAAAGAAATAAATTAACTTTTCTTCTTTCCTTACAAAAACGCGAAACTTTCGATTATTTAAAGAGACTATATCATCAGAAGTTTCTCCTTTAATGAAAAGAAGTAATGTTTCTGATACATCGTAAAGGTGCCATCCAGCTAATGCGTGCTGTCCCAGACATGAAGATAAATAAGGATTTGCCCAATCAATCCCATAATCCTTATTGTATAACAAAATACCAATCGGCATTTGGTTAAATGCTTCATTACTTACTTTCTTTACTCTTGTAATCATATCTGTCGTATGCTTTTCGAAATTCCTTTGAAAATTAAGTTCAAATCGTATAACGATAAAGAATACGATACAAAAAATGACAAAAGCAGCTATACCCATAATTAAATGAAAATAACAGAGAATTGAAATGAGCACAAACACAAAAAATGCCAATACATAAACAGGATATAAAAACCACTGTTTCTTATCAAATTCAGGCATGTATACAACTCCTATAAAGTAAAACTAACTTACCTTCCAGTTAGTTAAACAGATTAAAATAGTATAAGGAATATTATTTTATCCCCCTATTTTAGAACGCAATGAAATCCCTAAGTCAATTATACCTAAGATTGTCACAAGAGGAAACAGCATCGGAATAAACATGCATGCAATAAAACTAATAATAGGAACCCCTTTAGTAAAACCTTTTCTATACGCTAAAAAGGCGATAAATGTCAGACCTTGCAGTACAAGCAATAGTGCAAATATGACATTTAGGTTAGAAAATACCATATGTAAATATGATGTTGGTTCTACTTTTATAAAAGTTGCTAACAAAATAAATATAACGTAATACCAAATGATACTCTTTGGTAATTGTATATCTTTAAATTTAGGCCAAGATATAACTTCATGTTTTAACTTTTTCAAAACACTACCTGATATTATCACTGTAATCCAAGAAAAACATACTGAAACTAGCACAAGTATACTTGGAAGTAACGATTGTAATATATCATTCATTTGTGCAAGTAGCTCTTTTTGTTCCTTACTAATCGGCATACCTGTAGCACTTACTATCTTTTCGCTTTTCGCCATACTTTCACTAAACATACTTTGCATTTGCTTCATTATATCTATGTTGAAAAACTTTATACTCGCAACATAAATAAGTACAAAACCAATTAAGTATGCAAGCGTCCCCGCTATTAAGATTTCAACTGGCTTTTTTCTTGTTTTATACATATATCCTAAAACAATCCCTATCAATCCAAACATAATTGTCTTCACTAAATTCAGCGGTTGACTCACAATAATAGTAACAAAAAGTGCTGCTACAAAAACCACGAGCACATTAGATAGTTTATGTCTTATCATTAATAGTATAAATGGTAACGGCAACGCAAAAGTTACAACTGTACCCAAAATCGGAACATACATAGATATAAGCAATAAAATTGCATATATAGCTAATAATGCTGCACCTTCTGTAATAAACTTTGTTTGTTTCACATTTTAACCTCTCTTTCAAAAAGAAAAGCATAGCAAAATGCACAGTAGAGTCCGACTCTACTGTGCATTTCATACGCTATTATTCACCAACATATGGTAAAAGTGCCATTTGACGAGCACGTTTAATTGCAACTGTAAGTTTGCGTTGGTATTTTGCGCTTGTTCCTGTTACACGACGAGGTAAAATTTTACCACGCTCAGAAACGAAACGTTTTAATAAATCAACATCTTTATAGTCAATGCGAGTGATGCCGTTAGCTGTGAAGAAACACACCTTACGACGTTTCGCACGTCCACCTTTGCGTCCTGCCATGTCTATTTCCCTCCATTCTTTGTTAAAACTAACAAATTTACTGTATTAGAACGGTAAATCGTCGTCGGAAATGTCGATCGGTTGACCTACATTTGAAAATGGATCGTCATTCTTCGTAAATCCAGAGTTACCTTGGTTACCTGAATTACTAGATTGACCAAATGGGTTAGAGCCTTGGTTACCGAAACCAGCTCCTGATGGTTGCTGATTAAATGAACCACGTTGCTCCCCACCGCCATTACGCGGCTCTAAAAATTGCACGCTTTCCGCAAGAACTTCTGTTACGTATACACGTTTACCATCTTGTCCCTCGTAATTACGAGTTTGAAGACGCCCATCTACGCCTGCTAAGCTACCTTTTTTCAAATAATTTGCTACGTTTTCTGCTTGTTTACGCCATATTACACAATTAATAAAGTCAGCTTCACGCTCACCTTGCTGATTGGCAAATGCGCGATTCACAGCTAACGTAAAAGTAGCTACTGCGACACCATTGGGCGTGTAACGTAAGTCAGGGTCCTTAGTTAAACGACCAACGAGGATAACACGATTCATCAATCGAACCACTCTCCCTTATATATCAATTATTTTTCTTCTTCTTTAACAACGATATGACGAAGGATGTCTTCGTTGATCTTAGCTAAACGGTCGAATTCGTTAATCGCTTCTGCGTTAGATTTCACGTTTAAGATCATGTAGAAACCTTCACGTAAGTCGTTGATTTCGTAAGCTAAACGACGCTTACCCCACTCTTTCGTGTTAATGATTTCTGCACCATTGTTTGTTAAAACACCTGCAAAACGTTCAACTAAAGCTTTTTGAGCTTCTTCTTCAACGCCAGGACGAATGATGTACATAATTTCGTACTTTCTCATTACACTTTCACCTCCTTTTGGTCTAAACGGCCCGTAATGGGCAAGGAGCAATTAATTTATAGTAATTACTCACGAGTTTAGATTATATCATAGTAAGTTATATGAATCAACTCACCAATACATAAAAAACTTGGCAAACATATAATATATTTGCCAAGTTCATATCTTTATTTTTCCTAGGAAATATTAAATTAAACGTTAAAACGGAAGTGCATAACATCTCCGTCTTTTACGATATATTCTTTTCCTTCTAAACGTACTTTTCCAGCTTCTTTTGCAGCTGTCATAGAACCGTTTGTCATTAAATCATCGTAAGAAACTGTTTCTGCACGAATAAATCCACGCTCAAAGTCTGTATGAATAACACCAGCACATTGTGGTGCCTTCATTCCTTGTTTAAATGTCCAAGCACGTACTTCTTGAACGCCAGCTGTAAAGTACGTAGCAAGTCCTAATAGGTCATATGCTGCACGAATTAATTGATCTAAACCAGACTCTTCAATTCCTAATTCTTCAAGGAATACTTTTTTCTCTTCTTCGTCTAATTCAGCGATTTCTGATTCAATTTTTGCACATACAACGATTACTTGAGAATTTTCATTTGCTGCAAATTCTTTTACCATTTGTACGTATTTATTTTCCGAAGGATCAATAATATCGTCTTCACTTACATTCGCTACGTATAACATTTCTTTTGTTGTAAGTAAATGAAGGCCTTTAACAATCTTCATCTGCTCTTCTGTAAATTCAACAGTACGAGCTGGTTTTCCCTCTTCAAAAGCTTCTTTTAAACGAACTAAAATTTCATGCTCATATACCGCTTCTTTATCTTTTTGTCTTGCTAATTTCGCAACACGCTCGATACGCTTATCAACAGACTCTAAATCCGCTAAAATTAGCTCTAAATTGATTGTTTCAATATCATCAATTGGATCTACTTTCCCTGAAACGTGCGTAATATTTTCGTCTTCAAAACAACGAACAACTTGGCAAATTGCATCTACTTGACGAATGTGAGATAAGAATTTATTTCCTAAACCTTCACCTTTACTAGCACCTTTTACGATACCTGCAATATCAGTAAACTCGAATACAGTCGGAACAGTCTTTTTCGGTTCTACTAATTCCGTTAATTTATTTAAACGCTCATCTGGTACTTCTACAATCCCTACGTTTGGATCAATTGTACAGAATGGATAGTTCGCAGATTCTGCTCCTGCTTGTGTAATTGCATTAAATAAAGTGGACTTCCCTACGTTA
This sequence comes from Bacillus cereus group sp. MYBK14-1, assembly GCF_051916885.1. Lineage (NCBI taxonomy): Bacteria > Bacillati > Bacillota > Bacilli > Caryophanales > Bacillaceae > Bacillus > Bacillus cereus group sp. MYBK14-1. The sequence goes on along the minus strand of NZ_JBQAHM010000022.1, from coordinate 20,730 downwards.
GGTAATCCAACAATCCCAGCCGTTAATCCCATATTTTTCACTCCTATGTCTCAATCTTTCATCATTATAGATAGTAACGAAAAAAATGACAAGTTTCCGCCAAACGAAAAAAAGTAACAGTTACCTACTGTAACTGTTACTCTCCCTCTATTCTTCGTGCTTCACAAGTATTTTTTTCACCTTACGATCAAACTCTCTTCGAGGAATCATTACTGAATGGTCACACCCCTCGCACTTAATGCGGATATCCATTCCCATACGAATAATTTTCCAACGATTCTCGCCACATGGATGGGCTTTCTTCATTTCCACAACATCATACAAGTTATATTCCTTTTGCTCCATTCTCCAAACTCCTCTCCATACTAAATTGCTTTTCCACTAACTAATTCTTCACGATTATATAAAACCATACGTGGATATGGAATTTCAATTCCATGTAAATCAAGACGATTTTTAATCTCTTTACGAAGTGCCCTTGCAATAACTGCATGTTGCATCGGTTCTACTTCAGCAATAACACGTAATATAACTTCTGATGCAGCTAATGTTTGCACACCTAATAATTGAGGCGTTGTTACCATTTTTTCGTACTTTGAAGGTAATTCTACTAATAAATCTTCAATAACTTGCTCTGCTTTCGCAATATCAGCCTCATATGAAATAGATACATCAACAAACGCTACACTATTACTAACTGAGTAGTTAGTAACTTGAATAATACTTCCATTTGGTAAAGTATGAATTTCACCTGTCCAACTCTTTACTTTCGTTGTACGAAGTCCAATTTCTAAAACGACTCCTTCAAATTGACCGATTTTAACATAATCGCCAACTGAAAACTGATCTTCTAACAAAATAAATAAACCTGTAATAACGTCTTTCACTAAACTTTGAGCACCAAATCCGACTGCTAAACCAATTACCCCAGCACCCGCTAATAAACCTGATGCATTAATATCAAATACACCTAAAATCGCAATTAGCATAATGAACATAACAACGTACGCTACAATATTTTCAAGTAATTTCGCTACTGTAACTGTACGACGTTCTGAAATTTGAATTGGAGAACGACTCCCCATACGAAACGCATTTCGTACAACCGCCCTTGCAATTCGCACAACAACTGCACCAATTGTTAAAATAATACATATTTTTAATGTCGCAACTCCAATATGAGCCCAACGATCAGCATCTAATAAATACTGTTTCATAGAATTAAACCACTTCGCTAATAAATCCATGTACCTCTACCTCTCTAGCTAAAATTTCTTTTTAGTTACCCTTATTATTGTATCAGAAGTCCCCTAATTGCTGAAAAAATTTTATGATTTTAATCCTATTTTATCCCCGACATCCAGGTATAAAATGGAACGAATATATATATACTAGTACTATTATTTCCGTTTTCATTCACATTTTGCAAAAATTACGCACTTATAACTTTCCATTTTCCTCACCATATAACATATATTGAAAATTTATTAAAAGGATGGGTGCTTCATGAATATTGGAAGTTTTCGCTTACCATTTTTTGAGAAAGAAACTCAAAACGTTATGCACCAAGATCTAGAAGCCTCTGAAATAATCAGTAATTTCTTACTTACCCATATTCCTATTAAAACTAATATACCACTCATTCTCGTTTGTATCGGCACAGATCGCTCTACAGGTGACGCACTCGGCCCATTAGTTGGTACAAAACTTGAACAAATAGACATCCAAAACCTCCAAGTATTCGGTACACTAGATGAGCCAGTACATGCGCTAAATTTAGAAGAGAAAATTCAGAATATACAGAAAGAATATCCTACTGCATTTATAATTGCTGTTGATGCATGTTTAGGAAAGTCCCAAAATATCGGATCAATCACTACTGGAAAGGGACCTAGTAAACCTGGAGCTGCTATGAATAAGAAATTACCTGCAGTTGGTGATTTGCACATACACGGTATCGTCAATCTAAATGGGTTTATGGAGTTTTTCGTTCTTCAAAATACAAGATTAAGTTTAGTCATGAAAATGGCTGATGTAATCGCAAAAAGTATAAAAGAGACGGATCAAAAATTATCCGCATTAAAAAAAGCAAACCATCTATAAATAATAAGATGGTTTGCTTTTTAATTTTTCTGTGCTAATAGTTCTAAAATACGATTTAAATCTTCTTTATTAAAAAATTCAATTTCGATTTTACCTTTTTCTTTTTTCGTCTCTTTAATTTTCACATCTGTGCCAAACTTTTCTCTTAAGAACGTTTCACGTTCTACGAAAAATATATTTCGCTCTTTTTTCACTTTTTTTGTTTCACGTGAAACGTGTTGATTAATCTCTTGGACGATTTTCTCTAATTGACGAACATTTAATCCTTCTTTTTCAATGCGTTTCAATAAGGACTTCAATTGTTCTTCATCTTTTATCGTAAGTAAAGTTCTCCCATGAGCCATTGAAAGTTGACCATTTGCAATCATATCTTGTACGAAAGAAGGTAGGCTTAATAACCGAGTATAATTTGCAATGTAAGGTCTGCTTTTACCAAGACGTTTCGCTAATTGTTCTTGCGTTACATTTAGCTCATTCATTAACATCTGGTATGCCATTGCCTCTTCCATAGGATTTAAATCTTCTCGTTGTAAGTTTTCTAACAAAGCAAATTCCATCATTTGCTGTTCAGTTAATTGTCTTACAACCGCAGGTACTTTTTCTAAACCAGCCTCTTTTGCAGCACGAAATCGTCTTTCACCTGCAACAATTTCATATCCTTTAATACTCTTCCTAGCAATTAATGGTTGTAGAATACCGTGTTCCTTAATCGAAATTGCTAATTCCTGAATCGCCTCTTTATTAAAGTGTTTACGCGGTTGATATGGATTCGGCCTTAATTCAGTTACAAGAATCTCCTGAATTGTTTCCTCTTCTTTCACATCTAAATCAGGAAAAAACACATTAATTCCTCTTCCTAATCCTTTAGCCACCTGCAATCACTTCCTCTGCTAAATCTATATACACTTCTGCTCCTCTTGATTTAGCGTCATACTGCATAATAGGTTTCCCATGACTTGGAGCCTCGCTCAAGCGTACATTACGCGGAATAATCGAGCGATATACTTTATCCCTAAAATACTTTTTCACTTCATCTATAACTTGAATCCCTAAATTTGTACGGGCATCCAACATTGTTAACAATACACCTTGAATTGCTAAATTTTTATTTAAATGTTTTTGTACAAGTCGAACTGTATTTAATAGCTGACTTAACCCTTCTAGTGCGTAATATTCACACTGTACAGGAATAATAACAGAATCTGCTGCTGTTAATGCATTAATCGTTAATAACCCTAAAGATGGGGGACAGTCGATAATAATATAGTCATATTCATCACGAACTGGCTGTAATGCTCTTTGCAAACGTACTTCCCGGGAAATAGTCGGTACCAATTCAATTTCAGCACCAGCCAATTGAATTGTAGCGGGTAGAACATCTAAGTTTTCAGTTGCGGTTTTCTGTATAACCCCTTGAACATCTGCATCTTCCACAAGAACGTTGTAAATACATTGATCTAATTCAGATTTTTCAATTCCCACACCAGTCGTTGCATTTCCTTGAGCATCAATATCTACAAGAAGGACTTTTTTACCTACTTGCGCCAATCCAGCCCCTAAATTAACAGATGTTGTTGTTTTTCCAACACCGCCTTTTTGATTAGCAATAGCAATGATTTTTCCCATGATGTCACCTACTTTCAACCTTTCTATCTTATTCTAGTAACAATTACGTTTATTGTAACATGAAATAAAACTTTTTCTTTTACGTCCTTTATTAAACTTCAAAATTTATTTCTAAACTCCTTCTTCATTTAACAAGAAAATATAGTAAAAGAGACCTCTCCAATAGGATAAGGTCTCTAGCACGTCATTATTATTTTTTCTTTGGAATTTTAATTGTAATTTGATAGTACTCATCAAATTCTTCTTCCTCAGAATTAACATTCAAACCACTTTCAGTAACCATTTGTAAAGATTGTCTAATTGTATTCATAGCAATCCTCGTATCTCGACTTACTGCTTTTTGCTTTGCCTTACGCTTCGGTTTCGCTTCCTCTAGTAACTTCGCAATTCGTTCTTCTGTTTGCTTTACATTTAGTTGTTTCTCAACAATTTCCTGTAAAACCTTCAGTTGTAATTCCTCATTTTTTAAAGGAATGAGAGCGCGGGCATGACGTTCTGTAATGCTTTTTTCTAATAATGCACTTTTTATTTCTTCAGGCAACTTTAACAAGCGCAACTTATTTGCGATTGTAGATTGTCCTTTTCCAAGTCGTTGTGCCAATGCTTCTTGTGTTAAATTATGTAACTCAATCAGCTTTTGATATGCCACAGCTTCCTCGATTGCCGTTAGTTCCTCACGTTGCAAGTTTTCAATTAAAGCTACAGAAGCTGTCTCTGTATCATTTAAATTCTTTATAATTGCAGGAACCTTTTCCCAACCTAACTTTGTTGCCGCGCGAAAACGTCTTTCTCCAGCAATAATCTCGTACTTATCATCCTCATATTGCCTTACAACAATCGGTTGAATAAGTCCATGTGTACGAATTGTTAATGCTAGCTCATCAATACGCGCATCATCAAAAACTGTTCTTGGTTGATAACGGTTAGGGGTAATATTTACTATCGGAATTTCTTGTATTTCTTCATATACCTTTTTATCTATCTCTTCATGGCTTTCGTCTTGTAATTCGAATTCGCTCTCTTTATCTCCAAAGCCAAATAAACGAGAAAACGTATTTTTCATACATATTCCACCACCTTTTAGGCCTATTGACTATTCTCCATAAAATGTTTCCTATGAAACATTTACGTTTTCATTTATATAATTTAATCTTACGTCTAATAAGATTTATTTTTCAATAGGTAATTTATTGGGTGTTCCCGGTTTGCGTGGATATTTCTTTGGTGTCTTGCGCTTTTTCTCGATTAATAAAATATTACGTTCACTCTCTTCAAACGGCAATTGGAACGTAGACATCTCTTTTAACTCTCCGCCTAGCACCTCTAAAGCATACTTGCCATTTTCAATTTCTTCGTTTGCTGCTGCACCTTTCATTGCAATGAATGTTCCTCCAACTTTTACAAGTGGTAAACATAGCTCACTTAATACAGAAAGACGCGCAACTGCACGTGCCATTACAATATCGTATGATTCACGTACACCTTCTTTTTTCCCAAATGTTTCAGCACGATCGTGACAAAATGCAACATCACTTAATTCTAACTTTTGGGCTAAGTGATTTAAGAAATTAATACGTTTTTGCAATGAATCTACAATTGTTACTTTTAAGTGCGGGAAACAGATTTTTAAAGGAATACTTGGGAATCCAGCCCCTGCACCAACATCACAAATTGAGAATGGTTTTGAAAAATCATAATAAAAAGCAGCTGTAATGGAATCAAAAAAGTGTTTTAAATATACTTCTTCTTTTTCTGTAATAGCCGTTAAGTTCATTTTTTCATTCCACTCTACTAATGTTTCAAAGTAGATTTTGAACTGCTCTAACTGTCTAGAAGAGAGGGTGATTCCCTTCTCTTCTAGCATAGATTGAAATTGTTCTATGTTCATCTAGCAATATCTCCTTACTATTTATTGGTTCGATACGCGTGCAATTTTTCCTTGTTCTATATACACAAGTAAAATGGAAATATCCGCTGGATTTACGCCAGAAATACGTGAAGCCTGCCCCATTGAAAGTGGACGAACATCTTTCAATTTCTGTCTAGCTTCTGAAGCAAGGCTAGAAATCGCATCATAATCAATATCTACAGGGATTTTTTTACTCTCCATTTTCTTCATACGCTCTACTTGCTGTAAAGATTTTTCAATATACCCTTCATACTTAATCTGAATTTCAACTTGTTCTTTAACTTCATCACTTAATTCTACTTCACTTGGTACTAAAAGATGAATATGCTCATATGTCATCTCTGGACGACGTAATAAGTCACTTGCACGTATTCCATCTTTCAATTCACTTCCGCCAATATTGCGAATTAATTCTTGAACTTCAGGACGTGGTTTAATAATAATGCTGCTTAAACGTTCCTTTTCCTGTTCAATTTGTAATTTTTTATTTGTAAATCGCTCATAGCGCTCTTCTTTAATTAATCCAATTTCACGACCAACTTCAGTTAAACGAAGATCAGCATTATCGTGGCGTAATAATAGACGGTATTCTGCACGAGACGTTAATAAACGATATGGTTCATTTGTACCTTTCGTTACAAGATCATCAATTAAGACGCCAATATAAGCATCCTCGCGACCTAAAACAACTTCTTTTTTACCTAAAGAACGGCATGCTGCATTAATTCCAGCCATAAGCCCTTGTCCGGCCGCCTCTTCGTAACCAGAAGTTCCATTAATTTGTCCTGCTGTATATAAATTTTTAATCTTTTTCGTTTCAAGTGTTGGCCATAGTTGTGTTGGCACAATTGCATCATATTCAATTGCATAACCTGTACGCATCATTTCAACATTTTCTAGGCCTGGAATTGTTCTAAGCATGTCACGTTGTACATCTTCTGGTAAGCTTGTGGATAAACCTTGTACATATACTTCTTGTGTATTACGCCCTTCTGGCTCTAAGAAAATTTGATGGCGTGGTTTATCATTAAATCTTACTACTTTGTCTTCAATAGAAGGACAGTATCTAGGGCCTGTTCCTTTAATCATACCAGAATACATAGCTGAACGATGTAAATTTTCATCTATTAAACGGTGTGTTTCTGTACTTGTATATGTCAACCAACATGGAATTTGATCCATAATAAATTTCGTTGTTTCAAAAGAGAACGCACGTGGCTTATCATCACCTGGTTGAATTTCTGTTTTACTGTAGTCAATTGTATTACTGTTTACACGCGGAGGTGTCCCTGTTTTAAATCTAACAAGATCAAATCCAAGTTCCTCTAAATGCTCAGATAATGTAATAGACGGTTGCTGATTATTTGGACCGCTTGAATATTTTAAGTCGCCCATGATAATCTCGCCGCGTAAAAATGTTCCAGTTGTAATTACAACAGTTTTTGCTGTATATTCTGCACCAGCTTGTGTAACTACCCCTTTACATACACCTTCTTCAACGATTAAACGCTCTACCATTCCTTGGAACAACGTTAAGTTTGGTGTTTCTTCAATTGTTTTCTTTAATTCATGTTGGTAAGCGAATTTATCAGCTTGCGCTCGAAGTGCACGTACGGCTGGTCCCTTACCTGTATTTAGCATACGCATTTGAATATGAGTTTTATCAATATTACGTCCCATTTCTCCGCCTAATGCATCAATTTCACGAACAACAATCCCTTTTGCTGGTCCACCAACAGAAGGGTTACATGGCATGAATGCTACCATATCCAAATTAATTGTTAACATTAATGTTTTTGAGCCCATTCGTGCTGCCGCAAGACCAGCTTCACATCCTGCATGACCTGCACCGATTACTATGACATCGTATGAACCGGCATTGTATCCCATTGTTTATTCCTCCTAATAATCTCTATCTTTCTACAACTTCACTATATTATTTTCCTAAACAAAATTGAGAGAACAACTGGTCAATTAAGCTTTCATGCACTGTGTCCCCAGTAATTTCACCAAGTATTTCCCACGTTCTTGTTAAATCAATTTGTACCATATCAATTGGTACACCATTTTCAATCGCCTCAACTGCATCACCGATTGTTTTTCCTGCTTGTGTTAATAATCCAATATGTCTCGCATTAGAAACATATGTCATATCTGCAGAATCGATTGTTCCTTCAAAGAATAAATCAGCTATTGCCTTTTCTAGTTCAGCTATTCCTTGTTCCTCAATTAAGGATGTTGTAATAACACGATTTCCCGCGGCTAACTCTGTAACACGTTCCATATCAATCGCTTGCGGTAAATCAGTCTTATTCACAATAACAATAAAGTCTTTTCCTTGTACCGCACGGAATAGATCTTCATCCTCATTTGTTAAAGCCTCGCTATAGTTGACAACAACTAATACTAAATCCGCTTGGCTCATCATTTCTTTTGAACGTTCCACACCAATTCGTTCAACAACATCTTCTGTCTCCCGAATACCGGCTGTATCTATAAGTTTAAGAGGTACACCACGCACGTTAACGTACTCTTCAATAACATCACGAGTTGTTCCTGCAATATCAGTTACAATTGCCTTTTTCTCCTGAACAAGACTATTTAATAACGATGATTTCCCAACGTTAGGTCTACCGATAATTGCTGTAGCAATACCTTCACGTAAAATTTTCCCCTGTTTTGATGTTTCTAATATTTTTTCGATTTCCGAACGAACATGCGTCGCTTTCTCAATTAAAATATTATGTGTCATCTCTTCTACATCATCGTATTCTGGATAATCTATATTTACCTCAACATGAGCTAATGTTTCTAATATTTCTTGACGCAAAAGACCAATTAATTTAGATAATCGCCCTTCCATTTGATTAATTGCTACATTCATCGCACGATCTGTTTTTGCTCGAATCAAATCCATAACAGCTTCTGCTTGTGATAAGTCGATACGTCCATTTAAAAAAGCACGTTTTGTAAATTCGCCCGGTTCTGCCAATCGTACTCCTTGTGCTAGAATAAGTTGCAATACTTTATTTACTGAAACAAGTCCACCGTGACAGTTAATTTCCACTATATTTTCACGTGTAAAAGTCCTTGGTGCGCGCATAATAGACACCATAACTTCTTCAATAACTTGATTTGTATCTAAATCAACAATATGACCATAATGAATAGTGTGAGAAGGAACCTCTGTTAAATCCTTCCCCTTAAAAATACGATCAACTTTCTCAACCGCATCATCCCCACTTACTCGAACAATGGCAATTGCACCCTCTCCAAGCGCTGTGGAAATCGCAGCAATTGTATCAAATTCCATGTCCTTTCACCTCACTTGCTTATTTATCTCTATTTCAACATGATTATTTCTTTCACTAAATTATTAGGATACCATAACGAACCTATCTACAAAAGAAGAATAACTCATTTTATTATATCCCCATGTAAAAAACACTAAACTTATTCACAGTGGATAAGTTTAGTGTTTTTTAGTTATCCACATCTATTTTCCGCTCAAAAAAACCGGCACTCATTTGAGCAACCGGTCATTTAGGAGATATTACAACATGCCGATGTGGTTCATTTCCTTCAGAAGTTGTATTGATACCTTGATGATTTGATAATGCCTGATGAATAATTTTTCGTTCAAAAGATGGCATCGGTTCTAAAATAACTCTTTTTTTCGTATTAAATACTTGTTTCGCTAATCGATAAGAAAGTGATTCTAACGTACTTTTTCTTTTACTACGATAATTTTCAGCATCTAGTGTAATACCGATATACTGCTTCGTGTTACGATTCGCGACAAGTTTTGTTAAATACTGTAAAGAGTTCAATGTATTACCTCTTTTCCCAATTAAAACACCTACATTATCACCAGAAATTGTGAATTCGATTTCGCGTCCTTTTACAATTTTACTAATCTCGACTTCCACACCCATATCGTGAATAACATTTCTTAAATATTCTTCACATTCTTGAATTGGATCTTTCTTCAATACAACTTCTACTACTGCAGGGCGATTCCCAAATAAACCTAAGAATCCCCTTTTACCCTCATCGACAATATTTATATCTACTCGATCTTTTGATGTATTTAATTGCCTTAAAGCATCCTCTACTGCCAGCTCGACTGTTTGTCCTTTAGCAGTAATTATACTCACTTGCTTGAGCCTCCAGCTTTGTTAGCCTTAATCTCTGGCCCTTTGATAAAGTACATTTGAGCAATACCAAAGATATTACCAACAACCCAGTAAAGTGATAATGCAGCTGGGAAGTTAATTGCAAAGATTAAAATCATAATCGGCATAAGCCAAAGCATCATTGCCATTTGTGGATTTTGACCAGCTGTTCCTGCCATTGCAAGCTTTTGCTGAATAAATGTCGTAATTGCTGCAACGACTGGTAAGATATAGAACGGGTCTGCATGTCCTAAATCGAACCATAAGAAACTATGTTGTTTAATTTCAGCTGTTCTCATAATTGCATGATAAAAAGCGAACAGAATTGGCATTTGAATAAAGATTGGTAAACAACCAGCTAATGGATTTACACCATTTTTTTGGTATAACTGCATCATTTCTTGCTGCAGTTTTTGCTGTGTCGCTTGATCTTTAGAGCTATATTTCTCTTTTAACTTCACCATTTCCGGTTGTAACGCTTGCATCGCTTTCGTACTCTTCGTTTGTTTAATCATTAATGGTAATAACGCAAAACGAATGATAAGAGTCGTAACAACAATTGCTAAACCATAATTACTGTTAAATAAGTTTGCAAAATACGTGATTAACTGAGAAAGCGGGTATACGAAGTATTCATTCCAAATTCCAGTGCTTTTTGGTGTAATTGGCTGATTTACTTCACTACAGCCAGCAGTAATCGCCATTAATGCAATAAGCATGGCTAGTAAACCTAATTTCTTTTTCAAAGCCTACTCCTCCTTGTATCGGTATGTATATAGTGTAATTCATTTCCTTACGCTACTTTTTTATTCTTTTCATACCAGAGCGTTTAAAGACATGAATTAAGCTTTTCTTTACTTCTTCATATGTCATCTCTGCACAAGGCTTCCTTGCTATTATAACAAAATCTTTTCCAGAAGCTATCTCATCTTTTAACTCTGTAATAGCCTGACGGACCATGCGCTTAATTCGATTACGAACTACTGCATTTCCTATTTTCTTGCTAACAGAAAGGCCGATGCGAAAGTTTGGCTGTTCTTCTTTATCTAATTGGTATACAACAAACTGACGATTTGCATTTGATTTTCCTTTTTGAAAAACCGCCTGGAATTCATCATTCTTCTTTATACGATGTTTTTTCTTCATATCAATTGACACTCCTGTATTTCATCAGCGGAAATTCACTATTATTAGAAAAAAAGACCACTGAACGATCAGTGGTCTACGCAGATAATACTTTTCTTCCTTTACGACGACGAGCTGCTAGCACTTTACGTCCGTTCGCTGTGCTCATACGGCTGCGGAAACCATGTACTTTGCTGCGCTTACGTTTATTTGGTTGGTAAGTTCTTTTCATTATATGACACCTCCCTGAGGAATATCTGTTAAAGACAGTCCTATAAATTATAGTTAATTAACTAGGAAAATGTCAATGGTTCTAGAAATTTTCATCAAATATTCATTTTGAACCTATTCACATACTTTTTCACAGCACCTATATTTCCTTGTGGATAAATATTTTTTCGCGCTTTTTATATCCACAAACTTTTTTCGCACTTTTACACAGTATATCGTGTTGTGGACAAGTTTATTCCACAAGGTATTGATTTTGTGGATAACTTTCTTAAATTCATTGCTATAGCCACTTTTTTTTGATATTATAGTTGTGTTTTCACTTTGAATAAGTTTTCCACATCTTTATCTTATCCACAATTTGTGTATAACATGTGGACAGTTTTAATCACATGTGGGTAAATAGTTGTCCACATTTGCTTTTTTTGTCGAAAACCCTATCTCATATACAAACGACGTTTTTAGGTTTTAAAATACGTTTCGTATAAATATACATTTTATATTTATTAGGTTGTACATTTGTTGCGCAACCTTATTCTTTTACCAACTTAGTAAAGGAGGGACACCTTTGGAAAATATCTCTGATTTATGGAATAGTGCCTTAAAAGAATTAGAAAAAAAGGTAAGCAAGCCTAGTTATGAGACATGGTTAAAATCCACAACGGCTCATAACTTGAAGAAAGACGTATTAACGATTACAGCTCCGAATGAATTTGCTCGTGACTGGCTAGAATCTCATTACTCCGAACTAATTTCAGAAACACTATACGATTTAACAGGGGCAAAATTAGCAATTCGCTTTATTATTCCCCAAAGTCAAGCTGAAGAGGACATTGATCTGCCTCCAGTTAAGCCGAATCCAGCACAAGATGATTCAGCTCATTTACCACAGAGCATGTTAAATCCAAAATATACATTCGATACATTTGTTATTGGCTCTGGTAACCGTTTTGCCCATGCAGCTTCATTAGCTGTAGCTGAGGCGCCAGCTAAAGCGTATAATCCACTCTTTATTTACGGGGGAGTTGGACTTGGAAAGACACATTTAATGCACGCAATTGGTCATTATGTAATTGAACATAATCCAAATGCAAAAGTTGTATATTTATCATCAGAAAAATTTACAAATGAATTTATTAACTCTATTCGTGATAATAAAGCTGTTGATTTTCGTAATAAATATCGTAACGTAGATGTTTTATTGATAGATGATATTCAATTTCTTGCTGGAAAAGAACAGACTCAAGAAGAGTTTTTCCATACATTTAATGCATTACACGAAGAAAGTAAACAAATTGTAATTTCTAGTGACCGACCACCAAAAGAAATTCCAACTTTAGAAGATCGTCTTCGTTCCCGCTTTGAATGGGGACTTATTACAGACATTACGCCGCCAGATTTAGAGACACGAATTGCGATTTTACGCAAAAAAGCAAAAGCTGAAGGGCTTGATATACCAAATGAAGTTATGCTTTATATCGCAAATCAAATTGATTCAAATATTCGTGAATTAGAAGGTGCACTTATCCGAGTTGTAGCTTATTCATCTTTAATTAATAAAGATATTAATGCTGATTTAGCAGCTGAAGCACTTAAAGATATTATTCCAAATTCTAAGCCGAAAATTATCTCTATTTATGATATTCAAAAAGCTGTCGGGGACGTTTATCAAGTGAAATTAGAAGATTTTAAAGCGAAAAAACGTACAAAATCAGTTGCGTTTCCTCGCCAAATTGCAATGTATTTATCGCGCGAGCTTACAGATTCCTCTTTACCAAAAATAGGTGAAGAATTTGGTGGACGTGATCATACAACAGTTATCCATGCCCATGAAAAAATCTCTAAACTACTAAAAACCGATACGCAATTACAAAAGCAAGTTGAAGAAATTAATGGTATTTTAAAGTAGTAGCTGAATAGTGTGAATAACTTACCTTGTTTTACGCACAGTCTATCCACATGTAGATAGACTGTTTTTACATCCTTTAGCAGGGTTATCCACATATCCACAAGCCCTATTACTATTACTACTATTTTTTATCTTTATTAATTAAATAAAATCTTATACTTACCGGAGGTTTTTCTTTATGCGTTTTACAATACAAAAAGACTATCTTGTAAGAGGTGTACAAGATGTAATGAAGGCAGTTTCTTCTCGTACAACAATCCCAATTCTTACGGGAATTAAAGTTGTAGCAACTGAAGAAGGAGTTACATTAACAGGAAGCGATGCTGATATTTCGATTGAATCGTTTATTCCAGTCGAAGAAGATGGAAAAGAAATCGTAGAAATAGCTCAATCAGGAAGCATTGTTTTACAGGCAAAATATTTTAGTGAGATTGTAAAAAAACTACCTAAAGACACTGTCGAAATTTCTGTAGAAAATCATTTTATGACAAAAATAAAATCTGGAAAATCAGAGTTTAACTTAAATGGTTTAGATTCTGCAGAATATCCGTTATTGCCACAGATTGAAGAACATCATGTATTTAAGATACCAACAGATTTACTTAAACATATGATCAGACAAACTGTATTTGCAGTTTCTACTTCTGAAACAAGACCAATCTTGACAGGTGTAAACTGGAAGGTATATAACAGCGAGTTAACTTGTATTGCAACAGATAGTCATAGGCTGGCACTTCGAAAAGCAAAAATTGAAGGACATAATATTGCAGATGAATTCCAAGCTAATGTTGTTATCCCAGGTAAGAGCTTAAATGAATTAAGTAAAATTTTAGATGAGTCTGAAGAAATGGTAGATATCGTTATTACGGAGTATCAAGTATTATTCCGTACAAAACATTTATTATTCTTCTCAAGATTGTTAGAAGGGAATTATCCTGATACGACACGTTTAATTCCGGCAGAGAGTAAAACGGATATTTTTGTGAATACAAAAGAATTCCTACAAGCAATTGATCGGGCTTCACTATTAGCAAGAGATGGCCGCAATAACGTTGTTAAATTATCAACTTTAGAGCAAGAAATGCTAGAGATTTCTTCGAATTCACCAGAAATCGGAAAAGTTGTCGAAGAAGTACAATGCGAAAAAGTAGATGGAGAAGAGTTAAAAATATCTTTTAGTGCAAAATATATGATGGATGCATTGAAAGCTTTGGATAGTACAGAGATTAAAGTTAGCTTTACTGGGGCGATGAGACCGTTCTTAATTCGTACAGTAAATGATGATTCAATTATTCAATTAATTTTACCGGTTCGTACTTACTAGGTAAGGAATAAGGGTTGCTAGTTTAAAGATGCTAGTGGCCCTTATTTGATTTTTGGGTATTACTTTCCTAATGCTAGTTTATTTAGTACAATGAAAGAATGAACACTTTCAGAAAGTGAGCGATTTTATGAAACGTATTAAAATTTCAACAGAGTATATTACACTAGGACAATTTTTAAAGTTAGCTGATGTAATTGATACAGGTGGCGCTGTAAAATGGTTTTTACAAGAATATGAAGTGTACGTGAACAACGAACTTGAAAATAGAAGAGGTCGCAAACTATATGCGAATGATGTTATTGAAATTCCAGGAAGCGGAACTTTCCAAGTTCAGGCATAAAGGGGGAGCCCTTTGTTTATTTCAGAAATACAATTAAAAAACTATCGCAATTATGAAAAATTAGAGCTTTCCTTTGAAGATAAGGTAAATGTAATTATCGGCGAAAATGCGCAAGGGAAAACAAATTTGATGGAAGCTATTTATGTTTTAGCGATGGCGAAATCTCATAGAACCTCTAATGATCGCGAACTTATCCGCTGGGATGAAGATTTTGGTCAAATAAAAGGGAAATTACAAAAAAGAAACAGTTCTTTGTCTTTGGAATTAAATATTTCGAAAAAAGGTAAAAAGGCAAAATTAAATCAACTTGAACAACAAAAGTTAAGTCAATATATTGGCGTGATGAACGTTGTCATGTTTGCCCCAGAAGATTTAAATCTTGTAAAAGGAAGCCCTCAAGTAAGAAGACGCTTTTTAGATATGGAATTAGGACAAATAGCTCCTGTATATTTGTATGAATTAAGTCAATATCAAAAGGTGCTCACGCAACGAAATCACTTGTTGAAAAAAATGCAAGGGAATAGTAAGAATGAGGAAACGATGTTGGATGTATTTACACTTCAACTAATTGAGCATGGTGCGAAAATACTGCAAAAACGTTTTGAATTTTTGCATTTGCTACAGGAATGGGCAGCTCCAATTCATCGAGGTATAAGCCGTGGATTAGAAGAGTTAGAAATTGTCTATAAACCAAGTGTAGATGTATCAGAATCAATGGATTTGTCGAAAATAAAAGAAGTATACTATGAAAGTTTTCAATCTGTGAAACAACGTGAAATTTTCCGTGGTACGACTTTAATTGGTCCTCATCGTGACGATTTACAATTCTTCGTTAATAGTAAAAATGTTCAAGTCTTTGGTTCGCAAGGACAACAACGAACGACCGCACTATCCCTAAAATTAGCTGAAATTGAATTGATTTATTCAGAGGTTAAAGAATATCCAATCCTTTTGTTGGATGATGTTTTATCAGAATTAGATGATTATCGTCAATCACATCTTTTAAATACAATTCAAGGAAAAGTGCAAACATTTGTTACAACGACGAGTGTCGACGGAATTGAACACGAAACATTAAAAGAAGCGAAAACAATTCATGTAACGAACGGCACTGTAGATTGTGAAATAGATAGGGAATAACCCCTGTTTAAATGGAAAAGTAGGTGATCTTTGTGTCAATGGAACAAAAGCAAATGCAAGAAAATGCATATGATGAAAGTCAGATACAGGTGCTTGAAGGACTAGAGGCAGTTCGGAAACGCCCTGGTATGTATATTGGATCTACAAGTGGAAAAGGGCTTCACCATCTTGTTTGGGAAATCGTAGATAATAGTATTGATGAAGCACTTGCAGGTTATTGTGATGAAATTAATGTTAGTATCGAAGAAGATAATAGTATTCGTGTAACGGATAATGGGCGTGGTATTCCGGTTGGTATACAAGAAAAAATGGGACGTCCAGCTGTAGAAGTTATTATGACTGTTCTCCACGCCGGTGGTAAATTTGGCGGTGGCGGTTATAAAGTTTCTGGTGGTTTACATGGTGTTGGGGCATCGGTTGTAAATGCTCTATCAACAGAATTAGAAGTATTTGTACATCGTGAAGGTAAAATCCATTATCAAAAATACGAAAGAGGTATTCCGGTTGCGGATTTAAAAGTCATTGGTGACACCGATCAAACAGGAACAATAACTCGATTTAAACCAGATCCGGAAATTTTCCAAGAAACAACAGTATACGATTTTGATACGCTAGCAACTCGTATGCGTGAATTAGCGTTTTTAAATCGTAATATTAAATTAACAATTGAAGATAAACGTGAACATAAGCAAAAGAAAGAATTCCATTACGAAGGTGGAATTAAATCATACGTTGAGCATTTAAATCGCTCAAAACAACCGATTCATGAAGAGCCTGTGTACGTAGAAGGTTCAAAAGATGGTATTCAGGTTGAGGTTTCTCTTCAATATAACGAAGGATACACAAATAATATTTACTCATTTACGAATAACATCCATACGTATGAAGGTGGTACACATGAGGTAGGTTTTAAAACAGCTTTAACTCGTGTAATCAACGACTATGGTCGTAAAAATAGCATTTTAAAAGATGCGGACAGTAATTTAACTGGTGAGGATGTTCGTGAAGGTTTAACAGCAATTGTATCAATCAAGCATCCAAATCCACAATTTGAAGGACAAACGAAGACAAAACTTGGGAATAGTGAAGCGAGAACAATTACAGAGTCTGTATTCTCAGAGGCATTTGAAAAGTTCTTACTAGAAAATCCTAATGTAGCGCGAAAAATTGTAGAAAAAGGTACGATGGCTGCACGTGCACGTGTAGCTGCGAAAAAAGCGCGTGAATTGACACGTCGAAAGAGTGCGTTAGAAGTTTCAAGTTTACCTGGTAAATTAGCTGATTGCTCTTCGAAAGATCCAGCAATTAGTGAAATTTACATCGTAGAGGGTGACTCTGCGGGTGGATCTGCAAAACAAGGACGCGATCGTCATTTCCAAGCAATTTTACCGCTGAAGGGTAAAATTATTAATGTGGAAAAGGCGCGCTTAGATAAGATTTTATCAAATGATGAAGTTCGTACAATTATTACGGCAATCGGTACAAATATTGGTGGAGACTTCGATATTGAAAAAGCACGCTATCATAAAGTTATTATTATGACCGATGCCGATGTTGATGGTGCACATATTCGTACCCTATTATTAACGTTCTTCTATCGTTATATGCGTCAAATAATTGAGTGTGGTTATATCTATATTGCACAGCCGCCATTGTTTAAAATACAACAAGGTAAAAAAATTCAATATGCTTACAACGATAAGGAACTTGAAAAAATCTTAGCTGAGCTACCAGCCCAGCCGAAACCAGGAATTCAACGTTATAAAGGTCTTGGGGAGATGAATCCAACTCAGCTATGGGAGACGACAATGGATCCAGAAGTACGTTCGTTACTTCAAGTTTCTCTTCAAGATGCAATAGAAGCAGACGAAACGTTTGAAATTTTAATGGGTGATAAAGTAGAACCGCGTCGTAACTTTATCCAAGAGAATGCAAAATACGTGAAGAACCTTGATATTTAAATGAGTAATGACAGGAATCTAAGTATTCCTGTCTTCTACATATAAATCAATGTATGTGTAACGGAAATGTAAGAGGAGGTGCTCGTTGATGTCAGACAATCAACAACAAGCACGAATTCGAGAAATTAATATTAGTCATGAAATGCGTACCTCATTTTTAGATTACGCAATGAGTGTTATCGTATCTCGTGCATTACCAGATGTTCGTGATGGATTAAAACCTGTGCATCGTAGGGTTTTATATGCGATGAATGATTTAGGAATTACAGCTGATAAAGCGTATAAGAAATCAGCACGTATTGTCGGTGAAGTAATTGGTAAGTATCACCCTCATGGTGATTCAGCCGTTTATGAAACAATGGTACGTATGGCGCAAGATTTTAGTCAACGTTATATGCTTGTAGATGGGCATGGTAACTTCGGTTCTGTAGATGGAGATTCAGCAGCAGCAATGCGTTATACAGAGGCAAGAATGTCTAAGATTTCTATGGAATTAATACGTGATATTTCAAAAAATACAATTGATTATCAAGATAACTATGATGGTTCCGAAAGAGAACCGATAGTACTACCAGCGCGTTTCCCTAATTTATTAGTAAACGGTACAACAGGTATTGCTGTTGGTATGGCAACAAATATACCGCCACATCAGCTTGGCGAAGTAATTGATGGTGTGCTGGCATTAAGTCATAATCCTGATATTACTATCGCAGAATTGATGGAATATATTCCTGGTCCAGACTTTCCGACGGCAGGTTTAATTTTAGGAAGAAGTGGAATTCGAAGAGCTTATGAAACAGGTCGCGGTTCCATTATGCTTCGTGCTAAGGTTGAAATTGAAGAGAAGTCAAACGGTAAACAATCTATTATCGTAACTGAACTACCTTATCAAGTTAATAAGGCGCGATTAATTGAAAAAATCGCAGAATTAGTTCGCGATAAGAAAATTGAAGGTATTACAGATTTACGTGATGAATCAGATCGTAATGGTATGCGTATTGTCATGGAAGTACGTCGTGATGCTAATGCAAACGTACTATTAAACAATCTATATAAACATACAGCGCTTCAAACAAGTTTCGGTATTAATATGTTGTCTCTTGTAAATGGGGAGCCACAAGTACTAAATTTAAAACAAAATCTATATCATTATTTAGAGCATCAGAAGGTAGTAATTCGTAGACGTACTGCTTATGAATTAGAAAAAGCAGAAGCACGTGCTCATATTTTAGAAGGATTACGAATTGCTTTAGATCATCTTGATGAAGTTATTACGTTAATTCGTAGTTCAAAAACGGCAGATATTGCAAAGCAAGGCTTAATGGAACGTTTTGGTTTAAGTGAGAAACAAGCGCAAGCGATTTTAGATATGCGTCTGCAACGCTTAACTGGATTAGAACGTGAAAAAATTGAGCAAGAATATCAAGACTTAATGAAGTTAATTGCTGAATTAAAAGCGATTTTAGCAGATGAAGAAAAAGTTCTTGAGATTATTCGTGAAGAATTAACAGAAGTAAAAGAGCGTTTCAATGATAAGAGACGAACAGAAATTACAATTGGCGGTATGGAATTTATTGAAGATGAAGATTTAATTCCTGAACAAAACATTGCGATTACGTTAACTCATAACGGTTATATTAAGAGGTTACCAGCTTCTACGTACAAAACACAGAACCGTGGGGGACGTGGTGTGCAAGGAATGGGTACGAATGATGATGACTTTGTTGAACATTTATTAACAACGTCTACTCATGATCATATTTTATTCTTTACAAACAAGGGTAAAGTATACCGTACGAAAGGATATGAAATTCCAGAGTATAGTCGTACTGCAAAAGGACTACCAATTATTAACCTATTAGGGGTAGATAAGGGTGAGTGGATTAACGCTATTATTCCGATTCGTGAATTTGGTGACGATCAGTTCTTATTCTTTACGACAAAACAAGGGGTTTCTAAGAGAACACCACTTTCATCATTTGCAAATATACGTACAAATGGTTTAATTGCAATTTCTCTTCGTGAAGAGGATGAAGTAATATCTGTACGTTTAACATCGGGTGATAAGGATATTATTGTCGGGACAAGTAACGGTATGCTAATTCGTTTCAATGAACAAGATGTTCGTTCTATGGGACGTAATGCTGCAGGTGTTAAAGCTATTACGTTGGGCGATGAAGACCAAGTTGTAGGTATGGAAATTGTCGAAGAGGATGTAAATGTTCTAATTGTAACGAAAAATGGTTACGGAAAGCGTACACCGATTGATGAATACCGTCTGCAAAGTCGCGGTGGTAAAGGTCTGAAAACTTGTAACATTACAGATAAGAACGGTAAATTAGTAGCTGTTAAGTCTGTTACAGGTGAAGAAGATATTATGTTAATTACAGCGGCAGGCGTTATTATTCGTATGCCAGTTGATCAAATCTCTCAAATGGGACGTAATACACAAGGTGTTCGTCTAATTCGATTAGAGGAAGACCAAGAGGTAGCGACGGTAGCAAAAGCACAAAAAGATGAAGAGGAAGAAACGAGTGAAGAGGTTTCTTCAGAAGAATAAGAGAGGGGATTTTCCCTCTCTTTATTTTTTTATAATAATACTTGCATAGGGAAGAGAAAGCCTATATAATAGGCAGAGTCAGCAAATGAGAGATACAACTTATCGAAAAAACTTGTTGACGAAAGTAATATAGTATGATATATTATAAAAGTCGCTGAAACGCGATATTGAACTTTGAAAACTAAACGAAACAAACAACGTGAAACGTCAATTTTTATGTTAGATGCTAGACAAACTAACTTTATTGGAGAGTTTGATCCTGGCTCAGGATGAACGCTGGCGGCGTGCCTAATACATGCAAGTCGAGCGAATGGATTAAGAGCTTGCTCT
>NZ_JBQAHM010000021.1:0-48446 GCF_051916885.1 Bacillus cereus group sp. MYBK14-1 | reverse complement strand
TTCATAAGAGCAAGCTCTTAATCCATTCGCTCGACTTGCATGTATTAGGCACGCCGCCAGCGTTCATCCTGAGCCAGGATCAAACTCTCCAATAAAGTTAGTTTGTCTAGCGTCTAAAATAAAAATTGACGTTTCACGTTGTTTGTTTCGTTCAGTTTTCAAAGAACTACTTCATCGCTCGGAAGCGACTTTATCAATATAACATTTCGTTATATTTTCGTCAACAACTTTTTTTCAATAAGTTGTTTTTCGTTTGTTTTGTTTGTTACCTTTCGTGGCAACGAATATAAATATACCAGTTTGATTATTAAAATGCAATAGTTTTTCTAATAAAATTTTTAACTTAGTAAAAAAGTATAAAAACAGCACATTTCTTCTATATAAATATAATTTCTCGCACTATCAAGACTTACTATACCCACGCAACTCATGCTCAAATAAAAAAAGCTTTGGAGAAATCTCCAAAGCTTAGTCTTGTTTATGGCGCATAGCAGGGAATAATAATACATCACGAATAGATGGTGCATTTGTTAATAACATAACTAGACGATCAATACCGATTCCTAATCCACCCGTAGGAGGCATACCGTACTCAAGAGCTTCAATATAATCGTCATCCATCATATGAGCTTCATCATTACCTTGTTCGCGCTCTTTTAATTGCGCTTCAAAACGTTCTTTTTGATCGATTGGATCATTTAACTCAGTGAATGCATTTGCATGTTCACGCGCAACGATAAATAATTCGAAACGATCTGTAAATCTTGGATCTTCATCATTCTTTTTCGCAAGCGGTGAGATTTCTACCGGATGACCGTAAATAAATGTTGGTTGGATTAATTTATCTTCTACTTTTTGTTCGAAGAATTCATTTATAATATGACCAACTTCCATTGTATCTTTAATTTCTACATTATGTTCTTTTGCAAGCTCACGCGCTTCTTCTACACTCATCGGATTCCAGAAATCAGCTCCAGAGTATTGCTTAATCGCATCTACCATATGAAGACGTGTCCATTCTGGTTCTAGATTAATTTCATAATCACCATACTGGATTGTTGTTGTACCCAGTACTTTTTTCGCGATATGAGCAACCATATCTTCTGTTAACTTCATAATATCTTTATAATCAGCGTATGCTTCATATAATTCAATCATCGTAAACTCAGGGTTATGACGAGTTGATACACCCTCATTACGGAATACACGGCCGATCTCATATACTTTTTCCAAACCACCCACAATAAGACGCTTTAAATGTAGCTCAATTGCGATACGCATATATAATTCCATATCTAACGCATTATGATGTGTAGTGAAAGGACGCGCAGAAGCTCCACCTGCAATTGCATGCATCATAGGTGTTTCCACTTCAAGATAACCGTTGTCATCTAGGTATCTTCTCATCTCACGAATGATTTTACTACGAGTAACGAACGTTTCACGACTTTCCATACTTGTAATTAAGTCTAAGTAACGTTGACGGTAGCGTTGTTCAACATCTTTTAATCCATGGTATTTATCTGGTAATGGACGAAGAGATTTCGTTAATAGCGTAAAGCCTGTTGCTTTTACTGAAAGTTCTCCAACATTTGTTTTGAACACTTTACCTTCAATACCTACTAAATCACCTAAATCTGCTGTTTTAAATAATTCGTACTCGTCATCTCCAACAGCATCTTTACGAACATAAATTTGAACTTGTCCATGTAAATCTTGAACGTGTGCAAATCCAGCTTTCCCTTTTCCGCGTTTTGTCATAATACGACCAGCGATAGAAACAGCGATTTCCTTCTCCTCTAATTCTTCCTTAGAGAACTCTCCATATAGACTCACTAAATCAGTTGTTGAATTTGTGCGTTCAAATCTTTTACCGAACGGGTCAATTCCTTGTTCACGTAAATTATGTAGCTTTTCACGACGAACAATCAATTGGTCGTTTAATTCTTCGTGGTTCATGTTATCCATGATATTGATATCACTCCAGCTCTATTTAATTTTACAATATATACAGTATAGCATTTTCTACTCAACTAGAAAAACTGCCAGCAACTAACTGGCAGCTCTTCTTTCTTTCACGTAATTATAGGAAGTGTATAGAAGAATGTCAATCTCCTATGTCCATTATTAACCAACGTAAATTGTTTGTTGTTTCGCTTCCACTTCTTCTACAAATGTACCTAACACATTCGCAAGGTCTTCCCGTGTGTTACAAGCATTAATACCATTACGTACACTCGCATTACCACGAACACCTTTTAAATACCAAGCTGCATGTTTTCTCATCTCTCTTACAGCGACACTTTCGTTCTTTAAGTCAATAAGACGATCTAGATGTAACATACATACATCAATTTTCTCGCGCACTGTTGGTTCCGGCATTAATTCACCTGTCTCCAAATACTTTACCGTACGATAAATCATCCACGGATCTCCAAGAGCCGCACGACCAATCATAACACCATCTACACCAATTTCATCAAGCATACGCTTTGCATCTTGCGGCGTTGCGACATCACCATTTCCGATAACCGGGATATTTACAGATTGTTTTACTTGTTTAATAATATCCCAATCCGCTTTTCCTTCATACATTTGCACTCGTGTACGTCCGTGAACCGCCACAGCTTGGCCACCAGCACGCTCAACAGCCCTAGCATTTTCTATTGCGAAAATATGTTCTTCATCCCAACCGATACGCATTTTAACTGTAACCGGCTTTTCTACAGCATCTACAACCGCTGCTACCATTTCATATATTTTATTCGGATCTAAAAGCCACCTTGCCCCCGCATCACATTTAACGATTTTCGGCACTGGACAACCCATATTAATATCAATTATGTCTGCTGTCGTATATTTATCTACATATTTCGCAGCATCTACAAGAGTTTCTTTCTCTCCACCAAAAATTTGTAAACTTAATGGCTTTTCTCTCTCGTCGATATATAACATATCTAATGTTCTTTTATTATTAAGTAATATTGCCTTATCACTTACCATTTCAGCACAAACTAAGCCGGCACCAAATTCTTTTACTGTTAAACGGAATGCAGAGTTACACACTCCCGCCATCGGTGCTAGTACAACCGGATTTTTCATCTCGATATTTGCAATCTTTAACAATCAACCTACTCCTTCCTGTACAATCACTTTGGCATTAATTCCTCTATCGAAACATTTAATGCCTTAGCAACTTCTACTACAAAATCTTGAGAAGGCGATCTATTCCCTCTCTCAACCTCACCTAAAACAGATACAGATACCCCTAGTTCTTTAGCAAAACCTTCTTGTGTATAGCCTTTTAACTTTCGAAAAGCACGAATGCGTCTTCCCCATTTTTCTGCTTCCATACCGTTACTCCCTCTCGCCTTTTCATTTCTTCTACTTGTGAACGTGAAATGTTTTGTTTTATGTCTTGATTAATCTCTAACAACGGAACGATAACAAAAGCTCTTTCAAACATCCGCGGATGCGGAACAATAAGATTCTCTGCTTCAATATTCTCTTGATTATAAAGTAAAATGTCAAGGTCGATAGTCCTCGGCCCCCACCTAATTTCCCTTTTTCTTCCTAGGTCATTTTCTACTTTTTGTGTTACTTTCAATAACTCTTGTGGTGATAAATTGGTAGAAATTTTTATAACTAAATTTAAAAAGCAACTTTGGTCAGTATAGCCAACTGGCTCAGTTTCATATACAGATGAAATATCATCAACCTGAATATAAGGATTTTTATTTAAAAACTGAATCGCTTCAGTTAGATACGTATAACGCTCTCCAATATTTGACCCTAATGCAATGTAAGCTATATTGTTCATGGACGTTCTCTCGTAATTTCTACTGCTACAGCACGATAATGACCCGGTATCGGTGGATCCGGCTTAATTACCTTAATTGTACAGCGTGAAATACTTTCATATTGTTTTAATATATCTGCAGCAATATTTTCAGCGATACTCTCCACAAGCTTATACTTTCTATCCTCAACAACTTTTCTACATAATTCGAAAAGCTCTCCATAATTGACCGAATGCTCTAAGTCATCACTTTCCCCTGCACGCTTTAAATCCAACTCCACCGTTAAGTCAACTTTAAATCTCTGACCTAATTTATTCTCCTCTGGGAACACACCATGATAACCATAAAACTCCATATCATGGATATAAATTTTATCCAATTACCTTACCCCCTTACCAATCATCGCATCCATCATTTTAGCCATACGCGCCATTTCTTTCACATCATGGACACGAACAAACTCACAGCCCTTTTCAATACCAAGACAAACGGTAGCTCCTGTTCCCTCAAGGCGTTCCTCCACTGGCAAATCTAATACGTGCCCAATAAAGGACTTTCTCGAAGTACCTAAGAGAACTGGATAACCTAGCACATTTAACTGTTCTAAATTACGCATCGCCTCTAAGTTCTGCTCAGGTGTTTTAGCAAAACCGATACCTGGATCTAAAATAATATTCTCATCTGGCACACCAGCATTTTTAGCAATTTTAATACTGTCATACAAATCAGCAATCATATCCGCCATTAAATTACGATAATTCATATTATCGCGGTTATGCATTAAAATGATGGGTACATCATAATGAGCTGCGACTTCAGCAATTTTTGGCTCCGCCTTCGCTCCCCAAATATCATTAATAATATGAGCACCAGCCTCAATTGCTTGCTTTGCAACTTCAGCTTTATATGTATCGATAGATATAGGCAATTTTACTTCTTTTGAAACTGCTTGAATCATCGGGACAACTCGCTTTATTTCTTCTTCTACTGATACTTTAGCAAAACCTGGGCGAGTAGATTCGCCACCAATATCAATAATATGAGCACCTTGACCTTGCATTTCTTTTGCGTGACGTACCGCAGCATCTACCTCGTTGTAACTCCCACCATCAGAAAACGAATCTGGTGTTACATTTAAAATCCCCATAATTAATGTTTTTTCATTTAAATTCAATGTATATTCGCCGCAGCGCAAATCATAATCCCACTTCAAACTACACATCTCCTCTTCGTAATTCATTTCTGCTCCATAATTTCTCTCTTTGCATTCCATAAAGGTACATTAAACTTTTTGTAACCACTCCTACTTTACCCGGGAAATCCTGCGCTTCTATACGATAAAGCGGAACAATTTCTTGAATGGAGTTTGTTACGAAGACTTCATCCGCTGAAAGTAGCTCATCTTTTGTAAAGAAACCTTCCTTTACTTCTATATTTAATTCTTCAGCACTCTTTATAATAAACGCACGAGTGATACCATTTAAAATCCCTGTCTCTAACGAAGGTGTATATAAAACATCACCTTTCACAAAAAACAGATTCGAAACAATGCCCTCTGCAACATAACCTGCTTCAGTGAGGAAAATACCTTCCTTACTCACAACATTTCCAATTTCACGCTTCCCTAAAATATTATTTAAATAGTGATGAGACTTCAGGCGAAATGTCCCTTCCGGTGTATTTCGCACTTGTTTTAGAATAACACCTTCTTTTTCCACTACATCCCCTGGAGCTGTTAAAGGTTTTATAAAAACAATAACAGAAGGCTCTTCATACATTTCCGTTTGTAATCCTATTTCATCTATACCCGCCGATACATTAAAACGTACATATGCATGCTTCAATTCATTCTTAGCGAGTAAATCTTTCAAAATAAGCATCACATCATTTTTTGTCATTGTCCATTTAATTTGCAATGTATCCAGCGCCTCTATTAAACGGTTATAATGATCATCCAATAAGAAAGGATGACCATTATAAATACGAAACGTTTCAAAAACTCCAAGACCATATAAATAACCATGATCATAAGGAGAAATTCTCGCTTCACTTGCTTCTACATACTGACCATTTACGTAAATTAACATAATGTCGCACTTGGACTGTATTTACGAATGAAATTCTGCAACAGCTCTTTCCCATGAGAAGTCATAATAGATTCTGGATGGAATTGCACACCCTCTATCGGTAATGTCTTATGACGAAGTGCCATAATTTCCCCTTCCTCTGTCCAAGATGTTACCTCTAAGCAATCGGGTAACGTCTCTTTCTTAACAATAAGGGAATGATAGCGCGTCGCAGTAAACGGATTAGGAATATCCGAAAAAATCGTCTTTCCATCATGATGCATAAGCGACGTTTTTCCATGCATTAATCGGTCTGCACGGACAACCTCTCCACCAAACACTTGTGCAATGGATTGATGCCCTAGACAAACACCAAAAATCGGAATCTTTCCAGCAAAGTATTTAATAACTTCCATACTAATCCCAGCTTCATTAGGACTGCACGGACCTGGAGAAATCATTAGAAAATCTGGTTTCATATTCTCAATATCTGAAATAGTCACTTCATCGTTACGTTTAACAACGAGCTCTTGTCCAAGTTCTCCAAGAAACTGCACTAAATTAAATGTAAAAGAATCATAATTATCAATCATTAATATCATTTCTCTCACCTAACCGTTTCTTCACTACGTTCTTTTGCACGCCATAAAGCAATCGCCTTTTTTAACGACTCTTTATATTCATTTTCCGGATTTGAATCAATTACAATTCCCGCCCCTGCTTGTACATGAGCTTTTCCATCTTTAGCAAGAAGTGTTCTAATTACAATATTCAATTCTGTATCTCCAGAATAACCAATCCAACCGATTGAACCTGTATAAATCCCTCTTCGAACAGGTTCTAATTCCTCAATAATTTCCATCGTACGTATTTTTGGGGCACCAGTAATTGTTCCCCCAGGGAATACAGCCTTCACTAAATCAAAAGCATCTTTATCTTCTTCCACCTCACCACGCACATTAGAAACAATATGCATAACATGTGAGTATTTCTCAATTACCATAAATTCATCTACTTCTACAGTGCCATATTTACAAACACGTCCTAAATCATTTCTTTCTAAATCCACAAGCATTACATGCTCTGCTCTTTCTTTTTCGTTCTCAATTAATTCTCTTGCTAATTCTTCATCCTCTTGCTCATCCGCGCCTCTAGATCTCGTTCCAGCAATTGGTCTTGTACTTACTTCAGTTCCTTGTTTCTTAATTAACAACTCTGGCGATCCACTAACGATTTGAAAATCCCCAAGCTCCAGGTAACCCATATATGGAGATGGATTAATTTCACGAAGACTTGTATAAATTTCTAGTGGGTGTGTCTGTAACGTTCTTTCTTGTCTCGTCGACAAGTTTACTTGGAACACATCACCCGCTCCAATATATTCTTGAATACATTCAACTGCCTTCATAAAGCCAGCTTCAGTAAAAGCAACTGCTTCACTTTTCTTTTCAGGACTTTCAAAGGGCACGGTCACTTCAGGCGCTTCTGTCATCCAAAGACTCTTCCACTCATTTAGCCGTTCTTTCGCCTCTTCATATTTATCTACATAATGCGTAATAACCCATAACACTTGTTCTTTTTGATCATAGACAAATACGTCATCAAATAATAAAAAGAAGATGTCAGGTATATCAATATCATCTTCCGCAAGAGAAGGCAGCTTTTCAATATAACGGATACAGTCATAACTGAAATAGCCAATTGCACCACCTTGAAAAGGCGGATACTCTGGGTTATAGTCCGTCTTCCATTGTTCCATATATTCTTGCATTAAATCTAACGGATTCCCTCGTTTTATTGTTTCCTTACCACTTTCACTTATATGTAACGTTTCACCCTTCCCTCGGATTACCGCTACTGGGTTCAGCCCTACAATGTTATAACGACCGCCACGGCCGCTTTCTAACAAAATATGTTGCGATTTACCCTGAGAAAGAAATTTATATTGCTTAAAGAAATCTAACTGATATGGAATAGAAAGCGCTAAAGATTTTCTTCGTTGCATATCAACACCCCGTCTTCTTTTATCCCACCCTCTTAGATAAACCAGCTCAAACTACATAAGTTATTTATATAGAGATTGATTATACTCGAAGGCTAGTGAAAATAATTTAATTATACTACCTCTTATTTTACATGAAGTTTTCTAGTCATTCACTCTTTTCCTATTTCCAATCCCAAAAGAAAAAGCACCCTTTTTCAAGGATGCTTTTTCAATCGCGTTTAATTAGGATTCAAATTGATAAAGTGGTGTACTTAAATAACGTTCACCGTTACTCGGGATAATAACAAGTACCTTTTTCCCTTTACCTAACTTTTTCGCAACCTCTGTTGCTGCATAAATAACTGCGCCTGAAGAGATACCAACTAAAATACCTTCCTCTTTAGCCACTCTTCTCGCATATTCAAATGCTTGCTCTGTTTTCACTTGAATAATTTCATCATATACTTCTACATCCAACGTCTCCGGAACAAATCCCGCCCCAATTCCTTGGATTTTATGTGGACCTGGCTTCCCACCAGATAATACTGGTGAATCTGCAGGTTCTACTGCATAAATTTTAATATCTTTATACGCTTCCTTCAGTACTTCACCAGCACCAGTAATCGTTCCACCTGTACCAATACCTGCAATAAACGCATCTAATTGGTCGCCCATTTGTTCAATAATTTCTGGACCTGTTGTTAAACGGTGAATTTCTGGATTCGATTGGTTTTTGAACTGTTGTGGTATAAAGTAGCCATGTTCTTTTGCTAATTCAGTCGCTTTACGAATTGCTCCACCCATTCCTTCAGGCCCTGGAGTCAATACTAATTCCGCACCGTAAGCACGTAATAAATTACGACGCTCAATACTCATTGTTTCTGGCATTACTAAGATTGCATTATATCCTTTAGCAGCCGCTACCATCGCTAAACCAATTCCTGTGTTACCACTTGTCGGCTCAATGATTGTATCGCCCTCTTTTAATAATCCCTTTTTTTCAGCATCTTCAATCATAGCTAATGCGATACGATCTTTAACACTACTCCCCGGATTCATAAATTCTAATTTTAAGTATATATCTGCGCTGTCTGATTCTACGATGCGGTTCAACTTAACGATCGGCGTTTTCCCGATTAATTCTGAAACTGATTGTGCCACTCGCATTCCTGTCACTCCTAACACCGAGTATTTTTATTGGTTTTATCTATATTTAGATTTTGTCAGAAAATTCCCTGTTTGTCAATTCATTTGGAGGATTGCTCCTCTTAATTCCCTTATTACAAATTCTCGATTAAATTTGTAATATCTTCTTTAGAGAACTTGTATCGTTCATTACAGAAATGACAGTGAACTTCTGTCTCTTCCTCTTCTTCACGAACTTGCTCTAACTCTGTTTTACCTAAACTAATTAATACACTCTCAATACGCTCGCGTGAGCATGTGCAATTAAATTGAACATCCATTGTTTCTAATACTTTTACTTTATCTTCTCCAAGAACTGCATATAGTAGCTCTTCCGGAGAAAGACCTTGTTCAATCAACGTTGATACAGGTGGAATCTTTTGTAAACGGTCTTCAATAAATGAAATCGTTTCATCTTGCGCACCCGGCATAATTTGAAGGATGAATCCACCTGCCGCTAATATGCTATCATCTCCATTTACAAGAACACCAACACCTACAGAAGAAGGCGTTTGTTCAGAAACTGCAAAATAATACGTAAAGTCTTCTCCTAATTCTCCTGAAACGATTGGAGATTGACCAATAAACGGCTCACGCATTCCAATATCTTTAATTACAGTTACAAACCCCTCTGTACCTACCGCTTGATATACACGTAACTTCCCTTGTTCTGTTCCTTCAAAATCAACATGCGGATTCGTTACATAACCACGTACATCTCCATTTGCATGAGCATCTACTAAGATAGGGCCAATTGGACCGTTACCTTCTACCTTAATCGTTAACTTTTGCTCACCCTTTAACATTGCGCCCATCATTGTACCCGCAGTCAAAGAACGCCCTAGTGCCGCTGAAGCTGTTCTCCATGTATCATGACGTCTTTGCGCCTCACTTACTGTATTTGTTGTACGTACACTATACGCACGCACTTCTCCATCAAATGCTAACGCTTTTACTAAATAATCTTTCATACGTATTTATTCACCTTTCTCATGCTGTAAATTTGCATTACGTTCATATAACATATACAAACCTTTTAACGTTAAAAACGGATCTACAATATCAATTACATTCGATTCTTCGGAAATTAATTTTGCCAATCCACCTGTTGCAATAACTTTAGGTTCTTGTCTAGCTTCTTCTTTCATACGCTTAACAATACCTTCCACTTGTCCAACATAACCATAAAGAATACCAGATTGCATAGCACTTACTGTATTTTTCCCAACAACACTGCTTGGTTTTGTAATTTCGATACGAGGAAGTTTTGCTGCTCTGCTATATAAAGCCTCTGCTGAAATCATAATTCCTGGCGTAATAACTCCACCCATATAATGTTTTTCTTCGTTAATATAACAATATGTAGTAGCCGTACCAAAATCAACAATAATGAGCGGACTTCCATATAAGTGGATTCCTGCTACTGCATTTACAATTCGGTCTGCGCCTACTTCACGCGGATTTTCATATTTAATATTTAGTCCTGTTTTTATCCCAGGCCCTACTACAAGCGGTTTAATTTTAAAATATTTTTCACACATGCGCTCTAAAGCAAACATAATTGGTGGTACGACTGAAGACACAATAATACCTTTCACATCTTCAAACGAAAGACCCTCATGCTCAAGCAATTGCTTTACAAGCATTCCATATTCATCTTCTGTCTTATGACGATCTGTTTCCATGCGCCAATGCTGACGAAGTTCCCCCTCTTCAAACACACCTAGTACAGCATTTGTGTTCCCTACATCCAATACAAAAATCATATTCTCACCACTTATCTTATTTAATCTATATTTGTGCAGTATGTATAAAACTTATAAAAACATCATATCACACATACTTATATAATCAGCTTTCCTATCCTCATCATTTTACAAAAAGATTGCTCTCTATTTCAATTTTTAATACTAGTTTTACTTAAATTACTTTATCCACTAAGTTCTCAATAGTAATTAACAAAGATTTTAACAAACAAAAAAGGAGTGACGATAGTCACTCCTTCACTTCTTACTTATCTTCTTTATCTTCATCGTCTTTCTTCATGTTGATGTTTACTTTCACATCATCTGAAGATGTTGGACGTTCTGGCAATCTGCCGTAATCACATAAATGATTGATTTGCTCTGCATCTAACGTTTCTACTTCAAGTAACGTTTGTGCGATAATATCTAGTTTATCACGGTTTTCAGTAAGAATTTGTTTTGCACGAGCATAACATTCTTTCATAATTGATTGCATTTCCATATCGATTTCATGTGCAATCGCATCACTATAGTTTTGTTCTGAGTGGAAGTCTCTTCCTAAGAACACTTGACCACCTTGCGAGCTACCAAATTGCATCGGTCCAAGTTTGTCACTCATACCAAATTCCGTAACCATACGTCTTGCAATACCAGTCGCACGTTGGAAGTCATTATGAGCACCTGTACTCACTTCACCAAATACAATCTCCTCAGCTACTCGGCCACCAAGTAAACCAGTGATTTTATCAAGTAACTCTGGTTTCGTCATGAAGTAACGATCTTCTTTCGGAAGCATTACCGCATATCCACCAGCCTGACCACGAGGGACAATTGTTACTTTATGAACGACATCTGCTTCATCAAGAACAACACCAATTACAGTATGACCTGCTTCATGGAAAGCAACGATATTACGTTCTTTTTCAGAGATAACACGACTTTTCTTAGCTGGACCTGCAATAACACGATCCGTCGCTTCATCGATATCACTCATATCAATTTTCTTCTTATCTTGACGTGCAGCTACTAAAGCAGCTTCGTTTAATAAGTTTTCAAGATCCGCACCAGAGAATCCTGGTGTACGAGTCGCAATTGCTCTTAAATTAATATGCTCATCAAGTGGTTTATTACGCGCATGTACTTTCAGTACAGCTTCACGGCCATTTACATCTGGACGATCTACTGTAATTTGACGGTCAAAACGACCTGGACGTAATAACGCTGGGTCAAGAATGTCTGGACGGTTTGTCGCAGCAACGATAATAATACCTTCGTTTGCACCGAATCCATCCATTTCAACAAGTAATTGGTTCAATGTTTGCTCACGCTCATCATGACCACCACCAAGACCTGCGCCACGTTGACGACCTACTGCATCAATTTCATCAATGAAAATGATACAAGGAGCATTTTTCTTTGCATTTTCAAATAAATCACGTACACGTGATGCACCGACACCGACAAACATCTCTACGAAGTCAGAACCACTGATAGAGAAGAATGGAACGCCAGCCTCACCTGCAACAGCACGTGCTAATAAAGTTTTACCTGTACCTGGAGGTCCAACTAATAGGACACCCTTTGGAATACGAGCACCAACTTCAGAGAACTTACGAGGGTCTTTCAAGAATTCAACTACCTCAACAAGTTCTTGTTTCTCTTCATCCGCACCAGCAACATCTCTGAAACGAACTTTTTTCTTTTCATCATTATATAACTTCGCCTTACTTTTCCCGAAGTTCATAACACGGCTACCGCCGCCTTGAGCTTGGTTTAATAAGAAGAAGAATAAAATGAAGATGATGACAAATGGAATGATTGAAGTAAAGAATGTTACCCAAGCACTTGTTTCTTCTGCTGGTTGATACTTAACTTCGGCACCTTTCGCTTTATCATTAATTTTCTTTTGTAATTCCTCAGTATTTGGTGCATAAGTAACAAATTGTTCTCCTTGGCTAGAGTTATTAAATTGTCCTTTTACCTCAAATACACCATTTTTCGGTTGAAGTTGCACATTACGCACTTCACCGCTTTCTAGTTTAGTAATGAATTTGTCGTAGCTAACTGATGTCGTTTTTTGTGTCGAACCATTAAAATAGCTCACGATTCCAATTACTACTAAGAATATCAGTAAATAAAAGATGGTATTACGGAAGATACGATTCATTCCTAACCTCCTCTCACGGCATAAACACTATAGTAAATCGTAACATAGAAAAACTTTCCTATACAATTGTGAAGCCTATATTTAATTAATTTGAGTAAACGCTTGGTTTTAATACGCCTACATAAGGAAGATTACGGTATTGCTCTTTATAATCTAATCCATATCCTACTACAAATTCATGTGGAACAGTAAATCCAACATAATCCGCTTTCAGATCAACCTTACGGCCTGTTGGCTTATCTAATAATGTAACAATTTTTACAGACTTCGCTTTACGATATTTGAATAAGTCTACTAAGTAGCTTAGTGTAAGACCACTATCAATAATATCTTCGACGATTAAAATATCGCGACCTTCTACAGAAGTATCAAGATCTTTTAAAATTTTCACTTCGCCTGTTGAAACTGTAGAGTGACCGTAACTAGATACAGCCATAAAATCCATTTCAAGATATGTATCTGTTCTCTTTAATAAATCTGCCATGAATGGCATTGCGCCTTTTAATACACCAATTGCAAGAGGTACTGTGTTTTTATAATCCTCTGCAATAATTGCACCTAGTTCGCGCACCTTTTCTTGTATTTGCTCTTCAGAAATTAATACTTTTTCGATATCTTGATTCATCATTTCATTATCCTCCCGGAAGACTCCTTGCTTTTGTAGTGAATAATCATATATTTATCCTTCTTTGCCATCTCTTTCGAAATTGCAAATGCAGATCGTTTCAACAAGGGTACCCAAATAATAGTCCCACTTGCATCACAAACGACCGGCCATTCTTCTCTTTTTTCTTTCGGTACTTTCGCTTCGATAAAAATAGCTTTTATCTTTTTCGTGCCATTCATACCTTGTATTGACATGCGATCTCCATTTTCTCTAGAACGAATACGAAGTGGATATGATATATCATTATACTTAGCAACAAATACTGTTTCATTCATGTTACTTGGTATATCTTCGCTCACCTCTGTTACAAATTCATCCCCGTTCAATAGCGTAATGGTCCCGGGTACTAATAAATCTTGTGAAAAAGGAGAGACAATTTCTTGTTTAAATCTAAAGCTACACTCCTCGTATGAACGAACAATTTTCAAATCACCCGGAAAATCAAGTGAACCTGAAGGTTGTGTCCGCTTAAAAAACTCAATCAACTTGTCAATATGTATAGAAGAAAGAGAAGATGGAATCTTATATTCATAAAGATAGTTTAATATTAGTTGAATCCCTCTTCTTTGTAAAGGCATAGACATGGATTCAAAGGCAGGAATTGATAAGCTAATTTGTTTATCACTTTTTTTTGTAATTACTTTATTCATTTTCTCAAAAGCTAATTCCTGCAAATAAGCCTCATCCTCTTGCATCTGCACGCTAAATTTTTGGAATTTCTCATGCATTTGTGGATTTTCTTCTTTCAAATGAGGAAGGACATATTTACGTAATCGATTCCTTGTATATACTTCCTTTTTATTACTCGGATCTATACGTGGCATTAAATTTAGCTTATTACAGTAATCAACAATTTCTTCCTTCGTTACGCCAAGTAACGGCCTAATTAAATATCCATTATGAAAAGGACGCTTCACTGCAATTCCTGCATATCCTTTCGGAGTACTCCCTCTTACAAGACGCATTAAAATTGTCTCGACTTGATCATCTCCATGATGTCCAAGAGCAACATATCTCGCATCATATTTCTTCATTATTCTTTCCAAAAATGCATATCTGCATTCTCTCGCAGCAACCTGTGCATTCATTCCGTATTGCTGTTGATATTGTGATACATTAATCCTTATCGTTTCACAAATAATTCCCAGTTCTTCACAAAGGCCCTGCACAAACTGTAAATCCTCATAAGATTCATCACCTCTAAACATATGATCCACATGAGCAACTACAATTTTCAACTGTTTTTCCGCTCTTTTTTCTAATAAATAATATAAAAGCGCTAACGAGTCAGGACCACCAGAAACTCCCACAACAATTGTTGAATCATTCTTTAATACATCATGCTGCTTTACAAAGTCATCTACTTTTTCAACAAATGTATCTTTCAACTTCGCAATCACCTTTCATTAAACAAGAACAGCAACCTTAGTCACCTTGTCTACAATGGTACAACTTTTACAAACATTGTGCAAAAAAAAGATATACAAAAATTACATTTTTATCTTACATCCTCCGTGTATATTCACAAAATTAATAACATTACCTTTTCCCACAAAAAAACCTAGGTATTCACCTAGGTTTTTAAAATCAAATTATAGATAAACATTCCACTTACATTTTACTGCGCTTGCATTCCTACAATCGGAATCGTAGCCCACTTCGGCATATTTTTCTTCACTTTTGCCACTACAATAGTCATATCATCATTTATATAACCATCACAAGAGCGAATCACTTCTTCCATAATGATATCAGCAATTTCTTGCGGGTCTTCGGTTTGCAATTCTTTAATTTTTCGTTTCATCCACAATTCATGATTCTCCACATGCTGTGCTCCTTCAAAAATCCCATCACTCATCATAATAAGAATATCGCCCGTTTTTAATTGTTCACCCACCACATCAACTTCAACATCTTCGATGATTCCCATCGGCAAATTACTTGCTTCAATTTTCAAAATATTATTTGCGCGTTTAACAAAACTCGGCGTTGATCCAATCTTTAAAAACCTTGCACTCGCATCCCGCAAATCTACCATAGCTAAATCTAATGTCGTAAACATTTCTTCTGTCGTTCTCAAAGAAAGAATTGAATTGATAGACTTAATTGCTATTTCTTCATCAATGCCTGATTGGAGTATTTTTTGTAATAATTTCACCGTTTCCTTACTTTCCATATGAGCTCTTTGCCCATTACCCATACCATCACTAATCGCAAGTGCATATTTACCAACACTTAAATCCATCATCGCATAAGAGTCACCCGAAACAAATCCACCGCCTTTTGCAGCTGTAGCCAATCCTGTATCAAGAGAATACGTCTTCGCCGAACCAAATGATATTAAACTATGGCCATTTGGATAAGAAGACTTTTCTTCATGTTTAACGACAATATTTTCTTTAAGGATATCTGAAAGCATCGGTGCAACTAACTTTTCACACTCACCATGTTCATTAGATGCAACTGGAATTAACATTTCAATATCAATACTTCCTCTATCTAAACAATAAATATCAACATGCTCTACTTCGACACCAAAATCTCGGAACGCTTGCATAATCTGTTCTTCCTGCACTTGATGATTTTCACGCTCTCGTTGTATCTCCTTAGCAAAATCCTCCATAACCTTTGATACACCTAATAGTTGCTCCGCTACTATTCTACGATTTTCCTTCATTTGTTTTCGTAATTTTTGTCCCTCATAGAAGTGATCTAATTCACCGGCTACTAAATCCGTCACTTTTTTCCCTCTCACACAATGCTTGTCCCACTCACGAACTAATTTACGATTATGTTGCAGGGTTCCTCCTTCCGTTTCATTCATTATTTGTTTCATATAATCGTACGTTTTATCAAAATTCACTACCCAGCATTGATCCTTTTTAAAGCATGTTTGACATGTTTTCGCAGTAATTGTACTCAAAAACAAATCTGCTTCTGTCTCTTTATCTTCTTCCTCTACATACCCATATACAGAAAAGCTATTAGATAAAGCAGCAAATACATTTGCAAATTGGTTGATTTTATTTGCTGTAACATCACGCATCCTTCTTAAATATTGTTGTTGATCTTGCGAATGCTCTTGTGTACCTGGCATAAATTTAGCAATACGATCCAAAACAAGCTTCGGTGTTAATAAGAAGATAACAATCGCTACACCTGACTCAATTAAAGTTGTTACAATATTTGTCTGTTTGTCTACATATAATGTAATTAAGCTTGTCCCAATTAATAAACCTAAACTAACACCTAAACGCTTTCCTTCTTTTAACAATCCACCAAGCAATCCAGAAAAAGCAAGAAGGCTAAGCTGAGACAAGCTAGACACATTTGCTAAACTTAATATTAGTCCTGTTACAACCCCCACTGTAGACCCTGTGGCAGCACCCGCAATAAATGCAAATACTAGCACTAAATACCTTGTAAAAATATGTTGAATAGAAGCATCATATACAAACCAATCTGTTGTACCCGTTAAAACAGATGCTAGTAATATAATCAAACAAACAATTTCTTCCGTCTCTAATGCCTGTTGTTTTCCTTTCCTTTCCACTAAAAGTGGGACACTTTGTAAAAATATCATAGTTAATACAAAACTAAGCCCAGCCTCAATGGTACTAACGAGTAAATCGTACATGGTGACAGTTTGTTGTGCAAAATATACAACAACTAAGTGTGCGGTTAATGCGGAGATAAATACTTGAAATGGAACAAGTCCAACAGTTTTACGTGTAAATCGACTAAAGAAGATATTATAAATGAAGAAGGTAAAGATAGATGCAAAGGTAAAAAACAAATTATCTATCGATACTGAAAGAGCTCCTCCCATTAGAGCTAAAAATGCTAGCGGCATCTTATCCCGCTTCATAACATAAACAGCAGCAAAAAATGGCAGTGCAAACGGTAAAATATTTGTTAATATATATGCTCGTCCCAAAAGAAAACCAATAACAACAATAATAAATCCCCATCTAAAGAAAACTTGCTCAAATTTTATTCGCAACTTACTCGTCCACTTTATTCCATCAAGCTGACTCTCATTCATTGCCAATGCACTTGTATTCATAGTATTCCTTCCTGCTTTAGGCATATTTTTAACACCACCTGCATAGTTTAATTACTGTCATTATAAAAGATGATTGTTGGTTTTTTTGTCAAAACAACAGTTTTCACTTTTATAATCGTTCGACTTTTTATTCGAAATAACTCTACAGATATACAGGGTATGTAAGTTATTTTCGAGATTTTAATTAAACATTCAGAAAATATAGGGTGATTTTGTAGAAGTGTTGTATATCTTAATTTATTTAACAAAAAAAGATCATGCAAATTTGCATGATCTTTTTAGATGACCCGTACGGGATTCGAACCCGTGTTACCGCCGTGAAAGGGCGGTGTCTTAACCACTTGACCAACGGGCCGTTAAATTAAATATAGCGGCGGAGGGGATCGAACCCCCGACCTCACGGGTATGAACCGTACGCTCTAGCCAGCTGAGCTACACCGCCATGTCGTCTTATTTAACGGACAATTAGTATCTTACATCAGATACTAATTAAAGTCAACACATCTCAAAAACTTTTTTGAAAATATTTTTTACATATAAAAAAGCACCCTGAGACATTACTCTGGGTACCTCTCTATATGTTAAAAACTAAACGTCCTTATTATCCGCGACGCGCGCCACGGCCACCACGTTTAGACTCTGTGTTACGCTTTAAAGAAGTTAAACGATCTTCGCTATCTTTTAAGAAGCGTGCCATCTTTTGCTCAAATGTTTCTTTCGGAGCTCGGTCGTTACCGCCACCGCGATTATCTCTGTTGAAAGAGCGATTATTACGTTGTGGACGTCCAGAACGTTGTTGATCACCACCGCGTTGGTATTCACCACGTGGACGATCTCCTTCTGTTTTTTCACGTTCTTTCGCTTTTTTGATAGATAAACCAATCTTTCCATCTTTTTCAACATTAATAACTTTTACTTCTACTTGGTCGCCCACTTTTAAGTGATCGTTAATATCTTTTACATAGTTATCAGCAACTTCACTAATATGAACAAGACCCGTTAAGCCCTCTGGCAGCTCCACAAAAGCCCCAAAATTTGTAATACCTGTTACTTTACCCTGTAACTTGCTGCCTACCTCGATTGACATAAAAAAAATGCTCCTCCTTAGTGGTTAAAAAGTCAAATTTTACTTTATTATATATAATCCTAAAATATAGTGTCAATAAGACATACTCTACTTAGAAACAGGAAAAATTATCTCCCCTTTACCAGAGAAGAAATAATCCCTTCTAGCAATCTTTAATACGTACTCTTCATCATTTAACTTTTGAACTTCGTCTTTTAGACTTTTTTCTTTATTCGTTAATGAATCCAGTTCTTTTTTCATGTCCTTAACTTTTGCTTCTTTTGCTTTAATGGAACTGTTTTGTTGATAAAACGTTACACTAATACTCGCAATAATTGTAAAAGTAAAGACAAGAAAAACCGCTAAACGGCGATAAAGTCGCTTCCTGTTCTCATCCGTTTGTATTATATGCTCTTTAACAGGATTTGGACTCTGTTTTTCGATTGTTCTTTGTCTCAGTTCCCTCATTTCCGAGGTCCCCCTAACTTCTTTTTTATATGCTCCCATAGTTGGAAGATATGTCCCTTCAATTTTGCTATATATTGCAGGAACCCTATATGTTTCACTATAAAAAGTTTAACACGATTAGGGAGAAGTTTCCATATGAGCGAAGCAATAAATCGAACAGGCCAGAAAAAAACTTTCCATATGAAAAGTAATATCCAAATCACCATTTTCCATAACACATGTCCAATTGAAAGCAGTATACGAAATAAGAATAATATAAATGCAATAAATAGCTGCGCTATAATAATAACAGGTTTTATCATGAGTAGCTGTATAATTCGAACAAAAAAATATGTTGTTTGCATAAAAATATAGATGAGAAAATTTAACAGCTTCATGTATAGTGCCTTCAATAAGCTTTGATATGCCGCAAAACCACATAATAATGCCAAAAACACATATATACGTAGCTCAGCTTCATTTACGAGAAGCAATACATAAAAGACGAATAATGCTTGGACAATCCAAAATAATATATCATGTATAAATACAAGCCAACGTTTACGTTCTTGGCGCTTTAAAAAACGTTGATATGTATCTAAAGACGCTCCAATCCAAGCACCCATCCCAATCATTGAAAGCATTGTATACAACTGAATTGTTAAGCTCATTTAAACAACTTACTAAAGAAACCTTTAGTTTTTTCCCCTTGATTTTCATCAATATACAGCATCTCATTAACTTTCCCTTTAATCGACACAATACCTTTTTCCACATCTAAATTTTTCATTTGTAAATTTTGACCACGAATCGTTAAAAAACCCATTACGGTCTCTAGTAAAAACTCTTCGCTATCAAAACTCTCTACCTGCTTCACACCGGTAATATCGATTATACGCCTGCCACGCATAATAATGTCATGCTCTACAGAAACATTTTGTTGATTAGAAGACGTAGGTGAGTAACCATTATTCACGTAAATCCCCCCATAGGTTTTTACTAGCTAATAGTAATGTATGAGGGGATACATGATTTTAGAACAAGCCTTCTTCCGCTTTTACTTTTTCTTCACGAACTAAGCTATACATATTTGCTGCATCTTCTTTTTTAGTTGTTTCTTTTAATTCATTTATTTTCACAGTCACTATTTTTTGACCAAAACGAATTGTTAATTCATCAGCTACTTTCACATCAGAACTCGCTTTTGCCACTTGACCATTAATAGATATTCTTCCTTGATCAGCTACTTCTTTCGCTAATGTTCTTCTTTTAATTAAACGTGATACTTTTAAAAACTTATCTAGACGCATATCAAATCCCCCTATTAACGCTCTGTTTGTTTCGCTTCTTCCCATAAAACATCTAACTGTTCTAATGATAAATCTTTCATCTCTTTATTCATTTCAGCTACTTTTGCCTCCATGTATAAAAAACGACCAGTAAATTTCTCATTAGTTGAACGTAACGCCTCTTCTGGATCTATTTTGTAATGACGAGCTATATTAACAAATGCAAATAGTAAATCACCAAACTCACCCAGCATCTTTTCCTCATCCATATTTGTAACCTCTTGTTGGAACTCTTGCCATTCTTCCAAAGCTTTCTCTATCATCGGTTGCACATCAACCCAATCAAATCCAACCTTACCAGCTTTCTTCTGAATTTCATAGGCGCGTAGTAACTGCGGCAAACTTTTTGGAACGCCATTTAAAACAGATTCTTTCACGAATCCTTTTTCTTGTTTTTTAATTTCTTCCCAATTTGCAATCACTTCATCAGCGCTGTTTACATCCGTATTTCCAAACACATGCGGATGGCGACGAACCATTTTCTCAGATAGAGTTCGAATGATATCATCTATAGAGAACCAACCTTCATCTTCTCCGATTTGAGCATGAAGCATAACTTGTAATAATATATCACCTAATTCTTCTACTAAGTGATCATCATCCTCTTCATCGATTGCTTCCAACACTTCATAAGCTTCCTCAATTAAATATTTCTTTAATGATTGATGTGTTTGCTTTTTATCCCACGGACAACCATTTGGACCACGAAGTTCCGCAATAATTTCTCTAAGAACATCAAACTGTTGATACAAGGACGCACGCTCCTGAACTGGCGGCACGTACACACTCGTTAAATTATTCAATTCCGTTTCATGATCTAACATGTACAACGGTACCTTCTTTACTTGTTCAAATGAAGTTCCTGCAGCTGTTACGATATACACTTCATAATCATCTGGTAACATCTCCATTAATGTTAATTTCACATCAGATGCAACGAATGCATCATATACTTGGCAAAAGATTAAATGTTGACGCAGTTCTAATTGCCCTCTTTCAAATGATGTAGCATCAAGTAATTGGAATCCTTCAATCGGATCAATCTTTAGACTTGCAAACATAGGATCAAGGAAACTTTGTCCACCCTCAATTCGCACTTCAACATTTGAAACTTCTCCTTTTTCTAACAGTAGCTGAACTGTTCTTTCTGCTACAAGTGGATGCCCGGGAACAGCATAGATAATTTCTGTACCTTCAGCTTGTTCTAGCAATTTATTCGCAATTGTTTCATATACAATTTCAAACGTATCATGCGCTTCATATACAGCATCAAAAGACGTATATTGTACGCCTTCTTTCTCCAATTCTTCTATAACTGGATGTTCCTTCGTTCTAACAAACAGATGGTCTGCTTCTTTTATTTTTCGATATACACCCATCGTTAGCTGATCTAATTCACCAGCTCCTAAACCTAAAATAGTAATGATTCCACTCACAACCAGTCACCTCTATCCACTCTTCTTCAATGAACCTTCTTTTTTCTCTTGTTTCATAACGGTTCCTAATTCTTTTTTTGTAAATACACGTAATTTCAAAATAAAAAACATATATGTCAATCCGCCGATGGCTACACCTAACAACGCTTCAAGCGTCGCGCTTCCTCTATGTTCCGTATTAATTACTAATCCAGACATCTGTAACACACGTGTGAACATCATTAATACAAACCCCATACAGATACCACTAATTACTATCCCTAACATATTTCGCTTATTGATAAGTGACCCTGATACAGCTCTCGTAAGCAACAAACTATTTAATCCAGAGATTATAATTAACGCACATAAAGTCGCAAAAGCTGCACCTTTCACACCAAAATAAGGCATGAATATATAATTTAACGCTAACTTTAAGCAACCTCCAAATACAACAAATAACGCTGGCTTAAACGTTTGCCCTAATCCTTGTAAAATAGAAGCTGTCGTAATTGACAATGAACTAAATAAAATAGATAACGATAAAATAGATAAAACATCTGATCCATCACTGTTTTCAAACAACATAATATTGGTAGGTTGAATAATACAAGTTAGTCCAATAGCTGCTGCAAGTCCAATAACAAATGTTATTTTCATTGCTAACTTTACCTTTTCTTGAATAAAGGAAAGATCTCCTCTTTCCTTCGCCGCTGTAATAATCGGAATAAGTGACAACGAGAAAGAAGTCGTCACAACAGTACCTAATTGCATTAGCGGAATACTTCTATCATAAACACCCTTTAATACCTTTGCATTTTCAGCCTGTTCTCCCGCACCAATAAGTAAGCTGTAAAAGGACACTGAATCAGCCATCTGTATAAAAATAAGCACTAAATTACTAACACAAATCGCTAACCCCTGCCAAAAAAGGATTTTAACTATCTTCCTTTTACCCTTAATTCTCGCTGCACTTTTGAAGAATATAGAACGAAAATCTTGACGCATATACAATATAAGTACAATAATCCCAATAAGTCCACCCGCAATTGAGCCTAACATAGCCCCTGCACCAACTGTATATAAATCAAATCCGTGAGCAATTAGGAATAGCGATAAAAATACAATAATAGAAACTCGAATTGTTTGTTCTATTACTTGCGAAACAGCCGTTGGCATCATATTATTGAATCCTTGAAAATACCCTCTTGCTACAGACAAAAATGGCATCAATAAGAATGAAAATGAAATAACACGTAGTAACTTATCTAAGTGTATATCGCCCATAGCTACCGCAATTGTTTCGGCCCCAAAAAACAATGTAAAGAAGCCTATAAAACCAATCCCTAATAAGAACCAAAAAGATACACAAATAATTTCTTCTGCTTCTTTTTGTTTTCCCCGCTCTAGTCGTTCTGCAACCATTTTCGAAATGATAACAGGAAATCCATAAGTAGCTAAAATTAAACAAAATCCATAAAACGGGTAAATTTGTTGGTAAATATAAAACCCAATATCCCCCGCTATATTTTGATATGGAATACGGTAAAAAGCGCTTAATACTTTTGTAACGAAACTTGCAATCG
Organism: Bacillus cereus group sp. MYBK14-1; assembly: GCF_051916885.1. Lineage (NCBI taxonomy): Bacteria > Bacillati > Bacillota > Bacilli > Caryophanales > Bacillaceae > Bacillus > Bacillus cereus group sp. MYBK14-1. Next base: position 24,903 of record NZ_JBQAHM010000021.1, on the reverse strand, counting down.
TTAATATAATAGCCCCACGCCAAAAGGCTTGATACTTCTTCGCTTCCATACAAGAAAACTCCTTTTTCTATTCTCACCTCTCGTATTATATCATAAAGAAAAGAACAAACTCCCTTACCAACACGGGTAATAATGAGTTCCTAAATGTTAAAAATATTCAACGAAAAAAGGTAGCAAAGTGCTACCTTCATTCAATATACATATATCTCCAAATAATTGATTTCTCAAAAAGAAAGATCATAATTAGGAAAGATTGCTACTTCTAAAATCAATATACCCTTACTGTTCCATTTGTTTCGCTAAGAAACTGGCAGCAGTATTAACCGCTTTATGCTCGATCTCGCTTATAATGGCTTCTTTTGAAAAAATAATGACGGCTCCAATCGGATCTCCGTTTGCAACAATCGGTCCAACTGTATAAGAATGAACCTTTTCTGTTACACCATCAATAATGGAAATATCACTTTCATCCGTCATAATAACAGACTTTCGTTCTTCCATCGTTTTTTCAATTAGATCGCCAACACTTTTATTTAAGTATTCTTTTTTCGATACGCCTGATACTGCGATGATAGAATCTCGATCACACACAAGCACATTATGTCCTAAGCTGTCATATAAAGCATCAGCATATTCTTTTGCAAAATCACCTAGCTCACTAATTGGAGAATATTTCTTTAAAATTACCTCTCCATCGCGATCAACAAATATTTCTAGTGGGTCTCCTTCTCGAATACGTAAAGTTCTACGAATTTCCTTCGGGATTACTACCCTGCCTAAATCATCAATTCGACGTACGATTCCAGTTGCTTTCATTCTAATGCTGCCTCACTTTCTACTGATGATCAAAGTGGTGAATTTACCTGTTCATGTAAAAATCACCAACTGTTAGACATAGTATTTTACACATTAGTTCTTCTATGCACGTCGAATTGTATTTTTTTATCTTATTTTAGGCATTTATTACTTCTTTTTTTACATCTGGTAAGCCTTTTAATAAATTTTCAGCAATTGTTAACCACTTCGATGTCTCTAAGCCATTTGTTTTCATAACAATTTTCAATTGTGATCCTTCCATTCCTAAACCGATCATACGTCCAAAACTATTTCCGAGCATGAATAATTTTCCACCATCAATATTTTGACTTGCTTGTTCAGAAAACAGGAATGTTACTTCAAATTTATTCTGCTTAATTAATTCAATTTGTTCTTTCATTGCCAACACTTTAATATTTGCAATTTGTAATAAATAACCAACTTCTTGTGGATAATCGCCAAATCTATCGATCATTTCTTCCTGCAATTCTTCAATATCCTCAATTGCAGAAACACCTCTAAATTGTTTATACATCATAATTTTTTGCTTACTATCTGAAATATAAGCATCTGGTAAATATGCATCTACCTCTAAGTCAATTTCAACATTAACTATATTTTCAGCCCCATCTGTTCCTCTACGCTGTTCAATTGCATCTTTTAACATTTGCGAATATAGATCAAATCCGACAGAATCAATAAATCCATGCTGTTCTGCCCCTAACAAATTACCTGCTCCACGAATAGATAAATCTCTCATCGCAATTTTGAAACCAGATCCAAGTTCCGTGAACTCTTTAATTGCTTGTAGACGCTTCTCTGCAACCTCTGACAGCACTTTGTCACGTTTATATGCAAAGTATGCATACGCAACACGATTAGAACGTCCAACACGCCCACGAAGCTGATACAACTGTGATAATCCCATACGATCTGCATCAAATACAATTAACGTATTTACATTCGGAATATCTACACCCGTCTCAATAATTGTTGTACTTACAAGAACATCATGCTGTCCTTCTAAAAATGATAGCATAACAGACTCTAATTCGCTTTCGTTCATTTTCCCATGTGCGTACGTTACGCGGGCATCTGGAACTAACATCGAAATTTCATCTGCTTTTCTTTCAATATCCTCTACACGGTTATATAGGAAGTAAACTTGACCACCTCTTGCAAGCTCTCGCTCTATTGCCTCTCGCATTAACGCTGGATTATACTCGACTACATACGTTTGGACTGGGAAACGATTTTCTGGTGGTGTCTCAATAACAGATAAGTCGCGCACACCAAGCATAGACATATGAAGCGTCCGCGGAATCGGAGTTGCCGTTAATGTTAATACGTCAACATTTGCCTTCAATTGTTTAATTTTTTCTTTATGTGTTACACCAAATCTTTGTTCTTCATCAATAATAAGAAGCCCTAAATCTTTATACGTAACATCTTTAGATAAAATACGATGTGTTCCGATTACGATATCTACTGTTCCATCCTTTAAGCCCTTAATTGTTTCATTTTGTTGTTTTCTCGTACGGAATCTACTTAATAAGCCTATATTGATCGGATAATCTTGAAAACGCTCTCGAATTGTTTCATAGTGTTGCTGCGCAAGAATCGTTGTCGGTACTAAAATTGCAACTTGTTTTTCATCCATAATTGCTTTAAATGCCGCACGAATAGCCACTTCAGTCTTTCCATACCCTACGTCACCACAAAGGAGCCTATCCATCGGGCGTCCGCGTTCCATATCTTTTTTAATCTCGTCAATAGAACGTAACTGATCCTCTGTCTCTTGATATGGGAAAGAGGATTCGAACTCTTGTTGTTCTGCCGTATCTGGCGTATATGCATAGCCTTTTGAAGCTTCGCGCTCAGCATATAGTTTAATTAGGTCATCCGCAATGTCTTGTACAGATTTTTCAACTTTCGTTTTAACCTTTTTCCAATCATTACCGCCTAATTTATAAACTTTCGGATCCTTACCTTCAGATCCCACATATTTTTGGACTTGATCAATTTGTTCAATTGGAACGTATAGCTTATCATTACCTTGATATTTAATATTTAAATAATCTTTGTGAACACCATTAATCTCTAATGTCTCAATACCTAAAAATTTACCTATACCATGATTTACGTGAACTACATAATCTCCAACTTTTAATTCCGAATAACTTTTAATACGTTCAGCATTCGATAACTTTTGTTTACGTTGTGATTTTTTAACTTTCTTATGAAAAAGCTCCTTTTCAGTAATGACAACAAGCTTTTGCATCGGCATTTCAAATCCTGCATGTAAATCACCTACAGCAATTTGTAACCTTCCAGGCAATAAGATATCTGTACCTTCTACAATATCTGCCTCAATATCATAATCACTTAAAATATGTTGTAATTTTTTCACACGTTCATCATCTGTTCCAAGTACAACAGTCGTAAAATGCCCTTCATTCCATCTATCAATTTCTGTTTTTAACAAATTCATCTGTCCATGGAAATCTTGCATTGTTTTACATGTTACATTAACAATATTTTGCGGATGTGTGTGTGCGATATGACGCAAGAATAACGTTAAATATACAAAACTTCTTTTTTTATGATGAAGAAACCCCTCGAATGGGTGAGAGAAAGATAAATCTTGAATAATTGTTCCTTCACCAAGAAGTGATATATACCATTCCGCCTCTTCTGTTTCAAGATGCGATGCTGTTTCTTGAATACGGGAAATCTCGTCTAAAATTACAACACCGTCTTCTGGTAAATAATCTATCAGACTAGCAGGTTCTTTATAGAAAATAGATAAGTATTTAAACATCTGTTCTATACTTTGCCCGTTTTTCAACATCTCAATTTCATGACTTACCGTCTCAAGCACTGTAGTCTTTAGTTTATCATCAGAAAGTTTTTGCATCGTCTTAGTTAAACCTTCTTCAAGATGCTGAATTCCTGATTTTAATTCTTCCTGTGAAAATAAAAACTCTGTTGCCGGACCAAACCTAACGCTTTCTTTTTTACCTTGAGAACGCTGTTCATCCACATCAAATAATCGAATAGAATCGACTTCTGTATCAAAGAATTCAATACGAAATGGTAGTTCTTCAGTTAAAGGATAAATATCTAATATTCCCCCACGCAAACTGAACTCCCCTGGAGCTTCTACCATCGACTTACGTTCATAGCCAATATGATGTAAAGTATGCAAGAGCGCATCTAAATCAATCTCTTGCCCTAGATTGATTTCAACTTGCTTTTGCTTCCACAATTCTTTTATTGGTAAAAATCTACGCAATCCTGCCACTGGCGCTACAATGATTCCATTCTCTCCCGCAGCCAAGCGATTTAACACTTCTATACGTTGCGCCTTCAATTCTGGACTTGCAACCCCAATTTCCGATGCTATCAGTTCATTCACTGGATATAGCCACACATCTTTTTCACCAAGTAATGCCACTAAATCTTCATGTACTTTTTGTGCTTGGTATAAGTTATGTGTCACGATTAATTGTGATTTTTTTGTTTTTTTATATAAAGCCGCCATTAATAACGAACGAGAAGACGTTGCCATCCCTGATATAAGTTGTTCTTTTAACCCATCTTCTAATCCATTAATAACCGATTGTATCTCTTCATTTTTATAAAATTGCTCTAATAAACCTATCATTTTTAAAACTCCTCTCAACATAAAGAGCAAGTCATTCTATTTTATGCAAATATTTTGGAAAAGGAAAACAGAAAAATGCTTTGGACATGCCAAAGCGACAACATTTTATTGCAGAAATTTTTCATACTCATAATACTCAGGATAAGATGCGAGCGTTTCTTGACACGATTCACAAATCGTTTTTATATATATATTTCCATTCTCATGAAAATGAATCATTTCTACTACTTCTTGCTCTGTTAGTTGAAATAAAACGTCGCTATATACTTTTTCTGCGTTAATGGAGCCTACATTACCTCCGCAGTGTCTGCAATAATAATACCCTTCCATACTAGCCTCCTAAAAATTCAATTACTACTAGTATGGGTAAAACAAAAGAGAAATATTCCCAATCTCATTTTTAACTATTGAAAGTATTCATGATTTGGAGAAAAGGCTTATTTAGCCACTCTTCACATGCATCCGCTGCTTTTTCAATAGAATGGTTAACATCCGGAATCTCTTCAGATGTAAAGCGTCCTAATACATAATCGACTACCTTCATTCCATTTTTCGGGCGATCGATTCCCATACGGATACGTTGAAATTCTTGTGTTCCTAGGTGCGAAATCGTTGACTTTACACCATTATGTCCACCAGCACTACCTTTCATGCGAAGACGCAATTTACCTACAGGAATGTCCAAATCGTCGTACATAACAACGAAGTCCTCAACATCAATTTTATAATAATCCATGAGTGGACGAATACTTTCCCCAGATAAGTTCATGTATGTTAGCGGCTTTAATAAGATTACCTTTTCTCCATTAACAAACCCTGCACCAAATACACCTTTAAATTTTTGTTCATTCAAAGAAATGTTCCAACGCTTCGCAAGTTCATCAATGGCCATAAATCCAATATTATGCCTTGTTAATTCATATTCTCTACCTGGGTTCCCAAGTCCTACTATCAATTTCATTCTTGTACCACTACTTTCTTTTTTCGATACGAAAAGACGTAACCAATTTTGGTTACGTCTCATTCTATCCAATTAATTGAATAATACACTCACAGATTCTTCTTCGTATACACGAATGATTGCTTCTCCGATTAATGGAGCAACTGAAAGTTCATGTACTTTGTCGATTTTCTTCTCTTCTGGTAATACGATAGAGTTCGTTACAACTAACTCTTTAATATTTGAATTTTGAATACGCTCAATTGCTGGACCAGATAATACTGGGTGTGTACAGCAAGCATATACTTCAGAAGCACCGTTCTCAACAAGAGCGTTTGCTGCTAATGTAATTGTACCAGCTGTATCAATGATGTCATCAATTAAAATCGCTGTTTTACCTTCAATATTACCGATAATGTTCATTACCTCTGATACGTTCGGGCGAGGACGACGCTTATCAATAATAGCGATTGGCGCTTTTAGACGATCTGCCATTTTTCTTGCACGAGTTACACCACCATGGTCAGGAGACACGATTACGATATCTTTAAGACCTTTTGTTTCAAAGTAATCTGAAAGAATCGGTACACCCATTAAGTGGTCGATTGGGATATCAAAGAACCCTTGAATTTGTGGAGCATGTAAATCTAGAGTGATTACACGAGTTGCACCTGCTGTTTCAAGCAAGTTTGCTACAAGTTTCGATGTAATTGGTTCACGAGAACGCGCTTTACGGTCTTGACGCGCATAACCATAGTAAGGAATAACAATATTAATTGTTTTCGCAGATGCACGTTTTAATGCATCAATCATAATAAGTAATTCCATGATATGTTCGTTTACTGGGAAGCTTGTAGATTGAATAATGAATACATCGCAACCACGGATACTTTCTTCAATGTTAATTTGAACTTCTCCATCACTAAAACGATCAACAGAACATTTTCCTAGCCCTACTCCAATATGCTTTGCAATCTGCTCAGCAAGTTCCTTATTAGAGTTTAAAGAGAATACTTTCAAATTAGAATTTAGATATTGAGTCGACATCTAGATTAACCCTCCACATTATGATTTTTTCTTATTCAGCAATTGATCAACATAGTCTTCTTTGTTAACTTGACGTGCACGTGCTACCGATAATGCTTTTGATGGAACATTCTCTGTAATTGTAGAGCCTGCTGCCACATAAGCACCATCTTCAACTGTTACTGGAGCAACAAGGTTTGAATTACATCCAATAAATACCCCATTACCAATCACAGTTTTGAATTTATTCTTACCGTCATAGTTCACCGTAATTGAACCACAACCAAGATTCACGTCTTCTCCAACTTGTGCATCCCCGATATAACTCAAGTGTGAAGCTTTACTTCTATTACCAAAGACAGTTTTTTTGATTTCCACGAAGTTTCCAACGCGTACTTCGTCTCCAATAACTGAATCTGGGCGAATATGTGCAAATGGACCAACCGATACTTCTGTACCAAGCTTACTATCATGTACAGTAGATTGTCGAATTGTCGTACGATCTCCAATTTCACTATCGCGAATTACTGTATGCGGTCCAATTTCACAATCAGAGCCAATTACAGTGTTCCCCTCAATAATTGTTCCTGGATGAAGAACTGTATCACTACCGATAACTGCATCAGCAGAAATATAAGTGTTACTTGGATCAATAATTGTAACACCGTTTACCATGTTCTTTCGGTTGATACGGTTTTTCATAATAATTTCCGCTTGCGATAGAGCGACTCTGTCGTTAACACCTAACGTTTCGTCGAACTGCTCTGTTTGATAAGCTGATACGATATGACCTTCATTTTTTAAAATCTCAATAACATCTGGAAGGTAATATTCACCTTGCACGTTATCATTTGAAACTTTAGAAAGTGAAGCAAATAAAGCCTTATTATCAAAACAATACGTACCTGTATTGATTTCTTTAATAGCTAATTCTTTCTCATTTGCATCTTTATGCTCAACAATCTTTTCAACATGACCATTCTCATTACGAACAATACGGCCATATCCAGCAGGCTCTTCTATGTATGCTGTTAGCACCGTCGCCATTGCTCCTGCTTCTTTATGTTGCTGAAGTAATGCTTCCATTGTTTCAGCAGTTATTAGAGGCGTATCACCACAAATAACTAAAGTTGTTCCTTCTTCATTTGCAAGTACACTTGCAGCTTGATCTACAGCATGTGCTGTACCAAGTTGTTCTGCTTGTAATGCAAATTCACTTACGTTCCCTAGCTGTTCTTGTACCATTTCAGCACCATGTCCAACAACCGTTACAAGTTTCTGCAATCCTAATTGAGATACTTGATCGACTACGTGTTGTACCATAGGTTTTCCACATACAGGATGCAGCACTTTGTATAGCTTAGACTTCATACGTGTGCCTTTACCTGCAGCTAGAATCACTGCAAATCTGTTTGACATATAGACCCTCCATCGCAACCTATTTATCCATTAAAGATATTATCCTAAATCATCATATATTTCAAGAAACACATTTTAACTATTAAATTTTACCATAATTCTTATAAGATGTTTTACTCTTTAGTATCTTTTTTAAGAAATAAGCTATACTATTTAAAATGATTTTGAAAAAATTAGTAGTTTCTTCTTTTTATGTTAATAAATTGTGCAGTTTCCAAATATAAAGCAAAAAAAACAAACTCCTGTAAATGCTTACAGGAGTTTGCTACAAAATTATAAGGCTTTTTGTCAAAAGCCCTTTTCATTCGAATTTTACGAAGCACCCGCTTCTTCAAACTCAACCTCTTCTAACTCGCCTAAACGATGATACTCTGTTAAAACCGCATCTTGAATTTTAGAGCGTGTACCAGAATTAATTGGATGTGCAATGTCACGGAACTCTCCATCTGGAGTACGTTTACTTGGCATTGCTACAAATAATCCATTATTACCATCAATTACACGAATATCATGAACAACAAATTCATGGTCTAGAGTAATAGAGGCAATTGCTCTCATGCGGCCTTCTGTGTTTACGCGGCGTAATCTTACGTCAGTCACTTCCATCTTGTGTTCACCACCCTTTTCTAAATAAGCGATATATTTGTATAAATTCCACAAATTTTCTATTTTCCCTTTAATTTTTTAAAAATTTTTAAGATAAAAATTTTTAAAGTAGTTGAATATAGAGATTAGTGGAGGTTATCGCTTACAAAAGGTTACTTAACTAGGGCGATTACTTCAATTTCAACGGAAACATCTTTCGGTAATTTTGCTACTTGCACACAAGATCGAGCTGGTTTATGAGTAGAGAAATAAGAGCTATACACTTCATTCACAGCATTAAAATCATCCATGTCCTTTAAAAATACTGTTGTTTTTACGACTGTATCAAATGAAGCACCTGCTTCCTCTAATACCGCTTGTAAATTTTGAAATACTTGTTCTGTTTGTACTGTTACATCTCCTGTTACAAGCTCCCCATTTGCCGTCAATGGAATTTGTCCTGAGCTATAGAACATGTTATTTACAATAATCCCCTGTGAATAAGGTCCAATTGCTTGTGGTGCCTTGCTTGTTTGAACAACTTTCATACTTTTCACCCTTTTATTATTTATTTTACTCTTTAAAAATAGTGTACGAAAGGCAGTTTGTCCATCTATTTTATAATCTATAAATAAAATAAAAAAAGATAGAGCTATCTGCTCTATCTTTTATTCCGCCTCTACAAGCCCTTCATCAAATGGCGCAAGAGAATAATTCCCTTTTTCCACTTGAATCGTTTTTTCTTTCACATCAACTTCCGATAGACGAATTAATGATACAAAATTATTAATTAGTCGTTCTTCAATATCTGTGGATTCTACTAATACACCAATACCAACAACATTAGCCTTGAACTCTTCTAACATACTCATCATACCTTGAATTGTTCCGCCAGCTTTCATGAAGTCATCAATAATTAAAACATTCGACCCTTCTGGAAGACTGCGTTTTGCTAACGTCATTGTTTGAATTCGTTTAGAAGAACCCGACACATAGTTAATACTAACAGTCGGACCTTCTGTTACCTTATTATCTTTCCTTGCAATTACAACTGGTACATCTAAGTAATTTGCCACTGCATAAGCAAGTGGAATCCCCTTCGTTGCCACCGTCATAACTGCATCAATTGGTTGCCTAGCAAAAACAGAAGCAAACAAACGACCTGCGCCATTAATATGGCGAGGATTACTCAATAAATCTGTCATGTATAAGTAACCGCCAGGCAAAATACGATCTGGGTTTTCAAATAAGCCACAAAGCTCATCAATAATTAGATCTGCCTCTTCTTCACTTATATACGGTATATATTTCACTCCTCCTGCTGCTCCTGGTATCGTTTGCAATGTGCCGACCCCTTGTTGTTCAAACGTTTGCTTAATAATAACTAAATCTTCACTAATGGAAGACTTAGCCGATTGATACCTTTCAGCAAAAAAAGTGAGAGATACTAGCTGACGAGGGTTTTGTAGCAAGTAATAAGTCATATCGACTAATCTTGTACTTCTTCTAATTTTCATACTCTCACCTCAAATCACGAATATTCTAAACAAATCATAACGTATTATACGTCTTTATTCAAGCGTTTCTCGCTCTCCTAATAAACGTACCGCATAGACTTGTTCACAAAATCCTTTTAATCCGTTATAAATGCGATGCATTCGTGAATCATGGTGTACAAGTCCAAATACAGTTGGACCACTTCCACTCATTAATACAGCATCCGCTCCAAATCGCTTCATCTGTGATTTAATACGGGCAACTTCAGGATGCATTCCAAATGTTACATCTTCTAAAACGTTACCAACAGTATCACAAATTCCTTTATAATCACCAGAATTTATGACATCAACCATTTTATCTACATTCGGATGTGTAACTCGATTTAACTTTAAATTTCCATACACATCAGCAGTAGATACACCTATATGTGGTTTCGCTAAAATAACCCAACAAGAAGGCGGAGTCTTTATATGCTCAATTTTCTCTCCTCTTCCAGTGGCAATTGCTGTGCCTCCGTATACACAGAACGATACATCTGATCCAATTTCTGCGCCAAGCTCTGCTAACTCATCAATTGTAAGCCCTAAATTCCATAATTTATTAAGACCACGTAATGTGGCTGCTGCATCACTACTTCCACCTGCTAATCCAGCTGCTACTGGAATCGTTTTTTCAATAGTAATAGATACACCTTTTTTTACATTAAACTTCTCTTTTAATAATTTCGCTGCCTGATAAGCTAAATTTCGTTGGTCGTCTGGGACATACCGATTATGGGATAAAATTTCAATACGGTCTTCTGCTAATTCCGTTAGTTCTAGACGATCTGCTAAATCAATGGTTGTCATAATCATTTTCACTTCATGATATCCGTCTTGTCTTTTTCCCAGTACATCTAACGACAGATTAATCTTTGCTGGTGCTTTCACTAGTAGCTTCAATCTATTCACCCACTCTATGTACTCAATCTTTTATCGTTTATTTTACCATAAATTTATAGTAAGACGATGACACTTCCCTAATTATAACGAAAAGCATTCAGAATGAAACTACTTATGTAAAATGATGGCACCTTTTAGAGTACAAAAAGCCGAGGAATGTCTCCTCGGCTACCGTAGCATAGAAAGTATCTTACAACTACTGGTTTCGTTTCATTAATTGCTGTTCTGCAATTTCTATAGCACGTTTCACCATGTTACCAGCATCTTTCGCACGAATTCCGCCCCATCCTTCTTTCTGAACAACATCATAAAAGCCAAGCTCTTTTGCTAGCTCTTCTTTAAATTGGTTTGACATGACACCTCTTCGTCTACTCAATGCAGAGTCCCTCCTTATTTTGCTACGGTATAGTTAGTATGCAAAATAATATAGCTTTTCATTTATGGGAATATATGTAATGATATACGGATTATAAAATGACCTCATTATGAGGGTCTCCATAAAATGTTAACTCTACTGTCTCTGTTAAAACATCTGCATAACTATAAGATACACGTTGCAACGCATCTTCTTGTTGATCTAATTGTACAACAAAAACGGAACGGTATGTTTCTGCTAGTACACCTGATTGCTCCACAGTTTTTCTTCTTCCACTATTTGCTTTTAACATAAGTCGCTGTCCAAGATGGTGATCTAATTCGCTTTTAATTTCATCTAAACGTTTTGACATATACTTCGCTACACCTCGCTGTAATTTAGATTGAACACTTAAAGCACGATATATCTATCCTAATTATTAACCGCGATTCACAGCTAATATCATCCTGCGTTTGAATAGATAGAAGAAATACTATATTGTAAAAGTATCATTACGTAGTCTGCACGTTCTTACCTCTTTTTATCCAAATTCATTTAAATCCTTCCATACAAAAAAGCAAGATACATATGTATCCTGCTTACTCTTCGTAATGTTGAAAAGGTAATCCCGTTCGTAAAATCCCTCTCGTTTCAATTCCACCTAGTCCCTTTTCACCAGTAATTGTATTACGTACGACATCCCATACATTGACTCTCTCCATAAATGAAGTAAAACTAATTTTACCAACTACATATACAGGATCTAGTGCATGAATATTAATTCTAGATGGTGAACTAGCGAAATTGGCCCCTGCACGAATTAGTGCCTCAAAATGTGATTGACATGCCCCAGCAAAAATAACAAGTTGATCCAATGATGGATATTTTTTTCGCACTTCACGAACAGCCTGTACAAAATGTCTTGAATGCCTATATGCCGCTAAATCTCCCTTCACTCCTTTTGATTTTGTATATGCATCATGCCCTGTAATAACGAGAATGTCTGGGCGAAAGTGATCTATTAAGTCTACTACTTTTTCATGCATCTCCGTTTCTTTACAATGAATACCTTGAACAGGAACGCCAATTTTATTATATAAATCTAAGCACTTGCGCAAATATAAAGGGTCTCCATCTATATGCAATACACGTCCCGGCATTTGAAAATAATTCACCTCACTTGTGTATCCACCAGTTGAAGTATGTTCATGCCTTTGTTTCATCAGTACATAATCTTGTTGAAACAAACGATACGTGCGCTCCATTGTTTCTTTCTCACGCTTCACCCTTTTTTTATGTTCTCTTTGATCTATACTAATTAAATCTTCAAGTGGCGCATCCGCCACCAGTCTAATTTCCTCTCCAAACAATATAGCTATCTCGCCTTTTATTTCTATAATACGAAAAAGAATATCCCTCTTATGAGAATATCGTTCCACTAATTCTCCAACATGTAAAACCATTCTCCTACCTCCAAACTCATTAGGCCATCTTACCTGTTTTTAAAGTATGAATTTAAAGAGAGAAAGGTGACAAAAGGGACAGTTCAACTTGAACTGTCCCTTTCATATTCTTATGATAATTTATGAAGAACTAATGCATTACTTAATGTTGCAAACTCTTCAATAGATAGCGTTTCGCCTCTTCGCTTTGGATCAATTCCTACTTCTGTTAAAATTCGATCCAATAATTCCTTATCTTTCGGGAAACCATTTAAATTATTTGATAAATTATTCATCAAAGTTTTACGGCGCTGTGCGAAACTTGCTCGTACTACTTCAAAGAAGAATGTTTCATCTGTCACCTCTACAACCGGTTTCGGACGCTTTAGAAGGCGAATAATTGCAGAATCAACATTTGGCTGTGGTACAAACACTGTACGCGGTACAGTCATAACTGTTTCAACTTCTGTATAATACTGAATAGCAATCGATAAAGAACCATACTCTTTCGTTCCAGGTTTAGCAGCTAAACGATCTCCAACTTCTTTTTGCATCATAACAACAAATCCACGAACTGGTAACTTTTCTTCAAGCAATTTAAATAAAATTGGCGTTGTAATATAGTATGGTAAGTTAGCTACTACCATTACATCTTGCCCTTCTTCAAATTGCTCATTAAATACTTCATGTACATCTGCTTTTAGTACGTCTTTATTAATAACTGTAACGTTACCATATGGCGCTAACGTCTCATCTAAAATTGGTAATAGTCTTTGATCAATTTCAAAAGCCACTACTTTTTTAGCACGCTTTGCTAATTGCTCTGTTAATGCACCAATACCTGGTCCAATTTCAATTGCACCACTTTCTGAACCAATTTCTGCATGATCGACAATACGATTTAATACATTTGTATCAATTAAAAAGTTTTGTCCTAAACTTTTTTTGAATGAAAATCCATACTTTTCAACAATGTCTTTTGTACGATTTGGCGTTGCGATATCCTTCATTTTTTTTCCTCCTGTATTACTTGCTTATAAGCTTCTGCAAATGATTCCTTTGAAACTTGAAACATCTGTAATCGTTTATGTAACTGTTTTGCATTTGTATAACCAATCTTTAATAGCTTACCCATTCTTTCTCTGCGGCTCTTTGCCATTTCTCCGCCCACTAAGCCTGCATCGACTAAATCACTCCAACTAATTTCACTTGTGTAAGCTTCCATTTCTTCATGTATATTCTCTAGAGCGCGGCGAATCGACTCATTAGAAGCGTGTTCGATCCCAACACCCTTTTTCCTTTTAGCAAGCGCTTCTTCCTTCGGTAAAAAGGCATGCTTACAGCCAGGAACCTTGTCAGAAATAATTTTTCGAATACGCTCTCCAGGATAATCCGGATCTGTGAAAATAATAACGCCCCTTTTTTGCTGCGCTAATTTAACTTGCTCAATAACATGATCACCGATTGCTGAACCGTTCGTTTCAATTGTATCCGCATCAACAGCACGCTTAATCGCAACTGTATCATCTTTACCTTCTACAACGATAATCTCTTTTATTTTCATGCTTGCCTCCACACTCATTTCGTCTCTACTTAGTAAAACAAAAAAATGACGACTTTTCCATTATTATTTTCCCCATTCTTATATTTTAAAAAATAGAATAGAAAAATCTTTGTTCTCTGTCCTTATTGTAACACTTCATCATTCACATTTATTTTCTTCATCACTTCTACTAGTTTTTCTCAAAATAAAAAAGAACAGGTTTCCCCATTCTTTTTTATTCAACACCAAATAAAACTTTTGCATTTTTAGTTGTCATTTCTGCTACTTCCTCATAAGAAATTCCTTTTAAATTCGCAATTTCTTCTGCCACGAGTTTTACATAACTCGGTTCATTTCGTTTCCCTCGAAATGGATGCGGTGTTAAATACGGACAATCCGTCTCTATTAACAATTTCTCTAATGGAATCTCCGTAGCAACCTCTTTCGGCTTCTTAGCGTTTTTAAATGTAACTGGTCCACCTAACGAAATTAAAAAGTTCATATCAACACATCGCTCTGCTACCTCTACGCTGCCGCTAAAGCAATGCATAATGCCTCCTACTTCAGCTGCATTCTCTTCTTCTAGAATATCAACAATATCTTGAGTTGCATCGCGGTTATGTATAATAATCGGCAATTTTACTTTTTTCGCTAATGCAATTTGTTTACGGAATACTTCTTTCTGTATTTCTTTTGGAGACTTATCCCAGTGATAATCTAAGCCCATTTCTCCAAGTGCAACGACTTTAGGATGAGAAGCAAGTTCTTCTAACCAAGCTAAATGTTCTTCTGTCATGTCGATTGCATCAACTGGGTGCCACCCAACCGCAGCGTAAATAAAATCATAGGCTTCAGCTAATTCCATCGCCTTTTTTATCGTTACTTCATCAAAACCAACAACAACTGTATAAGTAACTCCCGCTTCTTTCATTCGGGCAATAACCTCTTGCAAATCCCCTTCGAATTGCTCTGCATTCAAATGTGAATGTGTATCAAACAACATAATACATAACTCCTTTTATATTGAAATCAAGTTTATTCTACAAAAATAAGTTCTTTAATAACTTAACGATAACAATACTACAATCTTAATGCAAAAATAGAGAGTGTAAAAAGAAAAAAGACGCTTCACACATGTTACACGTGAAACATCTCTTTTCTTGTCTTAATTACTTGATTTTTGTACCATTTGGTAGATTTTGGTCAATTGATGCTAATGACAATACGCCATTCTCTTCACCCGCTAAAATCATACCTTGCGATAATTCACCGCGTAATTTTACAGGTTTTAAGTTTGTTACACAAATAACCTTTTTACCTTTTAAGTCTTCCGGCGAATAGAATTTTGCAATTCCAGAAACAACTTGACGCTTTTCTGTACCTAAGTCTAGTTGAATTTTTAACAGCTTGTCTGCTTTTTTCACAGGTTCAGCAGATAGTACTTCAGCTACGCGTAATTCTACTTTAAAGAAATCATCAATTGTAATTTCTTCTGCCTTCGGTTCTTCTTCTTTTTTCTCTTCTACTTTAGGAGCAGAGCTTTTCATTTGTTCTTTAATGTACTCTACTTCCACTTCCATTTCTAAACGAGGGAAAATTGGGTTTCCTTTTTCTACTTTTGTTCCAGCTGGAATGCAGCCAATTGTAGATAGACTTTCCCAAGATTTATGAGCTTCATCAGTAAGGCCAAGCTGAGCAAACATCTTGCTTGGTGCTACTGTTAAGAATGGCATAAGCATAATACCTGTTTGACGAAGTACTTCTGCTAAATGAGCCATTACAGAGGCTAACTTTTCACGATCATTCTCATCTTTTGCTAATACCCATGGTTGTGTTTCATCAATATATTTATTCGTACGACTAACTAGTTGCCAAATAGATCCTAACGCTACAGAGAACTCCATATTCTCCATTGCTTCTTCTACTTTTTTCAAAGTATCTTGTGCAAACGCTACTAACGTTTCATCAAATTCCGTCACATTTGCTTTAAATGCAGGGATTTCTCCGTTAAAGTACTTATCAATCATAGCTACTGTACGATTTAATAAATTACCTAAGTCATTTGCTAAGTCGAAATTAATACGCTCCACAAATCCTTCTGGTGTAAATACGCCATCAGATCCAAATGGAACTTCACGAAGTAGGTAATAACGTAATGCATCTAATCCGTAACGATCGATTAATGTAACTGGATCTACTACGTTTCCTTTTGACTTACTCATCTTTCCATCCTTCATTAAAATCCAGCCATGAGCAAAGACTTTCTTCGGAAGAGGTAAATCTAATGCCATTAAAATTATCGGCCAATAAATTGTATGGAAACGAACAATTTCTTTCCCAACTAAATGCACATCTGCAGGCCAGAATTTTTTATATTTCTCTTCATTTGCTGTTCCATAACCTAACGCCGTAATATAGTTAGATAATGCGTCAACCCATACGTAAATAACGTGTTTTGGGTTACCAGGAACACGAACTCCCCAGTCAAATGAAGTACGAGAAACTGCTAAATCTTCTAATCCCGGTTTAATAAAATTATTAATCATTTCATTTTTACGAGACTCCGGCTGAATGAAATGTGGATTATCTTCATAGAACTTTAATAGTCTGTCGACATATTTACCCATTCTAAAGAAATAAGATTCTTCACGAACAAGTTCTACATCATGACCACTATCTGGGCTTTTTCCTCCAACTACTTTGTCGCCTTCCATAATTGGATCTACTAATTGATGCTCTGTATAGAACGTCTCATCTTGTACAGAATACCAACCTTCATATTCATCAAGATAAATGTCACCTTGATCTACTAATTGTTTAAAGATTTTTTCGACAACATCTTTATGACGATCTTCAGTTGTACGAATAAAATCATCATAAGAAATATCCATCTTCTCCCAAAGCTCTTTAATTCCTGCAACAATGTTATCAACATATGCCTGTGGCGTAATATTTAACTCTTCTGCTTTCTTTTGGATCTTCTGTCCATGTTCATCAGTTCCTGTTAAATAATGCACATTATAACCTTGCATACGCTTATATCGTGCCATCGCATCTCCTGCTACTGTCGTATAAGCATGTCCAATGTGTAATTTTCCACTTGGATAATAAATTGGGGTAGTAATATAAAAGGACTTATTTTCCTCTGTCATTGTTTTGGACCTCCCGAATAACCTCATATGTATTTATAAACAGTATATCAAAAACTCATATATAAAGTGAAACTTTAATCAGTAGGGTTTTTGTTCCTCCCCACTAATTATTAGCCCACGTTAATTGGGCTTTTACGAGCAGCCCAAATCTAACTTATCTTCTTTACGCCAACCTAATTTTCAATTTAGGTCTTAATGCTCAATATCTTTATCATCTATTGCTCATATTTCAAAAAAATATACAATATCCACTTTTAATTTATTATTTTTTTCAGAAAATAATGTAAATAATTGTGGAATTTCCTCTCAATCTATTATATATAAGAAATAAGAAATCTATAAATCTTTTTAAAAAATATAGAATTTAAGAATTGACGGAAATGTAAATGATTGGTATCATATGTCCATAGGGTATTTTGTCGAAAAATGACGAATCTAAAAATAGACTCGAAACTTATAAACTATTTATTTAGGAGGAAAAAAATTATGAAATCTACTGGTATTGTTCGTAAAGTTGATGAATTAGGTCGTGTAGTAATTCCAATCGAATTACGCCGTACTTTAGGTATTGCAGAAAAGGACGCTCTTGAAATCTATGTTGATGACGAAAAAATCATCTTAAAGAAATATAAACCAAACATGACTTGCCAAGTAACTGGTGAAGTATCTGACGGTAACCTTTCTTTAGCTGAAGGTAAAATCATCTTAAGCAAAGAAGGCGCTGAGCAAATCTTAAACGAACTTCAAGATTATATCGAAACAGCAAAATAAGCTTCTCAATTATGAGAAGCTTATTTTTTATCGACATGATAGATTTGATATACATCTCTTTTCGACAAATCTCGATCTTTAGCGACTGTTTTAATCGCTTCTTTTGAATTCATACTTTTTTCATTTATATAATATTCAATATGATCATATACCGAAAGAGATTCCCACCATTGTTCTTCTGGAGCAGGTTCTTCTGTTGAACCAGCTACTAAAATACAAAACTCACCACGTACTTCATTTTGCTTCGTCCACTCAATTGCTTCTTCGATTGTTCCTCGAATAAATTCCTCAAATTTTTTCGTTAACTCTCGACATAATACAATCTCTCTATTTCCCAACACTTCCTGCATCGAAATTAAAGTATCATCTAAACGATGAGGTGCTTCATAAAACATCATTGTAGTTTGTACATAACGAAGCTTTTCTAACTCCATCTTCCGTTCCTTTTTGTTTCTCTGCAAGAAACCATAGAAATAAAACTGCTTTGTTTCAAGACCGGATGCAATTAATGCTGTAAGGGCTGCATTTGCTCCAGGAAGCGGAATTACATGATATTGCTCAGCTACTGCCTCAACGACAATATCGTAACCTGGATCAGAAATACACGGCATACCAGCGTCACTAACAAGTGCTACATTCTTTCCATCCTCTAATTTCTCTAATAGTTTCTTCCCACTTACTTCTTTATTGTGCTCATGATAACTCGTGACAGGTGTTTCAATTTCAAAATAATTACAAAGTTTTTTCGTTTGTCTCGTATCTTCAGCAGCAATTAAATCAACTTCTTTTAAAATTCGGATTGCACGAAATGTCATATCTTCTAGATTTCCAATAGGAGTTGGTACTAAATATAAAACTCCCTTTTCATTTTGTTGAAAGCTTTTTTGTTGCCACATAGCGTTCTCCTTTTTGCATATATGCCTCTTTTTGTTTTCTCGTTAATTGCTTAAAGTAATACTCCGCTTGCATAGCTGTACGCTTATCATCGTGGGTCTCTACATATTTTAAAACGACAGGAAGCCTGACGCGTGTATACTTAGCCCCTTTGCCGCTATTATGAGTCTGAATTCTCTTTTCTATATGGTTTGTATATCCAGCATAATAACTTCCATCAGAGCACTCTACCACATAAAAAAAGTGCTTATTCTTCTCCATATAAAATTGAACGTAGCTCCTTTGTATATTCGTTATTGTTCTCATATACAACGAGAGGCGGTAAAATTTTCAAATCTGCATTTCCATCCTTAATTCCTTCAATTAACAATGTATTTGCTTCTTTTCCAACCTTAGGATAAACAAATTGCACACGCTTTGGTTCAATTTTATATTTACGCATTAATGTGACAATGTCTAGTAATCGCCCTGGACGATGTACAAACGCTACTTTCCCACCTTGTTTTACTAACTGACTACTTGCAGATACAACATCTTCTAATGTACACATAATTTCATGACGAGCTATCGCTAAATGTTCATTCATATTTTTCTCTGAAGTTTGAGGTGTTTGAAAATATGGTGGATTACATGTAACAACATCATATTGATGACGTCCAAGTTTCTCTGGCATATCTTTCAAATCTCCATGTATGAGGTGAATTCTTTCTTCCAACCCATTGTATTGAACACTTCTTACTCCCATATCATATAAGCGTTCTTGAATTTCCACACCAGTAATATTTCCTTTTGTTCTTGTACTTAATAGAAGGGGAACAACCGCGTTACCTGTACACAAATCAAGTAAATTCCCCTTTTGAATTGGTACCCATGCAAAATCTGCAAGTAAAACGGCATCTAAAGAAAAATTAAATACTGATGGGCTTTGTATAATCTTCATGTCTTGTGCTAATAAGTAATCTAAACGTTCATCTTCATATAAATTCATATACTGCTCCTTTTCTTACCCTTAACCTACCCTATTTCATGTATAAAAAATTACCTTTCCAATTATAATTGGAAAGGTAATTTTACTTTTTATTTAAGAATGAAAGACAGAACAAACAATCTCCCTCTTTACGTACACTTCCATAATGTAGATTGCAAATATGAAAACCTTCTTGATATAGTCTCGCTAAATTGTCATAGCCTTCACCAATATCTGTTTTCGGCTTCACTTCTTTACGTTTTTGAGTTTTTTGTTTTTCTTTATTCTGCACTTCTTCAAAACGGTGTCGCAAATTGTTATTTTCCATTTTTATATGCTGGTTTTCTTCCAACAACTCTGCAAGATGCTGTTTTAACTCTCCCAACTGTTTATATAAATGTCCAATTTGCTCTTCCATACTAGAAACCGATTCAAAAATATCTTTTTTCTCCACAAGCACCCACCTCATTAATCTGTGGTTTGACTCGAAACGACCCCTTTATTCACTAACTCATCTAACGTATATTCTACTATCCGTTCCTTGTCTACTAGTTCCACTTGAATTAATCTTTCTAAAATATTTAATCCGATAACACGGCCAGTACCATGCGGGGTTTGTATACGTTGATCTAAATCAGGAAGTTGTTCCTTTGCTGCCTCATATTCATCATTCTCATATTTTAAGCAACACATTAAGCGACCACATAAACCAGAGATTTTTGCAGGATTTAATGATAAATTTTGATCCTTTGCCATTTTAATGGATACAGGTTCAAAATCCCCTAAAAAAGTAGAACAACAAAGCATACGACCACATGGACCAATACCACCTAGCATCTTCGCTTCATCACGAACACCAATTTGTCTTAGTTCAATTCTTGTTCTAAAAATTGCGGCTAAGTCCTTCACTAGTTCGCGGAAATCGATCCGACCATCCGCAGTAAAATAGAAAATAATCTTATTACGATCGAATGTATACTCTACATCTACAAGTTTCATATCAAGATTATGCTCTACTACCTTTTGTTGACAGACTTGATATGCTTCTTTGGCAGCATGTTTGTTCTCTTCAACAATGGTACGATCATTTTCATTTGCAATACGAATAACCTTTTTTAGCGGTAATACAACGTCGTTTTCATCAACTTGTTTTTTGGTAATAACTACTTTTCCGTATTCAATACCTCTTACCGTTTCTACAATGACAAACTCATTTTCAGAGATATCGAACTGGTTTGGATCAAAGTAATATACCTTTCCGGCCTTCTTAAAGCGAACACCTACTACATCATACAAAACGGTCATCCCTCCTGCAACCGCAACACTAACTGTTCGAACACAAGCTGCGCATTTACATTAGCGTTGATTCTATTTTTTGCCTCTAATATATTAAAGAGAGCTGATACAATGCGCTTCTGAGCATAGGAAAACGATTCAAACATCTCTTTCTGCTCATGAAAAACAAGACGATCTTCTTCTCCAAGTTGAACATATAATAAATCCTTATAAATAAGGAGTAACATATCTAAACCTTGCTGTAATTGTTCTTTCTCTCCAAAGTGTTTTCCCCATTTTTCTTGTACAAAAAAAATAGAGGTTTTATCTTTTTCGAGCGCTTCACATAATTTTATCACTAAAGCTCGTGCTTGTGCAAACCATTCATCACTACATAAAGCTAAAGCTTCATCAAAACTATTTGTAAGTTGAGCAGCAAGTGTCGATAAAGATGCTGTAATCCCTTCATCCTGTAATCTTCTAATTAAAGATTCCGTAGGTAACGGTCTAAACGTAACAACTTGGCAGCGAGATAAAATCGTATTTAAAATTTGATGACTTTGTTCAGTAAGTAAAATAGCAGTTGTATCACTACTTGGTTCTTCTAAAAATTTCAAAAGTGTATTTGCCGCATTTGCTGTCATACGATCTGCGTGCTCAATAATATATATTTTTTTATTTGCCTCTAATCCTGTTTTGGAAAACTCTTCTTGTAAATCATGAATTTGCTGCTTCTTAATAGATAATCCGTCTGGTTTTACAATATGTAAGTTAGGGTGGTTACCTGAATCAATTCGCTTACAGTTTGTACATACATGGCAGGGCTCTACTCCATTCCGCTCAGAACAGAGGAAACTCTTTGCCATTTGAATTGCTGTCGCAAACTTTCCTGTCCCTTTCCCTCCCTCTAACAAGTAAGCGTGGGATATACGCTCTTTTGCAATGCTATTCATCAACATTTTTACACCGATGGGTTGTATAGCAGAAAGCTGCTCCCACGTCTTCGTCATAATGCATACCTCACTTATTTCATTCTTTCCTTCTATTATAACAATTTATCTTCTATAATCTGAACAACTTCTTCTATAAGTTTTTCCATCGGTTGATCAGCATTTACCAATACAATACGATCCGAGAAACGTTCTACAACTTGTAAATACCCTTCGCGCACACTTTTATGGAAAGAGATATCTTCCATATCTAGTCGATTTACTTCACGTCCTGCATCTTTTTCAATCCGAGCCAAACCAACCTCAGGCTCAATGTCTAGATAAATTGTTAAACTAGGCATACAGTCCTCTGTTGCGAAACGATTTATTTCAAATACCTTATCCATACCCAATCCTCTTGCATAGCCTTGGTATGCTAAAGAGCTATCTATAAAACGATCACATAACACGAGGTAGTTCTCATTAAGTGCTGGCATAACTTTTTCTACTAAATGTTGTCTGCGCGCAGCAGCATAAAGAAGCGCTTCTGTACGTGCTTCCATCATCGTATATTCTTGTTTATGTAAAATCGTCCTAATGTCCTCAGAAATTGCAATACCGCCTGGTTCCCTTGTCGCCATTACCTTCTGTGCTTTTTGTTCAAAATATGGCAATAAGCTTTTAATTAACGTTGTTTTACCTGAACCTTCTGGGCCCTCAATTGTTACAAATAATCCCTTCATCCTAAAACCTACTTTCTATATCATACACTTTCATATATTTCGTATTACCTTGAAAACGAGCTCCTGCTCTTTCTAAATACATAATTTGCTCTTTATGCTCTGAAGTAATTCTCTCTCCATACATAATTAATGGAATTCCAGGCGGATACGGAATCACCATTTCCGCCGCAATCATTCCAACAGCCTCTTCTATAGATACTATCTTTGTTTCATATCCGTCTAGTTGTTTATACGTATACGGTAAAAGAGAGAATTCACCATTATAAGTATAACGAATAGATTCCCTCTTGTCTTTCACCTCATAATGTTGCAATGCTACTCGGATCATCTCTATAACCTTCATATATCCCTCATTTACTTGTAAGGGTAAAATAAATAGGACATTGTACGGATCAGCCATCTCTGTATATATACCGACCTTTTCAAATACAGACTGTAATTCGTACCCTGATAACTGACAACGAGTTTGTACGGTGACCTTTAACTCATCTTGCAACGGATATTCTAAAATGGCGATTTGGGGAATAGAACGTAATTGTTCCTTAAATCTTCGTAAAAACTCAACAATTTCACTGTGACCTTCTTCTTTTATACGCGCCATTGTAAAGCGTGCTATATCCAAGGAAGCCATAATTGGATACGATGGACTACTAGATTGTAGCATACTTAAATAAGTAGTAACCTTATCTTCGTCTACTAAATGACTATTTATATGTAAATAGGAACCCATTGTCATTGCGGGTAATGTTTTATGTGCAGAATGAACTACAATATCTGCACCATATGTTAATGCTGACTTCGGAAATGGTTCTCCCAAACATAGATGTGCCCCATGTGCCTCATCTACCAAAACAGGGATTTTATGTGCATGTGCAAAAGCGATGCTTGCCTCTAAATCCATCCCCATACCATAATAATTAGGATGCGTTAAAATAAGTGCTTTCGCATTTGGATACTTTCCAATTGCGTTCTTAATAATTTCATTACGAACTCCCACTGGTACGTTATAAGCTTCATCAATCCATGGATCTAAAAAAATGGGATTTGCTCCCGCAAGTTTTAAACCATTAATAATTGATTTATGACAATTTCTTTGTACAAGAACAATATCATGTTCCCCGCAACAAGACAAAATCATTGCTAAGTTCCCGACTGTTGAACCATTAATTAAAAAATAACTTCTCTTTGTATTATAAACTTCAGCCAATAATTGTTGTGCCTCATCTATACATTCAAACGGACTATGCAAATCATCTAGTCCTGCTAATTCAGTTACATCAATAGATAGAATACCTTTAAACTCTCTTATTACCTCCTGAGGGAAGTTTAAACCATTCTTATGACCAGGAACATGAAAGGATAACGGCCCTCTTTCTTTAAACTCTATTAACGCCTCATATAAAGGCATACGATTTTGATTCATCTACATCTCTTCCTTATTATTCATTCTCTATCTATTATACAGAACAAAAAAAATAATAGGCATATGCCTATTTAAAAATATGATACTTCTAATTTTCGAAGCTGCTTTAAATAATATATATATTTCGGATCATCTGTCTCTGTATTCACCATATCCTTTTCACATTCATGGCATATTAAATTATTATAAACATATATACCTTCTTTTCTTTTTGTCTCACAAACAATACAAACTTCACTTTGTAATTTCATAATCTTCCCTCCCTATTTAAGTGAACCTATTTTATACTTCTAATCCTTAACAATTTACAGAAAAATATACACCCATCTTTTATATAATATGATTAACTCTTGGGCAACGTGTTTGTATTTCCATTACTTCTTTCCCATTCTTTTTAACAATACAAAAAAACACAAGTCAAATGACTTGTGTTTTTAGTTGCTTGGCGACGTCCTACTCTCACAGGGACAAGGTCCCAACTACCATCGGCGCTAGAGAGCTTAACTTCCGTGTTC
>NZ_JBQAHM010000020.1:0-52127 GCF_051916885.1 Bacillus cereus group sp. MYBK14-1 | reverse complement strand
GCCTTTAAATGCAGGGCAAACACTACAACCACTGGGTTTTTGGGATGACCTAGGAGATATAGCTAAAAGTGTAGCTAAAAGAGTTATTGAAAGATTGCAAGCTGGCCCTGGTATGCAACACACAGGACCAATGATGCCTTTAAATGCAGGGCAAACACTACAACCACTGGGTTTTTGGGATGACCTAGGAGATATAGCTAAAAGTGTAGCTAAAAGAGTTATTGAAAGATTGCAAGCTGGCCCTAGCATGCAACACACAGGACCAATGATGCCTTTAAATGCAGGACAAACACTACAACCACAGTGGTTAGAATTTCTTGTGCCTGTGCTTAAAGATGTAGCTAAAGAGGTTATTGAAAGATTGCAAGCTGGCCCTGGTATGCAATATGCTGATCCAATGAGACCTCTAGGTACTAGTCCCATGATGCCTTTAAATACTGGAAATTATTTAGGTAATGTAATACGTAACCTACCTCCAAGATGCTATTGAGTACTGAGCAACCACTGCACCCACAGCTTTGGGATAATTTATATCCTAAGGATGAATGTTGTAATAGAAAATTGATTATTGCTTGATATAGAATCACTATTATACCTGGCTACCGAGACACACAGCTTTGATAATTGAAAGACGGGAGGTTAAAATATTATGCAATTTCCTTTGGAAGGCTCCAGCGTCGGGCAATGGCTTGTGTCCGGGGCCGGTTCTGATTCCTTCATAAAAAATCAAGTAATCAAGGAGTTAATTGAGTTGCTACGGGAGAAACCTGATGTTCAGATTGTACGTATGATAGACGATGAGATAGTTGTAATTCGTGCAAGTATAGGAACAGTAGAAACACTACAGGTTATTTTTGGTGACCGTATCGTGATTGCATCTGATATGCCGCTCCAGCCTCTGTAGTCACCAAAAAAGTAAAAAATAGAAGAGAAGGGTGATGTTGACTGATGGCACCAAATAAACATATGATAAAACTGAAAAGTGAACGTCGCAACTATTTAATTGGTTCCCGCAAAATGGCAGGCGTACAGCCTATGTCCGCAGAAAATATTGACCAAACCCTGAAGATGCTAGGAATTGATGTCGTTCGTCGAATTGATGCGGTCCAGACATTGGGCTCAGGTGAGGATAACTCAATAGTTGTGGCTAGTATCGAACCCGACCGTGCTGAACTCCTGATGAGAACACTGCCTGCACAATTGTTACTCACCGAGGATAAACCGTTAGATTATGCTGAGACCCTTGCAACCCCGGAATTAAGGACCTTCTCATCAATGGCCAATCTGATTGTACGAAAATTCCAATTTCAAATCCTAGGTGAAGGCGACAAGCCTCTTTCCGATGTTACCGTTCAACTAGCGTTTGATGCATTCCCAGTCCAAGGATTAACCAACGAGAAAGGCGAAGTTGAACTTGAACTTAAAACACTCAGCTCTAAACCTCCACGTTTTCTAAGAGCTGTGGCTCAAGACAGTTACTGGGATGTTTATCTTGAAAATCCTGAACTATCTAATGATTCTATCAACACTTTACGATTGAGCTCACTAGCCGAAACAATCAGTGGATTCCCAGAAAAACCCCAATTTGGTTATGGACAACGCTTAATGGGGCTCGACCAGGTACCTCAAGAAAAGAGAACAGGTGCTGGGGTTAAAATTGCTATCATAGATAGTGGCTGTGATAACTCGCATCCCTTGCTCAAACATGTTAAACTCGGTCGGGATTTTAGTGGTGATCCCGATGTAAACGGTTGGAACAAAGATGTTATCGGTCACGGTACTCATTGTGCAGGCATTATTACTGCTTATAGTAGTGATAATAACTTTCTGAGTGGCTTCGCTCCAAAGGCTGAGGTTCACATCCTTCGAATATTCCCAGGTGGTGAAGGTGGATACAGCAAACTAATTGACGCGCTTAACTATTGTATAGAAAATCAAATAGATGTCATCAACTTGAGTCTAGGGGTTGATGCAGGATCAAATCCTTTTGTAGAGCAGAAACTCGAATTAGCTACCAACAACGGTATAGCTTGTATTGCCTCTGCAGGCAATAAAATCGGTGGTAAAGTGTTTTATCCAGCTTCGTCACCATATACTCTTGCGGTGGCAGCAGTAGGTAATCTTAAGGAACTTCAGCCATATACTTGGGATTCAACTAATGTTCAAACAGAATTTACAGCAGATGATGGAATTTTTGTGCCAAGTTTCAGTTGCTCTGGACCAGAGGTAGATGTATGTGGACCTGGGGTAGGAATTATATCAACGTATCCTGGTGGCACCTTTAAGCCAGATACAGGTACTTCCATGGCCGCTCCACATATCACTGGGCTCTCAGCACTCTTTCTTGCACATCATCCTTTGTTTCAAACTCAATTTCGTGAACGAAATCGAGATCGAGTGCAGCAACTCTTTAATCTAATCCGTTCTCAGCGTAAGATTTATCCTTTTGACTTTACAAGAGTAGGTACTGGTTTACCACATGTTGGCCCACTAATTGAGACAACACAACCACTGTCTATCGGACAACCGTTCGCTGTACCAGAATTTACACACCTAAACTGGGGGATTGAAAACATGGGAAATAACTACAATAGTGGTTTTCTCCACTAGTCCTTGAAAGACGTTCCTTTATTTATCTGTGTTGCGAAAATACGTATACATATCTAATCCCCCTCCTTAGCATTTAAGGAGGGGATATGTTTGAATTTGAGTCTGGAGCTGCACAAAAAAATTGGTTCTGTTGCAAAGTTTTTTAAGGGGTACGGCAACGATTCCTTCTTTTTGGAACCACTTACAAATTCAAAACAAGAGGATGAGGCGATATTTATTACCTTCCCCTTTCAATGTATACTGACCCCTTCACAACTCGTGAAGGGATTTTTTATTCAACAAACGAGTTTTACAAAACATTTAAAATATTAAACTCGTAAAAACCAGTAATATCATGCGTTTTCCTATGGTATTATTGGGTTTTTTCGCTATAAAATGAAAAGAAAAAGATTATCAGTTTAACAAATTATAGTTATAGTTAAACTAAGTTTTACATGTCGGTGATCTTGTTCGATGAGATTATTGAAATGCTTAACGGTGCATTGTTTCGTATGCACATAAAAATCGTTACTTTTCAGTTTTTTGAAAGCGTAAAGTAAGGCAGGAGCCTTGTCTGTTGTGAGAACCGTTCGTTCTCCAAAAACTTTGACTAATCGCTTCATAAACATATATGCAGCTTTGTGATTACGCGTTTTACGAAGTTGAATGTCCAAAGTATAACCATCTCCATCATTGTACGATATAGATAGCGCCAGTCCCCTTTCACTTTGATGTAAGTTTCATTTAAATGCCAAACAGGGTGTGCAGATTTGTTTTTCTTCTTCCAAATTTGATAGATGATATTTCCATATTCATGAACCCATCGCATAATTGTTGTAGGATGAACTGAAACACCACTTTCTTTCAAAGTTTCAGATACATCACGATAGCTTAAAGAAAAACGACAGTAATAGCCAACGGCTACTAAAATAATGTCTTTATTGAACTGTTTTCCTTTAAAATATCTCATGTATCATACTCCTTAGTACAATTTCCCTACAGTTTAGCTTCATTTAAAAAACTTTGCAACGGAACCGGTATGAGGATAAGGAGTGAAAAATTTAGCATGACTACAAAAGAGACCCAACATACAATAGAAGACTTCTCTTCTTATTTATTAAACAAAGGAAGAAAGCCTTCTACAATTAAACGATATATCTATGATGTGGAAAGTTTCATTCAATGGCTGCATAGATCAAAAAGGTTTACTAACGACACTATTTGGGAATCACTACAGAAAAAAGATTTCGAATCATTTTTTAACTATTTAAAAGAAAATCGTCAATACTCCGATAAAACTGTACACCGTATATATATTGTTTTAAATAGGCTGTACGAATACTTAGATTTACCAAGCCCAATCGAAGGGACTATTCATTTAAATCCACCTAATCGAGCATTACGTAGGGAGGATTTCGTTTCTTTCCAGGAAGAAGCGCGCTTAAAGGACGTCATTTCTTCACTAGAAGGCCTTACAGAAAAACAACGATTCGCACGCCCAATGATCTTAGAGCAGAATGTTTCTATCGTTACATTACTGTTGGATTATGGATTATCTTTGAAAGAACTTGTTTCTTTACGAATGGTACACGTTCATTTCGAAAATAATACTTTATCCATTCCTGAAGACTCAAAAGTAAATAGAATCATTCATTTGAAGGAAGAAGATAAATTATACCTATACAATTACTATAAAACTATCCCTGAACCTGTACGTCCTAAATATCACAGCAATGATCCACTATTTGTTGCTTTTGATTTTACCCGGGGGACATATCACTGGAGCTATGAGGATGATACACCAAAATTTTTAACCGAAATCTCAATACAAAAAATGATTCGTTTAGAAGTAAAACGTGCTAATCTCCGAAAGGGAATTTCTGCTCAACATTTTCGAAATACCTATATTTTAAGATGTATTCAAGGGAACAATGCTCCTAAACAAATCATGCAGCAAATCGGATTTAAATCTTATCTATCCTTAAAAAGATATTAACTACCAGCGAATGAAGATGAACACTTAACCCAAACATTGGAGGATATCGCAATAAACCAAGATCCAATTTCACAAAAAGTAATGAATAAATGGGAACGTATGAGTCAAGATTCTTCTTTCCGACAAGCGTATGAAGCAAGGGTAAAAGCTATCATGGATGAGGCTGCTAAGTTCGCTCATGCTCATAATGAAGGTAAAAAAGAAGGTATTCAAGAAGGAGTTCAGCAAGGGAAAAGTCAAATGATTAAAGGTATCCATGAACTTGGTGTACCAATTGAAACAAATGCTATCAATAATAAACCTGTTATTTTTTACAAGTATAAATGCACTTTGAAGGTGGGATTATAGAATTGATTTTATTTTTTACTTATGGAGGAAACAAACATGCCTGTAAACGACTATGGTGTATTAAAAGGAAAAGTCAAGGAAACTAAAATTAGTGATGACAAAAAACATTTAGAAGTTCTTATTCAAGATGATAATGAAATAAAATATCGAATTGCAATTAATGTGGCATCACAAGCTTGTCCATCTGAAGTATTATATTTTGCAAGTGACGACTTTAATTCGGAAGAAATCACTCACTTACCTGGACTTCCAGAAGGTTTTACTCGTATCAGAAATAATACTCCTGAAATTGGTATTGATTTCATTCGTGGTAAGTTATTTGATAGTAAACAAATGATTCCACTTCCTAATCAGGAAGTAGGACCAGATAATGATCTATATGATAAATTAAGTAATTATATACAGAAGGCAAAAGATAAACAAGCTAGCATATATGCGTTTGGTGATATATGGGAAGATGAACCAAAGGAAGATAAATATTTTGGTTTTTATCCTGGTAACGGAATCCATGATATTCATATGAATCAAGGGAATCTAAAAAGATGGCAAGGTGATGATGGAATATGGCAGGATGGCGCATTACTTATACATTTTGAAAACGCAGATAATGAAAATGAAAATAAATGGGTAGGAATTTTCTTGGCTTTTCAGTCTCAATCTTGGTGTACTGATGAACAAGGACATGCCATAAAGCCTCCAGAGGAATGTAATCATACTGGTGAAAAATTAGATTTTAGTGGGCAGTGTCCAAAAAAAGAGAGAAATAATGGTAAGAGTAAAGGGAATAAACAAAAGAAAAAAAAAAAATTAAAGAAAAAGAAAAATCATGAGAAAAGAAGAAATAAACGAAAAGAAAAAAAGCGAAAGAAAAGAAATAAAAAGTAAAAATCATGGTCTCCCCTACACAAAGAATATAGAATGTTATTTACAAATCTAAATGATTTTTCAATGGAACTTTTTAATATTTATCTAATTATATACAGTTTCATATCAAAAATTCTAATGAACTTATTTTAAAATTACTTATTAGTAAAAAAATGTTATATTCTATAAAATTGATGAGTAAATCTAATTAATGTCATGGTTTCAATTATAAATATTTAAAAATAAATTTAGAGTTAATAGAATAGATATACTTAAGCACTATTAATTTTAAAATATAATTTGCTGGCATTAATTACATACAACTTGTTTTTGGATTGTATGAAGGAGGTTCAAATATGCCTTTAAGAAATTACGGATTATTAAAAGGAAAAGTCAAGGAAGCTAAAATTAGTGAAAACAAAAAGCTTTTACTAATTCTTATTCAAGATAGTAATGGAATAAAATACCGCATTACAGTCAATGTTGTCTCACCATCTCATCCATCTGAAGTATTATATTTTGCGAGTGATGATTTTAATTCGGAAGAAATCACTCACTTACCTGGACTTCCAGAAGGTTTTACTCGTATTAAAAATAATACTCCTGAAATTGGTATTGATTTCATTCGTGGTAATTTATTTGATAGTAAACAAATGATTCCACTTCCTAATCAGGAAGTAGGACCAGATAATGATTTATATGATAATTTAAGTAATTATATACAGAAGGCAAAAGATAAACAAGCTAACATATATGCGTTTGGTGATATATGGGAAAACGAATCGAAAGAAGATAAATATTTTGGTTTTTATCCTGGTAACGGAATCCATGATATTCATATGAATCAAGGGAATCTAAAAAAATGGCAAAGTGATGATGGAATATGGCAGGATGGCGCATTACTTATACATTTTGAAAACGAAGATGATGAAAGTAAAAATAAATGGGTAGGAATTTTCTTAGCTTTTCAGTCTCAATCTTGGTGTACTGATGAACAAGGACATGCCATAAAACCTGCAGAAGAGTGTAATAATAATACCCAATAGCTAAATTAAAGTACAAGATTAAAAAAATCTAATGATATTAATTTCAAGTACATTTTATACAATGGGGGTACGGCACACATCCATCAACTTAAGGATGTGTGGTACTACCCTAATGTACCACACAACAATTCTTGATACCTTAATTCTTGATATATTTAACTTCCTAGAGATTCTAATGTAAGTAAACAACTGATGATGGAACTAGAAACTTGATTAGCATGCTTTAACCAAAAAACTAGGAGTGACGATCCTATACATATATTGAAAAATGTTGTAAATATTAAAGTAGAGGGATTTGAACATAAAAAATGCATAAGAATTAGAAGATAAGTACACCTATCTGTTCGTATAAGACGGTGTACTTATTTGTTTTTATAATAAAGGGAAAAATAGATAGAATTATATGAATAGTTTGTATAACTATTTGCTAAAAAAATGCGCCTACCCAAAAGATAAATATTATTGAACTGTCTATTTGAGTATAAAATTCAGAAGGAAAGGAAATATAGAGATAGGATGTTTAAAAAACAATTTCTTAAAGGAAAGGAAGTTTATCATAGTGCTAGAAGATAAAAGGGACAAACTTGGGATAGCTCTTTCGGGTGGGGGATTTCGTGCTGCTTTTTTTCATCTTGGAGTACTCGCGAAATTGGCTAATCTAGGATTACTTCGTTATGTAGAAATTATCTCTACTGTATCGGGTGGTTCTATAATTGGAGCATTATACTATCTTCATATAAAGAAATTACTCGAACAGAAAACAGATGATCAAATTAGAGATGAAGATTATCAAGAAATCATAGCGAAAATTGAAATTGATTTTCTTAAATCTGTTCAATGTAATTTTCGATTACGTACTTTTCTTAACCCATTCAAAAACTTAAGAATGAGTTTACCCAATTATTCTCGAAGTGATTATATTGGTGAGCTATATGATAAATATTTATACCGCAGAGTACTTAATCCTAATAATAATATTCCAATAAAAATGAAGGATCTAAAAATAAATCCGCTAGGTGAAGACACTACTTTTAATCCAATTATGGGAAATGGAAGACGAAAAACAAAAGTACCCCTTTTAGTAATGAACGCTACGGTTTTAAATGATGGACATAATTGGCATTTTAGTGCAGAGAATATGGGAGAGACAAATTTAGTAGAGTTAGATGAGACAATTGATAAGAACATCAGGCTTAAACCAGTAAAATCATATGAGAATGTATATAGACATGGATGTTTTGAGCTAGGATGGGCAGTTGCTGCTTCAGCATGTCTTCCGGGTGTTTTTACACCACTTGCTATCAGTGGTCTTTATGATAAAGGGGTACGTGTCCAATTAGTTGATGGTGGTGCACATGATAACCAAGGCGTGATTGGGGTATTGAATGATGAATTAAAATGTACCCATTTTATCATTAGTGATGCATCTGGACAACTAAACGATGAAAAAGAGCCTGGTATCGAGATACCTAGTGTTTTAAAACGAACTAATGGTATTTTTATGGATCGTATACGTGAGCAACAACTTTCAATGATTATAAAAGAGCACTCAGATAATGTCGCTCTTTTACACTTAAAAAAAGGATTACCCATTAAAGAGATTTCCTATTTTGATAAAAATCACAAACTTCACGATAAAACAATATCGCGTAAAACTGAGCCATCTTCTGAAACCTTTGGTATTAATGAAAAAATACAAGATTCTCTTTCGAAGGTCAGGACGGATTTAGATTCTTTTTCAGAAGTGGAAGCGTATTCCCTCATGCTAGATGGTTATAAAATGAGTGAATATCAATTCGAAATAACAAACA
Organism: Bacillus cereus group sp. MYBK14-1; assembly: GCF_051916885.1. NCBI lineage: Bacteria > Bacillati > Bacillota > Bacilli > Caryophanales > Bacillaceae > Bacillus > Bacillus cereus group sp. MYBK14-1. The sequence goes on along the minus strand of NZ_JBQAHM010000020.1, from coordinate 43,473 downwards.
TTAAAAATTTAATTAGTAATACATCTTTAAGAGAGAAGAAATATCAGTTTTTTAAGATGGAAAAGTGGGTCTCATCTTCAATTACTGATTCCTATTATGAAGAAATTCTTAACGCTGCTAGCCAGAGGTTTTTTAGAACTTTTAAACTAAGCATGACGGTAAGGATTATCATGATTCTATTAATTATCTGCTTTGGCTTTGCTTTAGTTTATTTTTATGGTTCCAGCTTCGAGCAGTGGAGAAATGAGTCTGTTGCAAAAGGGCACATATTGTTTTCGTTTTTATTGCTAATTTGTTTATTTATTTTTTATTGGAATAGGTATGGTGGTGCTTCATACGAAAATCAATTTTTACGGTTCTTACTAAGTGGCCTACCAACAACGATTGTTTCATTAATGGGGAGTGTCTTCATTTGGATTCATCTTTTTACATTTAATCGATTGTTTTTATATTTAGGAAGTATTACATATTTTGAAAAGAAACAAGTTAGAAAGAAAAAATAAAATGTTATAGTTTTATTCTTGATCTTTTTCCAACAGAAGATTTCTTTTGAAAAACATAAAGATTTAAAATACTGATTTCAGGTACGAAATGAATGTAGTACAGCGAAAGTTTACATTTTTGTACAATTAAGGGGCGTTTTCAAGGAAATAAGGTGAAATCTATGCTATTAAATGAAACATTCTTCAATGAGCACATTAAACAAAAATTTGAGAGTTATATTTATTATTAGAATTGCAAATGAATTAAGGCAAGATTAAACGACGCGAGTGAGATTCAATACCGCAGCTGCCACTTGGGAACTACCTAATATTTACACCTAGCTTTTGTGGTGTGATTCAAAAGACTTTTGGTATTTCTATTACTGTTAATGTTTAATTAATTGAATTACTATACGAAATATTTTTTTCGATTCTCTGCTATAATCTATAGTTCAAAATTATTTAATGATTTCAGCAGGGAATATTCAACATTCATTTTCTACAATTTCAATAAGTTCTTTAGCCTTCATATGTTCCTCCTATTAAAAGTTTACATGAAATTTATTTTTTAATTACTTGCTAATGTATGTTTAATTATGTTTTGAATAATATATTTACAATAATGGGAGTTTATTAATTTAAAGATTATCTGTACTTAGTATTTGAAGCTATACAACAAGACACCCAAGAATTATTAAAATTTTTCTTCGTCTGTTTAACCTCTTACAGAAAAATGGACGGGAACCCCATCGATATGAGAAAAAGACAGTCTTTGATACTTTATGTTTATCAGTGCACTGTATCCAATCTAAATAAGAAAATTACATACCCTTTAAAAATACACCTTAATACGGTTTATTTTGAATGCGTATTTTTAAAAACAAATAAACAAAATATCAAGCATGTAGGCAACGAGAACGGAAGTTCAAGGAAGACCTAGCCTTAGCTTGATGGACATGTATGGTACCCCTGTTAGGATTTTTTAGATAGGTATGTGCCATCCTAGAATCAACCTTTCTTTTATCGTAGTTTACCTGGAAAAGCCCTTCTCTACTTGGCGGTGGGGACTTTTTCTATCTGTATTACTGTTCCTTTAGAATTCATGGATAATCGCAATAATTATTTTATATACAAAAATTGATAAAAAAAGCATGCTCAAAAGCGCATGCTTAGTGATGAAAGAATTAAAAAGGCTTCTTAATCTTAATCTTTGATTTAACATAATCTACAGCTTTATTGACAGAAGTCTGAGGTGTCCATTTAGTGACGGCGTCAGGAAATTTCACTTTAATTACATTTTCAATGTGAACCTGAGTAACTCCGGCTCTTTCAAGCATATCACCAACATCCACAGCATTTTTTATATCGAAAACATCCTGGCATAAATCAGTAAGCTCCTCTGCGGAAAAACCACCAACATGCAAGGCCCCTACAATACTATTCTTATCTAAATGAAATACTTCTTGAAATGCATCATTGATCTCAGTAATGGAATATCCAGCATTTTTTAATACCGTGGCAATTTCATTGTTGTTAAGTTGGAACAACTCTTGTGCAACAGAGGCAACATCTTGAACAGAAAATCCACTAAGGTTCATTCTATCTGTCAATTTGTTACTATCCCAATCAAAGACAGATTGCATCGCTTTTCCAATATCCAATGAAGGGAAGTGAATTTCTTTCAGTTGCTTGAGAATGTCTTCGTCAGTGAAACCTAATTTATTACTGAGCCCAGAAGCTATTTCAATCACAGTGAAATTTGCATTCTTTAATAGTGCTGTCATCTGCTCACGAGCAGGACCGAATGATTTCTGAAGTTGATCAATTGCCTGGTCAACTTCATACCCTGCATGTTGGAATGCTTTGGCCGCATTTTCAACAGATATATCCTTGAATGAATCTTTTAGTAATTCTCCGAGTTCTCCTGCGTATTCCACAATACCCTCTTTGCACATTTTGAGAAATTCACCTGGGTCAGATAATTGAGATTTTAAATAATCCCATCCTTTATCTTTAATATCACTAATAAGTAAAGTCGGTAATTCTTTTAAATCACTTAGACGTTTGTTTAAAGAGAAAGAAATAGTGAAGCTATTTCCAAAAATAGAGAATCTCGCATCCATTCCCAAGACAAACTCATTTGGAGTTACTTTTACGTCAAGATCAGCGGTTACAGATACATTAAGATTGAGGGAAATTTTCTCCCACTGGATTTTTATATCGCTAATGGTAAACTGTAATGTAGCGGTGGCTGTTAGTTTTTCTTTCCCTTCGAGGGTACAGGACAAAATAAAATCAGCGATAGTCCCAAGGCTATACTTAAGATTAAAGGAAAAACCATTTTCTATTACAACTATTTCAATTTCTTGATGTAATGAAAATAAGGAAACCGCAGCAGATAAATAAAAATATTTTTTCTGCTCCGGAGTTCCATTCGCCTCGGTAGTATCAATCATTATAATTGGACCCTTTGTTCCGGAAGCATCTGAAATACGGAGTACATCCTGAATCTCAATAGGAGAACCAAGTTCAGCACTTGCTCGAACGCCTGTTTTATAGTTAAATTCAAGCACTGTTTTGGTTTCTAATCCAAAAAAATTGATATCTGCATCTACGACTAATCCATAATAGGTTTTCCCGTCCCATTCAAACCCTGTTGGATTAGTCGCAATACAAAGTAACATATGTTTAAGTGAAATTTTTTTGATAAGTGGTATCCAATCCAGATTTACGCTAGTGAAAGCCTTTACCAACCTATCAAGAGTAACTCCTTCTTTTGTAGCCGGACTAGTTTGTAAATTTGCAAATAAAGCAGTTGGTACTTCACCGTTTTTCAATTCTAAAGCCGCTGAAAATACAATTTGGTCACTTGGAGAATTTCCTCCTACTACAATTTCCCCGCCAAGAGTAAGAACAAAAATAGGACCCGTAAATTTTATTCCCAAAACAATATCCGATATTGTTATACCGGGTATTCCAAATGGATTCTCCCATTTAGATGTGTCATCTTTAAGGCTCAGCAATAAAGATGGGTCTCCCGTTGTACTTAATCCACTTATAAAATCCAAGTCTAATCGATTGTTTTCAATTATTAAACTTACATCTCCAGCAAGCTTAATGGTCTTGTTCTCTGGAGAAATAACAACGCGAAATCCGGAAAATTGAAGATTACCTTTCGTTTTGGGATCTTGTAGCAATTTTACTGTAATCGGATTGTTACGAATGTCAGCATTCAAATTTGCAGCTAAGGTAAATGCCCCTAAGTCTCCGAAGATAGGTTTAAACACTCGAAAAAGCTTCCCTTTTAGTGAGATTGTGGAGAAAAAAGTCGTTCCTTTTTGCAATTGAATAGGAATACTGGGTGCCAATTGTAAATGCGGTGGAGTAGATACATTTTCTAAATTGGATATAAGCAACCCAGAATCTTCGAAATCAATTGAGACGCCAAATTTATCAAGTATAGGTTCAAGAACGCTATTGACTGCAACTGGTACCCATGATTGTGGGAAATGCATTCCAAATGCGAAACCGGATTCTGTTCCATTAGAAATGGTATCAAACAAAATTGTACCCTTCCAAGAAACTTCTCCACCTTGCATACCTGTTAAAATATACTCTCCTTTTATATCCGCCGATATCTGACGGACTGAATCAACAGGATTGGTTACTTCTAGTTTAGCTGCCATATTAGATATCTCTAAGTTTAACGGAGGGACAGGTATTATATGGCTATTCTCTGATGAAAGATTCATTTGTATTTTATTTAACAATTGAGAATCCAATAGTAGCTGCGGATTAGGGAGTTTTACCTTTCCCAAAAAGGTACCATGAAGCTCTGGAAGAAAAGATTCCAAATTCCACTGATTAGAGAAGTTTAAAAATTTGAAAGTAGCCTCAAGATTATTGTTTATAAAAAACAGGTTAACTATAATAGATAAAGGTTGATCTGAAAAGATGGAAGACTTAATATCTCCTTGTATTATCACATTTTGATCTTGGTCTTTATATTGAACAGATATCTCTTCTAACTTTAAAGCTTCTCCAGCAATGAACTGTTTAGCGATTGTAATGATATTCCCGGATTCAAGGGAAGTAAGTGGAACGTTGAGTATAGTTCCTTCTATATTTTGTTGAAGTAAATTTTTTAATTGTATGTAATCCATTTACTAACACTCCTGTTTCTAATTTAGAAATACTAATATTACTCATTATTTTCCCAAATTTAGAGTGCATTATTTGATATATGATAATTTAACAAAAAGTGGAAGTTTTTTATATAATAGTAGGAGGTATGGAAGTGTATCAACTCTCATTCAGTATGTTTTGTAGAGGTTTCCAGACAATGATTCACATAATTTCGAGAATAGGAATAGAGGCAACTTATAATTCACGTTTTTATTGTATACTACTTATTCATTATTTCTCTTTAATTTTAGTATTCCCCTAAATAATTATGTTTTAGGTTTGAAGCAATATCTTCGTTCTGTATAACACGAAGATATACTCTGGATAAAATGGAGGATAAAGTGTTATGGGATATGAAAACGATTCTGGGTATGAGGGGCCAATCTAGGAAAATATTCATGTTGATACTATAAATATAAACATGAAACCTATCTGCGGATAGGTTTTTATTTTAAAATAAATATTGTTTAATATTAATATATATATATTCTAGGGGGGAGTAGTTTTGCCTAGTATTTAAGTTACGATATATCCAAGAATCAAACATAACTTAAGAACGGGAGATCTAAGTAAAGTATATATGCCATTCGAAGTGAAATAGAATGGGTAAGTTTGAAAACAAAAGGAACATTACAACGCATATAAATCGGTTTGGAAAATATCATATTGATTCAAATTGCAAACCAAAAAAACTTTCGTTTGAGCTTTCAACTTTTTCAAAAAATAAGGTATTTATCTAAAATTTATGTATAAAAAACTTGGGAATATTTAATTCCTACGTTTTTTACACCTTAATCAGTTCCTTTACTATTACAATTCCCCAAATTCATCAAATTCAACTTATGTTTTAAAAATATTCGATATCATTTTTCTCTTTTTCTAGGTTTTTTTGCTCAAATCCCATGCCCATTAACTTAAGACATTTTAGTACCCCAAAAGTACCAAAAAACGTTATTCTTTCTAAACAAGCTAGATTAGAAAAGATGACGTTTTCTCAATAATCTCTCGATTCAAGATGAACTACAACCATTTGTGGAAGAATTACAACGATATGATACACCTATCTTTTTAGAAGAACTTGCAAGAGAAATCGGATTTATAAAGGGAAATCGTAAGTTTTCTAGATTAGACTTAGCTACTATATGTATTTGGATTAGTCAACGTGTGGCAAGTGATCCCTTATTCCGATTATGTAGTAGACTTCATACAGCTATAGATACTTTACTTAGTCCTGAGGGCTTAAACAAACGCTTAAATGCAAAAGCAGTTTTGTTTTAAAAAAATATTTTTTCTTTATTGTTACCAGTTTCTTCTGAAACTGACCTTTCCTAATCTTAGCTTGATAGCGATGGGGCGGTACCCCATATTGTATAAAATACTATTTTCTAGAAAAAATAAAATTGATATAAAATTTTAGGAGGATTTTAAATGCCAGGAAGAGTTACAAATAATACAAATGAAGTTCTATTTTTTTATGGTGCCCCACACCCTGATTTTTCAGAATATGACAATGGGGTTTATACTTTGAAACCTGGGGAAATATCGGATGCTACAATGGATGCGGATGGGTTTTATGTACCAGCTGATCGTAAGTTCAAACAACTTTCTGGTAATATAGTCAGCGGGCCTGTTGCTGTGAAATATGTACTTAGTCAACACCCTGTGGTAACTCAAGAAGGAGCAATTTATGTTGTGGATGCTGATAGTGTTATTCATGAAGTTAATTTTGGAGTTTTCAAGCCGAGTGAACGGTGTAAACCTAGTCGATGGCCGATTTGTGTGAATTGGTTCATTCCAAATTTTACATATCCTGAGGCTTTAGATTGGTGTGGTCATTGTAATAATTAATTGTGGGGAAGTAGAACTTTAGAAAATATAATTATGATTGGAATAATACCCCACATCCATCAACTTAAGGATTTTGAATATTTTTGATGTTAAAAGCACGTTACTATTTTCTTATGTTAATAAGGAAGGGTGACGTGCTTTTAGTTTGTTCTTGTTGTAAACCTTTTGTTTGGTGTTATACAATCATTTGTTAGAAATTTTTTATTATCATTATGGTACGTGAAATTAATAATAATATATTCTAAAACGATTTATTATTAAGAACATTGTTCTTATGTAGAAGAAACCAATGAATATTATAAAAACTATATTCCGAAGTAATAGATATAGAGAAAAAGAGGGAATATTTTAGGGAAATACTGAAAAACAAACTATTTTTTGTAATAATATAATAGAAATTAAAATGCGATTAACAGTAATAGAACCTGTGAATTAGAAAATGGAGTGACTATCATGTACAGATTTCGAAATATTAAAAGCTTATTAGGTGAGTACAAAGAACTGGAAAATCAAGAAATATATTTTTCTGAACTTGATTCATTAAATGATCCAATGGAGGGCATAAGAGAGTATTATTGGAAGGGAGATATTATTGTTTGGAAGAATTTTTTTAAACATTATATGTATAGCTTAACTCATGTATTTTTAATGTCTAAATTAGAATCTGAATTAAACAATTCACACATCCCTATTTGGAATCGAGAACAATATTATAGTGAAAAATACGAAAAAATTATTAATATGGTTTATGAACATGTTTTTAACAGCAAATATATAAATTTCTGTCTAAATTTCTTATCCAAAGATTCTAAAGAAACTTCTCAAGAAGAACTTTACGTATATTTAAAAATTCTACAATATTTCACCTTAGAAGCTATTTTTGAAGTACACATGGGGTTAGGTCTATCTTCACAATCAATTAACCCCTTTACTTCCATAATAAGATCTGACCTAATAACAGATTTAAAGGAAACAATGGAACAATTTAATAAAAACCCAAACCGCTACAATGACTATATACAAGTATACAAAGAAGTACTAAATGATAACGAATTAGAAGCTGCCTATAGCATTGAAGAAAATCAAAATAGTCAGAAAACAAAATTTATATATGTTGAATTTACAGAAAAATATTTAAAAAAAATTACTGAGCTGACATACCCAAAATGTTATGTAGCTTGTTTTATGGATAATTGTACAAATTCAGCAGTTTGGGGACATTATGGGGATAGCCACAAAGGCGTTTGTCTTAAATTCCGAACTGACGATGCCGATGTACCTAAAATTGAATTAAAAACCATAATTGGATATTCAAATTCAAAAAAAGTTTATAATTATCGTCCTTTTGAATTTAATAAAATGAATTATTCTAATCAAATTCAAAGAATTAATTTTTTTAGTCATTTGGGATACTTAAATCATATTGTACTTTTACAACAATGGTATACAGATTCAGAAGGGAATATCAGTATCTGTGCAAATCACTTAAATGATGACGTTATTAAGTATTGGCAAAAAGAGTACTGGCATAGCTATCAAGTTCCATTTTTAAACAAATCCATTGATTGGCAATATGAAAAAGAATATAGATTATTATTATCTAGTGTTTTAGATAGCTATACAGAGGTGCAAGATAGAAAATTGAAATATAAATTTGAAGATTTAGAAGCTATTATTTTTGGAATGAAAACCTCCAGAGAAGATAGAATAAGAATTATAAATATCATTAAAGAAAAATGCAAACAAGAAAATAGAAAAAATTTTGATTTTTATGAGGCAATAAGTTCTAAGGGTGAGATAACAATTAAAAAGTTAAGAATAAAACCATAATTTGAAATGCCTCCTTTCAAGTAGACATTATTTAAAACGCACGACTAAATAACATGATTTCTAAATTTATATAGACTCAGTTTATTTAATTTCTTTTGAAATCTTTGGTGATTATAAAAGTATATTTAGACTAAAAATTTGAATTCGACATGTTTTGCATCAATTTATATATAATAACTAAACACAGATTAGCAATCTATAAAATAAAAAAGCTGAAACCTTCCTCACATAAGGGGTTTCAGCTTTTTATTTTGTTAGCATACCCATTGCAACAAGGTGCAATTATATTTCAGTGTATCCGCACCTTGTAGCTATTATTATGTATGCTATATTCCACAAAATAATTACAAAAACTCTATTATTCTCTCCATCTATTTTTATTGTATGCACCAACGGAAAGACATATGCACCATCCTCGGTGAACATGTATAAATTACATTGAAAGTGTCAAAAATAACAGTTAAATAGGATTAAAGAAAGGAAGGCACATTCATGAAAGGAAAAAAGAAAAATCGTACAAAGCTAGGAAAATGGTTAGATCAAAATGGAATAGAACAACAGGAATTAGAAAATGCAACTGGTGTTAGTCGTAATACAATTTCAAGGCTATGTAATAATAAATCTCATATTCCAAGCTTCCCAGTTATTCAGAAAATCTTTCGAGCAATTAAGAAGGTGGACAGGAGTGCCAAAATAACTGATTTTTGGGACATGTGAAAAGCACAAGGAGTAGAATCCACCTTGTGCTTTTTAGCTTTATACTACGTCTTTTATTAAAAATGTACGGATGTATACATTATATTTTATCCCATACTCCTCTAGTTTCTTTTCACGATAATCTGAAATTGTAAAAAATAGAATGTTGGGTATGACATCTCTTTGTTTTTTATACAGCTTTGCAATTAAACTATAATACCGTATTTTTTCTTCATTATTCTTCATGTGTTGTAGCCTATCAATTTCAACAAATTGTGGGACTTGATCTACTAAATAATAAGCATCTGGTACAATTATTTTTTCTTCATTTTGGTATCTAAATTTTATAACCTGCTCTGTCTTCCAATCCGGAAAATCTAGCCACATCCAAGCTTCATTTCTTAAAAGTATATGTTCAAGTTGATGTTTCTTTTTTCTTTCATTTGGTTCTAATCCTAGCAAGGCACAACCTTTCTTATTGAGATAGTAAACATACTCCCGGTTATGATAGGTCACATGGCAATATTGCTGTAGATCCTTCAAAATACGATTTGCATTTCGAATACTACCTAGCGCATGTATTGCTTGCAATTGCCTCCTGGACGCGAACTCCAACTTATTTAAACTCGATAAAATCTCGATCTGTCTTGCTCTCTGTTTGAGCTTCTGGTGCCTCATTTTGCTTCACCACCTTGTATTGCTTTAGTAACTCCCACATATCTTTATCCTTTAAAAAAGGTACTTGGATTTCTTCTGTACGATCAGTCTTAAATAATGCCCTTCCTGGAAGGGAAGGCAGATCCTCCAAGCCTGATTCATCCACCGCAACTTGTGAAGCAACCGTTGTTGGTAATCGAAAACCTAGCTTTGCATCAGCATTTTGTTTGATTTGCCTTGGCAATGTATCAGATGTTGGATATTGCGTACAAAATATGAGTCGAAATCCTAAACCACCCCCGATTCTTGCAATTTCAGATAACATCTCCTGACACATGAATAATACATCACGTTGTTTTTTAGGCATCCCTTGTGTAGGGCATAGATTTGCTCCTTCATCTACTATGATAAAGCAGCGTTCTTTAATTGATGTATCTATGATATTGGTAAAATAGGACTTCTTCATCATTTCAATCTGTTTTACCATCTTTTCACGTACCCTTATCAACATTTCTAACGCCTGTTCTGGATTTTCAGCTACTTCTACAACTTGGGATAGTTCTTTGTAAGGGCTAAATTCCAGCCCTTCTTTTAGATCGATAATAAAAAAATTCACGTGTTGAGATTGTTGCAAAATCAAACTAGTCATCACATTTTTTAAAAACACTGTTTTCCCAAACCTTGTCATACCCGAAACGCACATATGCGGTGTTCTCTCAAAATCATGATACACATGTTTATCTAACGATTTCCCCATCGTAACTCTCCATGTATGCTCTTTTAATAGATCCTTAGACCAATACCACATTTCAGGTATTCGTTGGCTAAATACTCGAATATGAAGCTCTCTTTGGTGAAACGATATTTTAACAGGTTTATATAGACCTTCTTCTAATACTTCCGCTAACTTTTGGATTAGTTGACTAGGTACACCAAGTGGTAACCTGTAAACATAATTCATACTTATATCATCTTTAATTTCTTTTATAAAAACAGGGTATTGTAATTCCCCTTTATGTTGAACACATACCTTTGTAATTTCAAAAAACGTTGCAATTTTTTTCTTATCATTCGGTCCATTACTTTGGTAAAAATAAGCTACAGTTATAAAGGTTGCTGGAATTAATAAAAGTGATAACATTCCCTCCATACCTCCTTAAGGTAGTTGAGCTTGTATGGAAGCTTAGAAAAAACGTTTAAGATGCGCTATTATAATCATTTTCAACTACCAGATTTAATGCTAGCGTAGAAACACATCTAGTATATCCATTAGAACGTACCAAACGCTCCCAATTAGTAAGCATTTAAGACCCGCACGTAGCAACCATCCTGGAAGGTAAAGACCTTTCTTTTTTAGTAATTTAATCCCTAAAATTGAAGCTCCAGTCACACCATAAACAACCCCTAATTCTCCAATGATTTCCATGTTTATCTCATCCTTTCGGTTTGATAGATAAATTCCCCTTACGATCTCTATAAAGTTGATAATCATCCAGTAGCTCATTCCATGACAATGCATGTTCATCGCCAAATAGCTCGTCTTCGATTTGTTGACTTAAATAATGATAACCTCTGTATTGTCGGTCTAGGTATACATCATGACGTAGCATGTGCTCTCGTATTGCATACATGTTATTTTTCTTCTTGGTTCCTTTATACATTTGTCTGAGCATTTCTGAAGAGTAAAGGTACGGGGTACTATATAACATTTGATATTGATTCATATCATCACCATCCATATAGATTTCTAGATACAATAAATACATATGATAATGCTACGGATTTTCGAATTTGTCCCTAAAAAAAATACGTCATTCCTATTTTGGAATGACGTATTTTTTAATACTAGATATACTTTATTTGCACTTCTTCATTACCCAATCTGTTTTAGAAAACTTTCCCTTCAAAATCCATCCTTCATTAACTTTAGTACTTAGTAGTTCTTTTAATTCATTATAATATTGATTGGCTTCGTCTTTTTCTTCACTTTTAAATTTCTCTAAAGAAATCTCCACAATTGGCTCCTTACATTCAGCCATGGACCATATTTCTAAATTTACTTCTTTGTTTTTAAATATCCCTTTAAACTTTCGTGACAAAACAGGACCATAAACAACTGATTGGTTAATAATTTCTTTCCCAGAGTTAAAGAATATTTGTGGGCCATTATTAAAAAACATTTCCCGTAAAGTTTCTACAGGTGGCAATTCTAGTCCAGATAATTGTGGTTGTTTATCTGGTTTATATACGATGTTTAATATTTTATCAGTAAGTCCCCAATCAATTTCCACATTAAATTCATGTTCATCTGTAACGAATCCATCTTCTTTTGCTTTTTCTAAAGCACCTTGTATATCATCCTTAACAATTTCATATCTTTTTTTATAAGTTAATTCACATGCATTCTCTTCTCTTTTTATTCGATTTCGCAAAATCAAACCCTGTGTATACATATCTCTATTCTTTGTATCAATAAATTGAATATATGTCTCATCAACATCCTTTAACTCAATGTCGAATTCTTCTATTATTTCGCAATTTAATTCAAATTTTTCATTTAATACTCGATGAAGTTTAAGGAAAAATTTAATTTCATATTTTTCTTTTTTTAACATTTCATCCCTCTTTTTTTGACTTTAATAATAATTGAGTAAATTTTTTTGATATACAAATTCATTTTCTTTAACGTCAATATATATAGCTATTACATTTATTATAAAAACAATACTGATTTAATTAATTAGTCCCAAATTCGGTCTACATATTCAGGGTGATCAATAAAAGGATTACGGTTATGTTGATATTTTTCATAAATGATATTATTTCTTCTTCTTTCAAATTCATCAACGGGGTCTTGCTCATGCCATTTTAACAATGTAGATAATTTTCCGTGATTAGGTACTTGAGTGTCTGATCTGTCTACCAGCTCTAAATCCTTTTCACCAGATTCTCCTTCATAACGAACTGCCATATAAAACATTATTCTTGCAACATCACCCTTTATTTCGTCTCTTGGTTCCCAAGAATCATTGTCATAACAAGTATCTGGAGCCTCATTATGTTCAGTTCCAGAACATTTTGCATTAGGATTATTCACATGTCCATTATCTAAGTCAAAGTCAAGATTACCTCTGTCCCTATTTACTGTGGCATCTTCTGGTCTAAGGTGATGAAGATCTGTTGCCGGACCTTTTTCTGTATCAAATCCACCATGAGATTTGGCCCATACATGTTCACGGTTCCATAAATCATCTTCACCGCCAAATGATTGCTTAGATTGAGAACGCCCCGCATAAAATAACAGGATATTATTTGGGTTATTGGGATCTTCATCTGTTTCTTTTAATGCGTGCTTTGCTTGTTCGTAAGACAGTACGTCTTGTTTTTTAATGATTTCATGTAATACACGTTTAAGCTCTTCTCCTGATTGATTATTTACATTTTGGTAATAATTAGAATCTAAATTTCTCTCTGTACGAGTATTCCCCTCATTTTCATGAGACAATTGAATGTTTCTTATTGAATTATTTTTGTCAGAAACTTTTTCTTGACTAACATCTGGTTGAGTTGTCCCATTCATACGACATCCAGACAAAAGTATTAGCGATATCACTAATAAAATTTTGGCTTTACTTATAACTTCTTTTAATTGATTCATTTTACGTTACTCCTTTGAATAAGTTTAAGAACATCCATATTATGAGTAAACGGTAAAACAATTCATACATGAAAAAAAAGGAATTAGAATCTAATATATATTGGATTAATAATAATTTTATCTAGTTTCTATAACACGTTATGATTTTTCTTAAGGATTTAGAAGAAATTAGCTTTACCTTTTAATTGTTAATTAAGCTCTTAAAGGGAATTTATAATATATATCGAGAAGAATCTGTAAAAAAGAAACTTGTATCATATTTAGGAAATTTTACCTAGTTTCAAATTTAGCAATTCGTTAAAACTACTTTTTGATTAAATAAAATTTGGAAAGGTGAAAAATTTATGCCAATAAATTATGGAGTCCTAAAAGGACATGTGACAGGCTATACACTTCCTGACCCTAATGATCCAACACCGCACCTTCATGTTAGAGTTAAAGATAATCGAAAAACACGTCAGGTAATTATTAATACTTTCTCGCGCATTAGCCCCTCGGAGTTATTATATTACGCAGGAGAGGACTTCCATTCGGATCAAATAACGCATCTTCCTGATTTAGAATACGGATTTACATCAATTGGAGATACGAATTCTAATATCGCACTTGATTATATTAGAGGGAAATTACTTGATCCTTGTAAGATGATTCCACTTCCACCAACGGCTCCAGGAGAAGATAATGATTTATTAGACAAGTTATTACACTATATGTTACAAGCTAAGAATAATCCAGAAGTAGATATTTATGCTTATGGAGAAAAAATCCCTCCTGGCATCCATGATGTTCATATGAATCAAGGGAATGTTGAGGAACATAGGGAAGATGATGGTATATGGCAAGATGGTGGGGTGCTTCTACATTTTAAAAATACTAACACATGGGTTGCAATTTTCTTAGCATTCCAATCACAATCTTGGTGTACAGACGATGAAGGACATTTTACTAAGCCAGTAGAAGAATGCAATCACAAAAGTGGTTGCTAATTTGAAATCGGCTTCAGTATACCAATAAATCTCATTCAAATTAGAAATCTAAATATAATTTTTCATAATAAGCTCAACTATCAAGCAAGGCGTTCTCTTTCGATGCTAGCTTGATAGTTCCTTTAAGCCCCCATACATTCAAAGTAATAACCTCTACATATCAATCATAATACGAACTATGTAGCTTTCATCTCACAAGTTAAAATATCTTTAAAATTAAATATCAAAAACTTACATTTTATTATCCTTAAAGAAACTTTAACTTTATATATGCTACAAAAAGCTAATCAATAAACATTTATATTAATTAAGAAATAGCCTATTAAGAAGGGAAAATTAAGAAATGCCTAATACAAAAATAAACTTCGCATTATTTGAACGAATTCAAAGAGGTGGATATGTTCTTTATTTAAGACACGCTAAGCCAATGAACGATACATTAAGTGAAGAAGGGAGAGAACAAGCTAAAAAAATTGGACATATTTTTAAGGAACATCATATACCTATTCAATATCCTGTATTGACAAGCCCTATTGCTCGTACAATAGAAACAGGAAAACTAGCTTTTGGTGATGGAGATCAGCACACAAAAATATACGAAAATTTAAAATTTATTGATGATTTATATAAACCAAATAGTAATCATCCAATAAAGAAGGATTTAATTGCCTCTTTTGAAAAAAAGCCTTCCGAAAATCTAAATGCAGTATTTGTTGGTCATGATCATTGTTTTCAGGAATCCCTACAATGCCAAAATGATATGGATTATTTTCTTTATTATCTGGATACCGTTGTTTTACAACCAAAAGGTCTAGGAAATGGTTTTGAATTTGTAGGGTTAATATCTTTGAAGCAATTTATTGCATGGAATAATTATAATTAAAACTGGTTTTGAATTTTTTGTTATTTAGTTAATAAAATCTAATATAAATATATATCTTATATATATTTAAAATAAAAAGATAAAACTTATATAGGATTGATAAATGTACGTTTATCCTTACTGTAACAATGCCTTTTAACATTCCATAGCGTAAAAAATCATAAATGGTGGAATCTAACAGTGGAAAAATAGGTATTATTATAATCTCTAATCTACAAAAAAACATAAATGAAATGTAGTATTCCTACATAAAAAATGAAACAAATTAATACATTAATAAACATATTTATTCAATTGTAAAATTCCATATGAATGCACTGGATTTCCACAATCTTATTATATTTATACACAAAAGATTCACATTACATGTGAATTAATCAACATAATCCAGGTTTAGCACATAACTAACATTGATATTGATGATTTTTGGTAGATAAAGACGTAGATACTATTTATACCAACGATATTTACACTAAATTGCTCACATTATATGTTATTTATATACTTATCCACGAAATTTAATTTTTTTCTTATGATTTTTTGTAGGTATTTGGATGTATATAGACAGCTTATAACATGTCTATATGAAAGCATGTGTGGAAATTTAGATAGGCACCATTCTATTTTTGTATATAAGTGCATAAAAAAAGATTCTATTATGAATAGAATCCAGTAAAGTTACTTACTGTGAAGAGCAAGTAAAATTCTTTTAGATATACGTATCAACACGAATAGCCCTCTATCTTGAATTTTTTCAAAAATAGAGAGCTGATTATAATTAGTTCGTTTTCATTGCTGTCAGTACTTGCTCAGCTGTTGTTACTCGAATACCACCGCGGATTAACTGTTCAAAGGCACGAATAAATTTTATTAAATTGAAGCTATCTGGTACTTCAATAACACGAAGCTTTTCTTTCGGTAATCTATCTATCTTTTCAATGAACAATTCACGAACATCACTAGGAATAATACGCTCTTTATGTCCTCTTGCTTTTAAGAGTTCACGTATTTCAATTTCTAAAGCAATATAAGCATTTAGGTTTGCACCTTGTTCATAGGCGTACTTTCTAAATAACGTTTCTTCTTGATACTTTAGATAGTTGCGGTGATACGATTCCTCTGTAACAGGTACAGCAAATTTGTAGTTTAGTAACTCATATGTTTTGCGGAACAGCTTTTTGATGTTTCGAAGAGAATACATAGAGAAATGCAATCCGAAATCAAATACAGCTTGTTCTTTTTGTTCTTTTGGAACATGTTGTGTAATAAGAGGGTAAATCCCCTCTTTAGCCGCAGTATCAAGAATTTGATATTGTGATGTTTGATTTAATAATTTTTTTAGAGTATAGACTAATTTACTTGGATATTCTTCATTACGATCTATCATGTCACGTAAGCTATGAATTATGCTTCGAATTTGTCGATGGCATGTATATTTAAGTACATGAATGAATTTGTTCATGTCTTTTGCAAATTCACCGATATTCATCTCTTGTAGTACGGATTCGATAAAACGAGCTTTACGAGCATAAGTAAGCTTTGGTGTGAATGGATCGCGATACTGTACTTCCCCTGTTTCTTTTGCACATAAGAAATCTGTATGTAAAGATAGATATAGAGTCGTATATCTTTTTTTATTCTTAACTCCTTTTTGCAATTTGCAAATTTTGAATAATGGAGTCCCTGTACATGGTAATGCAGTTGTTAATTCTGTCATAACTGCGCGGATTTGATGAGGATATTTTTTATGTAAAAAGCGATAAATCCCACCAAAATGAGTTTTATTCCCTTTTTCATCCTGTTTGTCTAAGGAACGTTTTAGTGTAGTTTCACTATGTTGTTGCATAGCAATATCTAAGAATAGCTTCTTAGATGCAACTGATAGTTCAAAGAAAGCTTTCGTAAATACCACTGGGCTAATATAAACATATGCATTGGCTTTTTCAGTTTCTTCATTCATAAAATGAGTTAATTTAATTGTATATCGACCATCTAATTCATTTTCAATCGTAATAATGTTATGTATACTTAATTTCTTTAATGCAATATAGAATTGAGAATGCTGTATATAAGCAAATTCTTCTTTATATAGTTTGTAATCTTCCCACATCATATGTATTGTTACATTTGGAATGACCCCATTCGTGTAACATTTTTTATGTAGATATAAGAAGACTTCCAAATCTGCGTTTGTAATGCCATATAATTTATGCTTTCTTCCCATTGTTTCCGAAATAGCAGATAGTGTACGACGTGAAAAAGATGGTTTAGCCTGTGCTACGAAGCCATCCACATCGGCAATACGCTCCTCATATGTCATATGATCCACAATATCCTCAAGGTATGTGTCTTTATAGCTGTAGTATTTCTCTTCAAAAGTTTCCACAAGTTTTTGCCAAGATTTCAGTGTTACTAAAACCGCATTTGTAGATTGTCCATTTAGACTACGTTGATTACGAATAATAAATGATTTTCCCATCTTTTTCACCTCCTACCTATAAATTCAGAAATAAATGCCAATAAACTATAAAATATACCAATTTTGATTATACCAAATCGAAATTTGCTGAAATGCGTCCCTTTAAGAGAAAAAATAAAAAGATGAAACGCCCTTTAATCCCTTGTGTACCAAGGGGTTAAAGGATTGTTGTATTTTTTTTTATGGACATGATATGGCTATAGATTTTCATATTGGTAGAAAAGAAGAAAAATAGAAAATAAACCTTCTAAATGTGATAAAATCAGCGTTTATATCAATTTTTCAAAAAATAAAAGGGACATCATATGGCTATGGATTTTCATGTTTATAATTGTGAGTTAAAACACTAAAACCTTTTGAATAGTGATGTTAATGGGGTTTATCTATAATTTTATAATTTTAAAAGGAACATGAAGTAGCTAGGTGGATTTTCATGTTTGGGTGAAAAAAGGGACATCATACAGCTATAGGTTTTCATGTTTCATAAATATGTGAAAACAGAGATAATAACTTGAAAACCCCCGAGATAAAAGGATTTATGAGGTTTTTATCTGAAAAGAAAGGGACATCATATAGCTATAAATTTTCATAACTAATAGTATAGCTTTAATAGAAAAGCTTATATATCAAGCTTTAAGCACTTTTAGAATAAAATTTCGAATTAGTAAAAAGAGTTACATCATGTAATTTTTTGTTTCATGTTTTGGTGGAAAGGGCAATGATATGGCTATAAATTTTCATTTTTGATGAACTTGGGGGGTTCAAAGTGAAATTTATATTTTCATCTTTACATTTTTTAGCTTCATCTCTTTAATAAATATGAATAATATTGCCGAAATGCTAATAGGAAAAGAGCGTATGGAAAAAGATTGGTTATTGAAAAAATTGCTATTTGGATTTTAAAAATCAATTGCGTCTTGTATAATCAGTTACAGAGCGGGCTATAAGTATACAAATTAGAGCCCTTAAGATGTTAACGTTGAAATGAAAGAGTGGAAGATTCCGACTACGTTTCTAGTTTTATATAAAGGAACATCATATAGCTAATTGTTTTCAAATTAAGATCGACAATAAATAAATGTATATAAGGAGCCGAGTTTATATGGAAGACGTTCTTCAATTGTTTAGAGATGCACTGTCAATAACAGAACCACTGTATAAACAGAATGAGCAGTTGTGGAGTAAATGGAATTCCTATTATATTGAGGTTAAAGCAGATAAAAGTAAGATTGTGACTTCAGAATACCTTTCTCCATCATTTTCAATGCTTGTACAGTGGCTAGAGCAACAACAAAGAAAAGGTGTTTCTTCTCTAGATATATATAGAAATATAGAGGATTATAGATTAATCATCGATGAGACAATAGGTGTCTTTATTGAACAAGAGTTTCGTAAAAATCAAACAGTTAGTAATAAAGTGCATACAGCAACAAGTGAATCAGATGAAAACACATTGAATGAAAACTATTTAGAAGTAAATAACTCCGCTGTGTATTATAAGTTAAGAGATGGAATAGCTAAAAATCAATTTGAAGAAGATGAAAACACACGGTTAAAAACATATCCTATTGAAACAAAAGATAGTAATGGAGTAGCACAGCTTTCATCTCACAAAGATGAAGATCTAAAGTTAACGAATATTGAAGAGGCAGCAAGATGGAATACCTTAGTAGACGGTGTAATGAGTAATATGGATGATCTAACTGCAGATTGTTTAGATACCATCACGATTCAATGGTTGAATGAAGCAAAATCGCCGGATGAATTTATTGATTTTTCATATGAACAAGTTTTAGAGATGTGCAGTATTTCAAAGGCCAGGGCAAATGGTGTTGAATATTATAGGGTGGAAGATAAAATTAAAGTAGCGAAGCGGATTGCAGCCCTAGCGAGTATTTTTATATATCTAAATGATGACAATGAAGTAGTCGTATTAAATGATCGTGCTGAAACAGGTAAGCATTATGAAGTAAAACGTGAGGTAATTAAAAGACTATTCGTATTAGATTCTGTAGTTCTATGGAGAGATAAAAATACAAACGAATATATGGGAATAGAATCGTGCCGAATCAAACCGGGAAGTTTCTTATCTGGATATTTATATGGATCTAATAGTACTACTGCATTATTATCAAAAAAGGCACTTGAATATAATAGTTATAGACACAAATATCATAAAAGGTTAATTCGATATTTGACATGGCAATGGAGAATACGTCAAATGTTTTCTAGTATACAAAGACCGTATTCTATAGGTGGAGATAAAGGTTTGTTAGCAGTTATGGGTATAAACCAGAAACAAAAACCTAATCGTATTCGTGAACAATTAGAAAATGTTCTTATGGATTTAGAAAAAGAAGAGGTAATTTCTCATTGGGAATATGATAATGGTTTAGAAGAAGAAAAACTGACAAAGAAGAATTGGTTTAAAAACTATTATTCACAGTTAGGAATAGTAATATTGCCACCTCAAGAACTAATTAGTTCAATGGAAAAATTAGCAAAAAAGAAAACAATTGATACAATACATGAGGAAAGTCAGCCAATAAAAATTATAGAAAAACCATTAGATACGAGTGAAAATGAACAAGTAATTAGAGAGAAAATAGAGTTTGTGCATCTGAAAAAGAATATAACTATGCGAGAACTTTCAATAGAGATAGGTATATCGCAGCCTACTCTTTCAAGATTTTATCATAAAAAAACAAAACGACTCTCTAGTACGGCGAGAAGCAATTTAAATCAATGGTATAAACGACAGTTAATTATTGATAAGATGTAAGTTGAAAATAAAGTTCTAAAAAAAGAGTCCTATTTCTAGGACTCTTTTTTTATGTTGATAGCATTAATTACCAAATAAACTTGCTGTATCAAGATCTTCATATTCATCATTCAAAGTATTTGTTTCAGATTTAGAAACGTCTTCTTTTTTTACATCTTCAGTATCGGATTTCTTTTCAGGAGCCCCAATTACTTCATTAGGAGATTTAATCTCATGATGGATGTTTTGGTCATCATTTTTGATAATGAGATTTGAATCGTTCGATAGGACCCTTTTAACCTCATTTAAAAAATCTTTATCTTGAAGTAAGATTTCTCTTTGCATTTGCTGTTGAATCTTATAGTCACCAACATCTTCTAAGCCATGTTTATCAATGAAGTAACAGACAAGTTTATATAGTGAATCTGCTATATTCCCTTGAGATTCAAACCATTTAAAGAACTCCTCGTTCTCAATTTTTTTGAGATTCCAAAAGAAAGATTCCCTTTTCTTGTCGGCCATATTATCTCACCTTTTTTCGAGTAAGAATTTTCTTGATTACTTGCATACCTCTAGCATTCATATCTACAGCATATTTTTCTGGAATCCATAATAAGTACATACCAACTTGTTCACAATACTCTAATAGTTGATTATATAACTCATCTTTAAAAGTAACACTTCCGCCACCATATACACATAAAATTTCAGCTTCACTAGCTGTATTGCTTACATATTTTTCACTTGCATCTTCTAAGATAAGTTCAGCCTGTTCCACTTTTGTAATATTAAAGTACCCAGTAGCTTCTTCATGGTATTTATGATCTCGATCTTGAAGGATTTGTGAGAATTGTTGGCGTTTAATATTTGTTCCACGTTCTTGGTTTAATAGCTTAACAGCTTCTTCTGTAGCATGCCCAACTCCACGTCTTTCTCCACTACAAGCATCAATGACTGGATTTACGCCAACTGTGTATATATACTCAGTTGTTCCATCTCCAATATCGATATGTAAGATTTTTTTGTTCTTAAAGAATGCTTTTTTTACTGTCTCTACCTCAAGTTTGTCTTTATATAGTTTAATAAAGTCACTAAACATATCTTCTTCGCCTTCAAGGATTGCATATAATGGAGGAACACCTTCTTGGGTAATATTTGCACTGTTAAATGTTAAGCTGACTGTTACTTGTTCTTCTCCCACATAAACAACTACAACATGATTTGAATTAGTAAAACGTTGCTCTAGGTGCTTAGCGTTTACAGGTGTCCATTGGCTAGCTGGAATAGCTGAAATAAGATCAACAGTCACATTAATTGATTGTGGCAGTTGTTCCGTTCTTTCCCATTCAAGCTGGACGGATTTATTTGCAATTAGTCCTAGCATATTAATTAATGGCAAATCATCATTATATTTTTGACCTACTTTAATGTTCATGTTTTTTGGGTTCTTTCCTGTTAGCATCGCTCGATTACCAATAAAGTACATCCCAGATCTTCTAATTGATTTACTAGCAATATTTACAAACATATTGTCTACTAAATTAATTATATTTTTTTGAGTGTTTGTTTCTGTTACATTGGGCATTGAGTAAACGCTTTGATATACGTTTTTCATTTTTATGTATTCACCATTGATATAACCTTTAAAAGAATCGTTCCCAATATCACCTTCAATGTCTATATGAAGATTATTCCCTTTTAAATCTGTCATTATACATCACCTCTATAATTTTTATTTCTTATTTATATTTGTTAGATATATTATAACTTAAAAACATAGTAGAAACAAGGGTTTTAGAGGATTTTACAGCAATTAAATATAAATTAGATATATTATAGATATAGTTTTAATATTAATTGAATTCGACCTGTTATTTAGGTTGGTAGGTTGGGTTTTTATTGCAAATTAATATCTAATAAATATTTAATAGATATTAAACAGAAATTTATTAGAATTTATTTCAGTATGTTTGCTGGATTAATTATTTTTTAGTTAACTGTATGTTTGGTATGTCATTTGTATAAGCCCTGGAGAAGTTTTCTATATGCATTGAATGGATTCCTTTAAGATGTTTTTAGGAATTAAAGTTAGACTTAAAAGTTTAAATTATAATCTTCTTAAGAAAATCTGATTTTTTGTGAGGGTGTATTTGAATCCGCTAACAAAACAAACGTTATCGAAGTGTTATTTTAGTGTTTAAAATTACATGAACGCTATCCGTTATTATGGCGATTATCCCTTTAATACCAACGTTTATAGGGTTGTTCATTGAAAAGGATATGAATAAGATGTTTGTTATCTATTCCTATCTAACTATTCGCCACTTAACAGCCTCCAGGACTGTTTGAAGTGTGAAATTTCTAATTCAGTGGGCTACTCTTTTAGTCCCTACAGTTAAAAGATAAAACAGCTTCGTTTCTAAGATTTAGTCTCGCGTAAATATCTCTATTGAAATATGTGCTACAGAAATCTTAGATTTTTAATGTCTTTATTTGGGTAACCACAACTTACTTTGGATATTATTTTGTTTGGTGAGCTCTGTAGAGTAAGAATTATAAATTAATCCTTTTCTTGTTTCTTTATCGTGTAATTCTATAGAGCAAGTAAACCATTAAATGCATTAATTTAGAGTGTTTTGCTTTCTTTAATCGATGTATATAATGTGAGTTCATAGTTTACATTATATGATTTGGTATGGCCCTCTAGGTCAAAAGTAATAACTGATAGACTGTTTAAGTTAAAGTGTTCAAAAAGTAATAATGAAAGCATTAATTAGAGGGAGTACTTTGTATATGATCCAACTCAATTATTTAAGGTGGAATTCAGTTTTTAGCAAATAAAGTAGTTAGTTGAACTTGAAAGTTTAATACTTTTAAGATGATTTAATGTTTTAGAGAATGCAACTAAATTAACTATTGTATAAACTTTATCAAAGTGTTATTTTAGTGTTTAAAATCACGTGAACGCTATCCGTTTTTGTAGCGACTATCCTTTTTATATCAATGTTTATGAGCCTTTAAGAGAAATGTGACTTATACTAAGGTAGCTTATAGGGATTGTTAAAAGATGTGTTGGTAAAGCTGAAAGTTCAGGAGCACATTATTTTAACATTGTAGTTTTATTTAAAATGAGCTATCATGCGATATTTGTAATAAAAAAACGTAATTTAAGTATTCAACATATAATTGCATTACAACAAGATTAAAAGAATTATAGGATGAGCGCTTATAAAGCGTTAATTTAACACTTTATAAAACGTGAACGCCATGCGTTCATAAACCGTTAAACCCATTTCTGTAGGGGGAGATATCCTTGCTTTGGTCCGAAAGTATAAAACTATTAAAAAGTTAGGGAATTACAGAACCTAACCAAGCTTCCCAAAAACCAATAAAAAACATTGTGCTAATTTTTGAAAATCATGATCAATACATGGATATTAATTAATACTGAGGATCTTTGCAATTCATAGGAAAGGCCAAAGAAATATGTATATAATTCTTGTCACGGTGGAATTGTCTTAAAACGCAATACAATTGCAAACAATAATCTAAATTTCATACAAGATTGAATTTAAATTTAAGTTGAGGAATAACTATATAGAATTTAAGTATACACACACTGAAATTTAACATGAATACTAAGCGTTTATGTCGCGCTCTTCCTTTTAATTTGATTTGCTGAAATTTAGAAAAGGAATTAGGGAAAAGATGGGAAAAACGGGGATTCTTGAGTTTTTTTCAGTTGATAACATTATAGTTTAAATCAATTTACTATCTATGCATTGTACTTAGAAGGTATGTATGAAAGTTATTAAAAAGATTATAACTATAAAAACATTTGATGAGTGGTAGTTAGATTTGTATTATTAAAATTTCACTTTATTTTTGAAGTTAAATAGGTATTAAAAACAGACATAAGAAGAACTCCTTTTGAAGATCTATATTTAGCATTGTGAAGATGGGTTAAAAAATAAAAAAAAGCGGTAATTACCGCTTTTTTTTATTGGGATACGTATTTGATAGAAAATGTAACCCCCAATTAGTTTCGATTAAACAAACGTTGAATGAACGTTTTCTTAGTGTTATCCAGTTGTTCTTGTCGATCTTCATTTAGCAATTGAATTGTTTTATCTAGTTTTTCTTGTAGTAATTGAATTTGTAAATCTTTTTCTTCTTTTTCTGATCTTTCTTGTAATAATAAATTAATAATATCTTGGTTTTGTTGTACAATTTTTTCTTGTTGGTTAAACATATAAGAAAACTTATCTTGAATTATTGAAATATCCGTCTGTGAACGTTTCTGAAGTGTTACTTCAGTATCAATTTCTTCCTGAACGCTATCCGTTTTTCGTACGTTTTCTTCAACTATATCAATGCTTCGCGTAGCGGCTTCTTCTAATTTCCAGTTTTGATTTAGGTATTCCTTCATTTGTTTTAAAATATCTATATCATTTTCATAATAAATTCGTTGGTTACGTTCATTTCTTTCAAATATGTACTCCATTTTTTCTAGTTCAATTGACCATCTACGAAGTGTATTAGTATTAATATCTAGTTGCTTTGCTACTTCTTGTGCAAAATATCCATATTCCAAACTTTACACCTCCATTATTTGTGTGTTAGATATTCTTTCTTTATTAGTAGGGGCATTCCTCTAATAATAGAGACTTTTATAGGGCTACAATGTAAAAGGACTTTACTACCTTCAAAAGGGTTCCTGAGCAGATACTTGTCTTTTAGATTAGTCTATGTATCTAAAATTGTGGTTAATTAAATTATAAACGCTATCCGTTTTGATAACGTTCACCTTTGAAAACAAGAAAATATTTATTAAACAATACGATAATTAAAGGCTTACTTGAAATTTTATTATTAGAAATTTGATTCCGATATAAGAATTTTACTAGATATATGTGTAAGAATCAAAGCTTTCATTAATAGAATTAGCATCTAGCTAATATTTTTTCAATTTGAAATACATTAAAAGTTTATAAGGGGATCTTTTGGAACGCTATGCGTTTAAGTAGCGTTTTACTAGTAAAAAATAATACTCAATTTAAAATAGGGATATTTCTAATAATATTTTTGACTCTTAAAACGACTTAAACTTCGCCCAAAATACCTCTAATAATTTGTAAACTTTTATAAATTATTAGAGGTATTTAATCATAAACAGAAATAATGTTACAGAAGTTAAGGGAGAAGGGGAAGCACCCCATAGATTCAATTTAAAATAAATAGAATTTTATCAGATTTTAGGGAAGTCAATAACAAATATCTACATAATTATTTATATATTTTGCAAGTTGAACCGGATTCCCTAAAATTAGACAAAACAGGATGAATTCCAGAATGCTATATTAAATAAATCTTGTTTTAAAAATTAAAACCAATAAAAACATTAGAATATATTATGATGCCTTTAAACTTACTCTGGCAAGATATTCAGGATTTTCTCTTAGTAAATTTCAAATTAAATTTGATAGTTAATAATGAATTAACCATAAACAAATTATGGTTAATTGTATATGTAAATTGCCCAGAACTTCATAGAAAGGTTCTATAAAATGCTTTGGATATTGGAGTTTCTTGTGTCGAATAACAACAAATTTATGATTTTTTTTAGTAGATATGACAAATAGCCTTGCTATATTTAATTTTTTTAAGCAAGGCTAGATACTAGTATGATTTTTTAAAATTAATTAGTTTCTTCTAAGAAATTATAAAAAACAAATTCTCTTTTTTTATTTGTACCATGTAGGGATTTCTTCTCTATTGCGTTCTGATTTCTTCGTTCCCAGTTTTGCTTAGATTTTTGTCCAAACATTTTTATGAAATGCGCGGGATTGCTATTTTGAGCTTCATTGTATTGAAACCATTGCACACATTCTTCAAAATCCCATCTAGCATAGCGGTCGATATAAGATGGCATCCTTAAAGCAATTGTGTATGCATTCTTTTCACTAAGATGATTTAGTTCTTGACTTAAAATGTAGTAATAAGCCTTTTTCTGATCCTCACTCAAATAATCATTTAAGTCTTGTAATCTATTACTTTGTTCATTTCCCTCATGATTTATAGCGGGTTTTGATTGTTCTTCAATGCCGAATAGATTTCGGGAAGGTGAAGGTTTAAAATTGTTTTTTTGCATAACTTCAAGATCTGTTATATCAGACTTTTTATTAATCTTGTTTTTTAAAAATCTAGTGAAAGTAGAACAAACATTAATTGCTACAGCCCACTTTATTTTGAAGTATTCAACGATTTTTAAATAGTTATTATGTATTGTTAAAATGTAAATAGATGGGGCAATCTTTCCATGCCGCCTTACCTTTATTTGTTGGCATACTCCTAAATCTTGCAACCAATTAAATACGTAGTTAATAACAGGCTTTGAAATGCCAGATTTTTTGCTGATGTGTTCTTGTCTAACTTGACTATAGCCTTCTTGTACTAAATAAGATAAAACAGTCTCTAAAGCCTCATATTTTCTTTTGGTAAGATAATCTTTAGTGGTAACCCCTTCATATTCAAGGACAATATTATCAATATAAGTAGTAATTTTCTTTATTGCTTGATTTATAGCCCCAGAAGTCTTTGATAAGTGTTTGATACGGGGACTTAATTCAGCTTTTGCTCGACTTAACAAAAAGTTTTGTAAAATCACAAAAAATCCTCCTATTTCTCCCACTAAACACATACAGAAAAAACATGAAAAAATAGAGGTTCTTATTCACATTAAATTCACTTTATGTTATAATTATCGTCATAAGTGAACATTAAAAATGTTAAACAAGACCCTTGCTATTCTAGGAGTTTTAAATTGGTTCATGTCGCCAAACTAGAGACCAATTTAAAACTGAGTATAGTGGGGTTTTTTTTATGTCTACATATTTTAAAAAATCATTTTCGCTTCAAAATACAATCTTTCTTTTTATCTTATATTGTTATTAAAATAATATCAATCCCCTCAAGTAGCCTTTGTTATCCCATCTGTAAAAAACATGTAAATTTATTCACTCTAAAAACATATCTGAATTTAAAAGCTTGTATTTCCTTATAAGGTTTTGAATTTTCTGATAAATAAATATAAAATTTTTATAATGGGCACTTTACACATAACTATAAGACCTTCGTGTTAAAATATTTCTAATTATACAATTTATGAGAAAAATATTAAGTTATATAATATAATGACAAGTTTTGATTACCCGATTATAAAAGTTAATTACTAACCTCCAAGAATATATCAAAATACTACACTATAGATTAAAACGTCTTTTTAATAATTTATATTGGGTGATGTGTCTTGTGCTTGGAAGGGGGCTTTACATTGGAGAATTTAATGGGGAAATTGTCGGAAATTAAAACTAAAAAGAAAATAAGTAGTAGACAACTAGCAAAGGAAATTGGAACAAGTAAAACAACAATTGATAACGGACTTCAATGTAAAACAGAAGAATTTAAATTTGAGATTTTCTTAAAGTTAGTTCAAGCCATTTGTGATAGTTCGGAAGAGCAAACAAAAATTATTCATGAATATATTCTTCATTGTAAAACACCATTAAATGTACAAAAGGCATTATGCTATTGCCAAGCAATGGGAGAATACAAATTAATAGCAGATATTATAGAAAAGCATGCGGATACAAAGGGATTAAAGAAATACATAGCGGTTTATAAAATACAGAATAAAAGAAATCAAAACATAGCAAGAGGTCAGCAACTACTGGATGAGATGTATGTTAAAGATTTCTCTTCAGATACGGTGTGCCAAGCAGCCTTAAACATTTTATATATGGAAGCTATGTATGATAAGCAAAATTATAATGCTGTTATCCCTTATGCTGATCGTACAGATGTTATTTTACAAGAAGTAAAACAAGAGTACGTTAAGCAATGCTTGGAAATGAAATATAAAGAACGATTGGCTTATATATATTTAATGAGAAATGACTTAGAAAGATGTCGCAATACATGTTATGAAATTCTGGATTCTGAATTAGATATTTCTATTATCAAAGCTACAGCTTGGTGTTGTTTAGGAGAAAGTTTTACATTTGAATGCTCATCTACAGCTGAGAAGTATATTAAGAAAGCTATTTCTCTTTGTGAAAGTATTCAAGTTCCACAAAAAACACAAAAATATGTAGCGTTTCATACGACACTAGCACATTTATATATAGAAAATGGTGTTAATTTGGATGAGATAAGATTTGATCTTATTCATTTATCTGAGAAAGCTTTTTTTGAATGTATGCATGGTGATTGGGAAACAGGAATTAAGCTATATGAAGAACTGAGAAAAGATGGAAAAAAATTCACGGCTTTTCAACAGTATTCGTTTTCGAAAGTAAATAATGATATAATAGGATTAAAAGAATCTTTAGAATCTTTCGAATTGACAGGTAATATATTTTATTCGCAATACGTCAAGAAAGAGCTATTAAAAGAAGAGGTGAAGTCAAGTGAATAAATTTTTAGCGGTTACGTTATATACCGTAATGCTATTGACATCGTTTTTTCAATTAGAAACACCAGATTCACAACATGCAAAAGTGCAAGATACAAATAAATATGTTATGCAAAGAATGGTCGACCCCGGTGGTGGTTAAGCCGTTTAAGCAAGAAAGACGCTACTAAAAAGTAGCGTCTTTCGTACTTTATAATGATGGTTCATTATTTAAAAGCATAAAAATTTCGTGCCACTAACACATGAAAATATAAAAAATTCACGTAAATATGGGAGGATTACAAAATGAATCTTAATCAAGAATGGTTTAATGAAATGATTGACCAGGATAATCAAATTTTAGAAACTTATCGTGAATTATTACTGTTAATTGGAAACTTCCAAGAAGAATAATGGAATTCAGCTATCTTTTAGTTTATTTTTAGTCTCAATTCTATGCGTTAAATATTTTGCATACTCAATCAATTCATTTTCTAATAGTGGTTTATCTTTATCCGGAATACTTTTATAACTTTCGTACAAATCTTGGGCTAAACGTTCTACAATTAATTTTCGATCTTCCGTTGTAAGAGCTTCACTATCACCAATTTTATGATTTAGGAGTCGATCAGTACTTACATTAAAATAAATGGAGATCTTTTGGAGCATTTCAAAACTTGGTTCTTTCCTGTTATTTTCCCAGTTGGAAATAGTACTACTAGCGACTCCTAAAACATCACCAAGTTCCTTCATATTTAATCCTTTAAGTGTTCTTAGAATTCTAACATTTTCCCCGAAATAATTCTGTATCATTTATTTCACTCCAATCGATATATTCACCTTCGGGATATAAAATTGCTTCGTAGGTGAAAAAAATTCACCATTGGGATAAAAAAGCTTCCCGAAAGGATTGACACTCTACTTTAAGGAGAATAGAATGTAATTAAGGGGGTGAGAAATTGACTGTTATACGAAATATTAGAGAATCAAGAGGGTTAACAATTCAAGAGCTGTCGGAGGCTTCTGAAATACCCGTGAAAACTCTGTATCACATTGAAACTGGTACAAAAGGAGTTATTGAAAATAGAGCGAAGGTTCTTGCCGATATTTTCAATGAACCAATTGAAAAACTGTTTTTTGCTACGTACTATCGAGCAAGATTAGAATGAAACAAATTTCATTTACTCGTTAAACAATAATTATACATCTATATTGTAAATGAACAATACAGAAAAAGGATAAATTAATTAGTATTTTTTAAGTTAATAAAACTGAAAATTGAGTTTTTACTGATCTTTGAAAACTGCATATTATATGAGGGAGCTGTTAGTCATGTTGAAACGTTCGTATCAAATGCTACTCATTACAATGAGTACGCTTCTTGTAGCATTAAACTTCCTATTTCCGTTTACTAAGGTAAGTGCTGAAGTAATTCAGCGTGAGCAATATAAAATGGATTGGAGTTATAGCCATCAATACGGGAAAGATGTTAGAACGGAACTCCTCAAAAATTCTAATGGGCAAATTGCGTACTGTCTTACATATGGACTACGTTCACCGAATGGTGAGGATCTTCCAGAAGTAGGGCGAACAGATAATGTGGTATATAGAGTTTTAATGAATGGATACCCACAGAAATCCCCACAAGAATTAGGTGTTTCGAATTGGAAGGAAGCTCATTATGCAACGCAATTAGCGGTTTGGAATGCATTAGGACAATTATCTATTTCGGAGCTTGAGCATCGTAATGCTAATGTCGAAAAGGCAGCTAAGGAAATTATTTATGCGGCGGATCATAGTAATGAAACACAAGAAACTTACATGAATGTAATTCCAACTAATAATCAAGAAGCAAAACTTAATGGTGAGTACTTTGAAACGAGTTTGTACCAAGTAGAAAGTAACGCTAAAAATGGTGTATTCACTGTAAACCTTACAAATGCACCGAATGGTACAAAAATTGTTACTGAGAATGGAGAAATGAAAGAACAATTCCAATTAGGAGAGAAATTCCGTATTTTGGTTCCGAAATCCTCTAATACAGGAAACCTTTCCTTAAAAATCACTTCTAACCTAGTCTATTTACATGCAGTTGCTTACAAAGGAACTGATAAAATTCAAGATGCTACCGTTCTATTAGAGCGTAATGAAGAAAAAGTAAGTGCAGATTTAAATATGAATTGGAAGTCAGTAGGTCAAATAGAAGTTATTAAAGTAGGAGAACAAAAAGAGGTATTACAAGGTGCCGTATTTGATGTGTTTAATAGTATGAATGAAAAGGTTGGTACTATTACAACAAATGAACAAGGAATTGCTAGCCTTTCTGATTTAGAAATCGGAACTTATACTCTTAAAGAGGTAAAATCACCTACTGGTTATGTAATGAATGAACAGCCACAACAAATTGAAGTTAAAACAGGTGAGGTTGCAACAATTACAGTACAAAATACGAAGGTAAAAGGAAACATCGAGATTAAGAAATTAAGTGACAGTGGAAAAATACTTCCAAAAGTAGAGTTCACAGTGTATACAGCAGAGGGAAAAGAAATCACAAAAACAACTACAAACGAGCAAGGGATTGCACAAGTGAAGGATCTTCCGTATGGAAAGTATTATTTTGTTGAGACAAAAGGGGTAGAAGGATATCTTCTGAATCAAACTAAATATCCATTCGAGATTAAAGAGCAAGGAAAGACGCTAACATTCACAGTCGAAAATAAAGAAGTAACAGGAAACGTGCAACTTCTAAAAGTAGATGGAGAGAATCCAGATAAAAAATTAGAAGGTGCAGTGTTCGTTCTTCAAGATAGTAAAGGGAAGAAAATAAGTGAGCACAAAAGTGATAAAAACGGTTTGATTGAAGTGAAAGACTTACCATTTGGAGCATACTCATTTGTTGAGAAGCAGGCACCAACTGGCTATGTTTTAACGAAAGAATCTATTCCTTTTAGTATCTCGGAACAAGGAAAGACAATCATGCTAACAGCGAAAAATAAGCACATCATAGGAGAATTGGAGATTAGCAAGGTGGATATTGCGGATGGCAACAATAAACTTCCTAACGCTGAATTTACTATCTTTAACGAACAAGGAAAAGAAGTTGCAAAAGGCAAAACGGATGAAAACGGCATTGCAAAATTCAAGCTTTCATATGGAAAGTACACGTATAAAGAAACATTCGCACCAGACGGCTATTTACTGAATGAAGAAATATTCTCTTTTGAAATTAAAGAGGATGGTCAAATTATTAAGCACACGGTGAAGGATCAGAAGAAACCGACACCACCTACACCAGAGACACCAAAACCAGAACAGCCAGAACAACCACAAAAACCAGAAATACCACAAAAGCCAGAGCAACCAGAAGCACCACAACCGCAGGTACCGGAACAACCAAAAGTAACCGAAAAACCTGTCATTCCACAACTAGAGAAACCACAACAGATTGTTATGAAACCACAACTAGAACAAACACCAAAGAAAATCGAAACGTATCTTCCAACAACAGGCGGTAAAGCTGAAAATCCATACATAAAATGGATTGGTCTTGCATGTGTCGTACTTGGCTTAATTGGAGCTGTATTTGCAGTAAGAAACCGTAAGAAAGCTCAATCATGATATGAAAGAATATGAAGCTCATTTTAGTGAAGTAGATGAAAATCCGTTAGGGTTTGCTATTGGATTTCGAAATGCATGCATACTCGTAACTCCCATTTGGACAGTTGTTTTTTGGATAGGGAGCAAGATATAAGAAACCGAGAGGGAGATGAAATGAAATGCCAGAAATCTACGTCGGTAAACTGAAAAATTTAGGGAAACCTGGGGAAGACGTTATGCAGCGCAAGAGTGCTTGGTTACCTGAAGAATTGATGCAAGCAATTTCAATCGCTCAAACTGTAATTAAGCCATTAAAGCAACATGATTATTGGATAGAATCCGCTACAAAATTATTGGCAGGAAGTATTTTGTATCTGGATCAACGGCATAAAAACCTATATTACCTAGATGTGAAAAAAGTTATTGAATTCACGGAAAAAATATATGAGAGTGAAGCGAACTTGGTAGAAGTAGTAAATTCGCTCGAGAATGAGCATCCAGCTTATCATATCTTCCATGAGCTAGGTCTTTATTCAAAAGAAACAAGGGATGCGATAACTATCACTTTGCTATACATTCTCGAAAAACATCAACGTGAAAAGCAAGAGGAACAAAAAGAGTATTTTTGGTTTCAGTAGTAGTCAGAAGAGGGAAATGAAATAGAAAGGAGTGCAATACATGTTAGGCGTAGCTAAGAAGTATACAAAGGTGATTAGAGCGTTGAAAGAACTGAATGAAGGGGAAAAGGTTGCAGGTGTAATAAAAGCTCGTTTTGGAACTTATAAAACGGTCATAGAAGGTGTGAAGAAAACAACAGATGATTTTATTTTCATTTTTGATCCGAAAGGCATCTTTTATGAAGATACCCATCAAGAAAAACGAAAACAAGGATATCAAATCATTAAACATGATTTACTAACTGGTTATGGAACACTACAAATGGATCTAAAACAAAAATCCGTTGTGTACATCAGTGTAGAAACGGAAACGAGTACGTATCAAGAGAGAGGAGAAGCATTATCAAATTTTCTTCAATATCTAACAGAATGCAAGAATATAAGACCGATTCACCTGGTATTTCATCAATATGATTTGTACCCAATCCCTCATATGGAGCAGTTTTTAAAAGAAAGCGCAACATACCACATTCAGCATTCAATCGTAGTTGAATCTCAATCCGCATTACAACACATATACGGAAAAGAAGCAGCGCAACGCATCATAACCTCGTATAACACAACAATCCTAGCATGATATGAAGCACTCGTTCACTATTTCATCCTATCTAGATGGCTAGAAAACTAGACAAGGGAGAAGCGTTATTCTCCCTTCTTTATCAAAAATAGGAGGCGTTCATATGGGAAAAGAAAAAAGACTCACATTTTATGATATTGCGGCATCACAAGCTCATAGCGTTAAAACTTTTGATGGAAAAACATACGAACTGAAAGGTACCATCGCAATTGAAAATAGCACAGGAAGCATCGAAAAGGTAGCTCAAATTTATTATCAAGTGCGCTCGGTAAGAGATGAGCATCAAAACTTAATTGCTAAACGAAAAAATAAACATGCGGAATTAGTAGCTGTCAAACAAAAGTGTAAATAAAAAAAGCGATTTTGAAGTGTGCTGAGAACATAGCACAAAGTAAGTTGCTCTTTGACAATTTAAATATATATTGCGTATCTTTTCCTTTCAGTAATGTTGTAGAAGGATAGTATACGGCTTTCAATATATATGCGTGCCTCCCTTCGAAAGGTCACTAGAAGGGTTAGGTATACGGTTATCGTTGGGTGAGTAAGATCGTAAAACTCATCTGTGACCACTGGGAAATGCGTTGTATCAAAGACCTGTTTGTGTTAGTAATCGTGAGGAATATCCCATTTTGACATTCTGAAGAAGCGAGGAACATCACAACAGTAGATACATAAGGTTCTACGTTCACGCCAAAATACGTAGTGCGGTATTGGGCATATAGAAGCTAGGTCGGGATTAGTCTCTATACGCATGCCAATACAGGGTTCGTCATTCCAGCCATAAATGATATTTCCATTTTCTATCCCACTTTCCTTTAAATGTTATAAAATAAAGACAGATGTTGGAGTTTAAACGTGTCTCATCACACTTCAAAATCGCTTATAAAACTATGACATAGGGAGGAACATGCATGAGTCGTAAAGGGTGGATCATTTCCGCTGTTGTTGGACTGTTAATTGCAATTGGTATTGGTTCAACATTTGTCTTTAGTTCGGGAAAAGGGGAAGTAATGGAACTTAGTCCGTTAGAAATGAAGAAGTTCATGAGTGAGGATGGCACAGGTTTTGTTATGCTAAATTCCACTAAGAAGAAAAGAGAGAATTGGCTTCATATTATAAAAAAGGCAGCGCAGCAAGAAAAAGTTCAGATACAAGAATTGAATGAAAAGCGTGAAGATGTACCAGGTTCAAGCAACCCTTATGATTGGGGATTATCACAAAGAAGAGATTCCCTGGCTTATTATGAAAAAGGAAAATTGAAAAAAGATATTGATTTTTCCACATTTAAAGAGTCAGAACTTGAAAAAGAAGTTAGCTATTTTGTTCAAAATTGCAAAGAGCAATATCAGAAGTAATCACATAATCATTGAAAGGTGGTGATATAGTGGCGATTACACAGAGGGAATTAAAAAAAGAAAAAGATATGGTAGCAAATTTATTAAGAGCCAATGGTCAGGATTATAACCATTGGCTTCATTTACATCATCAGAAATACATTGAAGAAAATCAAGATTTAGTAATGAAAGCTTTACAAGCTTATAAGGCAATACCTACAGAAGTGAAAGAAGACAGCAAGGCGAATGAATCAAGTCAGCTTAGTAACGTATAAGCACTTAAAAATGAAAAGGGAGTGAATGTATATGTCAATGTTGGAAACATTATCTCAAATGTTAGTGTTAGGTGATGCGATGGATGGTCTAATTAATACAGGGAATTCTTTTATTGCATGGATGCAAAGAGGGGCAATGGTTAGTACAGCGATTGTATTTTGCTGGGGCGCTTATCTACTAATTTGGGGCGGTGAACGAGGAAGACATAAATGTATATGGTGGTTTCTTGGCGGGGCAGCCGGACTTGTTATCGTAATGGGATGCCAATACTTAGCGGAGAGCGTAAATAGCAATGTAAAATTTGGTCAAATCTTATTCCCGTTTTTCTGGATGAAATAGTGAAAAAATATAATTAAGGCAATGAGGAGGCTATGCAAAGGGTATGGCTTTTTTTGTTGCCTTTTTTCATGGAATTTAAAGTAAATGAGAGAAAGGAGAAGCCATGTTTGTCATTTTTAAGAGTAGCAATGGAACTGAAATTGAGTCGGGTAAGCAATATTCGTTTCATGAAGCTTATATCTTAACGAAGCGATTAGAACGAGTTTATAGAGAGGAAGGGCGGCAAGAACATATTGATTTTGATTTGTTAGATGGTCATTCTAATGAAATTTATAACGGTACGTTATCGCTTGGTTCGAGATATGCAGATCACATTTTTGATCACATTTCTAAAAAAATGAATGTGATGCAATTAGATCCGGAACAAGAGGAACAAAAAAAGGAGTTGTTAGAAACGTTAGAAAGGGAAATCAATGATTCTCCTTTTCATGAAGAATATGAATATCAAGAAGCGTTACCAGTAAAAAAGGAAGAAGCCTCTTATAGTCCATCGAATGAAATAGAGCAACAAGTAAAGCCTGGAAAGGAAAATAGAAAAGGATTTAAGATTATTGCGAGTGTCATAGGAAGCATGGTGTTAATTGGAGCTGGTGCCATATTTGCCTTTAAGTTATTCTCTTCCGAGCCAGTTTCGAGTGCAAATGCTGGTTCTGAACAATATGTAGTAAAAGGATTACAACAGGCAGCCATTCAACAGTATGGAGAAGCCGTTAAATACTTCGATAAGGTCAATTACACAGAATTAGATAAAGATAGTCAGAAGGCAGTTTTATTTACTTATTTATTAAATGGAAAGGCAAATAAGGCATTACAATATGAGCCGAAATTTGCAGAAAGTGTGGTTGCTTATTTTATTGGGATAGACAACATGAATAAAATCAATGAAATTGATGTCAAAAATGATGTAATCGACTTTGAAAAAGCAGCACTTAATAAGAAATATGAGGAGGTAATTAAGCTTAAAGGGAAAGTCAATATGGACGGTAGACGTGAAAAACTCATTGTTGAAGCTTTTGTAAATCTAAAAAAATATGAAGATTGTTATTCTTTTGCCAAAACGCAAGGAAATAAAAACGTAATGAAAGAGGTCAAAGAATTAGAGAAACGTGATATTCAACAATCTACGATAAGTGAAGAGGAAAAGAAAATTAAGATTGAAAAAATTGATAAAGATCTACAGAACATCTAAGGGGGAGAGAATAACATGCCTTTAAATTATGAGAATCTGTACAAAAAAATGGGAATTGTTTTTCTTGGTGGTTCATTGATATTAAGTACGACAGGTTGCAGTTGGTTTGGAAGTAAGGAATCATCAAAAAGTAAATCAGCTATTACAAAAAAAGTAGATAAGAATAAGCCGGAGGAAAAGAAAGAAGATCTGAACAAACAAGATTTCGAAGCAATTACAGAGAATGCAATTCAAAGTAAGGATAATGAAGTTGCTTATGTACTCGAAGAGCTGGATAAATCAAAAATTAATTTTAAAGAAAAATCTATTGTAAGTAATCTTCAAAATGGGGATGACACCAATTCTCGTGTTCTAGCACTCTTTGATAAAGAAACAACAGATAAAACACTTCAAGATACAACAAAAGATAATGTGATTGCAGCTATTACGGATAATAAGCCACAAGTCACCGTGAATGGAGATCACTTTGCATTCGGCGATCAAAATATTGATTCTTCAGTAGCGAGTATAGGAGATATTCTTCCACCAGAGAAGAAACCAGATGCAATTGTGAACCTACCAATTATAACGGAGGGTGAGAATGGTAATACGGAAAGTACAGGGACAGAAAAACCAAAACCACCAATAGAGCCGGAGAAACCAACAAATCCAGAGAAGCCAACAGAACCGGAGAAACCAACAAACCCAGAGAAGCCAACAGAACCGGAGAAACCAACAAACCCAGAGAAGCCAACAGAACCGGAGAAACCAACAAATCCAGAGAAACCGACAGAGCCAGAAAAACCAACAGAGCCGGAGAAACCAACAGAGCCGGAAAAACCAACAGAGCCGGAGAAACCAACAGAGCCGGAGAAACCAACAGAGCCGGAGAAACCAACAGATCCAGAGAAGCCAACAGAGCCGGAGAAACCAACAGATCCAGAAAAACCGACAGAGCCGGAAAAACCAACAGAGCCGGAGAAACCAACAGATCCAGAGAAGCCAACAGAGCCGGAGAAACCAACAGATCCAGAGAAGCCAACAGAGCCGGAGAAACCAACAGATCCAGAAAAACCGACAGATCCAGAAAAACCAACAGATCCAGAGAAGCCAACAGAACCGGAAAAACCAACAAATCCAGAGAAACCAACAGATCCAGAAAAGCCAACAAATCCAGAGAAACCGACAGAGCCGGAAAAGCCAACAAACCCAGAGAAGCCGACAGAACCAGAGAAAACAACGAATCAAGAAAAGCCAGTTCTGAAACAAAATGAAAAGATGGTAGCGAGTAAATAAAGAGAAAACAACTGATTTTGCCAAAAAGGTACTCATAAAAAGAGTACCTTTTTAATTTGAAGATGGATTGAACAGAGGTGATACTTTGATATGTATAGTGAAAAGATATCAATCAAATATAAATTAGCTGAAAAAGAAGTACTCATTCCATTGAGTGCTTTTTTGTTTGTTGGAATGTTTTTGATCGCTAATTTTTTACTCAACTTATCTTTAGAGCTGATAGAAACAACATTTAGTGATTTATTACATCCTAAACCATTCCATATGGAGGTAGGATTTCTTTTTCAGATGCCAATTGCAGAACATCCAATTTACTACATGCTTGTTTTCCTTGTAGTGATTGGAACTATAGCAAGAACAGTGTACAAATTGAAATCTTCCTTTAAAAACTTAAATAATCATGAGAAAGGATCTAGTCGTTTTACAACAGTTGAAGAGCTGAAAAAGCAGTACCGAGCTGTACCAGATCGAGAGGAAACATTTAAAGGTGGCGGTGGTGTTGTTATCTCCCGATTAGGTGACAAGGTATTTATTGATGATAGTCCGGTAAATAATTTAATCATTGGTACAACTCGCTCTGGTAAAGGGGAAACCTTTGTATTTCCTACAATTGATGTCTATTCTAGAGCGGAACATAAACCCTCCCTAATTTTTAATGATCCAAAAGGGGAGCTCTTCAGTGCATCAAAAGAAACGCTGGAAGAACGAGGCTATCACATTGAAGTTTTGAACCTGTTAACTCCACTTGATTCTATGAGTTATAACTTATTGCAGCTTGTCAAAGATGCCTATAAAGACGGAGATTATTCAACGGCACAGGCATTATGTAAGACACTCTCACACACTTTGTATTATAAACCAGGTGTTAAAGATCCTTTTTGGCAAGATTGCGCTATGAGCTTATGTAACGCCATGATTTTAGCCATAACAGATAAATGTATTGCAGAAGGAACAGAAGAAAAAATAACGATGTATGCAGTAGCTAACATGCTATCGGAACTTGGTTCGAAAGAAATAATTATAGATCCAGAGGAACCGCCGAAAAATGCTTTAGATTTATATTTTGAGAATTTACCATCAGACAGTGTTGCGAAAATGCAATATGCAACTTCTAATTTCTCAAAAGGGCAAGCTAGAGGTGGTATTTTTACACAAACAATGAACGGGTTATCTATTTTTACATTTGATGAAATCGCTAAAATGACCGCAAAAAATAGTGTGGATTTAAAACGTGTCGGTTTTGGAAAAACAATAAAAGGAAAAGTGACACCTAGAAAACGAATAGAAATTGTATTTCCGGATGGCTCAAAGGAGTCTATCAAATCAGATATTACGGGACGTTTTGCATTAGATTTTAAGAAAGTAATAAAAGTTGGGGATACCATTCAATTTAATGAAAAAGGAAATAAGAAAAAGAAAACATCTATTTCTATTCTGAAAATAGATGAAAAGACAGGTGATACAGAATTTAAAGTAGTAGAAGAAAATGAAGATATACAAGTAATAACAGTGGACTATTTCGATAAACCAGTCGCTATTTTTATGATTACACCAGACTTTGATTCTTCAAATCATGTGATTGCTTCTATTTTTGTAAGGCAGCTTTATTTTATATTGGCAAAGGGTGCATCCCTCGCTCGTGGAGGGAAATGTCACCGTGAAGTGATTTTTTGCTTAGATGAGTTTGGAAATATGCCGAGTATTGAAGGAATGGCAAATATTATCACGGTTTGTCTTGGTAGAAATGTTCGCTTTAACCTTGTAATCCAGGCATATGCACAATTGAAAAATAAGTATGGTGAGGATGCAGATACGATTGATGGAAACTGTGGGAATACAATTTACATTCTAACTAACGATCAAGAAACCGCCGAGAAAGTGTCCAAAAAACTAGGGAATCAGACGATTAATCTATCTTCCCGAAGCGGAAAAGGTCTTTCTACTGATAAAAATAAAACGGAAAGTCTAGATCAACGACCACTGTTAACAGCAAATGAACTTATGAATTTTAAAGAAGGAGAAAGTGCCGTTATTCGTGTCATAAAACGTCAGGATAATAACAGAAAACGGATCAGACCTCGCCCGATTTATAATACGGGGGAAACAGCCTTAAAATACAGATGGGAGTACTTAGGAGTAGAGTTCGATACAGATAAATCTATTTTAGATATAGATATTGATTCTCTACATGATGATGTAAATCCAAAATCACTTATTGTAGATTTTCTAGGAGAAAGAAAATCAGAACAAATTGAGAAAAAAACATCAGAACCAGAACAGGAAGATTTGCCACCAGTAGAGACATCGCAGCCAGTAGAAGAGCCAACAATGATGGGTATTGATGAAGAGATTCCGGAAGAGGCATTTCAGCAGGAAGACAGCCCGTTTGATTCCCTTTCCATTGAAAACTGGAAAGAAAAAACGGTTAATGAATTTTTCGAATCTGATTTAGCAGTTTTGAAACTGGTTGATAAGTTCTTTTTAGCGCAATTAGGTAAATCAATAGATGAAGTTGAAAATCAAGAAATGGGCGAGTTTTACAGTGAATTTCAAATGTTAGCTCACAATGACCATATCGACAAAAGTGTCTATCAAGCAGTCGAAAACAAGATTAATCGAATCTTGCGTGATTTAGAAGAAAAAGAACAAGTAACAAGTTAGAAAAGCACTCAAATAATTGAGTGCTTTTTTGAATCCAAATTTAAAGGGGGAAGAGGTAATGGGTGTACCGACAATCACGGATAAAATGCAATTGATTTTAGATAGTTACTCGCCATTTGTAACAGAAGAAAATGAGGTCATTCTTGGGCTAGAAGATGCGGTTCTTTTCCTTTCAGTAGATCAGGAGCAAAAAGGAAAATTGATTATTCGTATCGACAGACTAAATGAGAGAGTGAATTGGACAGCAAAAGAAGTATTAGGGCAATAGCAAGCATGAGAGGAGGGTAAATTGTGAAAGATGAAGAGATTTTAAAAACTATAGAAGCGTTCTCGGATTATCTTCAAGTAGGAGACATCGTGAATTATGTATTACGTTGGCTAGGATGGTTCCTAATTGTAGGCTTATCTTTAGTTGTAGATGCTTTAGAAGGTGTGACAGATGCCATACTAGGGATTAAAGGATTCTTTAATTCACCGGAAATACAAAATTTTGTTGATATGTTATATCCATTGTTTGTCGTTCTTTTAGCCATTTCATTTTTATATATTGGCTACATGTTTATTATGAACAAACAAATGAATCGTTCTCAAATTATCATCAATATTTTCATAACATTGAGTGTACTTTGTTTATTAAGTACTGGTATGACAAAGGTTGATAAGTTCACCGATGACGCCATAGCGGTTGTAAAATCAGAACAAAAAGGCTCTTTGAGTGATGAAATTATTAAGAAGAACATAACGGATATTGCAGTAATAGATGAAAATAAATGGAAAAAGAAAGAAGACATGAATCCGAAGAATCATATTCCAGAAAAAAACATCAGGCAGATAGATATTACAGAAAAAATAGATAAAGATTTTGAATTTGCAAAGGATAAAAAGTTATCAGATGATGGACAGGAAATTTTAAAAAATAAAAGAGTGATGGATGGGATGGGAGTTGCATCTTTAGCTGAATTAAAAGATGGATGGTTTGATTTCTTCCCAGAAAAGTATTACCGATGGCATTGGAATTTCTGGAATATATTCTTTACTTTACTGATAACAGGATTAACGTTGTTATTAGTAAGTATTAAGTTAGCTAGACTATTTTATGAATTGGCATTTAACTATTTGTTAGCCAACATATTAGCACCAGCCGATATTGCGAATGGTCAAAAGTTAAAAGCCGTGTTATCCAATATCCTCAATATATTTATAGCAACGATTATGATATTCCTATCTTTGAAGCTATACCTAATAGGAACAGCTTTTCTCCATGACAAATTAAATGGTGTACCGTATCTGATTGCATTAGCGGCATTTAGTATGGCGGTACTAGATGGACCGTCAGTCGTAGAAAGATTATTTGGTATAGATATTGGGTTAAAAAGCAGTTGGGGCATGTTAGTAGGTGGTTTCGCACTTGGTAAAGGAATTGGCAGTCTCGCAAATTCAAAACCTATAAAGAGTCTCGGGAATATGATTGGAAAAGGAGCGAAAGGTGCAGCAGAAGGAACTGGTGTTGCAGCAGCTAAAACAGCAAGTGCGGCAGCGATGGCAACAGGTGGAATGGCTGGTCTCATAAGTGGCTTAAAAAATGGAAATGAGTCTGAAAATAATGATTCGTTGCAAGATCAAATGAAAAAAGC
This sequence comes from Bacillus cereus group sp. MYBK14-1, assembly GCF_051916885.1. NCBI lineage: Bacteria > Bacillati > Bacillota > Bacilli > Caryophanales > Bacillaceae > Bacillus > Bacillus cereus group sp. MYBK14-1. Next base: position 997 of record NZ_JBQAHM010000020.1, on the reverse strand, counting down.
TGGTGAGAAGAAATCAAATGGAAATGATGAAGCAAATAAGGAAAAAGAAAAAGGTAACTTAAATAAGGAAAAAGATAAAAAGAATGGTGGTACGCCATCACTTCAAGAAGACATGAAAAAAGGAGGGAACGAAAACCCTGGGGTAGCGAATGGGCAAGAATCGGGAACAACAAGTCTTCAAGATGAAATGAAAGAAGCTGGAAAAGCAAATGGAGCAAATGAAAGAAATCAAACACCAGGAACAGTAAGACAAGGAGCAAATGAAGGAAGTCAAACGGCAGGAACAGTAAGGCAAGGAGCAAGTGAAGGAAGTCAAACGGCAGGAACAGTAAGGCAAGGAGCAAGTGAAGGAAGTCAAACACCAGGAACAGTAAGACAGGGAACAAGTGAAGGAAATCAAACGGCAGGAACAGTAAGGCAAGGAGCAAATGAAAGAGTTCAAACACCAGGAACAGTAAAACAGGGAGCAAGTGAAGGAAGTCAAACACCAGGAACAGTAAGACAAGGAGCAAGTGAAGGAAGTCAAACACCAGGAGGCGTAAGACAAGGAGCAAATGAAGGAAATCAAACACCAGGAGGTGTAAGACAAGGAGCAAATGAAGGAAATCAAACACCAGGAGGCGTAAGACAAGGAGCAAATGAAGGAAATCAAACACCAGGAGGTGTAAGACAAGGAGCAAATGAAGGAAGTCAAACACCAGGAGGCGTAAGACAAGGAGCAAATGAAGGAAATCAAACACCAGGAACAGTAAGACAAGGAACAAGTGAAGGAAGTCAAACATCAAGACCAGTACCAAGCGGAAGTAGTCCGGCACCAGTAGAAGCATCAAGACCAGTACCAAGCGGAAGTAGTCCGGCACCAGTAGAAGCATCAAGACCAGTACCAAGCGGAAGTAGCCCGGCACCAGTGGAAACACCAAGATCAGTACCAAATGGAGGAAGCTCGGCACCAGTGGAAACACCAAGATCAGTACCAAGTGGAGGAAGCCCGGCACCA
>NZ_JBQAHM010000019.1:0-52159 GCF_051916885.1 Bacillus cereus group sp. MYBK14-1 | reverse complement strand
AAAAAGGAAAACCTTTTGGATACGCCAAACCGAAATTCATCTCCCACCTACCGGTGGGCTACGCCCTTCACACGCTTGAGGAAGGAGAATTCTTTCGGGAAATTCGTTAAAATTAGACTTTTTTTCGACAATTATTTTATGTTTATATTTCATTTTATTATAGGAAAAGGCGGGGGAAAGCGGACCTTTTCCTATAAAATGTTTTGTTGGAATTAGAAATAACTAAAAAAGTAATATTAGCTTAAAATTAAAATGAAATTCAATGATAAGGTTATAATTGAATTTTTAAACCTCATGTGTATTGAAAATATGGTCAAATCTTAATCCACGTTGCGTTTCTTCCTTTTGTAACTAGCTTAATATGGCCAAACACTTGCAAGGAATTTAAAGCCTTACTGATTGTACTTTCTGCAATGTCTGGATAAGTGTTACGAATACTTTCCTTAGTAAAAGGTTGTTTTTGTTTAAGTATAAAATCCTGAATTCTCTCAACTTTAGTATGTTTACATATAGAATCTAGAACTGTGTTATGAAGATCTTTGTAAGCCTCTAATATAATTGTTAAAAACGTTTTTAACCAAAAACTATTATTATGTTCCTCGCAGTACCAATTCACGGAAGATTTATAAATCGAATTGTAATAATCAGATTCATTTTTCTTAATATATTTATCCAAACATACATATTTTACAAATGTATGTCCACTCTTAATTAACAGCAATTGCATTAACATAAATGCCAGCCTGTTATTACCTTGATTGAAAGGGACTATGCAATAAAAATTTAATATAAAACGAGCTATTAATAAAAGTGAATGTAGCCCCTTACTAGTATTTAATGAGTTGTATTGATCACATAATTGCTCCATAAACCGTGGGATAAGTTCATGCGGAAGAATGCGGTAACTATTCAAGTGCATTCCATGTTCTGGAACTCCCGGAATAATAAAAGGTTTTTCACGCCATTTGGCACTGTCAGAGGTAAGGTAATGTATTAGTTGAAAATGTAATTCCTGTATAGTTGCTGGATTAATTGATAAAGTACAGGAGTTTTTATGTACAAAAGAAAGTGTTTGATAATAACAAAAAATAGCATCTTCAGAAATATTTTGAGGTACTATATCATCTAAAATAAGTTCTTTTAATCTTTTATTAGGAACTTTTATATCCTCATAAATAGTTGTGAAATTTTTTATGTAATGTAGTGGTATAGTTTTTTCTAAACTATTAAATATGTCAGGGTTTTGTTCCTGATAAGCAGCTAATTTTCCTTTGAATTCGCTAATTTCACTTATTAAATTGATTAACCTCCTTTTTAATTCAATATTTTTGTACTTATCATCAAAAAAGTCTCTCATTTTTGTTCCTCCTGTAACCCCTTAACACGTTGTTGCATATATCTTTCCATTCTAAAGGTATGCTACGACATCATTGTAAAATAAAGATATTTTCGGTCTGATTTTGAATATATATCAGAATCTATATTTTTATTTAACAATTAAAATATAGAAATTATAAAGAAGAATCGTTAGGATTCAATTTTAATAGGCATAATCCTAACATCAAATGCACAAATGTACAATAAAAAAATAAAAAAAATAAAACTATCGACTCTTTTGAAATATTATCTAAAAGAGTTTTAAGAAATTGTAGGTATAGATGTGCTTTGGTTTAGGAGTAAATAATAAAGCGGTAATAGAGTTTTCATAGGTAATTAAAAAGTAGATAGACTATTAATTTGTGACAATTACGTGCCTAATCTATCATATGCTTTTATGAGAATTCTAAAATTAAATCCTAACGAGCTGAATTTTCTATATTTAGCATAAATATTAGGGAGGCGTGCTGATGAAATGTATCATTTTATATAGAAATATGTAACGTTTAACACTCGTATTGTAAAATATTTTGACATACGTTAATTTAAATATTAGGTACAGGAACATTTAATAAAAACTCAGTACTAAAGTACCCTTTAAACGTTTCACCCTAAGAACGTTTCTCAAGCACACTGAAATTTACCCGTTGTTTCTGTGCCTTATTAGATAAAAATAATATAATAAATTTTTAGAATATGATAATAAAAAATGGGTTTTCAAATTTTCCTCCTTAAACATTAAAAATCTCTTGATGATCTGTTTAAAGTAAGGAAATGCAGGATTGACAATGGTTATTAATAAAGAAAATACAGTTAAGCTAGATACCTTAGGTCATTTTATAAGTAATTAAGCGTTAGATTGAATTAGTAAGAATATTATATGTGTTTGCTAAATGGCTTGTTTTAATTGGTCTGTTACTATTAATTTATGAATTTTAACATTTAGAAGCTAGTCAACATATAGGTTATATTAGTTATGTGGGTTTTAACCTCAAGTGTAAATGTTTAAGGTTAAAGGATTTGTGAGTGTTATAAAAGAAGTGAAAGTCTGGAAGAAACGGATATAATCGGTTTCTTCCAGACTTTTTTTGCTTTTTTGTAATATAAAAAATTTATTTTCCTACATGATTTAATTATCTGTTTTAATATTTGAATTTTTTGTGAAATTAAACGAAGTTTTTATTCTTCTTTAAATACATAATGTTACAAAATAGCGTAATTGTATTTACTTTATTTTTAAATGAGATTAAAAATAATAATAAACGTACCAATGTATGAGAGGTATTAGTATATTTATTAGTAATTTGTTCGTTTATCTCTATATTGCTATTATATTAGCGATAACAATAATATATTGGGGGGACAAGAATGAATTTGAAATTAACATCTAAATTGGAAAGATTAAGAAAAAGTAAAAAAGGAATTGGTGCTTGTGTTTTAGCTGCAGGGGTAACGGCTATTACTATGATTCCTCAAAGTGCTTATGCACATGGATTTGTTGAAAAGCCAAGTAGTCGTGCTGCTTTATGTAGTCAGAATTATGGAGCATTGAATTTAAATTGTGGAAATATAATGTACGAACCTCAAAGCCTAGAAGCACCTAAAGGATTCCCAGATGGGGGACCGATTGATGGAAAAATTGCTTCGGCAGGAGGACTGTTTGGAGGGATTCTTGACCAACAAACATCAAATCGCTGGTTCAAAAACACGATTAAGGGTGGAGCAAATACCTTTACATGGAAATATACAGCTGCACATCCTACAAGTAAATGGCATTATTACATTACAAAAAAGGGATGGGATCCTAATAAACCATTAACACGTGCTGAATTAGAACCAATTGGAACTGTGAAACATGATGGTTCTGCCGCATCAAATAATTTAAAACATACAATTAATGTACCAACTGATCGCAATGGTTATCATGTTATTTTAGCTGTATGGGATGTAGCAGATACGTCAAATGCGTTTTATAATGTAATTGATGTAAATCTAGTAAATAATGAAACTCCCGATACAGTAGCTCCAAGTCAACCAACTGAATTAAATGCTTCTAAAGTTTCTGCCAATAGTGTTGAAATAACATGGAAGGCCTCTACTGATAATATAGGTGTAAAAGAATATCAAGTGTTACGTAATGGCGAAGTAATTGATACGGTACCAGGTACAACTTTTATTGATAAAAAACTAACAGCAGATACGGAATATACCTATACAATAAAGGCATTAGACTCTGCTGGAAACATATCAAAAGAAAGTGAAAAACTAAAGGTTAAGACAACACATGCAATCCCAGATATAGAGGCTCCAAGTCAACCAAAAGGATTACATAGTATGGGTACAACAGCGACAACTGTTGATTTGATGTGGAGTCCGTCTGAAGATAATGTAGGTGTTGACCATTATATTGTATATAGAGAAAGCGCTGGGGGTATGAATAAAATTGGGACAGCGGCTAATACATCCTTTATGGATAAAGATTTGAAGGCTAATACATCGTATAAATATGTAGTGACGGCGGTTGATTTAGCTGGAAATGAATCTAGTAGAAGTGATGTTTTGAATGTAACAACAAAGTCAGAGGATTCCACATATGAAAAATGGGATGCAAGAAAAGCATATACAAAAGGCGATAGAGTAGTATATGAGGGAAAAGTGTATGAAGCAGTTCAAGATCATCAAGGAAATGGCGACTCAAATTGGATTTTTGCCTTATCGCTTTGGAAGCCAGTTTTGAATAAGTAACAGGTGGGAAAAGGTAGCTAACATTTTTGGGTTTTCTTTTAAAAATTAAGGGCTGTTCCAAATATGAATTATCTTATTGATTTAAATGATAAATCAATAAGATTTGAACCCCATCCTAATGTTTACGAAATGAAATTAAAAAAGAATCCCAATGGAATTTCATTGGGATTCTTTTTTTTCTAATTTGTAATAGCATATATTTTCACTGTGAATTTGCTAGTGGCACCAATTGGACTTGCAATATAATATTTAGTATTTGTGTAAGCTTCAGTCCTAGATCCATGTGAAATGTTTTTCCAACGAGTAGAATCTATTCCTAGGGAAACATCAATCATTACATTGAAAGAGATAGTAGAAGGATAATCCTTTTCTGAAGGCTCAATAACCCATTTTAATTTTTTGGTACCTACAGGTAAACTATCAATTTTAAAGTTTTGACTGGATCGATTTTGTTGCCCGGATAAAGGACTAGATTCAGATGGTATTTGCGAAATTAATATTTCTTTTTCATTAGAATGTATACCATTTAATTTAATGATACTATCAATTAAACCTGGACCAGGAAAATCAGCTGCGATGATACCAGAATGTTTAATTATGCCTTGTTGTAAGAGTTCGGTCCCAAGTGTATTCATTCCCCCATAGTATACTTGTCCGTTTCTATCGCGAGGAAAATCACTCCATGCATTTGTGGAATTCGTTTGAATCAATTTAGGACTACTATCAGTATTTCTGCTCTCTTTTCCGCTTGCAACAAACCAAGGATATACATTATTTAAAAATGCTGCTGCGCCTCCCGTACCACTAAAATGGTTGAGATGAATTTTTCCATTATTAAAATTAGTATTTGCATTTTGTAGATGGGTTTTTATCGCAATCCATTTTGCATATATTTCGTCTGGTCCGCTTCCAATTTCAAATTTATCTTGTATATTCAAACCTTCGTAATCAATACCGTACAATTGAGTAGATGTAAAGTTTTGTAAGATTACAATTTTCCCGCGGGTATCTCCTAAAGTAGAGTTATTTCTATCTGAAGTTGGTACGGAATTAGGATTCCAAAAATATGAAGCATTAACGTTTTTATATTTTAAAAATATCTCCTCAAATGATAGAGAGCCACTTTCAGGAGTAGTTTCTTCTTTTAGGCGCATTAGCGCATTAATATTGTTTCTGTTGGATAATCTTTTAAAAATTGAATTGTCTCTTTTAATACATCTTCAAACACAGCTTTTTGATTTACAATGCCATGATACATTGCAAAAGAATCTTTTACACGTTTAACACGCATATCTACATAGCGGATTCCAGAATTTAATTGTTGGGATAGACTCATAGTTTGATTTCTTGTCAAATTTTCATCAAGAAAGCTTGCTCCATGTAAAGCCATTGTACCGTGAGTGCCTGGAATAGATATTTCACTTAATTTTGTAGAATCTTCTATTTTCGACATCAACGCTGGATTTTGATATCCTATATTGGATTCATAGGAATAACCTGAATGACTATCAGCTAAAATAGTAGATGGTGTACTTAAACTTGCTAGTGTAATACAAGTGAGGATGCTAATTTTAATGAAATTTCTCATTTTTATTTTCTTCATTTGATCTCTCCTGACCTTTAAATAATGCTAGATGATTTTTCCTATATTTATTGTTTTTCATTCTTAAGGTAATAAATTTTTGGAGTTGAAAATAATTAAAAATAGGGGGAGTAAGTTATTTGGGACTTTAATAATTTGTTTTTATGAATAGTACCTAATAGCCAAACGTATTCTTGAAAAATCGAAGTATAGCCTCTAAAAAACACCTGTTTATCGCATTGTATACAAACAAAACAGAAGTCCTAAAAAAGACTTCTATTTTGTGACATATAATGAATTATAAGGTGGTAAACAAATCAAGATAATGTGAATGAGTGGTAAAAATTTATTAATAGCTGTTTTAGAATCTCTTATAACAAGGCTGATTACAAAAAATGAATCCCTATAATGCTAATAAAAATTGAAAGATTCTACTCATTAAAACTTAGACTAACTACAGTTGCGATTGATTGGGCTGCATGTTCCCAGCTTCCATCTATAACTTTACCAATCTGCTGACCAAGTGTATTTAAATCATTTGGATTAACTGGAATTCCATTATAAGCAGCAAGAATTGATAAAAGTGGAGCAGCAAATGGTGTCCAACCACCTCTATCAATACTAAATACAGGCTTATCTACTACTTTTCCGTCTTGCACAGTAAACTCATAATAAAATTGATCATCTGGACGGAAACTTAAGTGATGAGAAATTTGTCCCTTAACATATTTTTTTCCTGCACCTAGATTTACTACTTCTATTTCTTTAACGTTAAATTCATGCTCGAATACTTTTATTTTTTTGACTTCTGGACCATTTAAGGCAGCATTAACAGCTGTTTCTAAATTATTTTGTGCTAATGGTTGAATACCCATTTGTGCCTCGTTTTGTTGGATAGGAGCTCCTTTTTCTACAGCAAACACTGATGTGGTAGGTAGTGCACCTGTAGCTAATGTTGCTGCAAGTGCTGTTGTCATCATGATTTTCCTTTTCATCTTCATAGTTTTTCTTCCTCTCTAAAAGTTTTGATATATAATCTTTTAAAGACTGACATTGTGTAATATTTTACTTCATAATGCACAAAAAACGGTTTTAAGAATGATGTGGAATTATGTCAGAGAATTAAAATTAATTATATATGTATTTAAGATAATATATATCTACACATATTTTTTCAATTTTTAGACAAATGCAACGTTATGACTTCTTAAGAGTCAATTTAGTACCTTGTTTATCTATAGAAATCCTATAAATAAACTAATTTCATAGTGAATGTAATATATTTGATATTAAATGTCTTACATAATGATATAAAGTTTCACATTTTTTTATTTTAAAGAATGAAGCGATAAGGCTTCAAACCGCAAGGGATGCGGGGGTAGCCTAATCAATTAGAGTTTGAAAGAATCTTTACTTAGGAATCCCTCACTTCTAAACGAAGTGAAAGTGGGGGTAGTTCAAAAATCCTTTACATCAATACGAGGTATTACAAGCAAATAAGGAGAGGAATTTCACTCCAGGATCTTCTCTTACACGAGCAGAATTTGCATATTGGTTATCTCAAATTGCTTACTTTACGCCACCTTCAAAAAAGAACCAGTGTTTTCTGATGTGAAAAATCATCTGTATGCACCACATATTCAAAAGTTATATGAAATTGGTATTTTATATGAAAAAGAAGGGGAACAATTCCATCCAGACCGTGCAATTACTAGACAAGAAGCAGCATGGATTACCTGGCAGTATTTAAAAATGTTAGGAGCGCCATCTGCAGTTGCAATATTAAAGGGAGAAACTGATGATTGGGCCATAGAATCTGTGAAAAACATTGTAGGTCATGGTTTAGTAGGGCCTGAGGTTATATATAATGAAGATGGATCAGCAGATTATCTATCAAAACAAAGTATGAAACGACAAGAGGCAGCTGCATTGTTATTTTACGTTTTGTTATCTAGTTAATTTGTTTTGAGGTAAATTTCACAAAAAGAAAAAATCTAAAGAGTTTGAAATAATATACAGAAAAAGAATAGTCTTCGGCCAATGATTTATCGTAACAAACAGGGGTGGATGAGTTATAACCATACTCCAAATCTTAAGTAGAGCTGTTATTAGAAGAATTTCTTAAGTGTTTTGTAATGTAATGTTCTCCTTTGAGGGGAGCCTTTTTTTATTTTAATATTAATAATTTCATGTACCGAAATTATTAATATTAAAATAAAAATCTACAACAAGGGGGTTCAATCCAAGTTAGGTAAAACTAGGTCACAGTCATACATTAGTTACCGCTTTTCTTTTTTTGAAGAAGATATTTGTATTTTGGCTAGCGCGACATTGTTATCAAGTTAAGATTATACAAAGTCAATTTAAGGCGGAATTGTTTCATTTTTCTAAAGGGAGAGTATATTGCTCTATCTATTGTAAATGATTTTGAATCCGATAAATCTTTTATTCTTGGTATAAAATTAAATCTTAATAAATGGGTAAATCCAAAAATCTATTTTGTGAAACCGCCCCTGTCTGTATATAACAATAGGACTTTACATACCACTATTTATCGCTGCTACAATGTTTTGGGCGATTCAAGAGCAGGGAGCAATCATCTTAGCTAGTTATGCTGATCAACGTACGCAGTTAAACTTTGCAGGATTTGAGGTTCAATCTTCATGGTTCCAATCTTTAAACCCTATTTATATTGTTTTACTAGCACCAGTATTTGCTTGGCTTTGGGTAAAGCTAAATTCACGCCAACCAAGTACAGCAAATAAATTTGCTATCGGTTTATTATTTGCTGGTTTATCATTCTTAGTGATGATTATTCCTGCATATATCCATGGTACCGAATCCCTTGTTAGCCCAATTTGGTTAATCATTAGCTTCCTTTTAGTCGTAATCGGGGAACTTTGTTTATCACCTGTCGGCTTATCTATTACTACAAAACTAGCACCAGCAGCGTTCTCTGCTCAAACAATGAGTTTATGGTTCTTAACGAGTGCATCTGCACAAGCTATCAATGCGCAGCTTGTTCGATTATATAATCCTGAAACAGAGATTATTTATTTCGGTGTAATTGGCGGAATATCCATTGTTTTAAGTGTTATTTTATATTTCATGGCTCCAAAGATTCAGGTACTTATGAAAGGGATTAAATAATAGAACTGTGCCAAAAACTTGTTACCATGCAGGTTTTTGTGCACAGTTTTTTTAGTGCTTTATCGTATGTAAAACTAGCTCCTTTTAAACGAAGAACAACAAAGGCAAATTGATCAGAAGTAAGTCATTTATCGATATGGATGATTAGGAGAAAGCATTTACGGTAACCCCAAGTCGAGAGTCTTCCGATACTAATATAGTTTATACATTGAACCCTATTTAATAGGTTAGTTTTGAAAGATGGAACTCCCGCATTCGAAAATGATGTACATAATTTTTCCAAATGGGCAGCTTATTTTTTGTTTTGGGGTTACTTCAATATCTAAGCTAAATGCCTATGGAGCAAAACTAAAAAAAGACGCCAAATGGCGCCCCCAACTTGGGTTAATGAGGTTTTAGTTTTCCAATCTAAAGAAATATTGTATCAGCTCACAAAGAGAGTATATCATAACATCCAAGAGAAATAATATGCATTCTTACATATCGGAATGAAACTTGTATTCTTGCGCTGACGGACCAAGAATAACAAGATATGAAGCATATCAGTAGTGTGGAAATACCGAGTCTAGGATGTACTTACTGGTAACAAAACACAAAAGATAATAAAGACATTACATGTAGAAAGTGGGGAAAGAGTTGTAAATATCCTCCTTTTTACTTCGTTTGACAAATTCTATATGATAGAATTTGTCAGGTCCCTTTAGGAATCGTTTCTATGTGATATTGGTTATTGTTATAAAAAGTACTTAAAAACAAAAGAGAACCCTCATTGGGTTCTCTTTTTTATTATGATAGGACATAAATACTAATTATAGAAATGATAAGGGAGCTATGAAGCCAATAAGTAATGCATTTAGAAATGGTTATTCTCCAGCGTATATCTTTTTATATTGAATGCTTGGCTTACCTTTGTATTCGATTAGCCCAACATAGTGAATATAGTCACCTGTCAAACTGAAGTGGTATAAATGCTTTTCAGAACCACCTAATAGTCCCCCTACACCTGCGCGTGTAATTGCTTCTGATTCAATACTTCTCATTGCTTTACCGCCAGTAGTAGTATTATACACGTCAAACTTTAATTTTGAACCATTGTTTGTGTTAGCAATGACGTATTTTGCATTTGCGGCGATAAGGGTTTGACCGTAGTTTATCCCATACTTTAATTTTTGACCTTGTTTATCATACACATAATCGCCCTTGTTTATATCAAATACTGTTTTTCCAGAGCCATCATATAGTAAGTTTTGTTTTAAATCAATATAGATATTGTTAGTGCCATAATCCTTTAATTTCAGATTTTGTATCTCCTTTTTCGAACCGTCATCTAAATGCAGGAAGACCTTTTCTCCCTCTTGTACTAAAAGAGCGCTACCGTTCGAGGTTTGTACATAATGATATGTATTGGCTGTATTTTGGCTATTACTGATATTATTAAAAGAGGAATTCTCTAGGTTCGTATCAATCTCTATCATTTTAGCTTGTTCATCCATAAGAGAGGTTCTTGCTACTAAACCATTTGAAATGATGTGTGCATCTCCAAAGAGTGTAGAAGATACGCCGTCTTCTCCATTATAAAAATGTTGATCTTTTATAATCCATTTTCCTACTTTATCGTCTATTTTTCCGATTGATACAAAAGTCTTATCTTTTTGCTCTTCTTGGATGTATTTTTGGAACATGACGTAAATGTAATCACCTTTTCGAGCAACACCAAGTTCTTTCACTTTTCTATCGTCTAATAAATTAGAAAAGCTTTCTCCGCCGAATTGATCTATAGTAATTTCTTTATGATCCTTGGCATTTTCCTTCTTTTTAGACGAATCAGAATTACTAGTATCTCCTATTTTTGACCCGCTGGCCACTTGGTCTTTAGTTGTACTTTCATTCGCAGATGCAGTTGTTTTACTTCCTTCTTTTGGTTCTGAATTGTTGGAAGAGCAACTTACCAATAAGCTAAACGTACAACCTGCTAATAATATGTTCTTACCTGCTTTAAGCATATTTCTTTTCATAATTTCCTCCTAAAGATATGTTGATTGATACGATTATACTATATATAATTATATATTAATATACTATTAAATGGATTTTAATAATAGAAACATACTAATAATGAAAGGGTGTTTAAATAGTGAAAAAAGTAGTGTCATATATTGTTAGTTTAGGAATACTGTTAACAGCATGCTCAAACGAAGACAAATTAAAGGGTAGATCAGAGAGTCGTGCAAACACAAATGAAGAATCTGTCGGTCAAGTAGAAAACGATAAAGTAAAGGATAATGATCATGCTTCACCATATAATGAGGAAATGGCAAGAGTAGCCATACAAAAAATGATGAAGAAATATCCAAAAGAAGCTGGGAAGAACGTGTTACAAATTGAGAGAAGGGCAATGGATATTTTTCATGTTACAACGGATAAGGTAGAAGTTCAAATGCAGTTTAAAGATGCTGGGAGTGGAACGGTGGAATGGATTATGTGCGACTGGAACACAGGTCAACCGTTATATCAAAGTGATAAATGGAATGCTTATAGCTAATTACAACTTATAATTATCACATAGGGAATAGATACTAGATAAAAAGAATTAGCACTCAAATGATTTCAAAGTAGTATATTGATTTTGGGCAGGAAACATTCAATACGCATAACTGGGAGAGTCGACATATGGACTTAGAATTAAAGGTAAAGAAAAAATAAATACATACTAAAAAAACTACATAATGAAGAAAATCCGAATGCCTGGAAGCTGGATTGTATAGAGAATTGGCATGAGCTTCGTAGTGAATGTGAAGTGAAAACAGATTCTAGTTTAAAAGAGTAAATGTACGAGTAGGAGTTGCTGGTACATTACACAGGTAGTCTTCATATAGAATGGAATTTTATGTACCGATTACTTTAGGAAAGCATTCTGTATGCAATTCAAACAAATGCAAATCAAATCATGCATTTACAGATACAAAAAAGGAGCTGTTAGTAAAGCTAACTGCTCCAGCTCAAGGAATCTCCAAGGAGAAAGACTAAGGACTTTAAATGAGTTTTGGCTAATGCCTATTTGTATCATTGACTGAATAATAAGTTTCATTCATTCATAACGAAAGTAATGTGTAAGTATGTTACAAGAATAGCCCAATACCTATCCATGCAACTCCTAATATAGACAATGATTCGATAATAATTAAACGTTTAGCCTCATCTTGTTTTGGCGTAGTTAGCTTCCTAATTAGGGAGAATACCCCACTTATTCCGAACAAAGTAAGAGCTAATAGTAGCAAAGTGCTTGTCATCCTGATCACTCCTAGTATATGGATATTCTTATTATATACCAAGCTACAGACTATAAAAATAGTAATGTTATCGTATCTTTTCTATGAAGTATGTAAAGTGTGACGTGAATCTTCAATGGATAGAGGTCGTGTAAGGTAACTTTCAGTATTAGAAGTATGAATATTGCGTGAAAGAAATGCAGACTGTTGAAAATATAAAAAACGTATAGTACAATAAGGGTGTAAGCTAGATTATAACGAACAAGAAGTCGGGTGGTTCTGATTCTCGTTCTATTGATAGGTCGTAAGCTTTTTGAAAAGTCTTGGTTTGGTCACCAAGGCTTTTTTCGTACGCAGACAGGAATAAAAGCACTGTATGTCGCAATACTATATAGAGTAGTAAGCTGGGTTTCAACGTCTTTGCACTTCAAAATGATGCTGCATTGGTCGTGTGCAATGAAAGTATGGTCAGTACTTCACCTTGGAACCCAATCATAACTACAAACTGGTCTTAGTGTCGCTACTTATAGCGGCACTTTTTTATTTAAGAAGATGTCTTACATATTCAGTTATCCCCTTACCTATTTCACTTTTTGTGAAAAAGTAATGTATATTTCTAAGGAAACTGAATGTTGTAACGATTGTACCAAAAGAAAAAAGACGCTTACGTTTCTTTTCTCTCTCTGAACGTTTGCAGGCGGTTCTAGTATTCTCCACGTTCTATTGTCACCTCCTCTAAAAAGAGAAGGGCAAAGACGGCACGTATTCAGTGTACAGTGTTTGACAAATCTCTACTAGAACTTATTTTCTGGTATAGAACATTCGAATATGTAGGATCGATTTCGAGTAAGATGCTTGAAGAAACGTACAAAGGTTATATGTACTGATTCGCCTTTACTAGATAAATTGTATCAATAGATATACGATTTTTTTCATGTTGTAATTAAGATAAGTTAATGAAATATTATGATGTAATTTAGTGTGTTAAAGGGATTAAGTGAACGGAGGGAATTGGATGGTTAATAACATAATAGATTCAAACTACGAGAAATCGAAGAAAATGATTGGAAGGATATACATATATACACATCACAGTCCATTGTGTGCCGATACCAAGCATGGGGCCCTAATTCGGAAACGGAAACAAAAGAATTTGTAAACCAAGTTCTTCAAGATGCAAGTAAGGTCCCGAGAAGTCGATTTTCTTTTGCATTGGTTGAATTGGAGTACGAAAGAGTGGTAGGGGCAGGTGCGATTATGATTCGAGATTTTACTAATAGGGAGGGAGAAATAGGATATAACATAAATCCAGATTATTGGGGAAAGGGACTTGCAACGGGAGTAGCAAGGTTGCTGATTACATTTGGATTTGAGGAATAAAATCTTCATCGTATTATCATGATGAGTGCGAATGCTGATGTACGGATTTGCACTTACATGAGGCAGAAAGTACACAGAATGTGGTTACACCGATTGGTAAAGTAGGGGGGGAATGTCACTTGAAAAACGGCTATATAAAGGGATTTACAATAAATCACTTTTAATCAGTTTACATAACATATCTAATAGGGATTTATAAAAAACAAGTGAATAAATCTCAAAACGAAAAGAATACTTATATCATTGAGACGGAAAGAGAAATTTAGTAGTTACATTTTGAAATTTGTATTTAAATAATATTTAGCAGAACGCTTAGCTAAACCGGCTATAATAAAAAGAATTAAAGGAAATGCTCTATTTCGACATTACAACAATTAAATTTTGTAAAATACACCATCTATTTAGTCTTAAGGAGTTAAAGTAAACTGTTTCGCATTAAAATGTTATATATTAGATATGTTCTATAAGCAATCATTTATAATATAAATATGTATAGCTGAACATACCAGAAACTAAAAGATATTTATACTGATGAAAGGTAGGGTATATGATGCCTTTATAAAAGCTTGGAAAAATAATCACTAACAACTTCGCACGAAATACCAATTTTACGAACAATAAGTTGTATAAATAAAAATCTAATACAGTATTTAGGGATTTCTAGCTCAATTACATGAATCTCAGTATATTGGTATGTGTCTATATAATTCATATTTTATATAGGAATCATTAAATACTGAACAATTCATTGAAAATATTCATAGTAAATTATCTTTTACTATATAGGATTTTTTCTTATGTTGATCTAATTAACTCCTCATAATTATGATTAAATTAACCAATTTATGTTAGATAACGAATTTTAAACTGTTTTCATATATTGATTTTTTGCATGAATTTATATATAAAAATTGTTTTATTTTACATACATTTATATGTAGTTTTTGCACTAATTTTTATGGTTTTATACAAATTTATCACTTAGTTAGCTATAATTTTCATTTAACTAACTATACTGTTCCATTCAGTTTCGAGCATATTTTAGTATTTCATAATTTAATTATGTAAATAAGTTTGTGTAAAAATTGAATTTAACGCGAACTTGTGTTCGTATTTATTTTCTGTTATAGTATATATGAGGTGATTTTTATGGATTACAGCAAACAACGTCAAAAATCCGTACATCGTAAGAAATTATACGAGAATTTAAATGAAATGCCCTTTTACATAGAAGAATTTGTGGAGTACAAAGAATTGCATGATGCCTCTCCCTCCACTCTACTGAATTATGTATATGATTTTAGAGTCTTCTTTAATTGGCTATTATCTGAACAAATTATTGAATTTAAGCCCATTAAAGACATATCCTTCTCTGATTTGGAGAATTTAAAGAAAAAAGATGTTGAGAACTTTATGAGATTTTTAAAACTACAACAAAACATGCAGAATTCCTCTGTTAACAGAAAAATTTCGGCCTTAAAGTCTTTATTTAAGTACCTCACCTCCCTATCAGAGAATGAAGATGGAGAATGCTATTTTTATAGAAATGTAATGGCTAAAATTGAAATACATAAAGATAAAGAAACATTAAATGCTCGTGCAAAACGTATGAGATCTAAAATATTCCATAATGATGATGATCAGGAATTTCTGAATTATGTTAAGTACGAACATGAAAAATCTTTAACAAAACATCAATTATTCTATTTCCTAAGAGATAAAGAACGTGATGTAGCCATCCTCTCCCTCTTTCTTGGTAGTGGTATTCGTGTAAGTGAATTAGCCGATCTCCGTATGGAAGATATAAATCTAAAAGAAAGGCTAATCGATGTAATTCGCAAAGGAAATAAAGAAGATTCAGTATGGATTACCCCAATTGCATTGAATGATCTTGAAAAATATATGGAAATTAGAGATAGGAAATATGCTCCAGGGAAAGAATTACAAAATGTATTCTTATCTAAATATAAACATACTGCACAGCCTCTTTCTGTTAGGGCTATCCAAGATATAGTAGAAAAATATACTAAAGCATATGGAAAAAGAATGTCTCCTCATAAATTAAGACATACATTAGCAAATAAATTATATATGGAAGAAAAAGACTCATTACAAGTGATGCAACAACTTGGACATACCAGTCAAGATACAGCTTTGTTATACACTCAACTTGGAGAAACAACTATTAAAGATAGTTTAGGAAGAATAGGAAAGAATAAAGAATAAGAGTTTAGCAATTTTACATTGCTGAACTCTTATTCTTTTCTCTAAATTTAGTTTTATTATATAAAAAATACACAATTTAAATTTCACATTAATTGGTTTATAAAACATTTCATTTTTACTTTACTTGCCTTTTATTACCACTTAATGAGAAATAATATTTGTATCAAATTTATCAAATGTTTTGGAATTTACCTTTTCCCCATCTACCGTCATATTTATTTTCTGTTTCGGATTTGCTGTTACCACCCAAGCATTCGGTAAATAACGATCTTCATGAGATAATGTGGAAGGCGAATTTATAACCTTTCCCCCTAAATATAGCGTAGCAGAAGAACCTCCATCCATAGCCATTGCATTTACTGCTCCTCTTTCATATAGAATATCTTGACACTCTTTTAACGTAGCCCCTATACTATGCGTCTGTCTACCGTCAATGACTAGAAACATAATTGTACCATCTTCTTTTTGGGCCATAATACTTCGCGGAGCAGAACCCCAACCACCGTCTCCTTCTGTAATCATTTTTTCTCCATTTACAATTAACTGTGGCATAAATCCTGCTGCTGAAACGACTTGTTTATCCAGAAGTTGTTGGGTTGAATAATTTCCTGTTATCATTTGCCCAAACTTTGTTAAACCCGTAATAATTGTAGGGGTATTTCTATCCATATTCGTATCAATAGCTTTCCCATTTTCTATTACTATGCCAGTTGCCACATTTCCTCCACCCCTCCCTGTTTCATCAGCAAATCCACTTGCATTCACAGCAACAAGTGCATGATTACGTTTTGCCATTACACTAATTTTTTCTCCCCTGTTAGCGCCCTGTGTTCCTTGATGGCTAACAAGTTTAACATTGAAGGGATTGCTTATGGTAACTAACCTTCCTTCGAAAAGAAAACGACTATCTTTATTGCTTTTAATTGTTTCTACATCAATTTCTAATGGCTGATTTTTTAATTCTTCTAATCTTTTTCCTGCTATTTTTTTATAAATATGCTCATCACTGTTTGACCATTTCGGATGATTAATTCTATCTTGCAGTTTATCTAGTTCCTTTTGGGTTAGGAATGTATATTTCGCATATTGTGGATGCTGAGAAGTTAGTATACTTCCAGCGATTGTTATACGAAGTTCTCGGCCATAGCTAGTACCAAATAATATTCCTATGCCAATAAGCATGAAAATAGAAAATAGAAGCAAAATTCGTTTGAAGATTTTTCTTAGATGTTTCATAGTTTTATCCTCCGGTATTAATTACATTCAATGAATCCTTTAAAATATTTTTTAATAAAGACAAAAGCGTTTATTTTCCTCATTCCCGAGTTCCCCACTAAGTCTTAGCAAGCAATGCAAAATACTTATTTTACATTTCGTATTTATTTGAGTGTATACTTACAAATTTAATAACGTTTTTGCAACCATGAAATAAATTACTAATCCTGTCCCGTCAACAAATGTTGTAATAAATGGACCTGAAACAACTGCAGGATCTAGTTTTAATTTTCTTAGAATCAAAGGTAAAACAGCTGCAACAAGAGAGGCCCAAATAACAATAAATAATAAAGTGATTGCTACAACTTGTGCAACTTCTGTTCCAACTCCTAACATATAGGCGCGAGTGAGCCCAGCTATCCCAAGTGCAAGTCCAAGAAGCATACCAATTGCAAACTCCTTTTTCATTACACGGAAAATGTCTTTAAATTTCACCTCTCCAATACCAATTGCACGAGTAATTGTTGCTACAACCTGTGTTCCTGTATTCCCTCCAGTACCTACTAATAATGGAACAAAGAAAGCAAGGGCAACTACAGTTTCAATTTCGTCTTCAAAATACTTTAATACCGTACCTGTATATGCTTCAGCAACAAAAAGAAGTAATAACCATGGTAGACGTTTTAAGAAAATACTCCAAATGCTAGCTTCAAAGTAAGATTGATTCAATGGTTCACTTCCGCCTAACTTTTGAATATCTTCTGTAGCTTCTGCTTCCATAACATTCATTACGTCATCAAATGTTATAATACCAATCATTTTATTATTTGCTGTTGTGACAGGTATTGCTGCTAAATTATAATTCAGTAGCTTTTTTACAACTTCTTGCTGGTCAACTTCAGCGTGTACTGAAATTACCTCTTGAATCATGATAGTAGATAATATCTCTTCATCTGCTGCTAGTAATAACTCATGTATGGAAACGATTCCCTCAAGATAACCATGACTATCAAGAACATAACTATAAGATATTGATTCTACATTTTTAGAATGTTCCCTAATGTACTTCAATGTCATTTTTACTGACCAATTTCCTCTAACTGCAACAAAATCACTTGTAACAAGACTTCCCGCCGTTTCAGGTTTGAAAGTCATCAATTTTTTCACGTTATGTTTTGTGATTTTATCTAGATACGCCATTAATTTAGCCTGTTTTTCCGGATGAACCGCTAGCAGTAAATCTACTAATTCATCAATCGGTTGTAAATTTAGTAACTTTTTAGCTTTGTTTTCAGATAAGTGAATTAAGATATTATATTTTTCTTCTGCACTTATATATTGAAGAATTTTAGAGCTTTTTAATACAGGAATCGTATCTAGCAATATGACTTGATCTTCAATTGAAAACTGTCTTACTTCTTGCGCAATATCATACGATGGATGACGTAAAACTTTCTCTGCATCCAAGTTATTTTTGGTTATAAGTAATTCCTTTAATAATTTCTTCATGTTAACTCCTCCTCATATTGCTAAGGGAGACTCTAGAGTTTCATGAGTGGTTTTGTTTTATTTTATCTGTCTTTAATTTTTTATTAGAGCAATAATAGTGACATTGCAATCAATTCATTAGCTAGAATTACCTCCTTTTTAAATATAGACAAGATAAAAATAAATAAAATTAAACAGAAAAACCTTTACTCAAAAAGGAGTAAAGGTTTTTTCACAATACAAATAAATGATTATTAAGACAGCTCTATCGAAATCACAGAGGTGCCTTTCTATCAAATCGTATACCACTCCCTCGTTGAGTTTTAGCACTGTATAGCATAGGTTTTTTATAACCAGCTACATTAAGAAGGGCCTTAATCCGACCGTTCCTGTTGACCCATTGGCGTCTCTCGACATTTTTGGGCAGCAGCGTTTCTCTATACAGGAGCCTCACCTAACAAAGTTTATTGAATTACTTCAAAATTTAAACCAGAATTTAATATTTGTCAACTGACTTTCAATTCCATTCATAAAAAATGTTTATAGAAAATGAAATTATATTTTATTATAAATTTAAAATTCCCCTTAAAAACATAGAATTCAAATAGATTTAATTCGAAGAAACGTGATAAAACATATGAATCTTATTGTTTTTAATCAAATTCCAACTTTACAACAAAAGATGAATAATTAGTCATTCTGTATATCAAAAGAACATTCATAAAAAATCTTCTTTTATGATTAAAATCTTCTTTACTGTTTATCAAATTTATATGGTTAAACTACTTAATCAAACGATACACTATAAGTCAAAAATATGTACTTATACGGAATGATTACATACATTTTTTCATATCATTTCTCAAAGGACTATAAAGCAATAAAACAAATAAAATTAGCAATATGGTTGCTTGACAAGCAAAAAAAATATATTTATGCTTGCTACACGAAACAAACACATAAAGTTTATATTGCTTAACCTGTTAGGTGAGGCTCCTATGCAAACACAGGCTATTGCCCAAAAATGTCGAAAGACGCCAATGGGTAGAACAGGAATTGTCGGATTAAGGCTCTTCTTAAGATAGCTAAGTAATGAATTTTCATTACTTTACGTTGTATAGTGCCAAAGCTCTACTAGGGGGAAAAAAGCCTTATTTAGTCATGCCATTTTGAATCCCTCTAGTTACATACTAGGGGGATTTTTGCGTAAAAAAACAGGGAGTAAGCGATAGAATCTTCCTAAACAAAAGTCATATTTAGTAATTGACGAGAACAAGATTCTATTCATTAGCAAATGTAATATTATGTTTTGTTTTTAAATCAGGAGGATATTAAAATGAAAAAAATATTAAAACTCGATTATCTATTGCTCCTTCCTCTATTCATAACATGTACTTTAGGTATTATCATGATGTATAGTGCAAGCTCCATTGTCGCTGTCCAACATTACGGTTATAACAGTAGACATTTTGTTGATTCTCAATTAACAAAGCTACTTTTAGGAACAATAGGGTTAATAGTTTGTGCTTTACTCCCATATGAAATATGGAAAAAACGGATAGTATCTATCTGTATTATGGTTGGGGGGATTTTTTTATTAATTATGGTTTTATGGAAAGGAAAAGTGGTAAATAATGCTCAATCATGGATCTTTGGAATACAGCCAGCCGAATTTCTTAAATTAGGAACAATACTTGTAACAGCCCGATTTTTTGCATTACGACAAGAACAAGCTAAAAATAACTGGAGTGGTACCGGAAAACTTTTATTTTTTTTAGCTACAATTTTTTTTCTTATCTTTAAACAACCAAATTTAGGATCTGCACTTTTAATATTAGGTATAGGTTTTAGCATATTTCTTTGCTCAGGAATAAATATAAATCTATTAATCAAAAGAACTATCATCAGTTCTATTTTGTGGTTACCTATTTTATATTTCTTGATTCAATATAGTTTGTCAGAAGTTCAAAAGACACGTATTACTACGATTTTCAATCCCTTTCTTGATGCGCAAGGAAATGGATACCAGCTTGTAAATTCTTTTATTTCCATTGGCTCTGGAGGAATCACTGGTCGTGGATTTGGAAATAGCATACAAAAAACAGGTTATCTTCCGGAACCACATACTGATTTTATAATGGCAATAGTTTCTGAAGAACTAGGATTTATTGGTGTATTTATTCTATTGACTGGAGTTTTGACTATAGTACTTCGCTCTTTAAAAATTGCACAGTTATGTGTAGAACCATTCGGCAGTTTTATAGCAATTGGTATAGGGTGTATGATTGGTATGCAATCCATTGTAAATTTAGGTGGTATTACAGGACTATTTCCTCTTACGGGTACTCCATTTCCATTTATAAGTTTTGGTGGAAGTTCTTTAATGGTTAATTTAATAGCAATAGGAATATTACTTAATATTTCAATTTTCAATAAAATAAGATTCCCCCCTAGAAATATTTAACTTATAGAGTAAGCAAACAGTTTTAAGGTTCTCTTCCCTTTTTATTTAGCTAGGTGTTTTAAAACATGCAAAGGCATATGTCGTTATAGTTCTTTAGCAAATCAAATTAGCATTTTAGTTATCCCATTATAGGGCGCTTTAAAAAAATAATAAAAGCCTAATTTCTCCCTTATTACACTGCGAAATTAGGCTTTTATATTTAAATTTTCTTAACTTTTTAAATCCGTATTTTTTCTATTTCTATTTAGAGAGTGCTTTGAATTTTCAAGAACGTAAAGAATTTAATATGTTTTTATGCATATGCAACAATGTTTGAATTTCTGTTTCCTCAAGCTGTTCTAATGCTAATGACATTGCTTTATAGGAAGTAGAATTTTCAATAGATTTTTGTGATATTTCTTGCCCCTTCATTGTTACTTTCAAGTTTATCTCTCTACGATCTTCAGATGAGGGATTTCGCTCGATTAATCCTAGATTTACTA
The DNA here is from genome assembly GCF_051916885.1 of Bacillus cereus group sp. MYBK14-1. Lineage (NCBI taxonomy): Bacteria > Bacillati > Bacillota > Bacilli > Caryophanales > Bacillaceae > Bacillus > Bacillus cereus group sp. MYBK14-1. Next base: position 30,781 of record NZ_JBQAHM010000019.1, on the reverse strand, counting down.
ATTCATCCACATTTACACTCACGGTATTCTTAGGTACTGAAAGTCGTTCTGAAATACTTTTAAGGGTAATATTAGGAATTCCATAAATTGTGTTTAAGATCCCCATTTGTTGTACTGTTAATCTTTCAGCGAATGTATAATGGCTTTTGTTACGATTTAATGTATAGTTGTAAAATAATAAAACCCTTCTTAGAAGTAGTGGTTTTTTATTTTACAGTTAATACTTTATAAACGACAAATTTCAAAATAATTAAAATGAAACTTACTAAAAAAATAAAGCTATATTAACTTGCTAATTTTATATAAATTAAAATGATTATCTACTATCTAATTGTTCCTTATACTCCTTTAATGCCTCTTTCCAATGTCTTAATGGTTTTAATCCGTTCAGGATAATACAATCTTTGCTTAACACTGAATATTTAGGTCTATTGGCTGTTTGCGGGAATTCTTTAGTCGTTAAAGGAATTATATTGATATCTGTATTGAAGTCTTTAAAAAATTCAACTGCAAACTCATACCACGAACATACTCCTTCATTTGTCGCATGATATAATCCAAATTGATTTGTCTCTACTAACTCCTCAATAAAGTTTGCTAAATCTATTGCATAGGTAGGTGAGCCAAATTGGTCTGATACTACACGTACTTCACCATATAGACTTGCTATTTTTCCTATTTTAGCAATAAAGTGACCATCGCCCTTTCCAAATATCCAGGACGTTCTAATAATAAAATGTTTCTTCGTGTATTTTTTTACGAAATGTTCTCCAGCCAATTTCGTTTCTCCATATATATTTAATGGATTAGGACGATCTTCAAGATTGTATGGTGTATGCTTTTCGCCATCAAATACATAATCCGTACTAATATATACAAATTTACATTTTATTCTCCCTGCAGCTTGAGTGATATACTTGGTACCTAATACATTTACTTCATATGCCAACCCTTTGTCTTTCTCTGCCCCATCTACATTTGTAAATGCTGCACAGTGTACAATTACATCCGGCTTTACTCTATCAATGTAAGAGTAAACCTTTATTTTATTTGCAATATCTAATTTGGTTCGATTTACACCATATAGTTCGTGATGTGTTCTGCTGAGTACTTGCATTAAAGTTTGTCCTAGTTGTCCATCTACTCCCGTTATCAGTATCTTCATTTTAAAATACCTCATTTAATTTATGTAATTTTTAGCTAGTAATAGTTTATGTATGTCGAACAATTAAGATGGCTTCCTGCCATCTCTTGTCCGAAGCCCATTCATCTCCCACCTACTCACTTCGCGTTCCTTGAGGAAGGAACCTTCTTGCCTAAAATGATAAAATTCATTCCCACCACGTACGGTTATCGATATACCACTTAATTGTTTGAGTGAGTCCATGATCAAATAGATAGTGTGGCTTCCAATCTAATTCTTCTTTCAACTTAGTAGCATCCATGGCGTAACGTCGATCATGCCCTAAGCGGTCTGAGATAAATGTAATTTGCGATTGATCTTTATTTAGGAATTGTAGTATTTTTTGTACAATATCTAGATTTGTGTATTCATTATCTCCTCCGATATTATAAATGTGCCCATCTGCCCCACCATGAAGAACTAAATCAATAGCTACACAGTGATCCTCTACATGAAGCCAATCTCTTATATGTAATCCATCACCGTATAGAGGAATATCTTTATTATTTAACGCATGAGTTATTGTTAATGGTATTAATTTTTCCGTGAACTGATAGGGACCATAATTATTGGAACAACGAGTTATATTCATAGGTAAACCGAATGTCTCATGATACGCTCGTACCATTAAGTCTGCACTAGCTTTACTTGCACTATAAGGACTATTAGGAGCTATTATTGTATGCTCTGTAAATGCACCCGTTTGAGATAATGTCCCATATACTTCATCTGTAGAAATTTGTACAAACTTTTTCACTTTTGTTTTATATGCGGAGTGTAATAAGGCTTGTGTACCTAATATATTAGTTTGGACAAAAATATGGGGAGTTTTAATACTTCTATCAACGTGAGATTCTGCTGCGAAATTTAATACATAATCAAATTTCTCCTTTTTAAATAGCTTATCTATGAATATTTCATTTGAAATATCCCCTTTGATGAATTTATAATTTTGAGTTAGTGATATTTCCTTTAAATTAGATAAATTCCCTGCATATGTTAATAAATCTACATTTACAATTTGGTATTGAGGATATTTCTTTAACATATACCGAATAAAATTACTACCAATAAATCCTGCCCCACCCGTTATTAATAATTTCAATTAAAATCATCTCCATAAACAAAGTTGATATTAGTATCTTTTAATCTAGGTAGTTTTCTATCTTTCTCTGATAAAACCGGTTGATTAGTTGGCCAAAAAATCCCTATCGTTTCATCATTCCATAGAATTCCGCCTTCATGGTTAGGTGAATAATACTCATCTACTTTATACTGGACAATAGTATTAGGTTCTGTAGTACAAAAACCATGTGCAAACCCTTTAGGAACGGTAAGTAGACGGTTATTATACTCACTTAAAATTGTTCCGAACCATTGCCCATACGTTGGAGAGCCCTTTCGGATATCTACCACTATATCGTAAATAGAACCAGAAATGCAGCTCACTACCTTCATTTGGGCTTTAGGATTCAACTGATAATGCAGCCCACGTATCGTGCCTGTGTGAACAGATAATGATTGATTATCTTGTACAAAGTCTCCCTGTAAATCTAAAAGTTCAAATTTTTTCTTGTTACATGTTTCTATGAAGTAACCACGTTTGTCACTGCATTTATCAAGCTCTATAATAAAAACACCATCTAATGCTGTATGAATTTTACGCATTCTTCTCTCTCCATTCATTTAAATGCTATTGATGGGCAACCCTTAGTAAATATCGGCTGTATTGATTTTCCTTTACCGAATTTGCCATTTTTAATAGTTGTTGCTTGGTTATATATTTCTTTTTAAATGCAATTTCTTCTAAACAAGCTACTTTTAAACTCTGTCTTTTCTCAATTGTTTCTATAAATTGTGCTGCTTCTAATAATGATTCGTGTGTACCTGTATCCAGCCATGCATAGCCTCTTCCCAATAATTCAACTTCTAATTCTCCCATTTCAAGATATTCTTTGTTGATATCTGTTATCTCTAATTCCCCACGATTAGATGGTTTAATATTTTTTGCTATTTCTATCACACGTTTATCATAAAAATACAGACCAGTTACTGCATAGTTTGATTTGGGTTCCTTTGGCTTTTCCATGATATTAATTACATGCTTTTTAGAATCAAACTCTACTACTCCAAAACGCTCTGGATCATTGACATAATAACCAAAAACTGTAGCTCCCCTTTTCTTCTTAACAGCCTTTTCTAGTAATTCTGTTAGTCCATGACCATAAAAGATATTATCGCCAAGAATTAAAGCTACATTATCATTTCCAATAAATTCCTCAGCGATTATAAATGCTTGTGCTATACCTTCTGGATAAGGCTGAACAGCATATGAAAGAGTAATTCCATATTTTGAACCATCACCTAACACTTGCTCAAATTTATTAATATCTTGTGGTGTTGAAATAATTAGTATCTCTCTTATCCCCGCCAACATTAGTACTGATAAAGGATAATAAATCATGGGTTTATCATAGATAGGTAATAATTGCTTTGATACAATTTGGGTAAGGGGGTACAATCTAGTACCGCTCCCACCTGCAAGAATGATACCTTTCATGGCATTGTACTCCTTCATAGTTTTTCTAATATGCTCAATAAAAAGCTTAAGCTTTAAAAACTATATAGCTTATTATGCAGGAGACCGATACTTACTTGATAAAAGTAGCCTCCTACATAAATAATTAATTTAAATATTTTCCTATTACAACAGAATTATAATTACCGCCATAAGAATATGTACTAATTAAGGCATTGCTCACCGGAGCCTTACGAGCATTTCCTGTGACAAGATCGATTCTTCCTCTATGACTCTTTACATTTTGCGTAGCTGGTATTTCACCATCAAATGCACATATTACACTAATGAGAGAAAGAAGGCCTGCAGTTGCATGAGTTTCCCCAAAGATAGATTTTGTGGCACTAACAGGAGCTCCTTTTCCGAATATACGTTCTATAGCTCTCTCTTCAATACGGTCAAAATATGTATGACCATTGGCGGCTGCACAAATATATTCTATCTCTCCTGGAGAAATCATCGCCTCTTTCATTGCTAAACGCATAGATTCCTCCCATGCCTTTCCTAGATGATTTAAGTCCCCTATTTTACTATCATCAGATGTTAATCCAAAACCTTTAATTTCAGCTAAAATATTACCATTTCTTTTTAACGCTGCCTCCTCACTTTCTACAATAAAGGCAACGCTCCCTTCACCAAGTATGGTACCGCTATTATTACAATCAAAAGGACTTATGTTCTCAGTTGTTAAGTATCTTTTTATTTTTGAGTGTCCCTCTATTATTGGATCATTTACTTCATCTGCCGTTACCACAATGAATGTGTCATAATCACTAGATTGAATCATGGTATAGGCATAGTATAGTGCACTAATACCAGAAACACCGCCACATGAAATAGTTGAAGTAGGCCCTTTTATTTTGAAGTTTAATGAAATATGTCCAGCTGCTGCGTTCATAACTGTGTTTGGAAATAATTTAGCATTGGCGGCCTTAACACCCTCTTGGATAATAATCCGGTTAAATGATTCTACCGTTGCAACTGGTCCTGTACCAGTTGCAAAAATAATTCCTATCTTGTCCCTATTATTTTTATCTATCTTTAAGTTCCCGTTTTCTATAGCCATTTTCACTGACAATACTGCATGTTTGCTAATTGAATCCATCTTTCTTAATAAATTAGGATGTATTAGCCTTCGATAGTTTTGTTCTGGTATTTTTCCGGCTTGTATGCACTTAGGATTGTCGTTCCACTGTTTAATCTTTGAGGTACCACTCTTTCCCTTAAACATACAATCTTTAATTTCTTGGAGGTTTGAAGAATTCCCAGCAAGTCCCCCTACACCAGTAATTACGACTTTTTTTTCTTTAATTAGCTTTTCCTTTGCTGCTGATAACTCAAGGTTCTCATTGTACTTACAGAATAAGATACTTGCATTGTTTCCACCGAAAGCAAATGAATTTGATAGTACATAACTCAAATCACTTACCCTACCTATGTTAGGTACAAAATCTAGATTAAACTTTTGACTTTCAACTTCAAAGTTTATAGTTGGAGGTAAATATCCATGTTGAATAGCAAGAATACTTGTTACTGCTTCCGCCGCCCCTGCGGCTCCTAACATATGTCCTATCATTGATTTAGTTGAAGAAACTGGTGTCTTATTTTCAGTAATTAATGTACGAATTGCTTTTGGCTCTGATACATCATTTGCTGGTGTACCTGTACCATGTCCATTGATATAGCTTACTTCCTTAGCATCTATATTGGCTTTCTTTAAAGCACCTTGCATGGATCTCAAAGCACCTTCCCCGCCCGGATCTGGTGCCGTCTGATGATATGCATCTGAAGATAAATCGTAATCCACTACTTCAGCTAGGATATTTGCACCTCTTTTAACCGCATGATCTAAGGATTCCAAAACAAGAATAGCTGCACCTTCTCCGATTACCACGCCATTACTCTTGCTATAGGGAGATGGTGGTGTTGGTGCTAGTGCCTGTAAACTATTAAAACCACTCATTGACAATTTAGATAAGGGATCTACACCACCGGTTATCATGATATCTGCTTTGTTATTTCGAATTGTATCCAGCGCAAATCCAATTGAATTTGTACCAGCGGCACATGCATTCGAAATAATCATTTTTGGCCCTTTTATTTTTAAGTCTCGAGTAATATTGTCACAGGGAGTATGGATTGGATACTTAAAAAGTAACGTTTCATCTGCTTTTTCAATTCCATCTTTAATCCACTGATTATGAAATTCTTCTCCGCTCAACATGCCTCCTAAAGATGTGCCTAATGATATTCCAATTCGGTATGGATTAAAGTTTTCTATTTTTAATTTTGCATTTTCAACCGCTTCCCTTGCCGCCATGACACCTAATTTTCCACATCGATCCATATCCTTTATTTCATCATTAAAGAAGTAATCATCTACCTGAATATTTTCAATTTCTCCGCCATAATCTGTTACCATTTCAGCCATATCGATATTTTGGATTACTTTAATACCAGATTTCCCAGATTTAATATTGTCCCAAAATTCTTTTAAACTATTTCCGTTTGAACAAATAATTCCCATGCCAGTTACGACGATTCGTTGATTATTCATGTTCATATGCCATCACCTTTACAGTATTTTGATTGACCATGATTTAGGTAGAATATATGGTGAGGACTGAGTATGTGCCTCATACAAAGCATTTTCTTTATTTTTTACATAAAATCCAATTCCTGAAACAGCAAATGGTTCCTCTAATAAAGCAACCCCGAGTCTCGTGTTTAATACAGGACTTTCTTTAAGTTCAATAACTTTACCAATTAATTGTTCTTCTATAAAAATCTCATCATTAACTGTAATTTGACTCTCTATTCCTGTCGTGAATCCCACAATTCTTTTATTAACTCCAGCTTCCGATTGCTGTTCTAAGGCTTCTCTTCCATAAAATTCATCTTTATAAAAATCAATAAACCATTCTAAACTGGCTTCGAAAATATTTAGTTCTTCTAAATGTTTAAATTCAAAATATGGATGTCGAATTTCTAACATTAACGTCTCTAATGTTTCCCGATCCACTTTTTTCAAGTTAATATCGTCATCTTTAAAAGAATTTATGGTTTCAATCACTATTGGTTCCAAGTATTTTTCAAACAATAATTGATAACCATACTCTGCTGTTACACCTGTTCTTGCCAATAGAATTTCTTTTCCAAATAATTGATTTAACACAAATGATTGAAATGGTAGTGATGATATTTCGAAATCTAAAAATTGTTGAGCTAATCTCCATGCATAAGGGCCTTCAAATCCAAGGAGAGAATGTGTTTGACTTATATCTATAATCTCAATGCCATTAGTCTTTTGATTTTCTAACCAAGCTAGTACAGTGTCCTTTTTATACGGTGTAGTAATAACTGTAATAGAATCCTCATTTTTAAATAGATTAATTAAATCGATTACAGTCCCATCTTCTTGTAACAATAAGGTAAAGAGTGTAGTTTCTTCTTCCATAAACATAATATCTTTCGTAACTAAACGATCTAGGAACTCTACATGGTCCTCCCCTTTTACAACAATTCTTCCTGTTGTTGATAAATCTATTACACCAATTCCGTTACGTACTGCATCATATGCTTCATTAGTTTCTTCATGTACATTAATTTGATTACTCATGATTAAGCGCCCCCAATTCTCTCTTTATCACATCTTTTATTGTCGGTAGATTACATGCATTATTTATATACAGTTGTTGCATTTTCTTTAATTTATCAATCTCCGTTTTGCTATACAGCATATTAAATATTGTTTGACTAGTTTCTTTTAAATCAAATATTTCACAAGCATGCACACATTTAAAATAATCATTTTGCTCCATCAATGGTGCTAATTCTTTATGCCATCCATTTGGAAATACAAGAAATGGATAAAGTCCATTAGGTATTATATAATTCCATTTTTCTATAATGCTTCTTAAGGTAGGATTATGGCTATCTCTTTGAGTCTTTAATTCTTCATATTCCATATGGTTTACCAGACTAATTACAGGTATTTTTCCAAATACCGCTTTTCCCATTGAGCAGGATGTAATATTATCGGTGATAAATAAATCACATGATAATATTAGTTGCTCATATTCTTCCAAATGAAGAAATGGTAGTGAAACAAATTCTATTTTTCCTCCATTTTTCATAGAAATAAATTTGGTCTCATCTGAAACCCCAATTAATTTAATACATGTATCGCTTGGAAAGTCCTGAAGATATAGGCTTAATAGTTCCTGTAATATATATTCATAACTAAACCTTGCATCATTGTACTGTTTCTTCTCCATGAGCCTCATTTTTACTAGTAGGTTGGCCCATGATGATTTTGCAATCATAATTAATTTATCTTGTTTTCTACAACCTAGTTGTGCTCTTATTTTCATTCTTATTTCTTCATCTATTTGTAAAGCCTCTTTATATAATTTGACAGAAATAATATTCTCACTATCTTGTTTATAACTATTCACTGGACATGTTCTAATTAGCTTAAATTGAGAAGGGATTTTAGGTAGTTCTATCAATGACCTTTTTTTTAAGCTATTGTAATTCGCATTTTTAAAAAGTTTATTTTCTAATAATCGATCCTCACTACCCCAAGCTAAAGAATCAATAGAGAAACAAGGTATGTGGAGGTTTAATAGATAATCAAGATCAATAATTGGAGACTCTAAAAACAAATTATGGTAATCAGCTAGAACAATAGCATCAGGCTGAAAAGAATCAATTATTTGTTTAATAACCTCTTTTTGTCTTAGCCCCTTTGTTAGTGATGTAACATTTGCTACAGATTTACTGGCATACCATAAGAATTTTTCACTTGTTAAAAAATATACTTCCCCATCCTCTTCAATTTGTTTCGCTAGACATAAGGCATTGTGCAACTCACCAATGCTAAAGTGACTAGGTGCAATAAACAATACTTTCATGTCATATTCCCCTCTAATAAAATTTGCGAAAAGTATTCACTATCAAGTAAAGTTTCTCCAACTGCAATATTAAAGCGAATATCTGTATCATAAAATTCGTTCTGATTACCATATATACCGATTTGTATACCTTTCTTTGGCCACTCGTATATAAAACATTTTGTATTTTGAGATAGTGCTAAAATAGATACATATAACCCATTAGATAATTCGAGAATTACCTTATTATCTACATAAATCTTTCTTTGTTTGTCATTTGGTAATAATGTATTTTGCTCTCCATTCTGCCAATAATACATCTTTTTAATTTTTGTTTTTCCTTTTTTCTCCCAGAATAAGTGAAAGACGCTAGTTTTTATTTTATCTTTCTGTAGGCTTTTCAATTGTATTTGTAAAACAGGTAGATCATATACAGTTGTATATTTAACTTTCCACTCATCAGATTGACAGAAAATCTGATTAATAAATTCCTTATATGTATTTTCCGTTGCTACTACTGAATAATTACTTTTATTGAGATATATTGAATTAATGCTCAAATCTTTCCTACAATCTGGAGTATAAGAGTTAGCTGTTGGTATCATTACACCGGGTAAAAAATTATAAGAACTTAATACTGAGTTTTCTTTTAAAATCTCTTTATCTTTATACATAAATTCTGTTATTTTACTACTTTGGTTTACTTTAATCTTTAAATTTAGTACATTATTTTGAACTAGATATTCTTGTTTTTTTTCGCTATATGTTAATTTATTTCTTCCTTTAAGGAAAAGATATATTTTTTTAGTTATCGCATTTCTATTTAATTCATCTTGATACGTAAGTACGGCATAATGAGCTTTTGACCAATTAACCTTTCCACTAAATTCAAAATTAAAATTGCTTATAGATTCTATGTCTTGTATAAACAATTGTTGTTCGTAAGATGTCTGAGGGAAAAACAATGTTAATTTCCCCTTTAATATGGAAGAAAATAAGTTTTTTAGACTTCCATGAATATGAAATTCCCCGTTTTCATTTATAATATGAAATTGGTCAGTCTCAATTGAGTACGGAATCTTATTAGATATGAATTTGGATGTATGACTAGTAATATCGTTATAGATTTCTTCCACTTCATCTTTGCTATCATGGGAACATAAAGTATAATAGTGCGTTTTTGTTATACATTTTTCTTTATCATTCCGTTTAAATATTACCGCTGGCATCCATCTTAATCCAAATAGGATACGCTCTATATTTCCTTTCCATATAAATCCAATATTAATATTTTGCGATTCAAACAATGTATAATTTCGCTCATACATGTTTGGATGACTAGGTAGATCAAATTGATTTACAAATTCATAGTCATGTAGTGCATATGGATACTCACCATATACCATAGGTTTAGAAACTAGCCCACTCTTTAGTGGTACCGTCATTTTCGCATCATATAACATGCACCAAGGGTATATCTTTATATACTTTCCTTTTTGTGCAAAATCTTTTATTTCAACTATCTTATCTGACAAAAAACGAATGCTTCTCTTTAATCTTGTGGCCTTATGAATGATCTCAAAACATGAATCAGATTTTATTGCCCATGACAGCTCATTTACTTTCGGTTCTTTTACTGCATTTAAAAATGGGTAATCTAAATCTGGCCATGCTTCTTTTACTAATAATTGCTGTCTTCTAAGGTCATATATATATAAACAACCAGTACTTTTACTTATTTGTACAGTTATATACATATTTTCTAGTACCAAGTGTTCTTCTGTTTCATAAACATGATTTTTCCCATGCGCATGAATCGGAATTATTGTCTTTAAGTCCCCAATACTTTTATTTTGATGACTAACAGCCGAAATTGTCATATTAGTAATACCAATTTTTTTAGGTTTCAATAAAATAGGATGTTGCTTAATTTCACCCGGCTCTAAGATACAAATTTGGTGCTTTACTAGCGGTTTGAAATCTAGTATTTTAGAGTTTCCTTGTTGAATAAGTAGTTTGTAAATTAATCTATCTAAAGTATTATTTTTTACATTAACGATAAATGCAGATTCTTTTCCATTAATTAACTTAGGATAATTAGCGACATTTACTTCTAACGGATTTGCTATGGTTACTCCAAAATGAACAGATAATTCTAGTTCTTTTGCTTTTAACTTAGTAACAAGCTCTCCCTCTATTTCCTTATTTACTGTTATAACTTCTTCCCACTCGTACTTTTTATTTGGATAAAAAGTTTTCTTTAAATCAATTAAGTAATCTTTCCCTATCTTCGATGAAATACTTGCTTCAAGAGGATTCGGAAAATGGTGTTCATATACATAACAGATGTGAATCTTCTCTCCAACGATTAAATTGTTTCCTTCTAAAATATAACTAGTGAATCGTACTTGTTCTGTTTCTACCTCAGTAATCTTTTCACTTTTTATATCGACCCAACAATTCACATCTTTTGCTCCAAGATTAATAGCATATTTTACAACTTCAATTCCATTTTTTGTTATGGCGTTACTCTGAATAGAACGTAAGGATTTCAATCCCCTAACTGTTTTCCAACCTCTAGATAACCATATATCTTGGTCACTTTTTGAAATAATCGGTTTAAATGCATCTAATAGATAACTAATAACATAAGGTAAATAGCTTCTTAAATTTAAGTAGCCATCATAGTCTATATACGACCTACTTGTTTGATATAACCCCACTCTTTTATAGAGAGCCATGGCTACTTTATCTTCCGGATTCACTTCTGTATCAATATACTTAATATCTTGTTGGATAAGATTTTTAATCGCATAAGCAAATAATTTATCTGGTATATTTCCCGAACGAAATTCTGGGTGAATTAAAAAGAATCCTGCCCAGGTTCCATCTGGAGTTGATGCTCTTTGACCTGATAAACTAGAAAATAATAAGCTGGCTATAATTTCATTTTCATATTCAGCAATTAAATATAACTGTATCTTCCGCTCTCGAAAAAATTGCTTAATATCTTGCTTATTTAAGGGATACCCATATTTAATGGGACCATATTGATATTTGTTATAAAAGTGGGCTAACTTCTCACTATCTGCCTCTGTACACTCACGAACTTGAACATCCATACCATGAATCATATTTCCTCAACTCTTTTAGAAACTTGAATACTACCAGTAGCAACTTTCTTTTTATCTACATAAGCTGTAATTTCTACTTGTGAGATTAATCCAAGAGACCTTCCAATTTGGACATGTAATTCTAGCTGGTCTCCTGGTACTACAGGTTTTAAAAATTTCATATTACGTACAGAAACTAAATAACCCACATATGAACTCGGATCTACTTTAGGTGAACATGCACCATGTGCATCTATTTTTGCTAGTTCCCCTGTAACATAAACAACAGCAGTCATTTGTGCCAAAGCTTCAATAATTAACACTCCAGGCATAATTGATTCATTTGGAAAGTGCCCTTCAAAAAAAGGTTCACTTACTGTTACATTTTTAATACCAATTCCACTCTTTCCTGGCTCAAGTTGAATAACTTTATCTAAGAAAAGGAATGGCCATTTATGCGGTAAGATATTTCGGATTTGATCTGCATTTAATATCTGTCTCACTGCACATCATCCTCCCTATTTTCTTCAATAAAATCAGCAATTTTATTAATAGAACCCAGTACTGCCATATTTTCGTCATATACCGCAACGCCAAATTCCTCTTCAATTGCCAGAAATAGCTCTAATGCATCCAAGGAGTCAACCCCTAAGCCTCTTCCGAATAATGGCTGATCATCAGTAATGAAATGCGGTTCGATTTCTAAATCTAATCTCTCAGTAATAATTTCTTTAATTCTAGTAGTTAATTGTTTTCTTTTTTCAGCAATAATTCTTGTTTCTACATACGTAAACATCTGTTTTCCCCTTTTCCTTGTTTAACTCAAAATTCGTCATTAAATCCTCTATTGTTTAGCCATTAACTAATCCACCATCCACCGTAAAAACTTTCCCGGTTATATAACTTGCATAGTTAGAGGATAAAAATGTTGTTAAATGTGCTACCTCTTTAGGATCCCCAATTCTGCCAAGCGGCACTAGCTCTAACATCCTTTTTAATGTCTGTTGATCCATTCCTTTTGTCATATCTGTTTGTATAAAACCAGGTGCAACAGCATTAACTCTAATCCCGTATTCCCCACCTTCTAATGCTAAAGTCTTAGTTAAGGAAATAACCCCACCCTTTGAGGCAGAGTAATTACATTGACCTCTTGCACCCGTTATTCCACTTGTCGACGTGATATTTACAATAGAACCTTTTTTCTGTCTCATCATTATTCTTAATGCTTGTCGGCAACAAAGAAATGTTCCTTTTAAATTTAAATCAACCACATGATCCCACTTTTCCTCGCTCATCATTGCAGCAAATCCATCATTTATAACTCCCGCATTATTTACTAAAATATCTATTCTTTTTTCCTTTGAGCGTATGTGTTGAAACAATTTATGAATAGAGGCTTCATTTGTAATATCTACATGCATAGGAAACGCTTTTCTACCTTTTTCTCCTATAGTATTTGCTATTTCATTTGCTGATTTTTGATTACTTTGAAATGTAAAGTAAACAGTTAAGCCCTGTTTGGCTAGATCCATTGTTATTGATTTACCAATGCCTCGTGATCCTCCGATAACTAATGCCACTTCGTTTCCATTAAACATAGACCCGTTCCCCCTTAAATTCTTTCTCTATTGTAGTAAGGCTTCTTTTTAAATACATCGGTGTTTCTGTAGAGGACACAGATATGTTCTGCTTAAAGGAGCGACATAACTTGGTTAAAGTATTTCCGGGACCTACTTCTATAAAGTGTCTCGTACCATTATTCAATAAAGTGTAGATAGTGTCTTGCCACATAACTGGATCTACGCATTGTCTTTCTATATCTTGTAAAATATTGATTCTATTTGTAGTTGGTTTTCCTGAACAGTTTAAAACAATTGGTATTTGAGCATTTTTGAACGAAAATAAATTTAAATACTCCTTAAACTCAAGAACCATTTCTCTCATTAAACGTGAGTGAAATGCATGACTCGTTGAGAGTATTTTAGTTTTTATACCATTTTTTTGATCTAGTACCTTTTGAAATTTAAGAATGCTCTTACTCTCACCAGAAAATACAACCTGTGTAGGGGAATTATAGGCAGCAATATCAATTTCATATTGTTTAGATTCCTCTACAACTTCAAATAATGTTTGATATGTGTTCGACACAATCCCTAACATACATCCCTCTTGCTTTACATTACTCATCAGCTGGCCACGCTTTCGTACAATAGATAAAGCATCCGAAAATTGTAAAGATCCTGCTTCTACCAGTGCAGAGAATTGTCCTAAGCTATGACCCGCTACTTTAGATGGCCTTATACCGTACAAATGTAAAATTCGTGATATCCCTGTGCTTACCGTAAGAATAGCTGGTTGTGTAACACTGGTTTCTATTAATTTTTCACTTGGCCCATATAAACATAGTTGCTTTAAATCAAATCCTAGCGTATCATTTGCTTCCTCAAATAATGGGACAAATATGTTTGGGTATTTATCTAAATACCCTTTACACATCCCTACGGATTGAGACCCTTGTCCTGGAAAAATAAATGTAATCATATGACACCCCCGCTATTTTCAAATTGAAGCTTTTCTAAAATTTCTTCTGGTAATCTACTAATTAATTGATCATTTGACCGTGTTAAAACGTGTTTTGAAAATCCCTCCGCTAACAAAACTCGGCATCTCTTACGTAATAATTTATAAACAAATTCTATATAAATTTTACTTTCATTCTTAAGATAGGTTTCTACAATTAAGTCGTCTTGAAAGCGAGCTGATTTTTTGTAGGTACATCTTATATCAATAATTGGAAAATGCAATTTTTCCTGTTTTAAATACTGGTTTATACCAGTCTTATCTAGCATTTGAAACCTACCCAGCTCAAACCAATGAAAATAATGAGAATGGTGAGCAATTCCCATAGGATCGCATTCCCCAAAACGAACATTCACCTCATTTTTTACTAAATACACTTATTTCACCTACTTTTCATAAGAGCGTCGAAATTTTTGTATTGAGATTGTTAAAAATAAAATTCCCATACCAATTAATGCAGCTGATGGAATAAGAACAGAGGAGAATTCTTTGTTATATACTAATAAATCGTTAAAGCCTCCCATTGCCCAGGCTGTAATCGTAATATGCGCTAGGTTTTGCATCCATTCAGGCTCTATATAGAGTGGCCACCAAGATCCACCTAAAGCAGACATAGTTAACACGATTAAAATTGAAATACCATTTGCTTGAGATCTTGTTTGACATATAGAGGCTAATAAAATTGCTAGACTTGAAGCTGCAAATGCAGTACATATCACTAGCAATATGATTCCTAATACACTTTTCCCTAGCCACATTCCAAATACAAAATGTCCTACACTAAAAAGGACTGCACATTGGACAATAGCTGTTATAAAGCATGAGAGCATCTTTCCAAAAATGATTGATAATGTATTAATAGGTAAAGTAAGAATTTTTCTTAACGTTCCATTCTCTCTCTCTTCTACTAATGCACCTGCAGCTGCAGCAGTACCTAAGAGTACAAACATTACGGCATATCCTGGTACATTAGATTCAAATGGAGTAGGTGTATGTTCATTATCTGATGCTAATTCTTTAAACTCCACTTTCACATTTACTTCCATTTGGGCAGAGGCTTGTTTTACAATCTCTTTAGTCATATCTCTTTGTATTTCTGACACAATTTGAGTTACAGCATTTGAAACAACACTTGGAATAATACGATCAACCTTATCTTCTATGATGATGACTTTAGCCTCTGTCCCTGAATATACATTTTGTGTAAAATCCTTAGGGATAACGATTGCCGCTTTTTTAGTTTGAACTTCCTTTTTCGCCTGTTCTTCTGTATAGGCTTTCTTTTTACCATTTAATTCATAAGTTTCTTCTAGCTCAAGAGCAGGTATTTTTTTTAACTCTTCAATAACCCTTTTAGATAGTTCTCCATTATCATTTACTACTATAGGAATCTTGAATTTTTCTGTCTTACTATCAAATACATTGGATAATGCAAAACTAGCAACTGCTATTACTATAATGGGTGTAATAAATAAATAGATTAGACCAGGAATATCCTTTAAAAGAATAAGCAGATCTTTCTTTGCTATATACCAAGCTTTCATGTTTACCAACCCCTTTCCATTTACGACCTTAAGTTTTTCCCCGTTAAATGTAAAAATACATTTTCTAAATTAGAGTTTTTAACATTAAATAAATCGATCTTCAGATTATATTTTTGAATCAATTTCATAACTTCCCTTGTAACATTAAAGCTATCTACACATTGAATGATGATTTTTTTATCTACCAATGTGCAGGACTTCACAGCTGAAATCATTTTTGTTTTATGTATAAATTCTTCTGGAATATTTGATATTACAATCTCTAAATAATTTTCCCCATATTTTTTTATTAAATTTTTTGGGGTGTCAACATCTAATATTTCACCCTTATCATAAATAGCTACACGATGGCATAACATTTCTGCCTCTTCCATATGATGAGTTGTATATATGACAGTGATTCCTAGTTCTTCTACGAGATGGCGAATACAATTAAAAATATGGTTTCTTGATTGTGGATCAATGCCCACTGTTGGTTCGTCTAAGAAAATAACTTTCGGCTTATTTAACAAACCAACCACTAAATTAATTCTTCTTTTCATACCACCTGAAAATGTATCAATTCTCTTATGTGCCCAATCCTCAAGCTGTGCGAATTGCAAAGCTTCTTTTATGCGTCTTTTTTTCCTATTTCCCTTTAATCCATACAAATCGGCATAAAAAGATAAGTTATCATATGCAGTTAAAGTCGGGTATAGCGCTAAATCTTGAGGTACTACACTCACATTTTTTTTAATCTTATTCCGTTCAGTATACAAGTCGTAGTTACATACTGTACCATATCCTTCATCTGGCAGAGTAAGAGTAGATAAAATCGATATAAGTGTTGTCTTCCCAGCTCCATTCGGTCCTAGTAATCCTATAATTTCACCTTTACGGATATCTATACTTAAATTCTTAATAACTGTATAATCTCCATATGATTTCTTAATGTTTCGAATGGAAATCATAGTATTTATATCAGTCATAATGTTTCCCCCTTCTTCTTGCTTTTATAATTTATTAGAAGTGACTCTTCTTTATCTCCATTAAAGCTTCAAGGTATTTATATCCATACTTTTCATCTGGTTCTAGATACGTGCCTTCTGCCCACTCATTCCAAGCATTAATAAATAAAAAGTCAGTGTCCTTACTATGTTGTAAAAGATACTTCTTAAACTTATCGGGATTAGCCCCTTTCATAATTAAAGCGCTTTCTTTTTTTCTCGGAGAGTTATCCCAATCTACAAAAGCCCCTTTATATATGTTTTCACGTTCTTTAATTTGACGGTTTAAGATTCTTTTCCATACAAAATCATAACTTAAGTGAAAATCTTTTTTTTCTTGATGTAGTGAATTTGTATTACCTATTAGTTTTTTTAAAGTGTACATAGGTTCAAACTCTATAGCCGCATCAAAAGGAAAATCTGATTTATCTTCAAAAATTGTTAACATTTCTACAAAGTGTATCCCTAGAAGCCCTTCAGATTGAGCCCATTCATTCCATAGACTCAACATTTTATTTAGGTTTGGTATAGAAGCTGGTCGATAAATTACAAATATCGGTTTATCTTTAATATTTAAATAGTTTTTGTTTTTAAAGAATGGCAAAAGATAATTAAAGTGTTCTTTCCAATTAGACTCATCCCCATATTCTTGTCGCATTAGTACTTCTTGGTCTTTCCCATCCCAAGATCTTGTCCAAGATTCATTTGCCCAACATAAGCAATATGGGAAATCAATTTCCTTACATTGATTTCTCAATTCTATTGGTTTTTCTAGTAATTTTTTCCCTTTGAACCAATAATGATAATAGCAAAAACCATCTAAACCATACTGTTTTGCTAAGTTCACCTGCCATTTGTGAACATCTAAATCTAACAAATTGTAATAATATGACCCTAATGGATTCCTAGGCTGATAGTGATTTAGAAAACGGGGTTTTGCTTTTTTTATATTGGTCCATTCTGTAAAACCTTTCCCCCACCATAAGTCATTTTCAGGTATTTCATGAAATTGTGGTAAGTAAAAAGCAATAGCCTTCATTATTAAGGATTTCACCCCTTTCTTGTATGCTATAACTCAATTATTAGTTAAAATCAATTTTCCAATATAAAACTTCTATTTTTTACTACGTAACTATTTAACCTGATGTTAAATGTTGTCACAAAATAAGGCAAAAAGACCCTAATTATTGTAATTTTCACACACAAAAAATAATATTTTTAGTTTTTTAAAGAAAATTATACAAAAAAACACTTTAAATACAGTTAAGTATTGTATAGTTTTATATGATAGGAGGGGTAAAATATGTCGTATTTTGGCGAAAAATTCACAAATTTATTGATAAATTTAGATGTGGCTAGCCTAATCGGAAAAATAAAACAATACCAAGGAAGATTGGAGGTCTATGAGAAGGAGTTTCCATGTACATTAGAAAAGTTGCAAAAATCTACTCAGCTTCAACATACCAAAGATTTTGTTGCAATGTATAAAAACTTAAAAATAACAAATAAAAGGTTAAAAGAATTAATTACATATGATTTGTCGCCAAAAACAATGATTGAAGATGAAATATCTTGTTACGTAGATGCGCTATCACTCATTCATAATAATTATGAAAAGCTTACTATTGATCCAAACACAATCTTAGAAATACATTTTCAACTTTTTAAATATGCTACTTCGGATAGTGGAACGTGGAGAAAACAGGACATCTTACTTGAAGAACATGAGCAACTAAATTTCTCATTTTATTGCTATCGTCCTTTAACGATTAAAGAAATCCCAGAAGCAGTAAAAAATTTATGTGAAGAATATAATTATTTATTAAATCAAAAAGATATTGATCCACTAATTTTAATTTGCAATTTTGTACTTAATTTTATATGTATTTTTCCTTTTGAATCTGGAAATGGAAGAATGGTACGTCTACTTATATCTTTATTACTATTACAAAGTAAACATTCACTAGTAAAATATATTTCACTAGATAAAATAATAAAAAAATACGAGAGAGATTATTATGATGCCCTATATAAATCTTCAGCAAATTGGCATTTTCAAGAGCACAATGTATCTTTTATATTAAAATGTCTATTACATATTATTCTAGAAGCATATAAAGAACTAGACGTACATATTACAAGTTACCAACTGAAAGGGAACAAAAGCTTTAAGATTAAAGAGTATATATTAAAACAAGAACTCCCTTTTACAAAAGAAGCGATACGGATGGTATTTTCAGATGTTTCACCTAGCACGATCAATAAAGCATTTGCATGTTTACAAGAAGAAAAATTAATTAAACTAATATCAAAAGGCCGTAATGCAGTTTGGACTAAAACAAAAATATAAATAATATCAAAAAAATATAGGGTAATTTTTTAACATTAATAATTAAAACATACATATAAATTTATTTCACATACACAATAGATAATTTTACATAATACATAAAGAGATAATTTGTCTCCACATTATTCATACAACTATTTTTGAATTTTTTCTTTCTTCTATACTTCCGAAAGTCTGATAACAGACTTTATAGGAAGTATTAAATATATAAAAACTATATATTCAGTTTTTATATCCCAACTATTAGTAATAGGAACTTAGCATTTATTCCGTTTCACCTAAAGCTTTTTAATAAAAGTAAAAGAGAAAATACATAGATTTAGCTTTAATTCTTTAAAAAATTCAATTTCACTTAAGTAAGTGCCCATTAATCTTGTCTCTAATAGCAATGGCTATAAATTCTTCAATAGAGCTATTTGTTTCATTTGTAATTTCTTTCAAGTATTTGTATTCCTTACTTGTAAGTATGACAGACTTGGTTACTGTATTACTATCCAAATACACGCTATGATTCATTCTTGGAACAATTTTCCCTTCTATTATATAAGGTGTTAACTCCTCAATCCATTCCATTTGAATTCCTGGTGGTAATGTAATTAATGATTGACGAATCTCAAAATACCAAAATGTTTCTTCTTCTAAAATCTTTATATTTCTTGGAGATACGTACTGTAATATATTATCGATTATGTGAAAAATATTGTTTCGTAATTGCGCAGATTTAGGAAAACGAAACTTAACAAACCTTTGATGATGACTTCTAGGTTTATCCGACAGTTTATAAGCGGACTCATATCCTGCTTTTAATGCCTCACTAAGTGTCATATTAGTTCCAAATTCATCAAGAACTATAATATCACCACGTTTTGGAATAGAAATAACACGTGCCAATGTATTGCCTTTTACAAACTTTTGAAATAATACTACATTATATTTCTGCGAAAATGTATATATATGATTAACTTGTTCTACTTGCTGAACAAGTTCACGAACATCCTCCTCCTTCACAAATTTTGTTTGTCGATTACGATGTTCTATTAAAAAATAAACTAACTTTCCTTCTTCTATCCATTTTTCAAGCTGGCTCATACTAATATGATACTCTTTACTTGCTTGGTATAAAGTAATCCCCTCAATTTTACGTTCTTCTTTTACTTTTTCTACTTCTTCTCTACTAAATAAAAAACTACCATCTAAACGCCACGTATCCTTATTGATTGGTGTTAGCTTTCCTTGCTTCATTAAATTATTAAAAATAAAGTGACTTATATCTAAATAATCTTTTACTTCATTTGTAGTCATAGTCATTTCATATGCGCTAATCATTCTAATTCCTCCTCACACCTCTCTGTTTACATAATAATATTATGTAAATTAAAATTTATAGTATTTACATTTTAAATAAATTATAACATATATCAATATATATATTAGATTGTAAATTTGAATAGTGTTTAATTTAATTTTCTTTTAAGATTTACTTTTATTAATGATTAAACTATATAATAAAAATACTATTTTTAAAATTAAATAATAACCATAGAAAATGGGAGATTTTCTATAGTCATTATATATTTATAGCTTTGTAAAATTTAATCTTAATATATAATTTAATTTCTAAATGATTACGTTATAATATTTATTATAAAAGAAATTTATAAAGGATTGAATAACATTGAAATTTGAAATAGATATTATTCATAGTGATACTTCTTTAAATAACATAGAGAAACAAAAACAAAATTTTACAAATCTAATTACATTATGGAATCCTGATTATATAAATGAAGCGGAATTAAAAAAGGAAAATAACGAAAGAGAAGATTCATATACATATGAAGGATTTTCAGATGAAGAAATACTTTACTACTACTTGAATCGACAAACACATTTTGACCAAGAAAAACGAATCAAGGATGCATCAAGAATTCTATATGCACGTGATTTAAGTCAGTTTTATTTCTTTATTAGACAAAGTGAGGAATTTCTACAGAAAGATGTAAAGGATTATAAATTTGGTCAAGTATGGAGAAACCTTAGGAAACGGCATATCCGTAATTATCAAAAATGGTTATCTCAAGAAGCAACCTCCTATCAGTCAAAAGATAAATACAAGCCATCTACAGTTAGTAGAAAGCTTGGTGTTATTCGTTCATATTTGAAATGGCTATATGAAATCCAATATATTCAGGATCCTCTACATGTTGAGATACTAAGTACAACTGTAAATAAACAACATAAACCTAAACGGGAGTTATCATATGAGGAAGTAAAACAATTGCTTCATTACTACAAGGATAATGAAATCAATTACGCTTTATTGTCAGTTCTAGCTACCACAGGGTTACGTGTTGCAGAAGTCGCACATGCAAAGTGGGAAGATCTTGAGTATGACGCTATACGAGGACGATATTATTTAAAGGTTGATACAAAGGGAGATAATGAGCGGATTGTTTCCATTAATAAGGAGATTTTTAATCGGATTGTCGCATTTCGAATACGGAGAAGATTACCTATAGACATTGGAAATAGAAATGGTGGAACAGTATTTCAAACTAAAAACCATACTACTTATAGAGAGAATTATTTGTCACAATATATTTCTAAAATCATTAAGGATACTCAGTTACCCTTTACAGAGAATATCGGAATTACTCCCCACTTCTTTAGACATTTTTATGTACAGTACCTATATGATTACAAAGGATTACCACCTCATGTTATCGCAGCTGCAGTAGGTCATAAAAATGATCGTACTACAAAAGAAAATTACCTGAGTCAGCGATTAACGAAAGATAATGATGCCGGTAATTTAATTTTGGAAGATGATTTTTAAATTGAACCATTCACATATAATTTATTATTAAATAAGTTCAATACTACCACTTATAGTTATGTATTTTTTACACAATTAAAGTTGCTTTATTATCTACTTGTTTTGTTTTACTCATGGAATTGGATTATTAGTTCTCCGCTAAGTTTTCTTGAAAATATGTGAAATTTCCAGAAAACTTAGCGGACACTGTTATAAAATACTTAGAAAAAACCGCACCATAATTTTTCATGAGTTAGAACTTAATTTTATTTAGAAGCGTTAACTTATTAGCTGTAAATAATATATAATCTAATTTTTTTGTTCTAATAAAGATAGTTTCTGAATGCTTGAACTTATTACCGATTTCCACTGCTCTGTTAGTATTCTTACATGTATTATTATTAATCTCAATTATATCTTCTAATGGAATACTAATTGTTGCGCTTTGCCATGTAATGGTTATTTTTTCTATTGATTTTATAATTTCTATCTCTTTCATATTTCTAGTGACTCCCTAATCTACTTGTATTTATCTATATAATAAAGTATATATTTATAATAGAAACCAGCCAATTTCATATATATTCACTCAGCCATTGTGTAAATAGGTAATTTTAGTACAAAGATTCTTAAGTCCATTTACAATCTAGGTGTATATTGCAAACTTTTTTGAGATGAATTTTGGGATAATCTAAATCATGATGTTATTATTCATAATATTAAATGCTATGAAAATAGAAATAAACTTAACCGAACTTAATTACGGACAACATATGACTTATTTTAAATATACCTATAGTGACCGCGAAAAAATTGGAGTATGGCATATGGAGATATGAAAATGAATTGAAGTGACTTTAGAATTATTTAAAACTAATAACAAATTATTTATTAATGGATAAAAAAATTATCTTACAGGAGATAATAGATAAAAGTATCTTATAATGAATAAGTCCACATTCGAAAAATATACAGGGATGGTGCAAATGAGAAATAAAACTAAATATCATACATGGATTCGAATGAAAAAACTGTTTGTTTTTTTGATAAGCTCAATAATTCTTCTATTAATAACATTATTGCCTACTCCTTTATATCTGCGAATCCTATCAGGGATTATAACAATGCCTTTTATCTATATAACGTTTATACTTTCTTATTCTACATACCAATTTGCAGCATTCGGAGGGGATTACCAAACAAAAATACATAATTTAATAGTAAAAAAAGTGAATTGGGATGGAAAAGGAAAAATATTAGATATAGGAACAGGTAGTGGATCATTGATTATTAAGCTAGCAATGGCTTTTCCTAAATCTTTTTTAACTGGACTTGATTATTGGGGGAAGAATTGGGAATACTCACAGAATCAATGTCAACGAAATGCAGAAATAGAAGGTGTGTCTGATAGGGTTAATTTTCTAAAAGCAAGTGCTGCCGAACTCCCTTTGCAGGATAATGAATTTGATATAGTTGTAAGCTGCCTAACATTTCATGAAGTGAAAGATACAAATAATAAAGTAAAAGTAATTAAGGAGGCTTTAAGAGTATTAAAACCTGGTGGTGAATTTATCTTCTTAGATTTATTTATGGATGAAAAAATATTTGGTAATACAGAAGAATTCTTAAATGACCTAGAGAAACTCAATATTTCTAAATTGAGTAGCTACAAGCTTGCTGAAGAAATAAAATTACCAAAGCTTTTATTAAACAAAAAAGTATTAGGAAATGCAATGGTTTTGAGTGGCAAAAAATAAAGGTATAGTAATTATAGACGTACTACCCACATTTTAACAAAAATATACGTTAAGCAAAATTTAAACTAAAATGAGCCTGATTTCCTACTTTAAGGAATATTTGGCTCATATTCTTTTAGTATCTTATAAAAGGTATTCTTCTTAAGTTCTAGTAATTCCTTGAACTACTCACCACTTAACGTCCTTACGGACTTTTTGAAGTGGGAGATTCCTGCGAACACCGGTGTATCCACCCATTATCTTAGCAGGCTCTACCCGCAGTCCCTTCGGTGAGAATATAAGTATCTTGTACGTTAACGCACCAAACTCCCTACTTTAGCTTGGTTTTCGCAACTTCGGTAAGCATGGGGCGATAGAACGTTGAAGATTTTACGGTTGCAACGTTTTTCTGCAACCAACCTCATATCTTCAGTTTTCGAAGAGCAATCTGTACAAGTAAATGATAACAAACATGTTGGCTTATGCCAACCGACATTCATCTCCCACCTAAAATTGGTGTTTCACACCTTCACATTTTTGAGGAAGGAGTCTTCTGTCGGAAAACGATAAATTTAACGCTCGTGATTTCTCTTTTTTTCCATTTTGGATAGGTTTCTTCTATGATAAATAGTTGCTTTTGACTTAATGTTGAAAGGTTAAGTGGATGTCGCCCTAAATGTTTTCCTTGAGCTTTGGCTACAGCAATCCCTTCCGCTTGTCGCTGATGGCTGATGAATTTTTTTACGCTCTTGATCCGCAACGTAGGATAGCAAAGATAAAAATTGATCTTCCATTAATCGGCCCATATCACCCATCTCAAGAAATTTCCGACTATCAAACAGGGTTTCATTTTCTAAAACTACGATATCAGCTTGTAATTCTCTTGTTATATACTGTCATCCTGAAATTACCTTATCATAATTGCGGTCCATACGATCTAAGGCATCTATGTAAACAATATCACCTGTACTTAATATCTTTCGTAATAATTGATATTGAGGGCGATCAGAATGTCGTCCACTTGCTTTATCGACAAAAATGCGTCGAGCTTCCACTCCTCGTTCCATCATCTTATGTAACTGACGTTGTTCATTTTGATGTTTTGTACGTACAGATATATATCCATAAATATTTGCCACGTTCTATATTCTCCTTACATTTGTTAACACAATTATACTATTTTTGTTTATGTGCTAGCACTACATCGCTATCAAGCTAAGCTCATACAAGGTAAATTATAGTAGAAGCTGTTTCTGTTTTCTAAAGGCTATGCGTAAGAAGTTGAAAGATTTGCATACGAAATAAACCCTAACGGGTTTCCTTTTTTGAATTAAGCCGCTTGATTATCAGACAGGGTAAAATTGTAAACGACACCTAATATATCAAAGACTGTTTTCTTCTCATACCGATGAGATTTTCGCCCATTTTGTTGTAGAAGATTGAACAGGCGAAGTAACACCTTTGATAGCTCTTGGGTGTCTTTCTGTATCGCACGGAAAAGAAGAAAAAAGTAATCTTTAATCATATAGATGGCCTTTATATTCACTCAGTTCTCGTTTCTTTTTTATAAGAAGTAATTGCCGCATTTGAAACATAGTAGAGGAACAGAGGAGAATGGCCATCAGTTGCCCATACAAATGGCATTCCAATCGTTCTGGTTATATCTTTTTACAATGATGGATTTGAAAGAATGACTTCCACGTTTTAAATAAAATTTCGATTTGCCAACGCAAAGAATAATACCAGTCATGTACCTGTCCCATCGGGACAATGTCTGTAGGTGTTTTTGTCATATATACCGTGATACCTTGTAAAAGCTTAGTGAGCACTGTATATGTAATCCCTTTTTTCTTTTCACGAATAGTTCGGTCACGTAAGCGTTTCTGTTTTTGCTCCTCGTTACACCTATAAACTACAATACGAGTAGGCAGTTTGTCTTTACTCCCTACATATATATCGTGTAATTCATAAACTTGGCCACGTTGTAGTTGTTTCATAATGTCTTCCAAATGAATTTGTGTATATACTGATTTCAATTGAGGAGGTTTTGTTTTAAATATGACTGTTTCGAACTCTTTTCTATATATTTTAGTTGGTAACTTAAGATGGGATAAATAATACCCCCTGCTTGTCTTGAATAGACTTAAAGTCTTTTAGACGAAAATATCCTAAGTCACGGATATATAGCTCATTCTTTCATTTTTGGGGAAATTTATATACCTTAAGTTGATGGGCATGGACATTGCCCCTTTTTTAACTAATCTAGGAGACAAGCTGATACTACAGAATAAAAAGAACATATTATAAAAATATAAAGGAGGGGATAAAGATGAGTTATTGGAAACATGAGTGTGGGCATCATAAAAAAGAAAGATATGATTGTGATGATTATAAAAAAGATAAATATGAAGAAAAAGACTATGACTATTACTACAAAAAATACTACGTGAAAAAATGCTATTGTCGTTTTGAACCTTATTACCCTCATCACAAAAAAAATTGTAAAAATAAATATAACAATTACTAAATCTATATAATTATCTAAGTTCTCAATTCTTTAGTTTTAAAAAAAGATTTCTATTTTTTAGAGATCTTTTTTTTATTTTAAACGTAAAATTTTTGATGCTTAAATGGTGCCATATTTCTTAATTGCAGAGTTTTTTGGTGATGTTCAATCAAAATAAACGTATAAAATTTAGGAAATAACAGAAGTGCCTCTAATAAGCAAAACCACAGCGATTGCTGTGGTTTTGCTTTTAACGACCAAGACTATGTTGTAAATGTTCATAGCATTATATATTTTATACTTCTATTTTAAGAATGTTTTGACCTGACCGAATAAAGGTTCAGCTTGTTTCCCCCTTAAGTTAATGGGCGTACGGCTGTACCTCTTTTTGAGAAATTTGTTCCTTAATTTCAATGAGATCTTTTGTAAAACGTGATAATCGAGTTAAATCCGTTACAATCACTGTATCTTCTGAACGAAGAAATTCCAGCATACTATTTAATTCTGACCGGTTTCGTTTTGTACCGGTTATTTTTCGAAGAAACTGCGGTCGCATCCAAATTCTTCAAGCTGTTTCTTTTGTCAATCTAAATTTTGATCAAATGCAGAAACACGCATATAACCAAACTTCATGTTTATCATCTCCTTTACAAGACATTGTACAAAAAACCTTTGAACAAGGATATTGCTATAAATAATAATGTTACGTATTTTTGTTACAACTATTCTATATTTGATAATAAAAAATATAAAATATCTATCTTGTTTATATATAGATTATGAATAGAATAATGCCTTAGTATAAGGAACTTCGTTTTCTAGTTCGTGAAAAATGGAATCATTTGTTTTCTATTCTTTACTTAGTTAGGTCTCTTTTTATAAATACCTCCTCACAAGTATTCAAATATTAGATTGAAGTATGAATATGTAACATCAATGCTGGAAATAACATTAAATATACTCTTTGTGGATTAATTAAAATATATTTTAATATCTTCTATAACTTACTTTCGGAGTTCTTATAATTTAATGTTTTATTGAATTAACTTTTATGTTAAAAAACTTTGATGATTGGAGGTTTTAAAATATGAAATATATATATATAACTACTGAACTTATAAGTGGTTTTTTTCTTCTTTTTATAATAGTTAAATTTGTTGGAAGGAAAATTATTAATCAAATTACCCCGTTTACATTTATCTCTGCTATAGTTTTAGGTGAATTATTAGGAAATGCAATTTATGACCAAAAAATTAGTATTTTTACTATTATCTACTCTATGACTTTATGGGGACTTTTGCTTTTTATCGTAGAGTATCTTGGACAAAAATTTCTGTTTTTTAGAGGAGCGTTTGAAGGAAAACCATCGGCACTTATAAAAAATGGCATAGTTGACAGAGAAGAGTTAAAGAAAAATAAAATGAATATTAATCAATTACAAAGTTTACTAAGGCAGAGTGAAACATTTTCTATTCGAGAAGTTGCATTTTGTTATTTGGAAGTCAATGGATCCATTAGTATCTTAAAAAAGACACAATACAAAAAAACTACTCGGGAGGATTTTAATATGCCTGATCAACCGGTTTATGTACCCGTAACTCTTATACGGGATGGTAAGGTCTTATGGGATGAATTAAAGGATTTAAATTTTTCTGAATCTTGGTTGAAAACTCAACTTATTTCTCAAAAAATCTCTAATTATGAAGATGTTTTTTTAGGAGAATGGTTAGAAGGAGATGGGCTTTTTATACAAAAAAATAATTAATTGCTATTTATCTTTTCACATGATTAGGTTATTTAGTAACAAGTTTATTAAATACGCTATGCTTCCTCTTTATTTCCAAAACATAGCATATTCATTAAAGTTGTATTTTTCATCCTTTAAGTAAGGTACGTTAGAACCATTTTTATTTAAGTTCTTTATGACTATGATTATTTTTATTTTTATTTTTATTTTTGTTTTTTACTTCTTGAAATATATTATTATTTTCTCCCTGTTCATTATGTACATCGTATAGAGACTGATTATATGATTGCATGATTTTGTGAAAATCTCTCACCGTTAAAGGTTTTGCCTCATCCTCCAATTCATAACCTAATTGACCATTAGGTTCAAGAGTCGCTGTTTTTACATCTGCAATTTTAGAAATCCCTTGATTACGTAAACGCATTTCTAACTGATCGACTGTTAAACGTAATTTAGTTAAATTTTCAATATTAAGTCTACCGTTTTCAATGACTACTTTAGATTTACCAGTGATAAATTTTTCAAAGGTATTAGACTTTAATTGAAAATACTCTAAAAGTATAACCGTAACCACAAATATAAAAGCACTAGCAATAGCCTTTATAGTACTTTTTTCTACGATGGGTTGAACAATAATCGTACCAATGGAAATCATGACAACAGTTTGTGCTAAAGTCATTTGAGATATGGATTTTCTTCCAGCAATTCTTAATAACAGAATTCCAGCAAGAATTAAAATTAATGATTGCCAAATAAAATTCACACGATCACCCTTTCTATATGCTACATTTTTATTTCTTAGGTTGTACTTTAATTTTTAATATATACCTAATAAATTAGAGAAAATATATTCAAATATGTTAGCTTTATTTAGTTATAAAAATAATATTGTTGTTCTCAATCAACTACGTTTTATGCTTTCCATCAATGATGAAAAGCAATAATTTATGTAATTTATTAATTTAACTTACATATTAATATGTAAAGAACAATGATATATGCTAATTACATCCCAATAGTCTTTAAACATTGTGTTAATTCATTGAAACAATGAAAGGAAGATGCAGATGAATGCTAAACTTTCAGAATACGGAAAGTATCTACAAAACATGGGTTCAATTCTTATTAAATTATCTGACGAAATAGTTTTTCTTTCTAATTCTTCTGGAGAAGATACACATCAAAAACTTGTAGCATACACTAAGAATTTTGATGAGAACTTAAAAGGGCTAAAAACAACAATACCTCCAAATATCATATTAGAAGAACATTCGATTCTAATACATGGATTAAATGAAATGTCGAACGCTTTCCAGCACATGATAAACAGTATTGATTATACAGAAAATAATTTTAATGTAGATGAGTATAATGTTAGTCTTTCTATAATAAACAAAAATAAAAATTCATTATTAAATACGGTAGAACAAATATTAAATAAAATTATTCATAGTTTATTTTAAATTGTCATAACTATTATATTTTTTAACAGAAGAGTTCTGTACCTGTTCTATGTTTTTAACCTTTTAAGTAAACCTTATAATATAAGTCTTATTTAAAAGGAGAAAGATTCATGGCTAATATGAATACCTTATGTGAACAATTTGGACAAATCTTAGGTGGGAAACATACAGTTGAAGATGGAGTTTGTTCAGTAAAAATAAAAAGGAATAATTTATATACCTCAATTATGGGAAGGAATGCGGCCCCCAATCACGTCATTGGGGCTATGTTTTCATTTGAAAGCTTAGCTGAACAGGGAAATGCTTTAAATTTAGGAGAAACTGCTTTAAGGCAAGAAGAAGTATACCCTTTTATATTTCTTTTACAACAACAAGGAATAATTATTGATTCTCTCCATAACCATTGGCTTTTTATGAATCCATTACTTATGTTTGTACATTTTAGTTCAATTGAGAACCCTCTGTCATTTGCAAAAAAGTATCTTATACTTTTCAACAAGTTATAAAATGAAGAAAATTTTTTTGATTGATAAGCATTTTTTGCTCTCTTAGTATGCTTTCTTTACTCATTCAATTTAGGCGAGATGTCCTTGTGTATTTTGAAAATATTTCAATTTAAAATAACCTATAATTGTTTGCACGTATGATGGAGAATAATTCATAATTATGGGGAGAACACCCTGTTCAGCTGCTCTTTTTTTATACCAATTTAGTAAAACCATTATTACTTATAAATACTAATTTAACAATCAAAATCTTTCTATAGATTGTATACAGTTTCATAAGGAATTGTTGAAAAATATATCCCTTCCCCTGAAATCACTATAGGGTTGTAATAACCTCCAGATATATAGTATGGTTGCATATCCAGATAAATAGGCGGCTGCATACTTTCATACATTTGTTGTTGCATTTGCAATGCTTGATGAACAGCTTGAACTGTACTGTGTGCAGCACTATGTGTTATAGCATGAACCCCAACTGCACCATGAGAATGTACTCTAATTTGCTTACTTATATTCGAATAAAGCATAATCATTCAGCCCGCTTTCATATGAATCGCTACAAAACATATTATGAAGAAAAAATTTATATTGTTAAATAAGAATTAAATTTACTAATTCGCTATCAAGTAAGGGTTTTATTTTAGAATTAATAAAATATACGTTTCTAGGTTTGTGAACTACCCGCCACTTAACGTCCTAACGGACTGTTTGAAGTGGGGGCTTCTCGGTTAGTCGTTACTTTTGGTAGCTAACGAATTCGTCCTAAGACAGCCGAGCTA